>NZ_JBIWKN010000001.1:0-236291 GCF_044765685.1 Leifsonia sp. NPDC102414
GGGGGACCCTGTGGGAGAGTAGGACACCGCCGGACTTCTTTTCACGAAATGGCCACCCACCGGGTGGCCATTTCGCATTTAACAACCAACACCACGGTCTGTATGCCGTTGCGGACATGTAGAAAGGGCCACCCGGAATCGGGTGGCCCTTTCTGCGTTCTGTGACTGCTACTTGTGGCGCGGCTTGCGGGCGGGACGGTCGTCGCGGTCGGCGCGAGGAGCGCGATCGTCGCGGTGCACGGTGCCTCCGCGGCGGTCGGGGCGCAGCTCGATGAGCTTGCCGCCGATGCGGGTGCTCTCCAGGCGCTGCAGGACGTCACCGGGCAGATCGGCCGGCAGCTCCACCAGGGAGAACGCCGGGAGGATCTGGATGGCGCCGAAGTCCTCGCGGCTCAGGCCGCCCTCGTTCGCCAGCGCGCCGACGATCTGACGCGGCTCCACCTTCTGACGGCGGCCGACTTCCAGCCGGTACGACGCCATCGGCTTGCCGCTCGGGCGGCTGCGGCGCTCCGGACGCTCCGGGCGCCCACCGCGGTCTCCGCGGGCGTCGCGGGAGTCCCGCCCGTCGCGGGTGCCACGCTCGCGGGAGTCGCGGCCGTCGCGCTCCACGCGACGGGCCAGCTCGTCCTCGGGGGAGAGCAGCAGGGGCTCCTCGCCCTGGGCCACCACGGCGAGAGCGGCGGCCACGTCGGCCTCCGGCACGTCGTGGTGCTCCACGTAGTGGGCGATGATGTCGCGGAAGCGAGTGATCCTGTCTTCCTGGCCGAGCGCATCCGTGATGGCGTCGTCGAAGCGGGCGAGGCGAGTGACGTTGACGTCCTCGACCGTCGGCAGCTGCATCTGGGTGAGCGGCTGGCGGGTGGCCTTCTCGATCGCGCCGAGCAGGCGGCGCTCGCGCGGGGTGACGAAGCTGATCGCGGCGCCGCTGCGACCAGCGCGACCCGTGCGGCCGATGCGGTGCACGTACGACTCGGTGTCGATCGGGATGTCGAAGTTGACGACATGGCTGATGCGCTCGACGTCCAGGCCGCGGGCGGCGACGTCGGTGGCCACCAGGATGTCGAGCTTGCCCGACTTGAGCTGGTCGACCGTCCGCTCGCGCTGTGCCTGAGCCACGTCTCCGTTGATGGCCGCAGCGGAGTATCCGCGGGCGCGCAGCCGCTCGGCGAGGGTCTCCGTCTCGTTCTTGGTGCGGACGAAGACGATCATGCCCTCGAAGTTCTCGACCTCGAGGATGCGGGTGAGTGCATCCACCTTCTGCGGGTACGAGACCATCAGGTAGCGCTGCGTGGTGTTCGCGGAGGTGGTGGTCTTGTTCTTGACCGTCACTTCCTCAGGATCGTGCAGGTACTTCTTCGAGATGCGGCGGATCTGCGCGGGCATGGTGGCCGAGAACAGCGCGACCTGTTTGTCGTCCGGGGTGTCCGCGAGGATTGTCTCGACGTCCTCTGCGAAGCCCATCTTGAGCATTTCATCCGCCTCGTCGAGCACGAGGTACTTGAGCTCGGAGAGGTCGAGGGTGCCCTTGGCCAGGTGGTCCATGATGCGGCCGGGGGTGCCGACGACGACGTGGACGCCACGGCGGAGCGCGGAGAGCTGGACGCCGTAGCCCTGGCCGCCGTAGATCGGCAGCACGTGCACGCCACGCAGGTGCGCCGCGTACTTCTCGAACGCCTCGCAGACCTGCAGCGCGAGCTCGCGCGTCGGTGCGAGGACGAGGGCCTGGGGGGTCTTCTGCGATACGTCGAGCCGCGACAGGATCGGCAGGGCGAACGCTGCCGTCTTGCCCGTGCCCGTCTGTGCGAGGCCGACGACGTCGCGGCCTTCGAGGAGGAGCGGGATGGTCGCGGCCTGGATCGCGGACGGGGTCTCGTAGCCCACGTCCTTCAGTGCCTTCAGCACAGCCCCGTCGAGTCCCAGCTCGGAGAAAGTCGTCGTTTCGCGGGCAGTCTCTGCCTCGTCCTGCGCTGTATCCGGTGCTGTCATGCTTCAACGGTAGTCCCCAGCGGAGCAGACCGCTCGCGCGGGGCTGGCCTGGGGCCCCGCGGAGGTCGATGATGGCAGGTGTGAGCATCGTGGATACACGGAGCGGTCGCCAGCGATGAACCCGGCCTCGCGCAGGGTGCAGCGCATCTACCTGACCCTGCTGCTCGGGAACACCATTGCCGCATCGTTCATCTGGGGCATCAACACGCTGTTCCTGCTGGACGCAGGGCTGACCAATTTCGAGGCGTTCGCGGCGAACGCGTTCTTCACCGCGGGGATGGTGGTCTTCGAGATCCCGACCGGCGTCGTCGCCGACACCGTGGGGAGGAAGGCGTCCTACCTGCTCGGCACCGTGACGCTGTCGGTGACCACCGCGCTGTACTGGATGCTGTGGCTCTGGCACGCGCCGTTCGTCTGGTGGGCGCTGGTTTCCGTGCTGCTCGGTCTCGGGTTCACCTTCTTCTCCGGCGCCGTCGACGCCTGGTTGGTGGATGCGCTCGCCTCCACCGGGTACACAGGGAGCCTGGAGGCGGTGTTCGGCCGCGGTCTCGTGGTGGAGGGCATCGCGATGTTCGCCGGTTCCGTGCTCGGCGGCGTGATCGCGCAGGCGACGAACCTCGGTGTGCCGTTCCTGCTGAGGGCGGTGGTGCTGGTCGTCATGTTCGTCTTCGCGTTCGTGGTGATGAAGGACCTGGGGTTCACGCCGGACAAGACGATGGGCCCGCTGAAGGCGACGAGGAACGTGCTGGTCCAGTCGATCGACCACGGTCTGCGCAAGCGGTCGGTGCGGTACGTGATCCTGTCGGCGCCGTTCGCCTCCGGGGTCGGCATCTACGCGTTCTATGCGCTGCAGCCGTATCTGCTGCAGCTGTACGGCGACCCGTCCGCATACTCGGTTGCCGGCCTGGCCGCCGCGATCCTCTCGCTGGCGCAGGTGGCAGGCGGGGTGCTCGCCTCGCGCATCCGGGGGCTGTTCGCCAGGAGGACGACGACGGTGATCGGCGCGTCGCTGGCGAGCGTCGTGGTGCTGGTGGTGCTGGGGATCACGAGCCTGTTCTGGCTCGCCGTGGTGTTCCTGGTGGTGTGGGGGTTCGTGTTCGCGGTGGCTGGGCCGGTGCGCCAGGCGTACCTGAACGACATGATCCCGTCCAAGCAGCGCGCGACGGTGCTCTCCTTCGACTCGCTGTTCGGGAGTCTTGGCGGGGTGTTCATCCAGCCGGCGCTCGGCCGCGCCGCCGATGTCTGGGGGTACGGGACGTCGCTGGTGATCGGAGCGGCGGTGGAGCTGATCGGCGTGCCGATCCTGTACCTGAGCAGGCGGCAGCGCGATCCGGCGGACACGAACACGGTGCGCACCTGAGCGCGTCGGGTCAGGCGTCCGTTGCGAGGGCCTCGGCGACGGCCTGCTCGACGGTGAGCTCGCGGCCGGCCGCGATCGCCGCATCCAATCGCTCGCCGTCACCCGAGGCGGTGAGGCGGTCGAGATACGCCTGGTGGAACGTGAAGGTCGGGCCGTTGTGCAGGCCGCTGCGTTCCCGCAACGCTCTGGATGCACCGGCGAGCCGCCCCGCGCGAACGACGTCTCCGCCGATGGCCGCGATCGCGACCATGCCTTCGAGGCCGTACGCGAGACCTTCGACGTGGCCGAGCGTGGCCGAGACGGCGACGCTGCGGGCGAAGTCGGTGCGCGCGTCGTCCGTCTCGCCGAGCATGAGCTGCGCCCAGCCCAGGTGGTATGCGGCGATCCGCTCGCCGACGGCGTCGCCCTCGCGCTGGGTGATGGCGAGGCTCGTGGCGAACCTGTCGCGCGCCTCTGGGATGTCCTGCTTCCGGAGCGAGACGCGACCGAGGAGGACGAACGCCATCGACTCGCCCCAGGTGTTCCCACTGGACCGGAACAGCCGGAGGCTCTCCTGCATCACCTCTTCGGCGCGGTCGGGGTCCGGCTTCGCTCCGGTCAGCAGCGCGAGAGCAAGCGAGATGCGCGCGAGACCTTCCCCATCCGGGTCGCCGACGCTGCGGAAGAGGTCGGCGCTCTCCGTGAGCTCGGCGGCGACGCTGCCGTCCGGGTCCTTCCAGAACATGATCGTGCGGGTGAAGTAGAGGGCGATGGCCCTGGTGCGATCGGAGAGCGTGCTCCCTGAGTCGAGGGCCTCGTCCATCCAGGTGCGCACCTCGCCGAGCAGGCCGGACACCCACCAGTAGAGGTAGAGGCTGAACGCGAGGTGGGCTGCGCGATCCCAGTCGCGGGAGCCGAGCAGGAATCGCTCGGCGGCGCGGAGGTTGTCCCGCTCGTCGCCGAGCCGCGTCAGCCACTCGCGTTGCCGCCCGGCTTTGAGGTCGTCCTTCGCACTGTCTCCGAGACCGAGGAAGTACCCGGCGTGTGCGTCGCGGGCGGCATGCAGGGCGCCGGCGTCCCACAGCTGTTCGCGGGCGTACTCGCGCACGATGGCCTGCATGGCGAACCTGGCACGCCCATCCCGATCGTGCTGGCTGACCATGCTGCTGTCGACGAGGGCGGCGAGGTCGCCGAGGACATCCGACGACGGCGCGCGCCCATCGCCGTGGCCGTCGAGCTCTGCGGCTCCGACCGCCTCCGCCGCGTCGAGGGTGAAGCCGCCCTCGAAGACGCCGAGGCGCGCGAGCAGCGTGCGCTGGCTCTCCTCCAGGAGCTGGGTGCTCCACTCGATCGTGCGGCGCAGCGTCTGCTGCCGTTCCGGGAGGTCGCGGGAGCCGCCGATCAGCACCGCGAGGCTCCTGTCCAGCCGGTCGAGCAGGTCGTCGGGGGAGAGCACCCTGATCCGCGCGGCGGCGAGCTCGATGGCGAGCGGCATCCCGTCGACCGCCGCGCACACCCCGGTGACGGCGGCGCGGTTGTCATCGGTGACCTCGAAGTCGGGTTTGACGGCGTGGGCGCGTTCGACGAACAGGTGCAGGGAGGAGTCCTCGGGGAGCGGGCCGACCTCGAAGCTCTGCTCTGCGCTCAGCCGGAGCAGGGCGCGGCTGGTGACCATCATCGACACCCCCGGCGCGGCGGCGAGAAGCGCCGTCAGGGTAGGAGCGGCGGTGAGCACCTGCTCGAAGTTGTCGAGGACCATGAGCAGGTGCCTGTCGTGGAGGGCGGTCTCCAGGTTCTCCATGATCGGGGCGTCACCGGTGTCACGCACCCCGAGCGCCTGCGCGATGGCGGCGGGGACGCGCTCGGGGTCGTGGACGGCGGACAGATCCACGAACACGGCGCCGTCGACGAACGCCGGGGTGACCGCGCGGGCGGCAGCGAGCGCGAGGCGGCTCTTGCCGATGCCGCCAGGACCGGTGAGGGTGACGAGGCGGGCGCCGGCGCTGTAGAGATTGCGGATGGCGGTCAGATCGGCCTCGCGCCCGATGAGGCCGGTGAGCGGTTTCGGCAGACGGACCGGCTCCGCCACCCTGTCTGCGTCGGCAGGCACGTCGACGACGGTGAGCGATCTGCTCTGCTCGAAACGCTCGGCGAGGAGGGTGGCGAGGTCGGCCTCGACCAGGCGGGAGAGCTCTTTGGCCGACTCGAAGTATTTGTACGCCGCCCTGTCGTCGTCCCTGATGCGGTTGAGCAGGTCGGTCAGCTTCGGCTCGCGGTTCTGCGCCGGCGTCTTGACGTAGAGCAGGCGCGGAAGGTCGTCCGGGCAGAGGTTGTACTCGTCTTCGAGGCCGGAGACCTCCTCCTCAGGGGCGACCCATCCGTAGCGCTCCCAGTAGAGCCCGAGGAAGACATCGCTCTGCTCCAGATAGGCGCGGTACAGGTCGCGCGGCGGATGCGGGCGGGCGCCGAGCTCGAACATCACGGGCGCGAGGTGCAGGCGCTCGATGGCGCTGCGCGCCGCTCGGCGTTCGTCCGCGAGCTCTTGCAGGGTGGAACTGACGAAGATCCGCAGCCGTTGATCCGGCGTGCGGATAACATGAGCGCTCCTCATAACGGCATTCTGTTGCGGCCGGCAACAATAGTCCAGTGTTTACGGGCAATCCGGGATGCGCGGGGTGGCCGTGGCGGGCAGGGGAGGCGCACACTGAACGGGACGACAGGACGACGGGAGACGAGGGCCGGGCGATGAGCGAACCGGGAGGAGACCGGTGGGAGCGCGGCGACGCATACGAGCGGTTCGTCGGTCGGTGGAGCGCGCTCCTAGCGGTGCCGTTCCTGGACGGACTGGGGGTCGCAGACGGGCTGGACTGGCTCGACGTCGGCTGCGGCACGGGGGCACTGACGGAGGCGGTCCTGGAGCGGTGCGCGCCCGCATCCGTCGTCGGGGTGGAGCCATCGGCCGGGTTCCTGGGCGTGGCGGCGGAACGGCTGGGCGGGAGAGCCGAGCTGCTGCGGGGGAGCGCTGACGCGCTGCCGGTGCCGAGCGCATCCCGCGACGCGGTGGTGTTCGGGCTGGTGCTCAACTTCGTGCCGGATGTGCAGGCGGCGCTCGCCGAGGCCGTCCGCGTCGCGCGGCCGGGCGGGACGATCGCGGCGATCGTCTGGGACTACGGCGCTCGGATGGAGTTCCTGCGCATCTTCTGGGATGCGGCGGTCGAGCTCGACCAGGAGGCGGCGGCGCTCGACGAGGCCGTACGCTTCCCGCTCAGCGATCCGCGCGCCCTCCGCCGCGCGTTCGAGACGGCCGGGCTCACCGGGATCGTCGTGCGGGCGATCGAGGTGCCGACCGTGTTCGCCGATTTTGACGACTACTGGCGGCCCTTCCTCGGCGGGCAGGGCCCCGCGCCCTCGTACGTCGCAGGGCTGGACCGTGCGGCGCTGGACCGGCTGCGCGACCACCTGATCGGCCATCTTCCGGTGGCGGACGACGGCACGATCCCGCTCACGGCGGGCGCCTGGGCGATCAGCGCATCCCGAGCCTGGTAGTCGGCGCATCCTGGTGGGATGATGAGCCATACCGATTGCACAGACTTGGAGGTCGTGCGATGTGTAGATGGCTTGCATACTCTGGGGCTCCGATCAATCCATCGACCCTGGTGCTCGACGCGCAGAACTCGATCGTCGCGCAGTCGCTGAACTCGTCGCTCGGGGCGGAGCCGGTCAACGGCGACGGCTTCGGGCTGGGCTGGTATCCGAGCGGAGGCACACGCGAGCAGACGCCTGCGCTGTTCCACAGCACGGAGCCCGCGTGGAACGACGCCAACCTGCGCGAACTGTCCACCGCGATCGAGAGCCCGATGTTCTTCGCGCACGTCCGCGCGGCGACGCACCCACCGATCCAGCAGACCAACTGCCACCCGTTCCGCTTCGAGCACTGGATGTTCATGCACAACGGCGCGATCATCGACTTCCCGAAGATCAAACGAGAGCTGACCTTCGCGGTCGACCCGGAGCTGTATCCGCACATCGAAGGGACGACGGACACCGAGGTGCTGTTCTACCTCGCCCTCACCTACGGGCTCCGCGACGACCCGATCGCGGCAGTGGGCGCCGCCATCCGGAAGGTCGAGGAGGTCGGGCACGCCGCCGGCATCCGGTTCCCGATGCAGGGCACGATCGCTGTCGCGGACGGGTCGACGATCTGGGCGTTCCGGTACTCGACGCAGCACCAGACGCGGTCCCTGTTCCACGCGGTGGACATTCCGACGCTGCTGCAGATGTACCCGGACATCGAACGGTTCCGCATCTTCGATCGCAGCGCCCATCTCGTGGTGTCCGAACCGCTGAACGACCTGCCTGGCGTCTTCCTCGAAGTGCCGGAGTCGACCGTCGTGGTGCTCGACGGCACTGGATACCACCACGAGGCGTTCCTCGACGACGCGTGGGTGCCTGCCAGCGGAGTGCCGACGTCACACGGCTAGACTCCTCTGCATGCCGCAGACCACCGCGACCGCGCTCCTCCGCTGGATCTCCGACGACCGCATCAGCAGCGTGTATCAGCACTATGTGATCGAGGACTCCGAACGCTGCATCGCCCTCTGGCAGCCGGCAGGCACGGTCGGACGGGTCGCCGTCGGGGAGCGGGGAGGACCGCGTGGCCGCAACATGATGCCAGGCGGATGGAGCGGGAGCTACACCGAACACGAGTGGACAGGCGACGGCGTGCTGCGCATCCACGTGCCCGGACAGCCGTGGTCGACGTGGCGCTGGCTCACCGCAGACGGGTGGACGGAGCACGCGTACGTGAACCTCGAGACGCCGTGGACGCGGACCGGCCTCGGGTTCGACACCGCCGACTGGATCCTCGACGTGATCGCCGAGCCGGACGGCAGCCACAGCCTGAAAGACGAGGACGAACTCGCCTGGGCGGCTGAGACGGGCAAGTTCGACGCCGCGAAGCTGGCCGCGGTCGAGGACGCGCGACGCCGCGCGGTCGCTGCCGTCGAGGCGCACGCCTTCCCGCTCGCAGCCGACTGGGACGCCTGGGGCGCGCTTCCCGCCGAACCGCTGCAGCTCGCGGCGGGCTGGGAGATCGTCGCCCCGGAGCCCAGCCGTTCTCCCTCTCCGACGCTGGACTGAGCCGAAGACGCCTGGGCTCGATCGCTTCGGAGCTCAGGATTCGGGCAGAGGTTCCTTGGGGAGCTTGCGCACCTTGTGGCGACGGCGGCGCCGCTCGGGGATCATCGAGCGCATCTCCTCGAGCCTGCCGAAGCAGAGGAGGCGGTCTCCCGCTTCCAGCTCGACGTCGCCGCGCGGGTTCGGGATGACGGTCGCGCCGCGGTGCAGGGTGAGCACGGTGATGTCGCGGTCGCCGAGACCGGAGTCGCGCATCCGCTTGCCGACGAGGTCTGCATTGCCGTGCACGACCAGCTCGGCGACGCCGTAGCCGGTGGAGACGCTGAGGCGCTGACGCACGTCGATCTCGGGGAACGCCACCTGGTTGTCGATGAAGTCGATGATCGCGCCGGCCACGTCCAGCCCGGTCGCCGTCTCGATGCCTTCGAGCCCCGGCGAGGAGTTGACCTCCATGACCAGCGGGCCGTCGTTGCCCTCGAGCATGTCGACCCCGGCGACGCGCAGCCCCATGATCTGGGCGGAGCGCACGGCGGCCTGCTCGTACTCCGGCGTCAGCTCGACAGGCTCGACGGAGCCGCCGCGGTGCACGTTGGAGCGGAACTCGTCGCCGTTCGCCCTGCGGCGCATGGCGGCGACGACCCTGTCGCCGACGACCAGTGCCCTGATGTCGCGGCCGCGGCTCTCCGAGATGAAGCTCTGGATGAGGACGTTCTGCTTGGTGGAGTGCAGCGTCTCGATGATCGCCTCGGCGATCTTCACCTCTGGCGCGAGGATGACGCCGATACCCTGGGTGCCTTCCAGCAGCTTGATGACGACGGGAGCGCCGCCGACCTTCTCGATGGCGAGGCGCACGTCGGCGCGGCTGTGCACGAACGCGGTCGCTGGCATCCCGATGTTGTGCCGGGAGAGGATCTGCGTGGCCCGCAGCTTGTCGCGGGAGTTCGTGATGCCGTTCGCCGTGTTGGGCGTGTACACATCCATCTGCTCGAACTGGCGAACGACGGCCGTGCCGAAGTAGGTGATCGAGTTGCCGATGCGGGGCAGGATCGCGTCGTAGTCGGAGAGCAGCTTGCCTCGGTACTGCAGGTCGGGCTCCTCGCCGGAGAGGTCGATGGCGAACCGCAGCGTGTCCAACACCTTGACCCTGTGCCCGCGTTGCAGTGCGGCCGCTCGGAGCCGCTGAGTGGAGTACGCCTGCGGGGCGCGCGAAAGGATCGCGAGTTTCATCGGGGGTGTCCTGCCAAGATGGTGGGTGTGAAAGACGACCTCCATTCAAGCACCATCGTGGGCTGGCGCGAATGGGTGAGCCTGCCCGATGTCGGCGTGCCCTGGATCAAGGCCAAGCTCGACACCGGCGCCCGCAGCTCGGCGCTGCACGCGTTCGACATCGAGGAGCTGCCGGGGGAGGGCACCCCCGATGGAGAAGGCACCGGCGGCGATCGCGTGCGCTTCCGGGTGCGTCCCTGGCAGCGGTCGGAGGACGATGTCGTGACCGTCGAGTGTCCCGTGCACGACAGGCGGACGGTGCGCAGTTCGTCCGGTCACGCGGAGGAGCGCATCGTCGTGCTCATCGACGTGCACCTGTTCGGACGAACGATCACGGCCGAGACCACGCTCAGCAACCGTGACCAGATGGGCTTCCGGATGCTGATCGGGCGCGAGGCGCTGCGCCAGGGCTTCGTGGTCGATCCGGGCCAGTCGTTCCTCGCCGGGCGCGCTCCGCGCCAGGTGCGGCGGAGGAACCGCGGGCGCGAGTAGCCGGTAAGCGGCGGTAGACGCCCGTCGCTCAGGCGACCAGCGGGGCGAGCGTCTTCGCGATGGCGGTCGCTCGCGTCGCCACCGTCTCCGAGGTGCCCGTCGCTCCGGTCTCGGCCCACTCGCGGAGGGCGATCCGGATGCTGCCGATGCAGGCGACGACGACGAGCTCGGCCTGAGCTTCGGCAGGGACGGGGCTGTCCGCATCCACCAGCTGTTCGCGGAGCATCAGCTCGGCGATGCAGCCGACGAGGCCGGTGCGCAACTCGTCGAGGCGACGCATCCTGCTCTGGATGAGGCCGGGGTTGCGGGAGGCGATGATCATGCGCGCCTCCTGCAGGTCGGGGTCGGCCGCTGAAGGCAGGCCGCGGACCAGGGTCTCGACGACGCAGGCCACGATGCTGCCAGCATAGGTGCGCGCGAGGTGCTCGCCGACGAGCTGTGCGTCACCCCAGGCGTGACGGAAGCCGAGGAGGGCGTCCTCTTTGCAGTCGAAGTAGTTGAAGAACGTCCGGTGCGAGACGGGGACGGCGGCGCAGATCTCGTCGATGGTGACGTCGTCGATGGGGCGCTCGAGCACGAGGGCGACGGCGGCGCGCTCGAGGCTGGCGCGGGTCTGTGCCTTCTTGCGCTCGCGGAGGCCGGGCTCCGGCGCGGGAGGAAAAGTCTTCATAGTTGGAAATATTGCAGCAATGCAGAAAGTTAGTTGATTTCGGTCATCTAATTATATATGGTTGCTCATCGTCAACCAATTGCGAAGGAAAAACATGTCACGATCTCTCACTCGAGAGGAAGAGGCGCCCGCGGGAGCCATGTCGCACCGGCAGGTGCTCGAAGCGCTGTCCGGCCTGCTGCTCGGGATGTTCGTCTCGATCCTCGCCGGCACCGTCGTCTCGTCGTCGCTGCCGCGCATCATCTCCGAGCTGGGCGGCGACCAGTCCGCCTTCACCTGGGTGGTCACCAGCACACTGCTCGCGACGACCGTCTCCACGCCGATCTGGGGCAAGCTCGCCGACCTGCTCAACCGCAAGCTGCTCATCCAGCTCGCCCTCGGGCTGTTCGTGCTCGGCTCCGCGCTCGCCGGGTTCTCGCAGAACCCGGAGATGCTCATCACGTTCCGCGTCGTCCAGGGCCTCGGCGCCGGCGGTCTGACCGCTCTCAGCCAGATCATCATGGCCGACATCATCAGCCCCCGCGACCGCGGGCGCTACATGGGCCTCTTCGGCGGCATCATGGCCGTCGGCACCATCGGAGGGCCGCTGATCGGCGGTCTCCTCACCGACTCCATCGGCTGGCGCTGGAACTTCTTCGTCGGCGTGCCCGTCGCGATCCTCGCGATCATCCTGCTGCAGCTCACCCTGCGGCTGCCGAAGCGCCCGAAGGGCAAGGTGCGCATCGACTACCTCGGCGCCGTGCTCATCGCCGGCGGCGTCTCGCTGCTGCTCATCTGGGTGAGCATGGCGGGTAGCCAGTTCGAGTGGTGGAGCTGGACGACCGCGTGGATGGTCGGAGGGTCCGTCGTGATGCTGGTCGCCGCCGTCATCACCGAGCTCCTGGTGAAGGAGCCGATCATCCCGCTCACGCTGTTCAAGAACCGCACGTTCACGCTCGCGGTGATCGCATCCATCTCGGTGGGCGTCGCGATGTTCGGAACCTCGGTCTTCCTCAGCCAGTACATGCAGCTCGCCCGCGGCGCGACGCCGACCGAGTCCGGTCTGCTGACCCTGCCGATGATCGGCGGTCTCCTGATCTCCTCGATGGTGGTCGGAAACCTGATCAGCCGCTTCGGCAGGTGGAAGCCGTACATGGTCGTCGGTTCGATCATGCTCACGGTCGGTCTCTACCTGATGAGCACGATCGAGTACGACACGAACTACGTCATCGTCTCCGTCTACATGTTCATCCTCGGCGCCGGCGTCGGCATGGTGATGCAGAACCTGGTGCTGATCGTGCAGAACACGGTCGACCCGTCGCAGCTCGGCGTCGCCAGCTCGTCCGTGGCGTTCTTCCGCAGCCTCGGCGGCACGGTCGGCGTCTCGGTGATGGGAAGCGTCCTCGGCACCAAGGTCGTCTCGATGCTCGCCGACCGTCAGCACGACCTGCAGGTCGCGATCGGCAAGCTCGGAGCTGCGGGCGCCGACGTTGCGAAGTCGCTGCAGAGCGGGACCCTGCCGGAGGTGAACAAGCTGCCTGAGGGCGTGCGCGTCATCATCGAGTCTGTCTACGGCCAGGCGGTCGCCGACATCTTCCTCATCGCGGTGCCGCTGGCGATCGTCACGATCGTCGCGATCCTGTTCCTGCCGAACTTGAAGCTCGGCACGCAGACCGCCATCGAGAAGATGCGAGAGCGTACAGGTCACAGCGGTGCGGAAGAGGCGGAGGAGAGCCTGGTCGAGGTCGCGGAGGCCATGATCGCCGCGCCGGTGACGGGATCGCTCGGCGCCGTACATCCCGGGCAGGACGAACGACAGGATGCGTCGGCCGTCTCTTCCAAGGAACGGCCTTAGCCGGTCGGTTATGATCGCGGCCATGAGCAACGTGGAACGGGTGGTGGCGCCGGACGGCGTCGCCACCCGCGCGAACGACGAGGCGATCGCCTCCGTCGAGGAGCAGTTCACTCTCCTCTTCAACAGGGTGAGCGTCGGGATGCGCGAGCGCGCCGCCGGCGTGCACCCGGATCTGCAGCCGGTCGGCTTCAAGATCCTCTACTCGCTGGTGCGCAGCGGACCCACCCACTCCGGCTCGCTGGCCGAGAAGCTGTCGACGGACAAGAGCGTTGTCAGCCGCCAGGTGCGCATCCTGGAGGACCTCGGCTTCGTCGAGCGGCGCGTGGACCCCGCCGACCGCAGGGCCAGCTACCTGGTCGCGACGGTCGCGGCCATCGAGAAGGTCAACGAGGTACGGGCGAGCGACCAGCAGCTCCTCTACAGCAACCTGCGCACCTGGGACCGCGGCGACGTCGAGCAGCTCGCCGCGCTTCTCTCGCGGGTGAACACCCCCGGCCGGGCGCGCGGCCGCACCCGCTGACCCGTAGCTCGATCGCCCGTCGCTCGATCGCCCGTCGCTCGATCGCCCGTCGCTCGATCGCCCGTAGCTCGATCGCCCGTAGCTCGATCACTCAGGGCGGTCGTAGCATGGGGGATGGCCAACCCGGTTGTGCACTTCGAGATCATCGGCCCGGACCCTGATGCGCTCCGGGCGTACTACGCGGCGCTGTTCGACTGGGATGCGCCGCCAGGCGCTCCTGTCGCCGCCGAGGTCTCCGACCAGGACGCGTACTCGTTCATCGACGCGCCTGGCGGAGCAGGCATCCCCGGTGGGATCGGCGGCGGCCCAGGCCGGCCGCCTCGCGTGAGCTTCTACATCGGCGTGCAAAACGTAGAGGCAGCGCTGCGCGACGCGGAGCGGCTCGGCGGCAGGCGCGTCCTGGGGCCGGTGCGGAACGAAGGAACCGGCGTGGTGGTCGGTCAGTTCACCGACCCGGCCGGCAACCTGGTCGGCGTCGCGGGACCGCAGTAGCGGACACTCCGTCTGGCGGTCAGCTGCAGAGGGAGACGCCCGCCGAGGTGAGGATGACAGAACGGTTCTGCTCGGCGAGCGCGTCCGAGTACTTCCCCGACGCGTCGGTCTCGCTCTTCCAGCCGCACCAGTCGTAGCCGACCCCGGCCGTGGTGAGCAGACCCGACGGGACGCCGAGCTTCACGAGCGCGGCCTTGACGGCGTCCGCGCGCTTCAGCGAGAGGGCGGTGTCCGCGGTGTTGCTCGTCGCCTGGTCTTTGGAGGCCGTGCCGGTGATCGTGACCTGCTGGCCGTTCTGCTCGATCGACGGCACGAGTTCGCCGAGGACGCTCTGCGCCTTCGCAGGGTCGGAGAAGGTGGCCGTGTCCTTCGTGAACAGCAGATCGCTGTTGCGGATGACGATGGGATGCGTCCAGTCGGTCTTGGTCTGCACCGCATCCACGGGGACGGCGGAGACCGACGGAAGGCCGGACGCCGCTGCACCGGATGCCGGCTCAGGCAGCAGGGACAGCGTGCCGCCCGCCGCCTTGACGATGGCGGTCCAGATGGCGGCCAGGTTGCTGCGCGCCGGGATGGTCAGCGGCTTCTGCGCGCCGGCAACGTCGCCCATCCCCGACCAGTAGACGGTCACGCCCTTGAGGTCGGTGGGGAGCAGCCCCCTGGACTGCAGGTCGCTGACGACCTGCGCAGGGTCGGCGTAGAGCACGCCGCTGGCGGAGAAGTTCAGCGGGTCCGTGGTCTGCAGGCCGCTGCCGACCACGAGCACGCCCATCGGGTTCGAGCCGAGGTTGCGGGCAGCCTGGTCGATCGAGCCGAGGAAGTCGACCTCGGGGGCGGAGGCTTTGAGGCCGTTGATGTACGCGGTGATCTGGGTGAGCTTGGTGCGCTGATCGTTCTGACAGACCACCGCGTCCTGAGCCGTCGAGCCGATCACGGTCGTGCCCATCACCTGCGGGGAGCCGGAGGGGACGACCACCGTGACGCTGCCGTTGCTCTTGCCGACGGCCTCGAGCTGGGCGACGGCGGAGGACGGAAGGCTGGTGACCGGCGCGTTGGCGGTGCTGCCTGCGACGACGCCCATGTTGCGCTTCTGCGACTGGTCGCAGGATGCGCCGGCAGCGGTCGCCGACGCGCACGCGGTGAGGCCGGCGCCCAGGGAGAGAGCGGCCGCGATGGCGACGCAGGCTCTGACGAGGTGTCGGGAGGTCACGGGGTGGTCCTTTCGGGGTGGGGCACAGCGGCGGGAGGGGGCGCGAGCGCAGCCGTCAGTCGGTGAGCCGGCCCGGCTGCGCGCCCTGGCCGAGCTCGGCGTCGCTCGCCCGCCTGGCGCGGAGCTCGCGGATGATCTGGCTGGTGCTCTCAGGGTCGCGCTCCTGCTGGGCGAGGCGGGTGGCGAGCTGCGCGCGGACGACGTCCAGACGGGAGGCGAAGGTGATCCTGGCGCCGGTGTATCTGGCATGATCCGCCGCATCCAGGTGCATGGCCTGGATGGTCTCCTCGCGGGCGGCGACCGCCTCGCCGAGCAGCCGGTCGCGGTAGCGGCGGAGTTCGTCGACGTGCGCGTGCGCCTTCTCGCTGGCGAGCAGGAGCGGGCGGGTGGTGAGCCAGGCGACGATGAAGCTGATCGCACCGGACGTGGCGAGCACGCCGAGCATCAGGAACGCCATGATCGTGTCCGGGGCCGTCCAGGAGAATCCGGTGGTGGCCGGCGCCGTCGAGCCGCCGACGAGGCCGGTCAGGCCGCCGGCGTTCTGCGCGTCGATGCCCGCCTTGATCCTGGCGATGGTGATCGCGGTGAGCAGCGCGACCCAGACCAGGCTCATCAGCACGGCGGCGATCGACCAGCGGCGGTCCATCACCCTGGCCTGGATGCGCCGCATCACGATCGCGACGACGTGCGGCAGTGTGACCACCGCGAGCGAGATGCCCAGTGTGATCACGTACATCTGCAGCCCGATGGAGCCGTACTGGCTGTCGTTGCGCAACAGCAGCGTCAGCGCCTGGGAGAGCAGGACGTAGTCCACGGTGATCATGCCGAGGAGCAGCAGATAGACGAGCACGTGCGCGAAGCGCGACATGTGCCCGACGCGGGAGCGGATGCGCGGTGGTCTCGCGACGATGTCTCTGGCCATGGTGTCTCTCCTTCCGTCTCAGGCGAAGTTGTGCAGGTCGGGGTCGTGGCCGAGCAGGCGCGCGTCCAGCCGCTCAGCGGCGACTTCGGCGCGTTCGAGCTGACGCTCTGTGCGCTCGATCGAGCCGCGGATCAGCTCCTCGCGCTTCTGCGAGGCGATGACGCGGGCGGCGGCCGCCGCCATGTTGCGGGTGCGCTGGCGCTCGATCTCGGCGACGCCGCCGCGCTCGAACGCCGCGAGCTCGTGCTCGAAGACCTCGAGGGTCTCGACGTCGACGGCGGCGCGCATCCTGCGCAGCCGCCAGAACAGGCGACGACGGAGTCGTGCGGTCTTCGGAACCGTGTAGTCGGCGGGCAGCCGGTCACGCTTGGGCATCGTTTCTCCCCTGCCAGAGTTCGAGCAACCTGGTGTTCTCTTTCGTGGTGAGCCAGTCGGAGCGCTGCAGCACGGGCGCCCTGTCGAGCGTGCGATCCGGGGCGGCGGCGCGATCGGCCGCGAGCTCGCGCCGGTATGCGCCCCAGTAGACGGCGAGCTTCTCGTCCGCGTGGTCGAAGTAGCGGTTGGCGCGCAGCTTCGCGGCGGTGAAACGGGAGTGGATGAGAGCAGACAGCTCGTCGACGCGGCGCTTGCCGCGCGTGATCCGGCGCTCCAGCCTGCGCAGCTCTTCGAAGCCGGGGCCGGATCCGTTCGCGATGAAGTCGCGGTCGTCGAAGGAGATGTCGCCTGTCAACCTGTCGTAGGCGGCGAGGTCGGTGTCGAGCGATCGCGACAGCACCCGGTACTCGGTCAGCTCGCGGTCGATGCGCACGAAGAAGCGCTGCTCCTCGCGCCTGGCGTACGCGGCGGCGTGGGCCTGCATGGCCTGTACGTGCGGCGTGGTGGGCTCGCCATGGTCCCCATCCCGTGCCGCACCCTGAGCGGTCGCTGCCGCATCCAGCCTGGCCTGCTGGGCGAGGCGGCGGCGGGCGAACGGGCCGACGCGGAACGGCCGGCGATCGGCGCGCGGCGCAGGAAGCGTCCGTGTCGTCATGCGTTTCCCCTCCGTACGGTGAAGCCGACAGTGCGGCGGACCTCGAAGGTTACGCACGCTGGCTGGCAAAGAACTAGGCGAATGTCGTATGCCAGCCGATAGCCGACCATTGCGGCCACGGCCGTGGGGGGAACATACTGACCCCGAGGAGCCGCGCATGAAGAAATGGTCGGTCGTGATCGTGCTGGGCGCTGCCCAGTTCGTGATGGTGCTCGACGGCACAGTGATGAACGTGTCGATCTCGACCGTCGTCGCCGATCTGCACACCACGGTCGCGGCGATGCAGGCAGCGATCACCTTCTACACGCTGACGATGGCGGCGTTCATGCTGCTCGGCGCGAAACTCGGCGACGTCTGGGGGAGGCGCAGGGCGTTCGTCATCGGGGCGTGCGTGTACGCGGTCGGATCGCTGCTGACGGCGCTGAGCCCGAACATCGAGCTCCTGTTCCTCGGCTGGTCGGTGATCGAGGGACTCGGCGCCGTGCTCGTCATCCCCGCCATCGCCGCACTGATCGCCGACAACTACCGCGGCCACGACCGGATCACCGCGTACGCGATCATCGGCGCCGTCTCCGGCGCCGCCGTCGCCGCCGGCCCGCTGATCGGCGGGTACGTCACCACCTATCTCGACTGGCGGTACGTCTTCGTCGCCGAGGTGGTCATCATGGCCGTCGTCGTGATCTTCTCCAGGCTGGTGAGGGACGAGACAGGCAGGACCAAGTCTCGGATCGACATCGCGAGCGTTCTGCTCTCGGCGTTCGGCCTGGTGTTCGTGGTCTACGGGATGCTGCAGAGCAAGACCTGGGGGTGGCTCATCCCCCTGCACTCCCCGGTGGTCGGCGGCGTGCCGATCAATCCGTTCGGCATCTCGCTGACGGCCTGGTTCATCCTCCTCGGCGGGGTGCTCATCGTGCTGTTCGCCCGGAGGCAACGGAAGCTGGTCGACGCCGGGCGCTCGCCGCTGGTGCACATCGAGATGTTCTCCATCCGGCAGCTCCGCAGCGGCCTCAGCGTGCTGGGCGCGCAGTACGCCGTGACGGCCGGGCTGTTCTTCATGGTGCCCGTCTATCTGCAGATGACCCTCGGCCTGGATGCGCTGTCCACCGGGCTCAAGATCTTCCCGCTGTCGGTGTCGCTGATCCTGTTCTCCGTGCTCGGCACGATGCTGTCCAGGTTCTGGTCGCCGCGGCGGATCGTGCGGGTGGGCCAGATCATCCTGGTGCTGAGCTCCATCTTGCTGCTCGGCGCGGTCACGCCCGACCTGCGGAGCTGGCTCTTCGGTATCGGGATGTTCCTGGCGGGCGGCGCGCTCGGGCTGCTGGCGTCGCAGCTCGGAAACGTGAACATGTCGAGCGTCGGGGAGAAGCAGACGAGCGAGGTCGGCGGCCTGCAGGGGGTGTTCCAGAATCTCGGCTCATCGCTCGGGACAGCGCTCATCGGCTCGATCCTGATCGGCGCGCTCGCGACCTCGTTCGCCTCCGGCGTCGCGGCGAGCAGCCTGCCGGACAGCGTGCAGTCGACGATCGCTGAGCGGACGAACGGCGGCGTGGAGATCGTGCCGGCCGACAGTGTGCAGAAGATCGGCGAGGACGCCGGACTGTCCACGAGCGACGCCGACACGCTCGAGTCGATCTACCGGGACTCGCAGCTGTCGTCGCTCCGGGTGGCGCTCTTCGGCCTGATCGCGATCTCGCTCGGCTCGCTCGCGTTCTCCCGCGGCATCCCGACCGAGGTGCTCGGCCGCACCCGCGAGGACGAGACCGTCAGCTGAACGCCTGCGTGCCGAGCACGCCGAGCAGTGCGAGCTTCTCCGCACCCTCGGTGCGGGGAGGGGCGGTGAGGACGAGCAGGCACTGGGACTGGTCCTCGGTGAAGAGCACCTGGCAGTCGAGCTCGATCGGGCCGAGCTCCGGATGCACGAGCGTCTTGTGGTCCTCGAACCTGGTGGCCACCTCGTGCCTCTCCCACAGCTCGGCGAACTCCTGGCTCTCCCGCAGGAGGGTCCGCACCAGCTCGCCCGCCTGCGACGCCGCGCCCATCGCCCCGTACGCGACGCGCAGCGACGCGACCTGCGCGCGGCTCTGCCGCTGCCTGTCGTCCTCCGGGTAGTGGCTGCGCTCGGTCTCCGGATGCACGAACCAGCGGTACGACTCGAACCGCTCGATGCCGGTGTATCCGGAGCGGTCGCCGAGCAGCGCGGCGGACAGCCGGTTCTGCACCAGCGTCTCTCCGAGGTTGGAGAGGATCAGCGCAGGGGTGTCGTCGAGGCGGTCGAGCACACGGAGCAGCGTTGGGGCGACGTGCGACGCTCCACTGAGGCGATCGGGCGGGTTGTGGCCGGCGGCGCGGAACAGGTAGTCGCGCTCGTCCCCGCTCAGGCGGAGGGCTCTGGCGAGCGATGCGAGCATCTGCTCGCTCGGCTGCGGACCTCGCTGCTGCTCCAGTCGCGTGTAGTAGTCGGCCGACATGTTCGCCAGCTGCGCCACCTCCTCGCGCCGCAGCCCAGGCGCCCGACGGCGCGCTCCCGAGGCGAGCCCGACGTCGGAGGGCTGGAGTTCCTCGCGGCGTCTGCGGAGGAAGTCGGCGAGGGAGGAGCGGTCCATGCATCCATCATCCGCTGTCGCGGCCCGCGCAACCAGGGATCGCGGGTCCCCCGATGACCGCTCTCTGCCTGGATGCGCGCGGCCGGCAGACACTCGAAGCATGAACATCACAGGAAACACTGTCTTCATTCCCGGCGCGACCAGTGGCATCGGTCTCGCCATCGCCGTCGCGTTGCAGGCGAAGGGCAACGCCGTCATCGTCGGCGGTCGCCGAACCGAACTGCTGGAGCGCATCGCGGCCGAGCACCCCGGCATCCATACGGTGCGGATCGACACGACGGACGCCGGCAGCATCCGCGCGGCGTCCGCCCAGGTGATCGCCGCGCATCCGGAGCTCAACGTGGTTGTCGCAATGGCCGGCATCATGCGCGTCGAGGACTGGACCACCCCGTCGGGGTTCCTCGAGACGGCGGAGGCGACCGTGACCACCAACCTGCTCGGGCCGATCCGGCTGATTGCCGCGTTCGTCGAGCACCTGCAGACCAGGCATGACGCCGCGATCGTGACGGTCTCGTCCGGGCTTGCCTTCGCGCCGCTCGCCGCGACCCCCAGCTACAACGCGACGAAGGCAGCCATCCACCAGCTGAGCGAGAGCATCCGGCTGCAGCTCGCCGACACCAGCGTGCAGGTCATCGAACTCGTGCCGCCCGCGGTGCGCACCGGACTCCTGCCTGGACAGGAGGAGAGCGAGGTCGCGATGCCGCTCGACGACTTCGTCAGCGAGACGATGACGCTGCTCGAGACCCAGCCGGACGCGCGGGAGATCCTGGTGGAGCGGGTGAAGTTCCTCCGCTACGGGGAGGCGCGCGGTGACTACGACACGGTCGTCGCCGCGCTCAACGCATCCGACCCGCACGGGAAGAAGGCGGCGCAGGTGAGCTAGGACCGTACCTTCCTGCGAGCGTGGCCGGCGTCACGCGCGCTCGACGGCGAGGCCGAGCCAGTCGGCGAGGTCGGCGATCTCCGCGTCGACCGCGCTCCTGGTGGACCGGGTGAACGGCGTGTCCTCGTGCACCGCGGCCACCCGGAGGACTCCCGCCTTCCTGTCCGCCGTCGCGTCGAGCTTGCCGACCAGGGAGTCGCCGTGCAGGATCGGCAGCGCGAAGTAGCCCCAGCGGCGCTTGGCGGCGGGCTTGTACATCTCCAGCAGATACTCGAACTCGAAGACCTCGAGCGTGCGCACCCTGTCGTGGATGAGCCGGTCGAACGGCGAGAGCAGCGCGGTGCGGCCCGTGAACGCGCGGCCGGAGCCGAGCGCATCCAGAGCGGCAGGATCGACCCGCCACAGGCGGGAGCTGCCCTCGATCTCGACCGGCTCTCCCGCATCGCCGACCATCGCGGCGCGCGAGACGCCCTGCGAGCGCAGCCGCGCGGCGTCCCTGATGCCCTTGGCCTCCTCTTCTGGGACGACAGCGATCCCCGACGGGTACACCCGCTCTGCGATGTCCCAGGTGCGCTGCCTGCCGATGCGGCCCGCGGTGGCCGCGGGCGGACAGGAACTCGAGCATCCTGGTCACGTTCTGGTTGTGGGTCCAGCCCGTCGACTCCCACGGAGCGGCGGCGGTGTCAGGGATGTCGCGCGAGAGGAGGGGACCTTCCGCGCTCAGCAGGGCGAGTACATCCAGGCGGAACTGCGCGTTCGCCTCCAGCCAGGCCTGCACGCGGCTGCCGGCCGACGGCCAGCGCGACATGGCGTCGAGGTGCAGCCGGAGAGCAGAGGTCGGCCGCAGCATGGCGATGGGCGGCGTGCTCTCGTCGTCCTGGGCCTTCTGCTCGAACAGGGTGCGGTCGACCTCGACCGCCCGCTGCAGGTGCTCAGGGCGGTACGACGAGCCGATGCGGGTCCACGCGATCAGATCGGCGGCCGGGGCGATGGCGGCAGTGGGATCGAGTTGCAGCAGAGTGAGCTGCTCGACCAGCGGCAGCAGCTTGGTGGGGCGGTCAGCGTCGAGGCGCTGAGCACGGACGGCGATCCTGCGGGCGTCTGCGCGGCTCAGCCGGGGGACAGCCATCAGCCCTGGTGCCCGGCGTCCGACAGCTCGTCCACGATGTGCTGGTAGAGGGCGGCGGAGATCAGGCGGCGTCGCAGTGCCGTGGCAGCCACATCCATCGGGCCCCCACCTCCCTGGCCGGACGAGTTCTGGCCGATCGGGATGCCGTCGAGCGGCACAGGGGGGATCTCGCGCAGCCGGGCGACGAGCTCCGCCTCGTCGAGCCGGCCCTGGCCATACGCCTCGAACAACCGACCGGCGTACGCACCGGCATCCCGGAGGGCGGCGACCCTGGCGCCGACCTCGTTGAGATAGCCGAGCTCTCGCCACTGCAGGATGTTGGCGTGCGCCTTCCTGGCGGCGTTCGCGACGGCCGATTTGGCCTGCGCAGGCGGGGTCGACAGCGGGACCCTGGCCCGGAAGGCGGCGAGGGGGAGGTCGCTGAACCGCACGAGAAAGCGGGCCGCATCGTGCTCGACGGAGACGGTGTCAGGGTCGGCGTGCATAGGCGACTGGAGCGCTGACGCCACCGCGTCGTACAGCGCCCTCGCCTTGGCATTCGCGACGCCATTCCTGGAGCCGACGCGACCTTCCATCCCTCAAGGTTAACGCGACGCGGAGCGGTCGGCGCACGCGCCACGGCTTCGCACCGGCTTCTTGGCGGCTTCTCAGAGAGGTCGCGGCGGCGTCGCCGCGCTGCGATGCCGAGGCGATTTCGGCGGCCACGGGAATATCAAGAACCCCGAAGCGTTGAACTTGAGTGCAGTTCACTCAACTTTCAACACACAGGAGATTTCGTGCCCGAAGACTTCACTCCCGACAGTGACGGCGGCAACTCGTTCGACGAGTTCCTCGCCCGTTACCTCGCGGGTGAGCGTGCGCGTACCGCGCGCTCCATCGACATCAGCCGGTTCCTGAGCCGGCGCACGCAGGAGACCCTCGCCGAGGCCGGCCGGTTCGCGCTCGAACACGGCCACAGCGAGCTGGACGCCCTGCACATCCTCCGCGTCATGGCGACGGAGGAGCCCGCCGCGGACGCCATGCGCCGCATCGGCGCCGACCCGCAGGCGGTCGCCGCCGCGGCTGAGCAGCGGCTCCCGCGCACGGGCGACCCCGTCGACGCGGACGCCGCATCCATCACCCCGTCCGCCCAGCGGGCGCTGTTCCACGCGTACCAGGTGGCCCGCGCATCGGGTTCCACGTACATCGACCCCGAGCACCTGTTCTTCGCCCTCGTGATCGTGCAGGACGCCCCGGCCGGGCAGGTGCTGCAGGCCGCCGGTGTGACACCGGATGCGCTCACCTCGGCCATGCGCCAGACCGCGACGGTCGGTGCGGGCGCCGCAGGACAGGACGCGCAGGACGACGGTGCTGACGCATCCACCACTCCGATGCTCGACAGGTTCGGCACCGACCTCACCCAGCTCGCCCGCGACGGCAAGCTCGACCCGGTGATCGGCCGCCTCGACGAGATCGAGCAGACGGTGGAGATCCTGTCCCGCCGCACCAAGAACAACCCGGTGCTGGTCGGTGAGGCCGGCGTCGGCAAGACCGCCATCGTGGAGGGGCTGGCCAGCGCGATCGTCTCGGGCGACGTGCCGGAGCAGCTCCGCGACAAGCGCGTCGTCGCGCTCGACCTCGCCGGGATGGTGGCGGGAACCCGCTACCGCGGCGACTTCGAGGAGCGCCTGACGAACCTGATGGACGAGATCAGCGCGGGAACGGACGAGCTCATCGTGTTCATCGACGAGCTGCACACCGTCGTCGGCGCAGGCGGCTCCGGTGAGTCCGGCGGCATGGACGCGGGAAACATCCTGAAGCCGCGGCTGGCCAGGGGCGACCTGCACCTGGTCGGTGCGACGACCCTGAAGGAGTACCGCCGCATCGAGAAGGACCCGGCGCTGGAGCGCCGCTTCCAGCCGGTGACGGTCGGCGAGCCCAGCGTCGAGGACGCCGTGCTCATCCTCTCGGGGCTCCGCGGAGCGTACGAGGAGCACCACGGGGTGCAGTACACCGACGACGCGATCCGCGCCGCCGTCGAGCTGTCCGCCCGCTACGTCTCCGACCGCTTCCTGCCGGACAAGGCGATCGACTTGATCGACCAGGCGGGGGCACGCCTCCGCCTACGCCTCGGCAAGCGCGTCGACACGACAGCGCTGATGAGCACGCTCGCGACCCTCGAAGCGGAGAAGAACTCCGCCGTCGCGGCAGAGCACTACGAGGAGGCGTCGCGCCTGCGCGACGAGATCGAGGGCGTCCAGCGCTCACTCGACGAGCTCGGCTCAAGCCCGCGACCGGATGCGGTGGTGGGGGAGCCGGAGATCGCTGCGGTCATCTCTCGGGCGACGGGCATCCCGGTCAGCCGCATCGGAGAAGCAGACCGTGAGCGCCTGGCGAAGCTCGAATCCGAGCTGCACGAGCGCGTGATCGGCCAGGACGACGCGGTCGTCGCGGTCGCCAAGGCTGTGCGCCGCAACCGCACCGGCCTCGGAGACGAGCGCCGCCCCGTCGGAAGCTTCCTCTTCCTCGGCCCGACCGGCGTCGGCAAGACAGAGCTCGCGAAGGCGCTCGCCTCCTCCCTGTTCGGCGACGAGAAGGCGATGCTGCGCTTCGACATGAGCGAGTTCGGCGAACGCCACACGGTCGCCCGCCTGGTCGGCGCCCCTCCCGGATACGTCGGCTACGACGAGGCAGGACAGCTCACAGAGCGCGTGCGCCGCAACCCGTACTCGGTCGTGCTGTTCGACGAGATCGAGAAGGCGCACCCCGACGTGTTCAACCTGCTGCTGCAGGTGCTCGACGACGGACGCCTGACCGACGGTCAGGGACGCACGGTCGACTTCCGCAACACGGTCGTCATCATGACGTCGAACCTCGGTTCGGAGTTCCTCGCATCCCGCAGCGGTGCCCTCGGCTTCGTCCCGGTGGGCGGAGACGCCTCCGCGGCCGGCTTCGCCTCGGAGAAGGACCTGCGCGACAGGGTGATGGGCAAGCTCCGCGAAGCAATGCGGCCCGAGTTCCTGAACCGGATCGATGAGATCGTGCTCTTCAGGAAGCTCGACGCAGAGCAGCTGCGCGACATCGTGCGCCTGCTGCTGACGGCGACCTCCGGCCGCCTCGGCTCCCGTTCCATCTCCTTCGACGCGACGGACGCGGCGGTCGCCTGGATCGCGGACGCCGGCTACGAGCCGGAGTACGGAGCGCGACCGCTGCGCAGGGTGATCCAGCGCGAGATCGACGACAGGATCGCCGAGCTGATGGTCAGCGGAGAGCTGACGGACGGCGGCACGGTGACGGTGGATGCGCAGGGCGACGAGCTCCGCGTGACCGCCGGTGCGCGTGCGGGCGAGTGGATGCGGGCGGCGGCGTAAGCGGCGGCTCTGCCCCCGCGCGACGGGGGTGAGAAGAGGCGGTGATCCCGGACGGGGTCACCGCCTCTTCTGCGTGATGCGGCGCGGTCAGACGAACGCGCGGGAGAACGTCCAGCCGAAGTACGCAAGGGTGGCGACCCCCAGGATCACCCCGATGATGGCCGTGACCTTGCCTGAGTATCGGACGACGGAGGACAGCTCACCGGACTTTGCCCAGCCGATCGAGGAGAACACGATGCCCAGAATGCTCAGGATCGCGAACGGGTTGACGATGAGCCCGAGCAGGGAGAAGACGAGCCCCAGGTAGGCCATCGGGTTGTTACGACGGACCTGACGATCCTTCTCGCCACGAGCGATCGTCATGCGCGGCTCGCGCGTGTATGTGGGCTGCGCTGTCTGCTGCCAAGAGGGCTGCGCTGTCTGGTACTGCTGTCCGAACGCCGGGTTCGGAGGCTGCGGCGCAGGCGCAGGCTCAGGGAACGGACGAACGTGCTCCGTCCATCCGTCGCCCGCCCACCAGCGCACCATCCTGCCGTCCGCCGGATCGGAGTACCAGCCGGGTGCGGGTGTTGTCACGGTTCCCCCTGAGTGTGGATGCCGCCTCACTCTAGGGAACGCGGAGACGCCGGCTCCAGACCCCAGCCCGGGTGACGCGCGTCGGAGTCGAGCTACTTGTCCGCGAAATGCCTGACGGTGTCGCGGATGTGTGCGGCGTGTGCATAGATCTCGTCGAGCGAACCGAGCTCGTGCCTCGTCTCGTTCTTCTCCTCGTCGAACAACCCGATGTACTTCTTCGCCTTGCCGTTGAAGTGGAGACGTGCGATCGGCTTGCGGTTGTTGTCGTCGAGGAGGATCGCGAAGTACGACTTCGAGTCCCGGTGCACGACCCGCTGTGGCTTGACCTCGCTGCACGCGATCGCCTTGACGATCTGATAGCCCTCGAGCTCTTCGAGCGTCGTCTCGATCTCGGTGTCGCGGTCGAGGTCGTCATGAGCGGGCGGTTGGCTCGTGACTGCATCGTCTGGTGCTGGCTCGATGGGCGCGTAGTTCGATCCGCCGAGCGCCGTCTTGAGGCGCTCATTGACCTGATCGTTGAGGAACTGTTTCGTCGCCTTGGCCACGAGGGGTGCGAACTGCTCGCGCACGCGTTGAGTGATCGAACCGTCGTACACGCGGCCGATGAAGAAGCGTGTCCAGTCGTCGTCCGGCTCGCGGAACTGCGATGCCAGCGCGCGCTTGATCTGCCCGATGTACTTGAGCTCTCCGGCTGCATTAATGATCGAGTCGAGGTCGAAGGCGTCCTTGGTCAGCTTGCGCAGCTCCGGGATGAGCGTCTCGTCGACATCGAGGAGGTCGAGGACCAGGAAGGGCTTCGCATCCATCCGGTTGGGAGCGTCGAGGTCAGTGTAGAAGTGATAGGTCTCGCCATTGGTGAGAACCGCGATGCGCGCATTCGTCACCGCGAAGTAGCGGTACAACTGCGATGCGTTCTCGATCTTGAGGCTCTCATTCGACTTCTTGCACTCGATGAGCATCTGCACTTCGCCATCCCGCATGATGGCGTAGTCGATCTTCTCGCCCTTCTTGATCCCGACGTCCGCGGTGAATTCCGGCACGACCTCGAGAGGGTTGAACACGTCGTAGCCGAGCACGTTCGAGATGAACGGCATGATGAATGCGTTCTTGGTGGCCTCTTCGGTCTGGATCGCGTCGCGCTGGTTCCTCACCTTGAGCGCCAGCGCGGCCAGAACTTCAGCGAAATCCATGGTTCCTCCGTCTGTAAAGTCACTCAGAGGCTAGCGAGTCGCCGAATCGAAACGGGCTGTCACGGCCCGAACCACACTCGAACTGGGGACAAAATCGGACGACCGGTTCACACTGCTTGATCGAAAACTGCGATCGCAGGACGCGCAGCCAACCTGAGTGCCGCACATCCCGTGTCTGTGAAGAACGACAGCATTCGGCAGCACGCGTCAGAGGTTTCTTAGTGTTCCGGTGGAACGCTGGACCGATGCCTACCCGACCGCCGCTCCGTGACCGCCCGCGGTTCGCCGCATTCTCGCGACGTTTCGACCCGCTGCGGCGCTACGAGATCCGGCCTGCGCGGTCTCGCGCGGGGCTGATCATGCAGTTCGGGGTCGTCGCGCTCATCGCAGCGGTGCTGACATCGGCGTTCGTCCTTCCCGGTTTCCTGGGAGTCGGCCAAGCGGCCGCCGCCGCGTCGAACGCGTTCGAGGCGCTGCCGTCGAACCTCGAGATCCAGCCGTTCGCGCAGAACACCACCGTCTTCGCCAAGAAGGGCGGCGTGGATGTTCCGATCGCGTCGTTCTACGCGCAGAACAGGCAGGACGTCGGCTGGAACGACGTGGCGCAGACCGTCAAGGACGCCACCGTCGCCGCCGAAGATCCGCGGTTCTATCAGGAGGGCGCCGTCGACCTGCTCGGCACCGTCCGCGGTGCGCTCTCGACCGTGAGCGGCAGCTCCGTGCAGGGCGGCTCGTCGATCACGCAGCAGTACGTGAAGAACGTCGAGGTCGAGCGCTGCGACGCGCTCACCGACGAGAAGAAGCTCAAGGCCTGCTATGCCGACGCCGCCGGTGTCACCCTGCAGCGCAAGGTGCAGGAGATGCGATACGCAGTCGGGCTGGAGAAGAAGTACTCCAAGCAGCAGATCCTGCTCGGCTACCTCAACGTCGTCGGATTCGGCGGCACCGTCTACGGCATCCAGGCCGCGGCGCACTACTACTTCAACACCACGGCAGCGCAGCTCACCCTTCCGCAGGCCGCGACGCTCACCGCCATTCTGAACAACCCGGCCAACCTGCGCATCGACGAGCCGGACAACAAGGACAACGGCGCAGCGAACGGGTACAAGGCCACCAAGGAACGGCGCGACTACGTGCTCGACCGCATGGAGATCAACCACAAGATCACCGCAGCGGAGCGGGATGTGGCCAAGAAGACGCCCATTCAGCCGACCATCACGCCGACGACCTCCGGATGCGCGTCCGCCTCCCAGTACAACGCCGCGTTCTTCTGCGACTACGTGCGGGATGTGGTGCTCAACGACCCGGCGTACGGCGCGACCGCCGACGACCGCTGGGCGACGCTCAACCGCGGCGGCCTCAAGATCTACACCACCCTCAACCTCGACCTGCAGGCGGTGGCGCAGCAGTCGCTGAGCTCGTACATCCCGCCGTCGATGGCGGGGATCGACCTCGGCGCATCCAACGTCTCGATGGAGCTCGGCACGGGCAGGATCGTGACGATGGTCGAGAACAGGGCGTTCAACAACACCGATCAGCCGATCGACGGCACGACGGCGGTGAACTACAACACCGACGAGGCGTACGGAGGGTCCCAGGGCTTCCAGACCGGGTCCACGTTCAAGGCGTTCGACCTCGCCGCGTGGCTCGAAGCGGGCAACAGCCTGTACGACACGATCAACGCGTCGCAGCACGACTTCCCGACGTCCGACTTCACCAACAGCTGCGCCGACATCACCGGGCCGGACTGGCCCGTCACCAACGACGAAGGCTCGGCGAGCAGGCTCTCCGTGATGGCCGCGACGGCCGAATCGGTGAACACCGCGTTCGCCAAGATGGGCACCCAGATCGACCTGTGCTCGATCCTGAACGCCGCGAAGGCGCTGGGCGTGCATCCTGCGTCGTCGAGCAACCCGCTGACCTCTGTTCCGTCGATGATCCTCGGCGTCAACTACCTGTCTCCGCTGACGATGGCCACCGCATACGCAGGCATCGCCAACAACGGCGTGGTCTGCACGCCGGTCGCGATCGACAAGGTGGTGAACGCGGACGGCTCGGCGCACAAGGTCAGCCCGACCACCTGCACGCAGGGCCTCCAGCCGAACATCGCCGCCGGGGTGACGTACGCGCTGCAGGGCGTGATGCGCGGCGGAGGAACGGCCGAGAGCGCCAACCCGTATGACGGGACGCCCATCATGGGCAAGACGGGCACGACGGACGACTCGCTGCAGAACTGGCTCGTCACCTCCACCAGCAAGGTGTCGACGGCCACCTGGGTCGGCAACGTGTCCGGCTCGACGCCGCTGCGCAGCCTCGACTTCGACGGGATCGGCGGCGGCGACGTGAAGTTCTCGATCGCGAAGCCGATCCTCAGCGCCATCGACGGCCTCTACGGCGGCAGCGCGTTCACGAAGCCGACCAACGCCGTGCTCTACGGCGACCAGGTGACCATCCCGGATGTGTCTGGCAAGTCCCCGCAAGAAGCCCAGACCCTCCTGCAGGGGCTCGGGCTGGACGCGACGATCGACAGCACGCCTGTGGACTCGTCGCAGCCGGCCGGCACCGCCGCAGGCACTGACCCTGCGGCGGGGACCTCCGCCAACAAGGGCAGCTCGGTGACGGTGCAGGTCAGCAACGGGCAGTCGGCGAGCATCCCGGGCGGCCTGATCGGCAAGACGGAGAGCGAGGCGAAAGCAGCGCTGACCGCCGCAGGGTTCACGAACGTGACCGTGAAGAAACCGGACTCCGGCGGGAACGGGAACGGGAAGTCGGACGCCGATCTGCGCGTTACCGCCGTCGATCCTGCGGAGGGTTCAGCGGCCTCGAAGAGCCAGACGGTCACCATCACGCTCGGCTGAGCAGGCAGCGCCCTGAGCCGGAACGCCGCCCGGTGACGCACAATGGAAGGATGCAGGCCGGGAGCGGAGGAGCGAGCGCGACATGCCCGTCGTGCGGCGCCGAGGCGAACGCCGTGCGCAACCCGTACTACGGAGCGGGGCTCGCCGTGCACGAGCTGATCGTCGAGTGCCCGCAGTGCGGGGTCGGCTTCCTCGACACCGTGACGGCTGCCCCCGACGCCGCGCCGCGCAGGCGACGCGGCCTCTGGGGGATGCTCAGGACGCTGTTCGGGCGCTAGTGCGTGGCGCCGGGCGTCGCGGCGGCGGCCGCGGAGGCGGGGCTGGTGTGCTCCAGCTCGGGGAACGCCGTCAGCACCATGTCGACCAGCGCGTCCAGCGGGCGGGAGAGCGGGTCCGTCGCGGGAAGGCCGAGCTCGAGCTCGTGGGCGTCGATGGCCGCGGTGACCTCGGCGTCCGTCATGTTCTCGTGGTTGATCGTGACGCCGATGACGCGCGTGGCGGCGAACGACTCGATGAGCCGGATCTCCTGCGCGGCGGACGGCACGGGCATCATCGGGAAGTCGTCGAGCATGACGCGCGCCGGCGCGTGCTGCAGGATGACCGCATCCGGTCGGCTGCCGCGCAGGATGTACGCGCTCGTCAGATAGGCCGGGTGGCTGAGCGCGCCCTGGCCCTCGACGACGATGACGTCCGGCTGCTCGTTCTCGAACGCCGCGACGACCTCGTTCTCGACCTCTCCGGAGAGGAACTGGGGAACGCTCGCATCCAGCGCGACCGCATACCTGGCGCCCTGGATGAGGGCGGTCTGGCCGGTGCCGACCATCACGGCCCTGATGCCGCGAGCGTTCAGCGCCTGCACCAGCAGGGTGCTCGTGGTGCGCTTGCCGACCGCGCCGTCCGTGCCGAGGACGGCGATGCGCGGGCAGGTGACGTCGAAGATCCGGCCGGAGAACAGGTGCATCTCGCTCTTCGGCTTGGGACGGCGGACATCCTCGATGGTGACGCCGGCGAGCAGGGCGGCGGCAGCGAACTCCGGCTCGTCGTCGAGGAACTCGTGCAGGCCGTTGACGAGGTTCATGCCGCGGGACATGCCGTCGAGGAGGGCGGTGCGGTGACCGGCGGAGAGCATCCCGCCTGCCGGAGCCATGCCGACGATCAGGGTGCCCGGCACGAATCCGGCGTGAGCGATCGCCTCGGCGATCGAGCCGAGCACCGGGATGCCGTTGGCCGCGCCGTCGAGCACGAGTCCGGAGTCCTCTCCCGCGTGACGGCTGTCGACCACGCTGAGGATCCGGTAGCGCTCCGAGTGCCGGACGAGTCCGTTCGCGGTCTTGCCGTCCTGCTCGGCGAACAGGCCCTCGCAGTAGACGACGGCGGACGTGGGAGCAGGGAGGGACGCGGGCATGGGGATGCTCCTCTGATAGCACAGAGGAGGCGACGGGTTCGAGGCGGAGCCGCAATCGGCTCGACGTTCACGAGGCGTCTTCCCTGAAAACCGGCTCGGTGCCGGTGTGCGAACCATAGCAGCCCAGGCTGATGGACCTTACGGGCGCGGTCCGCGGGACTCGAGAGGGTTGGCCGCGAGCTTGCGCTCGACGCCGTTGGCGACGATGCGGGCGGCCTGCGTCGTCGGCTTGCGGGCAGCCTGGTCGGTCACGCACGCGCCGAACTCGGCAGCCAGAGTGAGCCGGGGATAGGCGGCGAGCACTTCCTCCTGGAACGCGAGCGGGAGGTCGTCCGCGCGGAAGCCGGAGATGTCGAGTCCTGTGGCGATCTCGAGCAGGTTGCCCTCCACATCCAGCGCGGGGTCGACGGACGGCCAGTTGTGGCGCACGATCACGTCGTGCACGCGCTGCCGCCGCTCGGCGGGCCAGCCAGCGCCCGCGGTGAGCGCTGCGGCGACGTGGCCGCCGGCGTCCTCGTAGCTGAGCGTGACGTTGTCGAACTCCTCGACCAGCCCGAGATCGTGCAGCAGTGCGGCGACGTAGAGGAGTTCGCGGTCGGCGTCGTCCCTGCCGTCCAGCTCGGCGAAGCCGACGGCCCACAGCCACGACCGGATGCAGTGGTTCAGCATGGCGGGCGACTGGCGCTCAGCGGAGAACTCGTATGCGGCGCGGGCGGCCTGGGTGGTCGGCGGGGTGATGTCGGCGAGGTGCATACCGACATCATGCCGCGTCCGGGGGGGACGGCGCTGCCTCAGCCGGGATGCACGACGGTGATCCCCGTCGGGGACGCCGTGTCTGCCTGTGGAAGCATGGTCGCGCCGGTCTCCAGGGTGACAGCGCCGGCCAAAAGGTCCTGCGGGCGGAGGGCTCCGGTGGCGACGAGATCGAGCATCCCCGGATAGTCGGCGGCGGACATCCCGTGGCTGCCGAGGATGTCGAGCTCCCAGGCGATGACGCGGTCGAGGGGGAGAGTGGGGAGCTGGTCGGCGGACAGCAGGCCGACTTGCACGTGGCGGCCGCGGCGGCGCAACGACAGGACAGCGTGCGTGCTCGTGGAGGCCGCGCCGACCGCATCGATGCTCACGTGCGCTCCTCCTCCGGTCAGTTCGGCGATGGCGGCCGGAGCGGAATCACCGGCTGCGACGACGTGCTCTGCCCCGAGGCTCGCCGCCAGGGCGAGGGCGGCGGGGGTGCGGTCGACGGCGATCACCCTGGCGCCGATGGCCGCGGCGATCATCACGGCGCTCAGGCCGACGCCGCCTGCGCCGTAGACGGCCACCCACTCGCCATCCCGCACGGCCGCGCGCGAGCGCACCGCCCGATAGGCGGTGGCGAAGCGGCAGCCGAGGCTCGCGGCCGCGTCGTCGTCCAGCGCATCGGGCACGGCGACGAGATTGAGGTCGGCGGCACGGACCGCCACCAGTTCGGCGTGCGAGCCCCAATGGGTGAAACCGGGCTGGGTCTGGTCGGGGCAGACCTGCGCCTGCCCGCTGCGGCACCACTCGCAGACGCCGCAGCCGTTGACGAACGGCGTCGTCACCCTGTCGCCGACGCGCCAGCCCGTCACGCCCTCTCCGACCGAGGCGACGGTGCCTGCGAACTCGTGGCCTGGCACGTGCGGCAGGTGCACGGAGTCGTCGTGGCCCGCCCAGGCGTGCCAGTCGCTGCGGCAGAGACCGGATGCGCCGACTCTGACGATCGCGCCGCCGGGAGGGGCGACGGGGTCGGGGACCTCGCGCACCTCGATGGGGCCGCGGAAACGGTCGTAGATCATGGCTCTCACGGGGTGGCTCCTCTGGTGGTGCTGGTGCTGGTGCTGGTGCTGGTGCTCGTGCTGTCGGCGCTCTGGCGCACCGCCCGGCAGGCCAGGTGCACGGCCAGCCTGGTCTCCGGATCGGACAGGTCGAGCCCCAGGAGGTCCTGGGCGCGAGCGATGCGGGTGGAGACGGTGTTCCTGTGCAGGTGGAGGGCGTCGGCGGTCGCTGCGATGCCCGATTCGTGGTCGAGGTAGGCGGTCAGAGTCTCCAGCAGCTCAGGGGCGCGGGAGATGAGCGGGCCGAGCAGCGACTGGGCTGCCGGCACGAACGTGTCGTTCTCCGTCCAGGAGAGCAGGAGCTGTTCCAGGCCGAGGGCGTCGATGCGCACGAACCAGCCGGTCGCCGACCGGCTCACCGCGATGCGTGCGGCGTCGGCAGCGCCGTCGATGGTGGTCGCCAGCCCTGCCGAACCGCTCTCCACAGAGCCGACGCCGGTGGCGACGTTGAAGGAGCGGCGGGCAGCGGTGTGCAGGGAGCGGAGGGCGGAGACCGCGGCATCGACCTGGCTTGGCGCCGGGGGAGCTGCGAAGCTCAGCCAGCCGGTCACGCCGCGACCGCTCGTCACGACGTGCGAGTCTGCTGGGACGGCGGCGAGCTCTCGCGTCACGAAGCGGAGCAGCTGGAAGGTGTCGACCCTGGTGCGCCCGACGATGCGGAAGCCGAGGTGGTAGCCGGCCGTGCGCCAGCCGCGGTCGAGCATCCGCTGCTCGCGTTCCGCATCCCTGGTGTCGCGCTGTTCGAGGAAGTCGCGCAGCAGGTCGGCGGCCACGGCGGCGTCGTTGACGTCGGCGACCTCGTCGATCAGGATGCGCGCCGCAACGGCGGGCATGGCGACCTCTGCCGCGACAGCGAGCGCCGTCAACTGCACGGCGTTCAGGCCGGTGCCGAAGAACGCCAGCCGGAGTCCTGCCCGGCTGGGGCTGTCGACGTGCACCGATGCCGCAGAACCATCGTCGACAGTCACCGTGTCCAGCCACGGGCCGAAGTCGATCGCGGCGTGCACCGCGGCAGGCAGCGTGCCTCCCGACTGGAGCAGCACGCCTTCCGCGTCGATCAGGGCGATCCCGTGGCCGACACTCGCCGACAGGTGCCGCAGAAGGTCGGCGAGGCCGACCGCGTGATACTCGATCGACTGCGCGACCCGGCGCACGTAGCCGAGGGTCAGCGCATCCCGGCCTTCCAGCAGCAGCCAGCAGGCCTTCGCGAGCGCCATCGGATCGTCGACGTGCAGCAGGTCGAGTCCCACGCGCTCGGCGAGCACGCGACTGCCGACGCCGAACAGGTCGGCGTTCGGCATCGCGAGCGCCAGGTAGCCGCGATCCCGGATGCGGCGGATCAGCGCATCCTGCTGCCACGGCGCTGATGGCGGCTCCGTGGTGAGGATGGCGAGGTCGGCGTCCGCGCCGCCTGCCCCATCGGCAGGAAGCCCTGACTCGCCGGAGGCCACGACGACGTCGTGCCAGACGGTGGCGGGATCGGCGGCGGCGACCGGGCGGAGGCCGCCGTTGGCCGGGTGGGCGAGCAGGGCGCCCAGGTCGATGGTCTGGCTCATGCCGCATCCAGCCCGTCGATGCCGAACGCGGAGGGCGTGACCTGCCGCAGCCGCTCTGGGCGCTCGGTCCACCAGGCGGGCGCAGGCAGCGCGATGAGTGCGACGTGGCGCGCGATGGAGAGTCCGTCGACCTGGAGGATGTCGCGGGAGATCGAGTCGATCGTGACGATGATTTCGGGGGAGGCCGCCTCCAGCGATCCGTCGCGCAGCACGGCGAGGACTTCGGAGCGCGCGACCAGGCGCAGGAGCGCTCCGTCGTCGGCTGTCACCTCGACGGCGGAGGAGTACGCGTCGGACGGTGCAGCCTCGACGGCCGCGACGCGTCCCGTGCCGAGCATCCGGCCGCCGAGGCGTCCCGCGAGCTCGGAGAGCGGTGCGGCCGCCGCCGCGTCGAACGCCGTCCCCAGTTCGAGCGCCCGCTCGTAGCCGTCGTGCACTGCGTGCTCGATCAGATCGCCCACGGTGAACCCGGCGACCACGACACCGGCCGCTCCGCCGGCCTGCACGATCGCGCCGCGCACCAGGCTCTCGACGTCCGCTGCGCGGTCGGTCTCGATCAGGACGACGCCTCCAGCGCCGGACCCGCAGACCGTGACCGTTCCAGGCACCCGGTCGATGAACAGCGACAACTGGTCGAGCCGGGGGAGCGCGCGACCCATGAAGTCCGCATCCACCAGGGCGAGACGGCCGGCGAGAGTGAGCGGGGTCAGCCCATTCAGGCCCGCGCCCTCCAGCGGACAGACAGCGCCAGCGCGAACGCCCGTCCAGCGCTCAGCGGCGGTGATCAGCTCGTCGAACGGGTCGGAGCCTGGGATGCGCTCGGTCAGCAGATACGTCGACCCCGCGAACGCCGCGGCGATGCACGGAGTGGCTGGATCGAGCCCGGCGACCGGATGCACGGTGAGCGGCCAGTCCGCGTCCGCCAGCATCAGTTCGAGCATGGTCGTCGTGCCTCCGCCACCGGAGCCGAGCAGCGAGAACCCCCTGGCCAGCGACGGCAGGTCGCCGTGCTCGAGGGTTCTCGCCATGCCTCAAGCGTAGACGGGCGCGGATTCGACCGGCACGAACGGCTCGGTGAGACCGAACGCGCTCGGCCCGAACGCGGCGAGCGCTTCCGGCGTGCGCATCATCTCGGGGGTGGAGATGCCGAGCACGCGGACGCGCTGGCCGTAGCGCAGACCCTCGGTCGTGATGGGCTCTCCCGATTCGACGTCGACGACGCAGATCAGATCGGGGACGATGGCCACGACCTCGTCGCCGTGGTGGGCGATGAGGTTCTCGTTCTGGAAGCGGATCTCCAGCGTGTCGTCGTCTCCGTCCAGGGAGGTGATCGTCGCGCGGCCCTTCGCGAAGCCCTCCGTCGTGCGCCGCTCGACGTCGGTGACCTTTCCGGTGAAGAGCTCGCGGACCTCGGAGTACAGGGTCGGCGACAGCGTGCTCGCAATCGCAGCGAACGGCGACCGGTGCTCCTCCCTGGCCTCGCGGATGGCGCGGCCGATGGCGAGCGCCATCGAGAGGGTGCGCGGGACAGCGGTGCGCTTGACGTCGGCTCCTGTCATCGCGTACTCGGCGATGTGTGCCACGCCGCCCAGCCGGATGGTGACGCCGCGCGCCAGCCACTCCATCTGCCTGTCGTCGTCTCCCGTGTCGATGATCACCCGCTCGCCCCGCTCTCCTGCGAGGGCGAGCGGGGAGCCGTGCACGCCGTAGACGGCGAAAGTCTCCATGGAGAGCTCGGGGAATGCGCGGCCCATGCCGTCCGCATCCACCACAGGCAGCCCGGTCTCCGCCGCGACGATGAGCGGGATCATCGAGTTGATGCCGCCGCACTCGATCGGCATGGTCGCGTCGGCCTTCCTGCCGAGATGCTCCTCGAGCGTGCGCAGCGCGAGGGTGGGCTCCGTGCCGGCGGGGATCTTCTCGATCATGACCGTCGGAGCCCCCATCTGGGCGGTCGGGATGACGAACAGGTCGTCAGCGAGCTCGTCGGGATCGAGGATGGTGATCGAGCCGTCGCCGAGGACGCGCTCGACCAGCATCGTGCCGATGTACGGGTCACCTCCTCCTCCGGTGCCGAGGAGGGTCGCTCCGCGGGCGAGGTCGGGCAGGTCGGCCGCAGTCAACTGCCAGCTCATGCCGTCGCCTCCGCCGGCTCCGCGGCTACCGCCGCTTCTTGCGTGCCGTCGAAGCGGTGCGACGGCACGTCGTAGCCGAAGTAGCCAGGGCCGACCATCGCGAGAGCGTCTGCGGAGTGCCAGCGCGGGTCGCTCGGCGCGGCGACGACCCGCACCCGCTGACCGTAGCGCAGGCCCTCGGTGGTGATCGGCTCTCCCGAGTCGTGGTCGAGCACGATGATGAGGTCCGGGGTGGTCACCAGGACCTCGCCGTCCGCCTCCGCGATCAGATGCTCGTTCTGGAACGACAGCGTGAGAGTGCAGCTCGGATTCTCGATCCGCGCGGTGCCTCTGGCGAACCCGGAGGTGGTCCCGCGGTGCACGTCGACCACCTTGCCTGCGAAGAACTCGCGGCCGCCGAGCAGCTCGACGGTGCGGCCGACGGCGTCCTCCTTGGCGGCTCGTGCGTCCGCGATGCCGGCGCCGATGGCGATGCAGTGCTGCAGCGAGCCTGGCACGAGCGCTTCGCGGGCGACGGCGCCCTCCATCGGGAAGCCGGAGATCATGATGGAGCAGCCCATCTCGACGCAGGCGACGCGGGCGATGCGCTCCGTCCAGTGGTTGTCGACCGTCTGCAGCACGCCGACGTTGCCCTTCTCGTCGCTGAACGCGAGCGGGGAGGCGGTGACGCCGTAGAGGGTGGGGAGGACCATCTGCAGCTCGGGGAAGGCGCGGCCCATGCCGTCGCCGTCGATCAGCGGAAGGCCGAGCGCTGCGGCGGCCGCGACCGGGATGGTGGAGTTGACGCCGCCCACCTCCGCGCAGGCGATGTGGGTCACAGGGCGGCCCAGGTAGGTGCCGAGCGCGGCCACGGGCGCGATGACCTCATCCAGACTGGGCAGCTTCTCGACCATCACGGTCGGGGCGCCCATCATGGCGACGGTGAGCACGAGCGCGTCGTCCGGCACCTCGTCCAGGGTGACGACGGTCACCTCGCCGTGCTCGGCGAGCGCCTGCTTCGCCAGCAGGGAGCCGATGTACGGATCGCCTCCTCCTCCGGTGCCGAGGACGGCTGCGCCGCGGGCGAGGGCGGGGACGAGGTCGGCGGTCAGTGTCCAGCTCACACCCGCACCCCCATGTCCAGGTCGCCGACGGCTTTCACCCTGATGCGGGTGGCGTTGCCCGGCAGGTATGGGATGGGAACCTCGTCGAAGTCGACGATGGCGACGGACTGCGGGGATGCTCCGGCGGCGATGGCCTTGTCGACGGCCTCCGCGCGCACCTCGGCGATGGCCTGCTCGCGCCGGCCGGGCTCGATGGCGTACACCTTGTCGATCTCGCCGCCGACCTGGGCGATGGATGCGCCGATCGCGTTGGCGACGGCGTAGTTCTCCGGGCGGTGCACGGTGCCGAACAGCGGGAGCTCGTCCGGCAGCAGGATGGAGCCGCCGCCGACGGCGACGACGGGGATGGGGTCCGGCGATGTGCGCATCCGGTCGACGGCCTCTGCGACGCGCTCGGCGATCCTGTCGAGGACCCGGGCGACGAAGGCGGGGTCGAGGTGCGCGACGAGCGCAGGGTCGCCGATCCGGGCGCGGCCGGCGGCGACCGCGATGTCCGTGGCGGTGAGGGTGGAACCGCCGAAGACCAGCGCCTCCGTGCTGAGCCGGTAGCCGACCGACTCTGGGCCGACCTCTCCGGTCTCCAGGTCGACGATGCTGCCGCCGCCGATGCCGATGGACAGCACGTCCGGCATCCGGAAGTTGGTGCGGACCCCTGCCACCTTGACCTCGTTGGCGGTCTCGCGGGGGAACCCGTTGACCAGCAGGCCGATGTCGGCCGTCGTGCCGCCGATGTCGACCACGGCGCAGGTGTCCAGCCCGCTGGTGAGGGCGGCGCCGCGCATCGAGTTCGTCGGCCCCGATGCGAAGGTGGCGACGGGGTAGAGGCGCACGTAGTCCTCGTCCATCAGCGTTCCGTCGTTCTGGCTGAGGAAGATCGGAGCGTCGATGCCCTGTGCGCGGACGGCGGCGGTGAGGCCGTCGACGATCTCCGAGGCGAGCTCGCGGAGAGCGGCGTTGATGATCGTCGCGTTCTCGCGTTCGAGCAGGCCGATGCGGCCGATCTCGTGGGAGAGCGAGATCGCGACGTCGTCGCCGAGCGTCTCGGCGATGATGGCAGCCGCGCGGGTCTCCAGGTCGTGGTTGACCGGGCTGAACACCGACGAGATGGCCACGGAGCGCACGCCGTTCTCCGCCATGTCGACCGCCAGGCGGGTCAGCTCCTCCGGGTCGAGCGGGGAGATGGGGCGTCCGTCGAACTCGTAGCCGCCGTGCGCCAGATAGCCGCGTGCGCCGATCGCCTGCTTGAGCGGCTCCGGCCAGTCCACCAACGGAGGGAGGGCGCGCGTCGCAGGGAGGCCGAGGCGGAGCGCCGCCGTCGGGGCGAGGCGCTTCGCCTCGACCAGCGCGTTGATGAAGTGGGTCGTGCCGATCATCACCGCGCTGATGTCGGCGCCGTCGAAGTGCTGCGCCGCCCTGAGTGATTCGATGGCCTGGACGATGCCGGTCGTCACGTCAGGGCTGGTCGAGTTCTTGGTGCCGGCCAGCGTCTGCTTGCCGTCCATGAGCACTGCGTCGGTGTTGGTTCCTCCGACGTCGATGCCGATATGCATACTTCCCGCTTTCTTCGTGGTGCTGGTGGTGCGTGTGCTGCCGATGGTCAGTTGGTGCTGGGGAGCGCTCCGGACTGCTCGCCCGGCTGGTCGCCGACCCGCTCGCTCGTCGCCGGGTCGCCCTGAGCCTCGTCCAGCGCAGGCTGGATAGTGGTGGCGCGGCCGACGCCGCGCACCCAGCCGAGCTTGCCCGCGATCGTGTAGAGCACGATCGAGAGGGCGAGCGAGAGCAGGGCGGGGATGCCCCAGGTGACGAAGTAGCCGACGACGGCCGAGATGATCCAGATGACGATGGTCGCAGGCACGAACCGCGGAGCGGTCTGCGGCAGCCGGCCGGATGCGCGGGTCTCGTCGAGCTCGCCGCGCCAGCGCCGCACGAAGAAGTACTCGGCGACCATGATGCCCGCGATGGGAGGGAAGGCGACGCCGAGGATGATGAGGAAGCCGGTGAACTGCGACAGGATGCCCGCCGCGGCCAGGATGGAGCCGACCACGCCGAGCACGATGGTGGTGGTGACGCGGTTGAGGTTCTTCGAGAACGCGGTGGAGATGAAGTTCACCAGGCCGAGGGTGGACGAGTAGAGGTTCCAGTCGTTGATCTTCAGCGTTCCGGTGATGACGATGATGAGGCCGACGAAACCGATCGACGACGTCACGATGGCGACGATGTCTCCGGTGGCCGCTGCGTGGGCGAGCAGGACGCCGGCGAGACCGATCACGAACTCGCCGAGGCTGACGCCGACGACGGTCTGCTTGACCACATCCGCCTTCGAGCGGTTGAACCTGGTCATGTCCGCCGTGATGATCGCGCCGACGATGAGGCCGCCGGCGACGATGCCGGTGCCCGCCCAGACGCTCATGGTCGGGCCGGGGGCCGGAGAGGTGAGCAGGTCGCCGAAAGAGTGCTTGGTCAGCTCGCTGATGACGGACCAGCCGACGAGGATCAGGAACAGCGGCACCGTGATGTTGGCCAGCCACTGCATCCCGACGAAGCCGAAGCTGACGATGGCCGTGACGGCAAGGCCGAAGATCAGGCTCCACGACCAGATCGGCATGACGCCGGGCATCAGCACGTCGAGCGATTGGGCGGAGATGGCGCTCTGGATGCCGAACCAGCCGATCAGGCTGATGCCGATGGCCAGTCCGACCAGGGATGCGCCGATCTCGCCGAACCCTGTCCAGCGGGCGAGGAGCGCGGTGTTCAGCCCCTCCTTCTGCCCGATGATGCCGACGATGCACATGATCACCTCGAGGATCACAGAGCCGAGGAGCAGCGCGAGCGCCGCCTCGCCGAACGTCATGCTGTAGCCGAGGGTGGCGCCGAGCAGGAATTGCGAGAGGGCGGAGACCTGGCCGAAGCGCTGCACCGCGATGCCGAACCAGGGTTTCCGGGCATCGGGAGAGACACGGCTGAGGGCGAAGTCGTCGGCAGGTGCTGTGCGTGCCATGGAGTGTCCTTCTGACGGGGGTGGGGGTTGGCGAACAGGTTATGTCGCCACCCATCCCCGCGCGATGTGCAGAGTGCACTGATCGGCGCGTGACGGGTGCAGGATGCACATGGCTATTGTCCGGCGGCGTCGGCAGCTCGGTCAGGCGGTAAGGATGCGCACCGCCGGCACATCTGCCGCTGCCCACTCCAGCGCCGCCAGCTCGGTCGTGCGCACCCAGAGGAGCGCGTCGTGGTCCGTGCTGCGCGACGGCAGTTCGCCAGTCAGCTCCGCGCGATAGCAGGCGAGGTCGATCGACCGGCCGCCCGACTCCGTGACGCTGCGGTCGATCAGCTCGCCGACCAGGATGCCGACGCCGAGCTCCTCACGGATCTCGCGCACCAGGGCTGCCTCCGGCGTCTCTCCGGTCTCGACCTTGCCGCCTGGGAACTCCCAGAGGCCGGCCGCATCCTTGCCGGGCGCGCGGCGGCACGCCAGCACGCGCCCGTCGCGCACGAGGACGGCTGCCACCACTTCGAGGGGTTCCACACGTCCATCCTGCCCCTCCAGCGCGGAAACCGCCGGACCGCCACAGGCGCGCGGTAGCATCCAGAAATGCAGGCACAGCCGGGTGAAGGCGCCGTCGAGGGGACGAGACCGCTCGTCGTGGTCGGATTCGTCGTCAGTCTGATCGCCCAGCTCGGGATGATCGTGCTCGGAGTGCTGCTCATCGCCGCCGACGACGACGATGCCACGTTCCTCATCCTCCTCGCTGTCTGGTGCGGCATCGCAACGCTCTACGAGGCCGTGACGCTGATCGTTCTCGGCCGGCTGGCGAAGCGTCCTCCGCCTCCGCCGGGGCACCGGCCGACGCGCATCGAGGTGAGCCGCGTGGCGAGGGTCGTCTCCCTGACGGCCACGATCCTGTCGAGCCTGATCGGGTTGTTCGCGGCGTTCTCCGTGCTCGGGCTGCACAACGATCCGACCGTCGGCTCCCTGATCGACGTCGTGGGGGTCTGGGCGATGCTGCTGTCGTGGGGCTTCCTGCACTGGGGCTTCGCGCAGGTGTACTACCAGCGCTACTACGCGGCGGAGGAGCCGCCGTTCCGGTTCCCGAACACCGAGCATCCGCGGATCGTCGACTTCGTCTACTTCTCGTACACGGTCGGGACCAGCTTCGCCGCCTCCGATGTGGAAGTGCTGTCCACCAGGGTGCGCTGGACGATCGTCTGGCACTCGGTGATCAGCTTCTTCTTCAACGGGCTGATCATCGTGCTCGCGCTGAACACGATCACCGGGGCTGCAGGCTGAGGCTGCCCGGTGAGTCTGCCCGCCGCGCGTGCCTGCTGAGTATGGCGGTCAGCGGGTGAAGGTGCCGACTCCTTCTGTGGCGTAGCGCTCGAAGACGAACGACGCGCTCCTGCCCTCCGCCGGAGGAGAGAAGGCGATCGAGGAGACGGAGCCGGGCGGCGCGTTCTCGCTGTCGAGCGGAGCCACGAACTCGTTGCCCGTCCAGTGCTTCAGCGTGTAGACCGTGTTCTTCGGGCCGAGGGTGACCGTGAGCGTCCCCCCGGTGTCGGCGACGGTCGCCGGTCCTGTGTACGGGTTCTGGTACGTGCCGACGTACGCGCTGAGCGGTGCTGCTTGGACAGGGGATGCGGGAGGAGCCCGGCCGGCCAGGTCGCCGATCGGCGCATCCAGGTGGGCGAACGCGTCGTGGTACAGCGCTCCCCAGTCCGTGCAGGGAGCGCCGTACTGCACCAGGTCGAGGAACTGCATGGCCAGGGTCTCCGCCGTGCCGTTCGCCGCGGCGTTCACGAGGACGACGATGCCGAGGTCTGCGGACGGGAGCAGGACGAAGTTCGTTCCAGCGCCGAGCGCGAACGCGCCGGAGTGGCTGACGGTCGTGCGGCCGGATGCGGCGACGCCGACGTTGAAGCCGTAGCCGTACTGCCCGGGGCGGGTCTCGGCGTTCGCGACGGGGCCGGTGACGATCTGCGGCGAGATCGCCGGGAGCAGCGCCTTCTCCGAGACGATCTCGTGGCCGCCGTACCGCCCGCCGTCGAGGACCATCGCCATCCACTTCGTCATGTCGTTGACGGACGAGCTGACGCCTCCGGCCGGCGACTGCGCATCCGGTTGCCGCTGGTACTTGGCCTCGTACTGGCCGTCCACGAGAACGTGCGGAACGGCGCGGTCCGTGTGGGCGATGTAGTCGGAGAACCGGGAGCTGGTGGACGACATCCCGAGCGGGCCGTAGATGTCGTTCTGGGACAGCGTCTCCCAGTCGGTGCCCGCGGCGTCTGCGACGGACTGCGCGGCGGCGGTGATGCCGAAGTTGGTGTACGTCCACTGAGCACGGAACGGGTCGAGCGGCAGGTAGCGCAGGCGGGACAGTATCTCCGCGCGGTCGTAGCCGAGCTCCTCGAGATCGTCTCCCGCGTGGTCAGGCAGGCCGGAGCGGTGCGCGTACAGGTCGGCGATGGTCGCGTGGTCCGTCACGTACGGGTCGGCCAGCTCGAACGATGTCAGGTTCTTCGCGACCGGCGTGGTCCACGAGACGGTGCCCTTGCCGACCTCGTCGGCCACGACCGTCGCGCCGACCGGCTTCGACAGCGAGGCGAGCTGGAACACGGTGTCGGCGTCGACGGCGTCCTGCGTGCCCACCTCCCGGACGCCGAACCCCTGGGCGAACACGGTCCTGCCCTGGTACGTGACGCCGACCGCGAGACCGGGAACGCCGCTCTGCGACAGGATCGACGACGCGAGCGCAGGCAGCTTGTCGATCGCGGCCGCGATGGCGCCGTCCGCGATCGGGACGCCGGCATCCGCTCCCGGATCGGTGTTCAGCCCAGTGGATGCGGGAGTGGGCGTCGTCGCCGTCCCCGCGCTCGCCGTGCATCCCGCCAGAGCGGCCACAGCCACGACAGCACCGACAACCGACCCCACCCGTCGCATCCTCACGACCGCACTCTAGCGGCTCAGTGGGGTGCTGCGGCAGTGGATGCGCGGACGATCAGACGGGGCTCGACGGAGGCCGGCGCGAGGGTGGTGCCAGGGTCGGCGATATAGCGGAGGAGGTGGGCGACGGCCAGACGGCTCATCTCCGGGAATGGCTGGGCGACGGTCGTGAGGGAGGGCGAGCAGTACTCCGCGAGGGCGATGTCGTCGACGCCGACCACGGAGACGTCCTCCGGGATGCGCTTGCCCAGCTCGTGGAAGGCGCGGATCACACCGAACGCCATCTCGTCGCTCGACACGAACACCGCTGTGACGTCCGGGATGCGGCCGAGGATGAGACCGTTCTGGTAGCCGGAGGCCGGCGACCAGTCGCCCTTGAGCTCGGGAGGCGGCGTGATGCCTGTGGCCTCCAGGGTGCTGCGCCAGCCTTCGCTGCGGCTGACAGCATCCAGCCACTCCGTCGGCCCGGAGACGTGCCAGACGGTCTCGTGGCCGAGGTCGAGTAGGTGCTGCGTCGCCAGCTTGGCCGCCTGGGACTGGTCGACGGCGACGACCTCGGTGGATGAGGTGCGCGAACCGTCGATGGTGATGGTCGGGATGGCCTTGGTGAGCTCTTCGATGCCGCGGGTCACCTGGATGAGCGGGAGGGCGAGGATGATGCCCTCCACGTTCTGCTCGGCGAGGCGGGACATCGCGTCCTCGATCGCGACCGGTTCGAGCGACGGGCTGGTGGCAGCGCTCACCGCGTATCCGGCGTCGCGGGCGGCCTGCTCCAGGCCGGCGGTGACGGCGATGCGGGAGTACGAGTTGGTCTGCAGCAGCACGATCCCGATGGTCCTGCTGTGCCCGGACGACAGGATGCCGGCCGCCTTGTTCTTGCGGTAGCCGAGCTGCTCCACGGCGGCGAGCACCCTGGCGCGGGTCTTCTCCTGCACGTTGGGGTGGCCGCTGAGCGCCCGCGAGACGGTCTGGGCGGAGACGCCGGCCACCCGTGCGACGTCTGTCATGCCGGGCGGCTTCGCTGCCGCATCCCGCGCTTCGGTGCTGCTCATGGTCTCGATGATAGCGGGCGCATCTGCGTGTTCGCGCAGTTTCAGGGCGTTTCCGATCAATTCGAGTGAATGAGTTGTTATCGCTATCAATTCTATGCGACACTCACATCTCGAACCCGCTGAAGGGTGTCTGTGATCAAAGGAGAGGCAGTGAAGAAGTCAGCAGCAATCCGCATGGCGGGCGCGGCGGGGGCGATCGCGCTCGGCCTGATGTCGCTCGCTGGGTGTTCCGGCAGCACCGGCTCGTCAGAGTCCGGCAAGGCAACGGTCACGTTCTGGGGCTGGGCGCCTGGCTACGCCGACGCCGTCAAGGCGTTCAACGCCTCGCACTCGGACGTCACGGTGAAGTACCAGGAGGTGCAGCCGGGCTCCAAGGGCGGGTACCAGAAGATGCTCAACGCTGTCACGGCGAACAACGCCCCGTGCCTGGCGCAGGTCGGCTACGAGACCCTGCCGAGCTTCGCGGCGCAGGGCGCACTCGACGATGTCTCGCAGTATGCGAACGATGACAAAGAGGACTTCCAGCCGGCGGCCTGGAGCTCGGTGAGCATCGGGGATGCGGTGTACGGCGCTCCCGTCGACACCGGCCCGATGGGGCTGTTCTACAACAAGCAGCTGTTCGACTCGCTCGGCCTGACCGCTCCGACCACCTGGGACGAGTACAAGGCGGACGCCGAGAAGATCCACGCGTCCGACCCCAAGAAGTTCATCTCGTCGCCGTACCTCGACTACGACTACGCGGGGTTCGCCTGGCAGACCGGCGCCAAGTGGTTCGACGTGGACGGTGACGCCTGGAAGGTGACGATGGCGTCCGACCCCAACAAGAAGGTCGCCGACTACTGGCAGGGCCTCGTCTCCGAAGGCCTGATCAGCAGCGCGCCGATGTACGACCAGGCCTGGTACACCGGCCTCGGCGACGGCAGCATCGCCACCGTGGTCGGCGCCGTCTGGCAGGCGGGCGTGATCAAGGGCGGCGCGGCGGACGGCTCAGGCAAGTGGGCGGTCGCCCCGATGCCGCAGTGGTCGGCGGGCGACGACCAGGTCGGCAACGCAGGAGGCTCGGCGACCGCCGTGCTGAAGGGCTGCTCGACGCCGAAGGCCGCGTGGGAGTTCGCGCACTGGCTGAGCACGGACAAAGACACGTACAACACGCTCGTGCAGAAGGCGGGCCTCTACCCGGCCGCGACGGCGCTGACCGACCTGCCGGCGCTCACGGAGGGCGACCCGTACTTCGGCGGCCAGAAGATCTTCGACGTGTTCGCCAAGGCGGCGCCGAAGGTCAACCAGGACTGGACCTGGGGCCCCGTCATGACCAAGACCGCCGCCGACCTCGACGACGGCCTCGGCAAAGCCTGGGCAGGGCAGGGCACCATCGCCGACGCTCTGAAGACCGCGCAGGAGAAGACCGTCGCGGAGCTGAAGAAGCAGGGCCTGACGGTCTCCGAGTAACACCACGTGGATGCGGTGGACCGGCCAGCTGGCCGGCCCGCCGCATCCATCGTCGACGAGCACGCGCATCCCGTGTGCGGAGAGAAGGAAACGTGACCGACCTGGCCGTCGCCGCGCATCGGGCGACCACCGCGACCCCGCCGGACGGCGGCAGGAGGCGAAAGACCATGGCGCGCGTGCGCCGGTCGTTCGACTGGCGGTCTCCTCTGCTGTTCCTCGGGCCGTTCGCCGTGCTGTTCCTGGCGATGTACATCGCCCCGATCGTCTACGCGTTCGTGAGCAGCCTGTTCACGGTCAAGCGTTCCGGCCTCGGGCTCACCGCGCCGACCCAGGTTTTCGACCCGTTCGCGAACTACGCGCACGCGTTCGCCGACCCCGATTTCGTGGCGTCGCTCGGCCGGGTGGCGCTGTTCGGCGTCGTGCAGGTCCCGCTGATGCTCGGCCTCGCGCTGGCGCTCGCGCTCCTGATCGACTCGAAGTCCGCGCGCGGCAAGGGCTTCTTCCGGCTGTCGAGCTTCCTGCCGTACGCGATCCCCGGCGTGAGTGCCGCTCTGGTCTGGTCGTTCATGTACTCGACCACCTCCAGCCCGATCAACCACCTGCTCGAGCCGCTGGGCATCCAGCTGCCCTTCTTCGACGACGGGACGGTGCTGTGGTCGGTGGCGAACATCGTCACCTGGAGCTGGACCGGCTACAACATGATCATCATCTACGCCGCCCTGCAGTCGATCCCTGCCGAGGTGCTCGAGGCGGCGAAGCTCGACGGGGCGTCCGCGTTCCGCACGGCGTGGAGCGTGAAGATCCCGATGGTGCGCAGCGCGATCGTGCTCACGGCGGTCTTCTCGATCATCGGCTCCGCACAGCTCTACAACGAGCCGACCGTGCTGCAGCCCATCTCCGGCGGCTCTGTGTCGTCGACGTTCACCCCGATCATGTCGGCGCAGGCCGCCGTCGGGGCGGGCAACTATCCGTACGCGGCGGCGCAGTCGGTCATCCTCGCGGTGCTCGTCGGCGTGATCTCGTTCGTGTTCTTCCGCCTCACCAGCAAAGGAGAGAAGGCGTGACCGCCATCAGCCCCCGCGGAATCCGGAGCAGGAGGGACACCTCGCCGCTCAGCCGCACGGTCGTGATGGTGCTCCTCGCCGTCTCCACGATCTACTTCCTCTTCCCGCTCTGGTGGCTCCTCGTCGCGGCGACCAAGCCGTTCGGCGAGCAGTTCTCCGGCAGCGGCCTCTGGTTCGACGGGTTCGGCCTGTTCGACAACCTGGCCAGGCTCACCGCCCAGAACGACGGCATCTTCTGGCAGTGGATGCTCAACAGCCTCGTCTACTGCGGGCTCGGCGCAGCGATCGGCACCGTGCTCTCCGCGATGGGCGGGTACGCGCTGGCGAAGTACGACTTCCCCGGCAGGGGAGCGGCGTTCGGCGTGATCCTCGCCGCCGTGCTCGTGCCGAAGATCCTGTTCACGCTGCCGCTGTACCTGATGTTCTCCGGCGTGCACCTGATCAACAATCCGCTCGCCGTGCTGCTGCCCAGCATCGTCAGCCCGTTCGGCGTCTACCTGGCGCGCGTGTTCGCGGCGCAGTCCGTGCCGGACGAGGTGATCGAGGCAGGACGGCTCGACGGCGCGAGCGAGTTCCGCATCTTCCGCGCCATCTCCACCAAGATGATGCTGCCCGCCCTGGTGACCATCTTCCTGTTCCAGTTCGTCGACATCTGGAACAACTACCTGCTTCCCGCGATGGTGCTCGGCGACGACCACATGCAGCCCGTGACCGTTGGCCTGGTCGGCTGGAACGCCAGCCACGTCGCTGTGCCGCCGCCCCTCGTGGTGATCGGCTCGCTGGTCTCTGTCGTGCCTCTCATCGTCGCGTTCCTCGCGCTGCAGCGGTTCTGGCGCGCAGGCATGACGGCGGGAGCTGTCAAGTGACGGTCGCGACCAGCACAGCGCTGCTGAGCTACCAGGACGGCGCGCTGCTGCGCGGGGGAGAGGCGCACCGCGTGCTGTCCGGCTCGATGCACTACTTCCGCGTGCATCCCGAGCAGTGGCGCGACCGGTTGGAGCGGCTGGTCGCCCTCGGGCTCAACACGGTCGACACGTATGTGGCGTGGAACTTCCACCAGCGGCACGAGGAGCGCGCCGCCTCGTTCGACGGCTGGCGCGATCTGGAGGCGTTCGTCCGGCTCGCGGGGGACGTCGGTCTCGACGTGATCGTGCGGCCTGGGCCGTACATCTGCGCCGAGTGGGACAACGGGGGACTGCCGGCGTGGCTCACCGGCAGGGTCGGGATGCGCGCGCGCAGCTCTGAGCCGGCGTTCCTGTCCGCCGTGTCCACCTGGTTCGACGACCTCATCCCGCGGCTGGCCGCGCTGCAGGCGTCGAACGGCGGGCCGATCGTGGCCGTGCAGGTGGAGAACGAGTACGGCAGCTACGGCGACGATGCCGCATACCTGAGCTGGCTGCGCGACGCGCTGGTCGAGCGTGGAGTGACAGAGCTGCTGTACACGGCGGACGGCCCGACCGACCTCATGCTCGACGGGGGGAGCATCCCCGGGGTGCTCGCGACGGCGACGTTCGGATCGAAGGCCAGGGAAGCGTCGGAGCTGCTGCGAACCCGGCGCGAGGGGGAGCCCTTCCTCTGCGCCGAGTTCTGGAACGGCTGGTTCGACCACTGGGGCGAGCTGCACCACGTGCGAACGGTGCTGAGCGCAGACGCGACGCTGGACGAGATCCTGGATGCGGGCGGCTCGGTGAGCATCTACATGGCGCACGGCGGGACCAACTTCGGGCTCTGGGCCGGCGCCAACCACGACGGGCGGCTGCAGCCCACGATCACGAGCTACGACTCGGATGCGCCGGTCGCGGAGCACGGCGCGGTGACGCAGAAGTTCCTCGCGTTCCGGGAACGGTTCGCCGCGGTGCGCGGTGGCGATGGTGCGGACGCGGCGCTTCCGCCCGTTCCGGCCGATCCGCGCATCCTGGCTCCGAGGGCCGTGCAGGTGGTGGCGGGCAGCGGGCTGCTGGCGGCGCTCGCATCCGCGCCGGCGACAGCGGTGCACGCGGCGCCGCCGAGCTTCGAGGAGCTGGGCATCGCATCCGGGCTGGTGCTCTACAGCGCGACGCCTCGGCTGCCGCGCGGCGAGAACACGATCACGGTCAGCGGACTGCACGACCGCGCGCAGGTGTTCGTGGACGGCGTGCTGCGGGGGACGCTGGACCATGACGGCTCCGTCCAGGTGACAGGCTCCGGCGTCCCCGTCCTGCTGCAGCTCCTGGTCGAGAACCAGGGACGCATCAACTACGGCCCGCTGCTCGGTCAGGGGAAGGGCATTCTCGGGGGCGTGCAGATCGGCCGCAGGCTGGTGCACGGCTGGGTCGTGCGTCCTTTGCCGCTGGACGAGTGGACGGCGGGCGAGCTCGCTGGCTTCTCGGCGGCTGCGCCCGCGCGGGATGCGGCTGCCGCCGGGTTCTCGACAGCGCGCTTCGTCCTCGGCGGGGACGAGCCGGCGGACGCGTTCCTCGCGCTCCCCGGCTTCGGCAAGGGCTTCGTCTGGGTGAACGGCTTCCTGCTCGGGCGGTACTGGGAGATCGGGCCGCAGGTCACGCTTTACGTCCCTGCGCCGCTGCTGGCGCAAGGGGAGAACACGGTGACGGTGCTCGAACTCGAGCACTCCGGCGCCGCTGTCGAGTTCAGATCTGAGCCGGAACTGGGCCCCTCCGAGGAGTACGTGGAGACCTTCTAGCCGCCGATTGAAGCCGAACAGCAATCGAGTCCGGACTTGTTCACGCGACACGCCGGTGTCAGGGGTGAACAAGTCCGGACTCGATTGTTTTGGGGGAGGGGGAGGAGAGGGGGAGGGAGGGGCTAGACCTGGGCTCCCAGCTTGAAGCCCTTTTCCTCGGTGTCTTCGCTCTTGCGGGTGTACGAGAAGCCGTCTGCGCCGATGGTGACCTCCATCTCGGAGTCGTCGGTGCGGGCGGTCAGCGGCTGAAGGTTGCCGTCGAGGTCGAGCACCGGCGATGCGTCGGTGTACCAGGACGGCACGACGGGGTTGCCCCACCAATCGCGGCGCTGGTTGTCGTGGACGTCCCAGGTGACGACGGGATTGTCAGGGTCGCCGGTGTAGTAGTCCTGCGTGTAGATCTCGACGCGGTGACCGTCCGGGTCGCGGAGGTACAGGTAGAACGCGTTGGAGACGCCGTGGCGGCCTGGACCGCGCTCGATCGCGTCGCTGCGGCGCAGGGCGCCGAGCTTGTCGCAGATGGCGATGATGTTGTGCTTCTCGTGCGTCGCGAAGGCGACGTGGTGCATCCGCGGGCCGTCGCCGCCTGTCATGGCGGTGTCGTGCACGGTGGGCTTGCGGCGCATCCACGCGGCGTACGTGGTGCCCTCCTCGTCCTGGATATCCTCCGTCACGCGGAAGCCGAGATCCTCCATGTACTTGACGGCGCGCGGCACGTCGGGGGTCACCTGGTTGAAGTGGTCGAGGCGGACGAGCGCGCCGGTCGTGTAGAGGTCGTAGCGCCAGGCGAGGCGCTCGACGTGCTGCACGTCGTAGAAGAACTCGTACGGGAAGCCGAGCGGGTCCTCGACGCGCACGCTGTCGCCGATGCCCTTCGTGAACCCTGAGGCGTTGCGCTCGACGCGGCAGCCGAGCTCGGTGTAGAACTCGACGGCGCGGTCCAGGTCTTCCGGGGTGCGGACGCGGTATGCGAACGCGGCGACGGCGGCGACGGGGCCCTTGCGCAGCACCAGGTTGTGGTGGATGAACTCCTCGAAGCTGCGCAGGTATACGGCGTTCTCGTCCTCCTCGGTCACGACCAGGTCGAGCACGTCGACATAGAAGTCGCGACTGGCCTGCAGATCGGTCACGACGAGTTCCATGTACGCGCAGCGGACGATGTCCGGCGGGGTCGCCTTCGGGGTGGGGATGGCGGTGGTGGTCATCGGGGTGTTTCGCTTTCTCTTCGTTGAGGGGGTGTGAGTCAGTTGGCGCCGAAGCGGGCCGTGTGCACCTGGCCGAGGGTGATGTGCACGGCCTGCTGGTCGGTGTAGAAGTCGATCGAGCGGTAGCCGCCCTCGTGGCCGAGACCGGACGCCTTCACGCCGCCGAACGGGGTGCGCAGGTCTCGGACGTTGTGCGAGTTCAGCCACACCATTCCCGCCTCGATGTTCTGGGCGAAGGTGTGGGCGCGCTTCAGATCGCTGGTCCAGATGTACGCGGCGAGGCCGTAGCGCACGCCGTTCGCGAGCTCCAGGGCCTCCTCGTCGCTGTCGAACGGGGTGATCGCGACGACCGGGCCGAAGATCTCCTCCTGGAAGATCCGCGCATCAGGGGCCACATCGGCGAACACGGTCGGCGCGACGTAGTTGCCGGTGTCGAAACCCTCCGGACGGCCTCCCCCCGCGAGAAGACGGCCCTCCTGCTTGCCGATCTCGACGTAGCTCATCACCTTGTCGTAGTGCTCAGGGTGCACGAGCGCGCCGACCTCGGTCTTCGGGTCGTGCGGGTCGCCGACCACGATCTTCGCGGCGCGCGCGGCGTAGCGGGCGCAGAAGTCGTCGTAGATGCTGCGCTCGACCAGGATGCGGCTGCCGGCGGTGCAGCGCTCTCCGTTCAGCGAGAACACGCCGAACAGCGTCGAGTCGATGGCGGCGTCCAGGTCGGCGTCGGCGAAGACGACGGCGGGGGACTTGCCCCCGAGCTCCATCGAGAGTCCCTTCAGGTACGGAGCGGCGTTGCCGAAGATGAGCTGGCCGGTGCGGCTCTCGCCGGTGAACGAGATGAGCGGGACATCCGGGTGCTTGACGAGCGCGTCTCCCGCTTCCTCTCCGAGGCCGTTGACGAGGTTGAACACGCCGTCCGGCACCCCGGCGCCGCGGAAGATCTCCGCCCACAGGCTCGCGGACAGCGGCGTGAACTCGGCCGGCTTGAGCACGACCGTGCAGCCGGAGGCGAGCGCGGGGGCGAGCTTCCAGCTCTCCAGCATGAACGGCGTGTTCCACGGCGTGATCAGACCGGCGACGCCGATCGGCTTGCGGTTCACGTAGTTGAGCTGCGAACCGGGCACCTTGAACGCGTCGTCCGACTGGGCGACGATCAGGTCGGCGAAGAACCGGAAGTTCTCCGCTGCGCGCTGCGCCTGGCCGAGCGCCTGGGTGATGGGGAGGCCGGTGTCGAACGTCTCCAGCTCGGCGAGGCGGGCATCCTGGGCTTCGACGGCGTCGGCGATGCGGTTCAGGATGCGGGCGCGCTCGCGCGGCTTCATGCGCGGCCACGGGCCGTCCGTGAAGGCGCGGGTGGCGGCGGCGACGGCGAGGTCGATGTCCTCCTTCTGCCCTGCGGCAGCGGTGACGTATGTCTGATTCGACACAGGGTCGAGCACGTCGAAGGTCGCGCCAGAGACGCTGTCGACGAACCGGCCGTCGATGAAGTGCTGGATCCTGTCTGGGAGATTCTCCGGAATGTAGTGCTGCGCCATGGGACGCGCGCCTCCTTCGGCGGTCGGTGATGCGGTGGATGCAGGTGGATGCAGATGATGCGGTGGGAGTCAGGTGTGCGGGTGCTTGTGCTCGTCCTGGTACGTGTGGATCGCATCCAGCGTGGCCAGGCGGTGGCGGCGCGCGGTCAGCTCGATCTCCAGCGGCTCTGCGCCGTTCTCGATCAGCCGCAGGATCTGCTCGTGCTCCTCGACGGACTCGCGGGCGCGGCCGGGGACGAAGCCGAAGGTGGAGTCGCGCAGCACCCGCAGCCGGTTCCAGCCGCGGTGCACCAGGTCCAGGATGTGCGGGTTCGGGCACTCCTCGAACAGCACGGCGTGGAACTCCTGGTTGAGCTGCGTGAACCGGTGCGGGATGAAGTCGTCGAGGCACGCGATCATCTCGCGGTTGATCGCCCTGGCCCGGTAGATGTGGTCTCCGGTGAGCAGCGGAGCGGAGAGCTGGGTCGCCGCGCCCTCGACCAGGGCGAGCGTCTCCATCGTGTACGTGTACTCGGTGTCCTGCAGCAGGGCGACCTGAGCGCCGACGTTCTTCTCGAACGTCACCAGTCCCTCCGCCTCCAGCCGCCGGATGGCCTCGCGCACCGGCACGACGCTGATGCCGAGCTCGCCGGCGATCTGCCCGAGCACCAGCCGGAAGCCGGAGACGTATCTGCCGTCGTCGATCCTGGCCCTGATCCAGTCGTACGCGAGCTGGGACTTGCTCGGCGTCGCCGTCTTCACGGCGCCTACTGCTGTGTCAGCCACGCGCGGTACCTGTCCTTCCATTCGGCGTTCATCGGGAACAGCCCGTCAATCGGCTCGCCGGCAGCGACCTGCTGGGCGATGTACTCCTCTTCGCGCTCCTGTTCGAGCGCGTCGGCCACGACCTCCTCGACCAGCCCGGTCGGGATGACGAGCAGCCCGTCCGCGTCGCCGACGATCACGTCTCCCGGCTGCACTGCTGCACCGCCGCAGGCGACGGTGATGTCCGCATCCCACGGCACGTGCTTTCGGCCGAGGACGGCCGGGTGACCACCGGCGTGATAGGTGGGGATGTCGAGCGCTGCGACGATCGCGAGGTCGCGCACGCCCCCGTCCGTGACGATGCCCGCGGCACCGGTGACCTGCGCGCGGAGCGCGAGGACATCGCCGACGGTGCCGCTGCCGCGCTCGCCGCGGGCCTCGATGACGAGCACGTCGCCGGGACCGAGGGCGTCGAACGCGCGCTTCTGCACGTTGTAGCCGCCGCCGTGCGACGCGAACAGGTCTTCGCGGTTGGGGATGTAGCGCAGGGTCTTGGCGCGGCCGATCAGCTTGGCGTCCGGCCTCGTGGAGGTGAGGCCGTCGATCGAGACGTTGTCCAGCCCGCGCTTGCGCAACTGCGAGCTGAGGGTGGCGGTGGAGACGGCGGCGAGCTTGTCGCACAGTTCGGCGGTCAGCTCGAACGGCGGGGTCACGTTCCCGACCTCGGTCGCAGGCTCCCTCGGCGCTGGGGTCGCGGCATCGCTCCGCGCTGCTCTGCTCTCCGCCACGCCCCATGCCTCGGATCGCTGCAGATCGTCGACGGCCGGCTTGGTGCCGAAGTCGCCGAACGGGACGGTGCCCGCCGTGATGCGGGTGACGAGGCGGCCGGTGCTCGGCGCATCCTGAGCGGTCGGCGCATCCACCTCGACCTCGACGACGTCGCCCGGCTGAGTGACCGACGAGCCGGCGGGGGTGCCGGTGAGGATGACGTCGCCTGGTTCCAGTGTGAGGAGCTGGGAGAGGTCGGCGACGAGCTGGCCGAACGGGAAGAGCAGGTCGTCTGTGGTGCCCTCCTGCACGAGTTCGCCGTTCAGCCAGGTGCGCACGCGGAGCGCGTCGGGGGAGACGGAGGAGGCGGGGATGATGCCAGGGCCGAGCGGCGTGAAGCCGTCTCCGCCCTTGGAACGCACGTTGGAGCCTTTGTCGGCGGCGCGGAGGTCGTAGACGCCGAAGTCGTTGGCCGCGGTGATGCCGGAGACGGCGGCCCATCCGTCCTCCGGCGAGACGCGGCGGGTCGGGCGGCCGATGATGAGGGCGATCTCGCCCTCGAATGCGAGCAGTTCCGTTCCTGCCGGGCGTTCCAGTTCCGAGCCCGAGGCGGCGATCGAGGAGGCGGGCTTGAGGAAATAGGACGGCGTGGCCGGTGTGCGACCGCGCTGCGCTGCACGGGAACGGTAGTTCAGGTGCACGGCGATGATCTTGCCGGGAAGGCTGATGTCGCTCACGGGGTGGTTCTCCTCGTCATCGGGGACTGTATCTGAGATTGTATACGATCTGGAATCGCTGCGCCAGTGCCTCTGCCCGTCCAGCGGGGGAGGCCGTCAGTAGCTGGTGCGGATCGCATCGGAGCCCTCGCCGATGTACCGGTCGGCCAGGGCCTCGGAGGCGCGAGCCAGCAGGGCGACATCGGCTCCGACCAGTACCCACGCAGCGCCGGCGGCGAGGTAGCGGTCGGCCGCCGCCGGGTCGAACGCGTTGACGCCCACCGGCTTGCCAGCCGCGACGCCGGCCGCGATGGCCGTCTCGACGGCGGCGATCACGTCCTGGTGCGTCTGCTGACCGAGCAGGCCCATGGATGCGGCGAGATCGGCCGGACCGACCAGCAGCCCGTCGACGCCGTCGACCGCGGCGATCTCGGCGACGTTGGCCAGCCCGTCCACGGTCTCGATCTGCACGTACAGCGAGACGAGGCCGTCGGCGCGGCCGAGGTAGTCGTCGATCCTGTTCCAGCGGGCGGAGCGGGCGAGCGAGCTGCCGACGCCGCGCACTCCGGCCGGCGGGTAGCGCACGGCCGAGACCATGGCCGCCGCCTGCTCTGCGTCGTTGACCATCGGGATGAGGAGGTTCTGCGCCCCGATGTCGAGGAGCTGCTTCACGATCACGGTGTCGCCGATCGGCGCCCGCACCAGTGGGGCCACGGGGTACGCGGCGACCGCCTGGAGCTGCGCGAGGATCGACTCCAGCCCGTTGGCCGAGTGCTCAGCGTCGATCAGGACGATGTCGAGTCCGGCTCCCGCGCAGATCTCCGCGACCAGCGCGCTTCCCGAGCACGCCCAGATGCCGAACTGGGGCCGGGATGCGGTGCGCAGCCGGTCGGCGAGGGTGGGCGTCGGCTCTAGACGAATCGGCATGTGATGGCTCCCAGGGTTCCGTAGTCGGCGTGGACGGTGTCGCCGCGCTCCACCCACATCGGGCGGGTGAAGGATCCGGCGAGGATGATCTCGCCGGCGTCGAGGGTCGTGCCGTGGGCGGCGAGCTTGTTCGCAAGCCAGGCGACCCCGGATGCCGGGTGGTCGAGCACGGCGGCGGCGACGCCGGACTCCTCGATGGTCTCGTTGCGGTAGAGCAGGGCGGAGACCCAGCGCAGGTCGACCGCATCCACCGCCACAGGGCGGCCGCCGACGACCATGCCGCCCATCGCGGCGTTGTCGGAGATGGTGTCGACGATCGTGCGGCCCTGCATCTCGATGCGCGAGCTCAGGATCTCGAGCGCAGGCACGACGTACTTCGTGGCGTCGAGCACGTCGTAGAGCGTGCAGTCCGGGCCGCTGAGCGGCTGGCCGAGCACGAAGGCGAGCTCGACCTCGATGCGCACGTTGGAGTACGCGTCGAACGGGATGACGGACCCGGTCTCGAACACCATGTCGTCGAAGATCACGCCGTAGTCGGGCTCCGTGATCCCCGTGGCCTGCTGCATCACCTTGGAGGTCAGGCCGATCTTGTGTCCGACCAGGCGGCGGCCTGCCGCGATGCCGCGTTCCTTCCACACGTTCTGGACCGCGTACGAGTCCTCGACGGTCATGCGGGGATGGCGGGCGGTGAGGAGGGGGACGGTTCCGCGGTCGCGCTCTGCGGCGGCCAATTCGTCCGCGATCGAGTGGATGATCGAGTCTTCGAGCACCGGGTGGTCCCTTCGTCGTCGGAGGTCCTGCCCGCAGGGGCAGCCATGGGGGAATCGTATATCATCCCGTACACCTTCGCGATTTCGCGGACGGACCGAGTCGTGAAAAGCTCGTCTCACCCCGTTTTTCTCCACAGGTTGTTTTTCTTGTCAACAACTGTAGAATTACCGCCACGACACAGCGATGTGTAGCCAACCTCGGTTGACGACCGGATCAGTAACTGCTGTGTCGTACGCCTGCGCAGCGTGCGATTGAAGTTCCACCTCCTGCCCTGCCAACCGAGAGAAGAAGACATGAAGAAAGCATTGATCGCGGTGGCTGTCGCCGCCGTGACCGCGCTTGCGTTGACCGCGTGCGGCTCCGGGGGAAGCGACACGAAGACCACGACCGGCGCGTCCGGCGGCCCGCTCAACATCGGGAACTTCGCCGATGTGACGAGCTGGGATCCTTCCCTCGCCGACATCGGATTCGACGGCCCGTACCTGTCGGCGGTCTACGACCCGCTGGTCAGCGTCGACGGGGACGGCAAGCCCACCCCGGCCCTCGCCACCTCCTGGAAGGTCTCGGATGACTTCCTGAAGGTCACCATGACCCTCCGCACCGGCGTGAAGTTCAGCGATGGAGAGGCGTTCGACGCGGCAGCAGCGGTGAAGAGCCTCGACTACCTGAAGAAGGGCGCCCGCTCCGGCGAGGCGTACGAGAACGTCTCGAAGTTCGTGGCGGTCGACGACAAGACGCTGGAGATCGACCTCACCAAGCGCGACGACACCCTCCTCTACTTCATGGGCATCGGCCGCAGCTGGATGATGGCGCCCAAGGCCATCGCGGCAGGTACGCTCGCGAAGACTCCGGAGGGCTCCGGCCCGTACACGCTCGAGTCGTCGAGCGTCGCCGGCTCCGAATACCACTTCAAGAAGGTCGCGAACCACTGGGACGCGAAGCAGTTCCCGTTCGACCCGCTGGCGATCTACCCGATCCAGGATGCGACGGCCCGCGACAACGCGATGGCCTCCGGTCAGATCAACGTGAACTACGCGGACGACACCGCGCTCAAGCAGGCCAAGGAGAACAACTGGAACGTCGCGGCCAAGGTGTCCGGCTGGGTCGGCCTGCAGTTCACCGATCGCGCTGGTGAGAAGTTCAAGCCGCTCGGCAACGAGAAGGTGCGCCAGGCGCTGAACTACGCGTTCGATGGTGCGAGCATCCTGAAGTCGGTCGGCAGCGGGGCCGGAGCTGTGTCGAACCAGGTCTTCCCCGACGGCACGCCTGGCAACGTGAAGAGCCTGAACAGCAAGTACACGTTCTCCATCGACAAGGCCAAGTCGCTCCTCGCCGACGCCGGATACGCCAACGGCTTCGAGCTGCACATGCCGATGTCGCAGGTCTTCCAGGTCTGGCAGCCCGTCGTCGACCAGACCTTCGGTCAGCTCGGCATCAAGGTCACCTGGGACGACATGCAGTACATGGACTACCAGAAGAACGCCCCGACGTACCCGATGTTCGTCTCCTTCCTCGCGATGGACTCGAACCCGGTCGCGACGGTGCAGCGCATGATCAACCTGCCGCAGTGGTTCAACCCGACACCGCAGGTCGACAAGTTCCCGGACGTGCAGGCTCAGGTCGCGAAGGTCCTCTCCGCCGACCCGAGCGACCAGACCGCCCAGATCGAGAAACTGAACACCCTCGTGACAGGCAAGGCGTGGTTCGACGTCTGGTACCAGGCGAACAACAGCTACGTCTCCACGTCGAACATCCAGATCACCCCGGTGACGGGAATGATGTTCCCGACCCTGCGCCAGATCGCCGTCAAGGGCTGACGCACCCCCAGGCGGGCCGCGCGCGAGCGCGGCCCGCCATCCCCGTTCCATCCCACCCGTTCCACCCAGGCTCCGACAGGACAAGACATGATCAGATTCACGGTCAAGAGGCTCGTCTCCGGCGTGATCCTCCTGCTCGTCGTGGCGACAGGCACGTTCTTCCTCGCCCACGCCGCCATCGGCGATCCGACGGCCGGGCTCCTCGGCACGTCGGCGACCCCGGCCCAGCAGGCAGCGCTCGCGGCGAAGATCGGCACAGACCGCCCGCTTCTCGTGCAATTCTGGGAGTGGGGATCGCACGCGATCGTCGGAGACTTCGGCACATCATGGCGCAACTTCCAGCCGGTGAACGCCCAGATCGCGATCAAGCTGCCCGTCACCCTCTCCGTGGTGACAGCGGCCACGCTGCTCTCCGCCGTGTTCGGCGCGCTGTTCGGCGTGCTGGCAGGCCTCCGTCCCGGCTCCGTCCTCGACAAGGTCATCAAGGCGGCGTCGGTGATCCTGTTCGCTCTGCCAGGCTTCTGGGTGAGTCTGGTGCTGGTGATCTGGTTCGCGGTGAACCTGCACTGGTTCCCCGCCGTCGGCTACGTGCAGCCGTCGCAGAGTCTCGACGGCTGGCTGCGTTCGATCACCCTCCCTTCGATCGCGCTCTCGCTCGGCGCCATCGTGATGATCGCCGAACAGCTCCGCAATGCGATCATCTCCGCGAACAACCAGGACTACGTGCGCACCCTGCGCAGCCGCGGCCTCTCCCAGCCGCGCGTCGTCGTGCACCTGATCAGGAACGCTGCCCCCGCATCCCTCACCGTGCTCGCCCTCATGTTCGTCGGTCTGCTCGGCGGCGCGATCGTGGTGGAGCAGATCTTCTCCCTGCCCGGCATCGGAGCGCTCACCAGCGGCTCCTCGCAGAACGGCGACATCCCCATCCTGCTCGGCATCACCGTGGTCACGGTCATCTTCGTGGTGATCGTGAACTTCGTCCTCGACGTGGCGCTCGGCTGGATCAACCCGAAAGCGCGAGTGCAATGACGACGCCGACCGAAGTGATCATCGACCCGCGCGCAGGCCGCCGCGGCTCCACGTTCGTCCGCTTCATCAAGCGACCGGCAGGAGCGATCTCGCTCGCCGTGCTCGTGCTGGTGCTGCTGGTGGCGTTCTTCGCCCCGCTGCTGTCGCCGCACGACCCCAACTTCGTCGATCTCGCGCTGACGAAGGCGCCGCCGAGCCCCGCGCATCCACTGGGCGGGGACAGCGCAGGCCGGGATGTGCTGAGCCGCCTGATCTGGGGGACGCAGTCGACCCTGTGGGGCGCGTTCGTGACCATCCTGGTCGCCGTTGTCGTCGGCGTGCCTGCCGGGCTGGCCGCCGGTTACTACGGCCGCTTCTTCGACAGGGCGGCCACCTGGGTGAGCGACGCGCTGCAGGCCATCCCCGCCATGATCATCCTGCTCATCGTCGCCGCCGGCACGCGCAACGACTTCACCGTGCTGATGGCGACGCTCGGTGTGTTCATGGCGCCCGGCTACTTCCGCCTCACCCGCTCGACTGTGCTGGCCGTGCGCAACGAGCCGTACGTGGACGCCGCCAAGGTCTCCGGCCTCGGCAACGCGCGGATCATGGCCAAGCACATCGTGAAGGCGGTGTACGCGCCCGTGATCATCCAGACTGCGCTGACCGCCGGGATGGCGATGGGGATGCAGGCGGGCCTCCAGTTCCTCGGCATCGGCGGGGCCAAGACGCCCGGCTGGGGCGCGATGATGAACGAGGGCTTCCGCAACATGCTGACCAACCCCCTGCTGCTGCTCTGGCCGTCGCTCGCGCTCGGCATCACCATCGCGGCGCTGGCGATCCTCGGCTCGACGCTCGCCGACGTGGTGAGCGTGCGGACGCCGATCGGCAGGCGGAGGAAGGGTGCGCGCACCTCCCGTGCGCAGGCGGCCGCCGCAGGTGCCGAGCCGTCGACGGTCACCTCCTCCACCGGCTCGATCGCGCACAAGTCGGCCGACTCGGCGGTGCAGCTCCAGAACCTGCGCGTGAACTACGCGACGCCGGACGGCGGGACGGTCGAGGTGGTGCACGGCATCACCCTCGACGTCGCGCCAGGCGAGGTGCTCGGCATCGTCGGCGAGTCAGGCTCCGGCAAGTCGCAGACGGTCTTCTCGATCCTCGACCTGCTCCCCGCCGGCGGCGAATACACCGCTGACGCCCTGTGGATCGGAGGTGCAGACGTCACCAGGATGCCGCACAAGGAACGGCAGAAGCTGCTCGGCCACGAGGTGGGGTACATCCCCCAGGAGCCGATGTCGAACCTGGACCCGTCGTACACGATCGGCTTCCAGCTCACCGAGCCGCTGCGCACGGTGCACAAGCTGTCCAAGGCGGACGCGAAGGCGCGCGCCCTGGCGATGCTGGAGAAGGTCGGCATCGTCGACCCTGCCAGGGTGATGAAGTCGTACCCGCACCAGCTGTCCGGCGGCATGGCCCAGCGCGTGCTGATCGCCGGGGCCATCGCAGGCAAGCCGTCGGTGCTGGTCGCCGACGAGCCGACGACCGCGCTCGACGTCACCGTGCAGGCCGAAGTGCTCGAGCTGCTGCGCGAACTGCAGCAGGAGTACCGGATGGCCCTGGTCATCGTGACCCACAACTTCGGCGTCGTCGCCGACATCTGCGACCGCGTCGTGGTGATGCGCGACGGCGGCATCGTGGAGGTCGGGACGGTCGACAGGATCTTCTCGCAGCCGACCGACCCGTACACGGCCGAGCTGATCGCCGCCTCCCTCGACGGAGCGGCCAGCAGGTCGCAGCTCGACGCCTCCCTGGCCGAACCGACAGAACCCACCGACCCGCGGAAGGCGGTCCTCGCATGAACACCCTCCCGCAGACGGCGCCCCTGCTCACGGCCGAGAACGTCGTGGTCGACTACGGCACAAGGCGCGGATCGTTCCGCGCCCTGAAAGAGGTCTCGATCGAGGTGGGAGCAGGCGAGTGCGTCGGCCTGGTGGGGGAGTCCGGCTCCGGCAAGTCCACTCTCGGCAAGGCGATCCTCGGCCTCGTTCCCGTCACCAGCGGCACGATCCGGTTCGACGGGGAGGACATCACCCACCTGAAAGGCGCCAAGCGCCGGGCGCTCGCGTCGAGCATCCAGGTGGTCTTCCAGGACCCGTACGGCTCGCTCAACCCGGCCATGACGATCGGCGACATCCTCGCAGAGCCGCTCGCGACGGCGGGCACGAGCCGACGGGATGCGCGCGCCACCGTCGCCGACATGCTCGACAGAGTGAAGCTCCCTTCGACCGTGATCGACCGATACCCGAAGGAGTTCTCCGGCGGCCAGCGGCAGCGCATCGCCATCGCCCGCGCCCTGGTGCGGCGACCACGGCTGATCGTCTGCGACGAGCCGGTGAGCGCGCTCGACCTCACGACGCAGGCGACGATCATCGACCTGTTCATCGAGCTGCAGCGCGACACGGGGGTCTCCTACCTGTTCGTCTCGCACGACCTCGGGGTGGTGCGCAGGATCTGCCACCGCGTGGCCGTGATGTACCGCGGGGAGATCGTGGAGACGGGCGACGGCGAGCAGGTCACGCGCGACCCTGAGCACCCGTACAGCAAGCGCCTGCTGATGGCGTCGCCGGTGGCGGACCCCGCTGGGCAGGCCGCTCGGCGTGCTGCCTGGCTGAAACTGCGCGAGCAGGCAGCGTGAGCGCCGCCGCCGGCAACGGGGCGCCGCGGGAGAGCAGAGGGTACGAGGGGTTCGGCGGCTTCGTCGCGGAGACGGCGAGCGCATCCACACCGTCCTGGCCGGCGCGCGTGCGTGCCAGAGACGGCGCGCCGAACGTGATCGTGGTGCTGCTCGACGACCTCGGATTCAGCGACCTGTCGCCGTTCGGCAGCGAGATCGCCACCCCGGCCGTGCAGGAGCTCGCCGAGACCGGTTACCGGTTCACGAACTACCATTCCACTCCGGTCTGTTCCCCTGCACGCGCAGCGCTGCTCACCGGGCTCAACCCGCATCGCGCGGGGTTCGCGTCCGTGGTGCACGCCGATCCCGGATTCCCCGGCTATGTGATGGAGATCGCGGACGACGTGCCGACCATCGCCGAGTCGTTCCGCGCATCCGGATATGCCACCTTCATGGTCGGCAAGTGGCACCTGACCACGGAGTCGAAGATGCACGACGGAGCGGACAAGGCGTCCTGGCCGCTGCAGCGCGGCTTCGATCGCTACTACGGCTCGATGGACGGCTTCACCACGCTGTTCCACCCGCACCGGCTGGTGAGCGACAACAGCCCGGTCACAGTCGACGAGTTCCCCGACGACTACTACCTGACCGACGACCTCACCGACCGCGCCATCGGGATGATCCGAGGGCTGCGCGCCAACGACGGCGACAAGCCGTTCTTCCTCTACTTCGCACACCACGCCGTGCACGGCCCGATCCAGGCCAAGGCCGCAGACATCGCGACGTATCGCGGCGCGTACGAGCGCGGCTGGGACCACATCCGGTCGGAGCGGTTCGCCAGGCAGGTGCGCGACGGGCTGTTCCCGCCGCACACCGTGCCAGCGCCGCGCAACGAGGAGCCGCTCGCCCCCGTGGCGGCGTGGGACGAGCTCAGCGACGAGCAGCGCGCGCTGTTCGCCCGCTACATGGAGGTCTACGCCGCGGCGGTCGACAACGTCGACCAGAACCTCGCGCGGCTGATGGATGCGCTGCGCGCGTCGGGCGAGTACGAGAACACGATCGTCGTCGTCGCCTCCGACAACGGAGGCACGGGCGAGGGCGGCCCAGAAGGCACCCGCAGCTACTTCAGCCAGTTCGTGCAGCTCGCCGGGCTCCCGGCAGACTGGGAGCGCGACGTGGACCGCGACCCGGAGCTGATCGGCGGTCCGCGCGTGTTCGCGCACTATCCGGCGGGATGGGCGTACGCGTCGAACACGCCGTTCCGTCTTTACAAGGGCGCGACGTACGAGGGCGGCATCCGCGTGCCCCTGGTGGTCTCCTGGCCGGCCGGGCTGCCGCGCGCTGCCGGAGACAGCGGTGTGCGGGACCAGTACACCTACGTCACCGACCTCGGTCAGACCCTGCTCTCGCTCGCCGGGGTCGCGCCGCTGTCCTCCCGCGCGGGTCTCACCGCCAAGGAGGTCGACGGCGTGCCGTTCGACAGCGTGCTGCTGGATGCGTCAGCGCCGGCGGTGCGCACCGAGCAGTACTCGGAGTTCGCCGGCAACCGCGCATTCGTCAGCGGCCGCTGGAAGATCGTCACCGACCACCACTGGGCCGATGCGTTCACCGACGCCGAGTGGCGGCTCTACGACCTCGACGCCGACCCCACCGAGCGTGTGGACCTGGCGGGGACGCATCCAGAGCTAGTCGCCGAGCTGGCCGAGCAGTGGCGTGCAGCGGGCTGGTGGAACACGGTGTTCCCGCTCGGGGACGACGGCTCGCTGTTCACCCAGCGGCCGTCGACGGAGCTGGAGCTCGAGCGGCCGGTGACGCTCTACCCAGGGACGCCGACGCTGGAGCGGTTCCGCGCGAGCAAGCTCACCAAGCTGCGCAGCTTCGACGTCGTCGTGCGCGCCGACCTCGCGTCGGGGGAGGGCACCCTTGTCGCCCACGGCGACCAGGGCGGCGGTTACGTGCTGCGCGTGTCGGACGGATCGTTGACGCTCGCATACAACGAGTACGGCAGGATGCACAGGGTCGCGGTGCCGCTCGTCGCCCTGGGCGGACAGGACGTGACGCTGCGCTTCGAGGCGCTGCCCGGCATCCGGTGGCTGATCGGCGTCGAAGCGGGCGGCGCGCGCGTCGCCTCGCTCGGCCCGGTCCTGCAGCTCGTGGGCATGGCGCCGTTCACCGGCATCAGCGTCGGCGTCGATCGCGGCGGCCCTGTCGACTGGGACGTGTACGAGCAGCGCGGGTCTTTCCCGTTCGGTGGCGCGCTGCGTTCTGTGCGCTACGTGCCGGGCGACAAGGCGGACGAGAACCCGGAGGTCATCGTGCCGATCGAGCGGGAGATCGCGCGAATCTACGAGTGAGCGCACCCAGCGAAACGGCCGCGACCCCCTCCGGAGTCGCGGCCGTTCCTGCATCCGCTCGGTTCACTGCATTCGTCAGTAGTGCAGCCACACCGACTTGGTCTCGGTGTACGCGTCGATCGCCCACGGGCCCATCTCGCGGCCCCAGCCGCTCGCCTTGTAGCCGCCCCACGGCGCCGCCATGTCGGGGATGGACGGCATGTTCACGAACACCGCACCGGCGCGGATGCCGTTGGCGAGCCGCTGCGAGGTGGCGATGTCCTTGGTCCAGACCGTCGCGGCCAGGCCGTACTCCGTGTCGTTGGCGCGGGCGATGATCGCGTCGAGCTCGTCCTCGTCCTCGTAGCTGGTGATCGAGAGCACTGGGCCGAAGATCTCGTCGTGCATGATCGTCATCTCGTCGGTGACGCCGGCGAACACGGTCGGCGTGAAGAAGTAGCCGTCGCGGTCGGCGCGGACGCCTCCGGTGACAAGCTCCGCGCCCTGCTGCCTGCCGACCTCCACGAGGCGCTCCACGTGGCCGAGGTGCTTGGCGGAGACGAGCGGGCCGAGGTCGACGCCCTCCTCCATACCGTTGCCGAGCCGCAGCCCTGCGACACCGCCGGCGAGCTTCTCGACGAACTCCGCCTCGCGCTTCTTGTCGACGTAGAACCGCGTGTACGCGGCGCAGACCTGCCCGGAGTTCAGGATGCTGCCGGCGATGTTTCCTCCGACCGCCGCGTCGATGTCGGCGTCCGCCGCGATGATCGACGGCGCCTTCCCTCCCAGCTCCAGCGTGAGGCGCTTGAGGTTGGAGTCCGCGCTCGCGCGGGTGATGATGCGGCCGACGGCGGTGGAGCCGGTGTACGACAGGTGGTCCACATCCATGTGCTCGCTGAGCAGCGCACCGGTCGCGCCGTCGCCGGTCACCAGGTTGACCACGCCGCTCGGGATGCCGGCCTCCGCACAGAGCTCGACCAGCCGGATGCTCGTGAGCGGGGTGACCTCGCTGGGCTTGATGACCACGGTGTTGCCGGTGGCGAGTGCGGGGGCGAGCTTCCAGGCGAGGATCATCAGCGGGAAGTTCCACGGCGTGACCAGCGCGTTCACGCCGACAGGCTCGCGGCGCGTGTAGTGCAGGGTGTCGGGGAACGACACAGGGTTGACGGTGCCCTGGATCTTGGTGACCCAGCCGGCGTAGTAGCGGAAGTGCTCTGCTGCTCCGGTGACGCTGACCATTTTGGAGATGCCGAGCGGCTGGCCCTGGTCGCGCGTCTCCAGGGCGGCGAGCTCGTCGTGGTGCTCGTCGATCAGGTCGGCGAGACGGAACAGCAGCGCCGCACGCTGGATCGGCAGGAGCCCTGCCCACTCGGCCTTTCCGAGGGCGGCGCGGGCGGAGGCGACCGCCGCATCCACGTCGGCACGGGATGCGGTGCCGACCTCCTCGATGACCTGCTCCGTGGCGGGGTCGACGGTGGCGATGGCGCCGCCGGACGCTTCCGTCCACTCGCCGTCGATGAACAGTTTGGTGGCCACTTTCGTGCTCCTTTGCGTAGCCGGACGAGACGCGTGGCCGCCGCAGCTGGACGCCCACGCAAGCAGTATCCGTGCGGCGGACGCACGGTGTCTTGACCGGTGCGGCACGAGCGTTGTCGGTGAGCGAATGGTCGGCCGGGGGCCGTTCCCCCGCGTGCTCGTGGCGTGCGACCCTCGGGAGGACTCGAGGGAGAGGAACCGTGGTGGAGACAGTGGATGCGCACGGCCAGGTCGCGCAGGAGCGGGAGCAGGAGCGGGAGCGGGTCGCGCAGGCAGCTCGCAGCGTGATCGTCATCGGAGCGGGCTCCGCCGGGTCTGTCGTCGCCAGGCGCCTGGCAGACGCCGGCGTCGCCGTGACCGTGCTCGAAGCGGGAGGGGAGGACACCAACCCGGCCATCCACGACCCCAGCAGGATGGGCGAGCTCTGGCACAGCGCGGACGACTGGGACTACTTCACCGTGCCGCAGGAGCACGCGGCAGGCCGCAGGCTGCACCTGCCGCGCGGCAAGGTGCTCGGCGGCTCGCACTCGCTCAACGCGATGATCTGGGTGCGCTGCGCCCCCGCCGACTTCGACCACTGGGCGTCGCTCGGCAACGACGGCTGGGCGTGGAGCGACGTGCTCCCCGTCTACCGGGCGATCGAGCGCTCCTCCGGTGGCGCATCCGAGCTGCGCGGTGCCGACGGGCTTCTCGACGTGACAGACGACTACCCTCTCGACCCCATCCAGCAGTCGATCGTCGACGCCGCGGTCGAAGAGGGGTTGGAGCGCAATCCGGACTACAACGGCGATCACCTCGACGGCGTCTCGCAGCAGCAGATCACCGTGCGAGACGGACGCAGGCTCAACACCTACCTCGCCTACCTCAAGCCGGTGCGCGACCGCGTCGACGTGCGCACGGGATGCTGGGTGCACCGCCTCCTGATCGAGGACGGGGACGACGGACTCCCGCGCGTGGTCGGCGTCGAGTTCGAGCGGAACGGCGAGGTGCAGGAGCTGCGCGCCGACGAGGTCGTGCTGTGCGCCGGCGCGCTGGACTCTCCGCGCATCCTGCTGCGCTCCGGCATCGGTCCCGCCGGCGAGCTCGCTGCCGTCGGCATCGACTCCGTCGTCGACCTGCCGGGCGTGGGGAAGAACCTGCACGACCACCTGCTCTCCCCGGTGATCTTCACGACGGAGCGCGAGGTCGGCGCACCGAGGGAAGGCGTCTCGGTGACCCAGTCGCACCTGTTCTGGAAGTCCGACCCCGGCCTCGACGTGCCGGACACCCAGCCCATCCACTTCTCCGTGCCGATGTACCAGGACGGCATGACGGGACCGGCGGACGGGTTCAGCCTGATGGCCGGGATCGTCTCCCCGAAGGCGCGCGGCAGCGTGACCCTGTCCGGCCCAGGCGCGCACGACCCGCTGCTGATCGATCTGGATGCACTCGGTCACGCCGACGACGTGGCCTCCCTGGTCGCATCGGTGCGGCAGTGCCGCAGCATCGGCCGACGCCCGGCGCTCGCCGCCTGGGGCGCGACAGAGCTGTACCCTGGCCCCGACATCGGCGACGGCGACGACCTCGCCGACTACGTGCGGTCCACCGCCGTCACGTACCACCACCAGGTGGGGACGTGCGCGATGGGGGTGGATGCGCAGGCCGTGGTGAGCCCGCGGCTGCGCGTGCACGGGCTGAACGGCGTGCGCGTCGCCGACGCGTCGATCATGCCGCGGGTGACGACGGGGAACACGAACGCGCCGAGCGTGCTGATCGGGGAGAAGGCGGCGGCGTTCATTCTGTCGGGGGAATGACAGGAGTGGCGGGAGCGCCGAGCAGGCGCGGCACCACGGCCCAGGCGAGCACCCCTGCGATGGTGGCCGCGATGGCCACAGTGAGCGCCATCGCGATCGCCGTCGACCCGCCGAGCGAGGCGAACGGCCCGACGATCGGCCCGACCGTGAACGTGACGGTGCCGAGCACCGCCGCCGCTGTTCCCGCGCGCGCCGAGTGGGAGCCGAGGGCGAGCGTTGTGCCGTTCGGTCCGCCGACGCCGGCCGAGAACAGGAACAGCGCGAGCGAGGCGAGGATGCCGGGCAGCCCCCAGCCGAGCAGCACGGAGCAGAGCAGCAGCAGAGCGGCCGCCGCTGTCGCGAGCTGGCCGGTGAGGTACATCCGCGCTGGTCCGATTCGCCGGACGAGCAGGCGGCTGAGCTGCGCGCCGAGCAGATTGGCGAGCGCGTTGACGGCGAAGAACAGGCTGAAGAGCTGCGGGCTGAGGCCGTACTGGTCCTGCAGCACGAAGCTCGACATCGACAGGTAGGCGAAGAACGCGGCTCCACCGGCGGCGGCCGCGATCACGATCACGACGAACAGCCGGTCGCGCAGCAGCTCGCGCAGGTGGGTCGCCGTGGTCCGCAGACCACCGCTGTGCCGCATCCCGGGCGGCAGCGACTCCGTCAGGCCGGTGAGGGCGATGACGAACAGGGCGAGGCCGATGCCGGTCAGCACCAGGACGATCCCGCGCCAGCCCATCACCAGGGCGAGGGTGCCCCCGACGACGGGCGCGACGATCGGAGCGGATGCGCTGACCACAGCGAGCAGCGACAGCATCCGCGAGAGGTCGACGCCGCTGTACATGTCGCGTGCGACCGCCATCGTGATCACCAGCCCAGCCGACCCTGCGAGCCCCTGCAGCAGCCGGGCGACGAGCAGCACCTGGATGTTCGGGGCGAGCACGCAGGCGAGGGAGAACAGCGTGAACAGGGCGACGCCGATCAGCAGCGGCCGGCGTCGACCGTACCGGTCGCTGAGCGGCCCGGCGACGAGCTGGCCGATGCCGAGGCCGATCATGCAGACCGACATGGTCGCCTGGGCGAGCGCGTCGCTGGTGCCGAGAGAAGCGGCGAGCTGCGGCAGCTGCGGCAGATAGAGGTCCATCGACAGCGGCCCGAACGCCTCGAGCAGGCCGAGCACCAGGATGCTGCGGCGCACGCTCATCACCGGAATCACCGCCGTCTGCTGCGCGGCGGGCGACGGCGTGGTCACGCGACCGGCGGCGACGCTGGAAGGCGCAGCGTGCGGCGCAGCCAGCTGTCCCTGGCGTCGAGGGCCGCTCTCGACACGATGGCGTCCGGGGAGAAGCCGGAGAAGCCGTGGTACGCGCCGGACCAGACGTGGAGCTCCGCCTGGCCGCCCTCCGCCCAGATCCGGAGCGCGTACGCGATCGACTCGTCGCGGAACACCTCGGCGGCGCCGACCTCGATGTATGCGGGAGGCAGGCCGGACAGGGCGGCTGCCCGAGCGGGCGCGGAGTACGGCGAGACCCGGTCGGTGAACCGGTCGGAACCGAGGATCGCATCCCAGGCCGTGTCGTTGTTGTTGCGATCCCAGGCGCCGATGCCGTCGTACTGGCGGCTGGAGACGGTCTCGTTGCGGTCGTCGAGCATCGGGCAGTTGAGGAGCTGCCCGGCGAGCACGGGACCACCCCTGTCCCTGGCCATCAGGGCGACGGCGGCCGACAGGCCGCCGCCCGCGCTCGCCCCGGACACGATGATGCGCGCAGGGTCGACGCCCAGCTCTGCCGCGTTCGCCGCGAACCAGAGGAGGGCGGCGTAGCAGTCCTCCCCGGCTGCCGTGCCGGGGTGTTCGGGAGAGAGCCGGTACTCGACGGCGACGCCGACGGCGCCGTACTGCTCGGCGAGGTCGATCAGCTCGCCCGTGCCGAAGAACCGCGTGCCGAGCACCTGCCCTCCTCCGTGGATGCTCAGCGCGCCTGGCGCATCCTGTGCCGGCTCGGCGGACGCCCGCTGCGGCCGGACGATGGTGATCTCCACGTCTGGCGCGCCATCCGGGCCGGGGACGACCCGATGCTCCGCCGTGACAGCCCGCCCGGCGACCTGCGCCTCGATCGGCGGGATGATCGTGGCGAAGTGCGCGCGGTTGGCGAGGATGGTGTCAGCCCGCAGCGGGATGCCTTCCACCAGTTCGAGGAACGCAGCGAGGCCCGGTTCGAGCGCGGGGTCGTACGGCACCGGGCGGATGGTGGAGTCGAGCGTCATTGCTGTCCCTTTCGTGCTGGCGAGGTGGCGGTGCGCGGTTTCGTGCTGGTGCGCGGTTTCGTGCTGGTGCGCGGTCCTTGGCCGAGGATGCGGCGCAGCCAGGAGAACCGGGAGGCGAGCGCCGCCCTGGTCAGCTCGCTGCCCGGCGCATACATGTCGAAGCCGTGGAATCCGCCTGACCAGACGTGCAGCTCCGCTTCGCCGCCGACCGCCCAGATGCGCGAGGCGTATTCCACGTCTTCGTCGCGGAACGGCTCGGCCGCCCCCACCTCGACGAACGCTGGCGGCAGGCCGCTCAGGTCGGCGGCGCGGGTCGGCGCTGCGTAGGCTGGCGCCTCCGTGCTGTACGCGAGCTCTTCGCCCAGCACGCACTCCCAGGCGAGCAGATTGGCCTCGCGGGTCCAGGTGCCGATCCCCGCATACTGGTGGCTCGACACGGTGGTGTTGGTGTTGTCGATCATCGGGCAGAGCAGCAGCTGCCCTGCGATGGCTGGGCCCCTGCGGTCGCGCGCCATCAGGGCGACGGCGGCGGAGAACCCTCCACCGGCGCTGCCGCCCATCACGACGATCCTGTCCTGGTCGACGCCCAGCTCGGCGGCGTGCTCCGACAGCCAGGCGACGCCGGCGTAGCAGTCCTCGACACCGGCGGGGAACGGATGCTCAGGAGCGAGCCGGTATTCGACGTTCACCGCGATCACGCCCAGCTCGGCCACCAGCTCGACCAGCCGCGCCGTCTCCCAGCTGCGGTGACCGACGATCATGCCGCCGCCGTGGATGTTGTAGAGCGCGGGAAGCGCTGCGCGGGTCGCGTCGTGGCCGCGCGGGGTGAGGACGGTGATCTCCAGGTCGGGGGCGCCCTCCGGGCCGGGGATGACGAGGTCGACGGCGTCGATCGGAAGGTCGCCGATGACCTCGGCGGCGCTCGGGAACAGGGTGTCCGCGCCCTCCCTGGAGAGGTGCAGGGTCTCCCTGCTGAGCGCGGGCTGCTGGTTCTGCGCCATGGCGTCGAGGACGGGGGCGATCTCCGGGTCGAACGGGACGCGGGTGACGGTGCTGGACTCTGCTGCGATGGTCATGCGTGCTCCTGGGGTGTGTGCTCTGCTGGATGAACGTGCCGGGGGTGCTTCGCGATGCTCACGGGCCCTCGGGGTCGACGATGCCCTTGTCCGCCCAGAACGGTGCGACTCTGGCGCGCAGCTGGGCGGCGCCGACGCGCTCGACCAGGGCGACCGCATCCAGGTTCTGCTGCACCTGTTCGAGCCTGCTCGCGCCGAACAGCGTTGTCGTGGTGGCCGGGTGGGTGAGGGTGAACGCGACGGCGAGCTGCGCCGGCGTCGTGCCGAGCTCGTCGGCGACGGCGGAGAACGCGGGAACGTCGGCGACGATGCGCTCCCTGATCGCGCCGGGATCGCGGCCGACCTCACGGCGTGGCGTGACGTTGCCCGCCAGGATGCCGCCCTCCATCACATCGGACGCCTGCATGGTCAGCCCGTTGGCGAACAGCCGGGCGAACGGCTCGCCGTCCGGGATGGAGCGGCGCGCGACGCTGTACTTGAGCTGCGCGATCTGCGGGCCGGCGACCCCTTCCGCCGCTGCGATGTCGCTGAGCGACTGGATGTTCGCCGCCGACCAGTTGTTGACGCCCCACGCCCGGATCAGCCCGGCGTCGGCGAGTGCCGCCAGATCGAGGACGATGTCGCGCAGTTCCAGGTCGTCGCGGCGCAGGTCGCCGAGGATCACCAGGTCGGCGTGCTCGCTGCCCACCCTGAGCAGCGCGTGCTCGAGCTGCGGGCGGAAGCCGCCGTCGCCGAACCCCTCCAGCCACAGCTTCTCCGACAGCAGGTAGTCCTCCCGCGGGATGCGCGCCGCCCGCACGATCGCGGAGAACAGCACGTCGGTGAACACCGGAGGCTGCATCCCGCGGAACCCGTACACGCCGACGTCGAACAGGTTCACACCGCTCTCGACGGCGAACGACACCATGTCGACCGCGTCGGCGAAGTCCATCCTGTCGTAGGTGTGCCAGGAGCCCAGAGACAGGACGGAGGCGTCGATGCCCGATGCGCCGATCGGGCGGCGGGGGATGGGGGCGGTGCTGGTGTCGCTGATGGTCACGGTGTCTCCTTGGTGGGGTTCGATGCTGGTGCGCGCATCCACGGGGTCGCGCGTGCGCGGGTTCTGGCACCCATGTGCTCAGCCGATGCGCGGGTCGATGACCGCTTTTATCTCGCCGAGCGCGGCCATCGTCGCGACCTTCTGCGACGCCTCAGCCAGCCCGACCGGCGCGCTGAACAGCTCGTCCCACGGCAGCCTGTCGCCGAAGCTGCGGAAGAACTCGATGGCCCGGTAGTAGTCGGAGATGTCGCCGTTGAGCGAGCCGACGACGGTCAGCTCCTTGCCCATGATCGTGCTGAGCGACACGGGTTCGCCCGTCGGTCCTGTGCTGCCGACCACCACGAAGGTGCCGCGCTGCGCGGCCATCGCGACCGCTTCCGGTCCGACGCTCTGCGCGCCGGCGAGGTCGAGCACGAGGTCCGCGCCCTGGCCGTCCGTCAGGTCGAGCACACGCTGCACGGTCGCCTCCGAGCCACCTGCGATGTCGACGACGTGGTCGGCTCCGAAGCGCTGCGCCACGGCGAGCCGGTCGGCCGGTGCGCCGACCGTGACGACAGTGCCTGCGCCGGAGAGGTGCGCGACCGCCGTCGCGAAGATGCCGAGCGCGCCGGAGCCCTGAACGACGACCCGCGACCCTGGACGAACGCCGCCCGCCCGATGGAAGGCGCGCAGCACGGTCTTGGCGGCGCATCCCGCCATCGACGCCCAGGTGTCCTCCACCTCGTCCGGGATCAGCAGTTTGGCTGCGCCGGGCGTCACATAGGCGTAGTCGGCGAGACCGGCGGTCGCGAACGGGGGCACGTCGGACCGTTGCAGGAAGCCGTAGCCGCGCTTCGAGCAGGCGACAGGCTCGCGCAGGACGGTGCAGCCGAAGCACTCGCCGCAGGTGGACTCAGACCAGCCGATGCGGTCGCCGACGCTGAGCGCGCGACCGAGCGCATCCCTGGTGCCGGTGCCGACCGCGACGATCTCGCCCACCATCTCGTGCCCGAGGATCATCGGCAGCATGCCGGGGAAGGTCATCTTCCCTGACCAGATCTCGATGTCGGTGCCGCACAGCGTCGCACAGTGGATGCGCACGAGCGCCGCGCCAGGTTCGAGCGTGTCTGGCAGGGGCACGTCCTGCATGGTGAGCGGTTCGCCGTGCGCCGTGAGGACGGCGGCGCGGGTGCTGCGCGGGAGAGCGGGCGCGTCGGTCGCCGACGCGTCGGTCGCCGACGCGTCGGTCGTTGGTGCGTCGGTCGTTGGTGCGGTGGTGGTGCCTGGATTCGCCATCGAAGTCTCCGTTCCGTTCGACGGAATCCGGTGGCCTCACTGCGCATCCGGTCGTCGATGTGGGTTATTCTACATACGTTGACCAAAATAGCGAGCCTCTCGAGGAGGAGAAGTGCAGCGACGCGACACCCCAGACCCCAGCGCAGACCTCGTTCTGCGCGGCGGGACCGTGCACACCCTCGACGAGGACGACACAACGGGCACGGCCATCGCCATCCGCCACGGCCGGGTGCTGCGCGTCGGAAGCGATGCGGAAGTGACCGCATCCATCGGCCGCCGCACCCGTGTGATCGAGCTCGACGGGCGCGCGGTGATCCCTGGCATCAACGACTCCCACCTGCACGCGACGTGGCTGGGCGCGATGTGGCCGGAGACGGTGTTCGGGGCGGCGGCGGGGGCGGCGGTTTCCGGCTCGGCGGGGGATGCGGGTGGCGATTCCGCTCCTGCTGCCCCGGAGTCCGCGGATTCCGACCCGCACGACACCTCCCGCTCCGCGCCTCTCGTCACCACGCGCGCCGAGCGCCGGGCGGCGATCCTCCGCGCGGGAGAGCTGATCGCCTCGCTCGGCATCACCAGCTACACCGAGCCGGGCATCGGCCCCGGCGAGGACGCGGGAGCGACGGGCTGTTTCGCCCAGGACGTGTTCGATGCATACGTCGAGCTCGAAGCGGAGCGCCTCCTCACCGCGCGGGTCAACGTGCTCGCGCTGTTCGGAGTGCTCGACGGCCCGAGCACCCTCCACGAGGTGACAGCGGGTCTGCGTTCCCTGGAGCGCGAGACCACCAGGCCGGCCTGGCTGCGGGTCGCCGGCGTCAAACTGTTCGGCGACGGCATCCCGCCGATGCACCAGGCGTGGACCAGGCACCGCTACCCCGATGGTACGTCCGGTGGTCTCCTGGTGGCCGGTCTCGACGCTGACGAGCGAGCGGACAACCTCCGCAGGATGATCCTCGAAGCCAATCGCCTCGGCTACCAGGTGGGCATCCACGCCACGGGCGACCGCACCATCGACACGGCCGTCTCCGCGGTCGAGGACGCCATGCGCGACAGCAGGATGGAGCTGCGGCACTACATCATCCACGGCGACCTGGTGACCCCTGGCGCCCTCTCCAGGATGGCCGCGCTCGGGATGGGCCTGAATGTGCAGCCGGGGATCGCGGTCGCGACCGCGTCCTGGCTGGCGGCGGTCCTGGGCGACGAGGTCGCCGTATCCGCGTGGCCGATCGCGGCGGCGACCCGGGCGGGCGTGTCGGTGTCGCTCAGCTCCGACGCCCCCATCCTCGCCCCGGACTGGCGTCAGGGCATCGCCGACGCCGCCGCCTGGCTCGGCGCACCTGCCAGCGGCCACGAGGCTGAGGTCGACCGGATGCGCGCCATGCTCCGCGGCTACACGGTCGCCCCGGCGCGTCAGGACGGCGCCGACCCGTGGAAGGGCACGCTCGAGCCCCGCAAGGTCGCCGACTTCTGCGTGCTCGAGACCGACCCGCTGCACGTCCCGGCCGCGGAGCTGCCGGCCGTCGGCGTGGACCTGACGGTCGTCGACGGCGAGCTCGTCTACGAGCGCCTGCCCACGTACTCGCGCTGACGCGCTGCGCTGCGCTGCGCTGCCGGCCTCCGTCCGGAAGGCGAATCCGCGCGAACCGTCGCGAAGCTCCGTCCAGACGGAGATTCCGCGCGAACCGTCGCGAAGCTCCTTCCGGACGGAGGATGGTGCGGCGTGTCGCTCGCGATCTCCTTCGGACGGACCGCGCGCCGTCAGACCAGCAGCTGGCCGCCGTCGACCGCCAGGCTCGTCCCGGTAATGTGCGCCGCTCCCTGACCGGCCAGGAAGAGGACGGCCGGGGCGATGTCGTCCACGTCCGCGAGCTTTCCGAGCGGGATGCGCGCCGCCCAGGCCGCGCGCTCCGGCGACCCTTCCGGCATCCCGAGCTGCAGCATCGGGGTGAGTACCGGCCCTGGCGCGACGGCGTTGACGCGGATGCCGGCCGGCGCGAGTTCGATGGCCGCCCAGCGGGTGATCGAGTCGACCGCCGCCTTGCTGGATTCGTACGCGCCCATCCCCGGCGTCGGCTGGCGTCCTCCGATGGAGGAGATGTTGACGATCGCGCCGCGGGTCCCCGCCGCGGTCATCTGGCGGGCGACCGCCTGCGTCACGGCGAACGTGCCGAGGATGTTGACGCGCACGATCGCGTCGTATGCGGCGACGCTGAGGTCGGTGAGGCGTCCGTGCACCGACAGGATGCCCGCGTTGTTGACGAGCACGTCGATCGGGCCGTGGTCGGCGGCGATCTCCTCGACCGCCGCGGCGACGGCGGCCTCGTCTGTGATGTCGACGGCGATGGCGGATGCGCCGATCTCGCTCGCGACGCGGGCGACGGTGTCGGCGTCGACATCGGCGAGGACGACACGGTCGCCGTTCTCGATGAACGCCTCGGCGATGCCGCGGCCGATGCCGCCGCCTCCACCGGTGATGAGCACAGTGCGGGTTTCGGTCACGGATCTCTCCTTCTCAGGCATCGCGCCACCACGTCATGACGCCGAATGCAGTTATATTATACAAACGTAGAAAAAAGCGAAGCTGCTTCAGGAGGCCAGTCGTGTCATTCACCGGAACCGTCCCCACCCGCGCACTCGGCCCGGGCGGCCCCGAAGTGCCCGTCTTCGCGCTCGGGTCGTGGAACACCTGGGACAGGATGGAGTTCGACGACGCGGTCTCGCTCATCCGGCGCGCGCACGAGGTCGGGGCAGCGTTCTTCGACGTCGCGCACTACAACATGGGCCCGCACGCGGAGAACGCGAAGACCGACCTGATCTTCGGCGAGGCTGTGCGTGCATCCGGTCTCGGCCGCGACGAGTACCTCCTCTGCGGCAAGCTCTGGCTGTGGGAGTATCCGCAGACGACGTTCGCCGACCAGATGCGGACCTCGCTCGACCGCATCGGCGTCGACAAGGCCGACCTGGTCGTCGTCGGCGACTACTTCGGCGAGGTGGATGTCCGCTCCATCGTCACCGATGTCGCCGCCGAGATCGCGGCAGGGCGCTTCGACGCCTGGGGCGTCAACAACTGGGCGATCGACGATGTGCGACTCGCCATCGCGTTCGCGCACGAGAGCGGACTGACCCCTCCGTCCTTCGCGCAGCTCAAGTACGGGCTGGTCCGCCGCACGATGGCGGAGGGCTCGTACTACGGCGATCTGTTCCGCTCCGGCGCGCTCGCTCTGCAGGCGTCGGACGTGTTCGAGGGCGGTATCCTCGCCGGAAAGCTCGCGCCGTCCCGCAAGATCGGCGCGGACGTCGGCGGCATCCGGGAGCGGATCGTGGCTGCGTACCCGCGCGTGCTGCAGATCGCGGACGGCTTCGGCGCGACCCCGACACAACTCGGTCTCGCGTTCGTGCTCGCGCACCCCGCGACGGCCAATGTCCTCTTCGGTGTCAGCCGCGCCGACCAGCTGGAAGACAACCTCGGCGCCCTGGCCATGCTCGACCGGGTGGGGGTGGATGCGCTTCGTGCGGCGACAGAGGAACTGTGGCTCGACCGCGAGGTGAACGCGGACGGCACGTGGAGCATCTGATGCGTCTGGTGCCTCTGATGCTGGTGGGGTAGCGCGAGGCGGATCGCCGGGCGTCGAGGCAGGCGTTGGGGCCCGGCGGATGTGTCACTCCGCCAGGTACGCCACCGCCGCCTCCCTGAACTCGGCGCTGTCCAGCGCGCCTCTGTGGTCGCCGGGCACACGCACGATGCTCGCCCCCGGCACGGCGGCGACGAGCTGCTCGATGCCGCCCGACATGGGATCCTCCGAACCGGCGACGAACAGGGTCGGCACGTCTGGCGCGCCGTCCTGGGGTGAGAACGGTTCAGAGCCGAGTCCGGCGATGAGTGCAACGAGGGACGCGGTGTCCCTGCCAGGCGCGGACACCATGCCCGCCATCATCCCGGTCAGCGGGTCGATGGTCGCGCCCGCCTCCGCCTCCGCCCCTGTCGCCAGGAGGAGCGCATCCACATCCACTGCCGCGAACGGCTCGAGCGGGCTCAGGCCACCCAGCACCATGCGGCGCACCCGGTCCCCGGATGCGGAGGGCAGCTCCCAGGCGAGGCGCGCGCCGAGCGAGTACGCGACCACATCCACCTGGTCGACGCCGAGCGCATCGATGGCGGCGACGATGGTGCCGACCACCGCCGTCGTGGTGGCGGATTCGGCGGCGACCGCCGGGGAGGCGCCGTGGCCGGGGAGATCGACGACGTGGCTGGTGCGGCCGGCGTCGGCGAGCGCCTGGGGCCAGCCGGTCGCCGCGAAGTCCTCGTGTCCGCTCGATGCGAAGCCGTGCAGGAGCACCACAGGGGGCAGGGAGGCGCCTGGCGCGACGATGGTCTGGATGCTGAGGGGAGGGGTGGGCATGTTGGTCTCCTTCGACGACTACCTGTTTTTCTATGTTAGTAGAAAATAAACGTCAACGTCTGTAGAGTCAGGTCATCTCCACTCAGACATCGCCGTCCGGAGGTCATCGAAATGGAAGGCCAGCGGCGGCGCCACGACAGAAAGAGCGTGACAAGTGACCTCAACCCGTGCAGCAACGCCAGAAGCGATCGTGGACATCGCCATCGGTTTCATGGGCGCGAAGCAGCTCTTCGCCGCCAGTCGCGTCGGTCTGTTCACCGCCCTCGCGGACGGCCCCCTCGACGTGGCGGGTCTCGCAGCGGCGACCACGGTCTCCGAGCAGCAGATCCGCGTGCTCGCTGACAGCATGACGGCCCAGGGCCTCCTCACCAGGACGGATGGGCGCTACGAGCTCACCCAGGATGCAGCCGCCTACCTCACCGGCGATCGCGCGGACATCGACCTCGCCCCGTTCCTCGCCTTCCTCAACGCGACCAGCTACCCGCAGTGGCTCGGCTACGACTCGACCGTCGACACCAACGACGCAGGCGTCCTCGACCTCGACGACGCAGGCTGGGGAGCGTTCCTCGACGGCGTCATGACATACAACGAGCTGCACGCGGCGATGCTCGTGCGCCACTTCGACTTCGCGCCATACCGCAACGCGCTCGACCTCGGCGGTCTCAGCCCGGCGTTCGCCGCTCAGGCGATGCGCGCGAACCCCGACCTGCGCATGCGTTTCGTGTTCGACCAGCAGTCGGTGCCGTCCGTGCAGGCGGCCGTGGATGCGGCCGGGCTCGCCGACCGCTCTGTGGTCGAGGGCGCGGAGACGGCGACGGCGGAGCCGGGAGGGGAACACGACCTCGTGCTCGTCAATCACGTGATCCACCGCTTCAGCGACGCGGAGAACCGCGCGATTCTGCAGCACGCCCGGGCCGCAGCCGCGCCCGGGGCGACCCTGGTGGTGCTCGACTTCTTCCTCGACGACGACCAGGAGCAGCGCAAGATCGACGCCCTGCACGCTGGCGAGTACTACAACATCGACGGAACGGTCGTCTACCAGGAGTCCGTGGTGCGCGAGTGGCTCGCGGCAGCGGGCTGGACACCGCGCGGCACGATCGCCCTCCCCGGCAGCCCGCGCATCCTGGTCGCCGACGCCGCCTGACCCCGCGCGGCCGGTAGCCTGACGGGGTGACGGAGACGCTGGCGCAGGAGGTGGGTGCTGGCGTGCACGCGGTTCGCGTGCCGATGGCGCCTGGCGGTCTCCCGTACAGCCTGTGCTACCTGGTCGAGGACGCGAGCGGGCGCATCCACGTGGTCGACCCTGGCTCTGCAGGCGCTGGCAATCTCGCCTGGCTCACCGAAGCCCTGCAGGGCATCGGCCACGGGATGCGGACGGTCGCCTCGATCGTCGTGACACACCTGCACCCCGACCACCTCGGCCTCGCGTTCGACCTGAGCGCTGCCGCCGGAGCGCCCATCCTGCTGCACGAACGGGAACGGGATGCGCTGCTCGGGGTCGGGGTCGGGGCCGGGAACGGGGACGGGGACGGGGACGGGGGCTGGCCCACCGCGCCTGACCCTGCCGCGCGGCTCGACGGCTGGGGGGTCCCAGACGAACGGCGGCAGGAGCTGTTCGCGGCGATGGCCAGACCCGCGGTGTCGGCCGCGGTGCCGGACGGAGCCGCCGAGCGGATCGTCGGCGTCGCAGACGGCGAGCTGCTCCCGGTCCCCGGACGCAGCATCCGGGTGCTGTGGACACCGGGGCACACGGCCGGCCATCTGTGCCTGGACGACGCCGACAACGGGATGCTCTTCACCGGCGACCACGTGCTGCCCACGGTCAACCCTGGCATCGGGCTCGGCGCCGGGTTCACCAGGAACCCGATCGCCGCCTACCTCGAATCGCTCGAACGTGTCGCTGCTCTCGGCGAGCGCACGGTGGCTCCCGGCCACGAACGGGTGTTCGGCGTGCTGGGGGAGCGCTGCGACGAGCTGTCGCGGCACCACCTGCGACGGACGCGAGAAGTGGTGGCACGGCTGGCGAAGGGCGACGAGCCCAGTGTGTGGCAGATCGCGCGATCCCTGACCTGGACGGGCGGCTGGGAGGGCCTCGGCGGCTTCACCCTCCTGTCTGCGCTCGCGCAGACCGCGATGCACGCGGAGTTCGCGCGTTCCGCTGACGCACGGCGATACGTGGGCGCCGGGTAGTCGCTCGCGGTACAGGGGCGCGTCGGCTAGCCGCGTCACGCTCGCGCCGCGACCTGCGCCGCGCCGCCGCGCTCTGCGCCGCTGCGCCGCGTCACGACCTGCGCCTCGCTCCGTCGCGGGCGTCAGGCGGTCGTGATCCGGTCGAAGAACGCGTCGAGCTGAGCCTCCAGCAGGGCCGGGGTCGACAACTCCGGGGCGATCAGGCTCATCACGTTCGCGCCGACGTTGATGAGGACGATCTCATCGACCAGCTGCTCGTCGGGGGTGGGCGCGACGATGTCGCCGTCCGCCCTGCCCTGCTCGATGTACGTGAGCAGGCCACCGCGCCAGCTGGTCAGGTGGGAGAGGTACGCCTGGTGCAGGTCGTTGTTCGACATCGCCCGCTCCCAGAAACTCAGCAGAACGCGGCCGGCGACGATCGCCTCCTCGGTGAGCGGCGCTGACGCGTACACGATCGCGCGGAGGGCGGCGAGGCCGGTGGCGTCGCCGACGGCAGAGGCCACACCCTCGCTCATCATGCCGAGGGCGCGGTCGTACGTGCCCTGGATGATCTCGTCCTTGCCGGGGAAGTAGTGCTTCAGCGCGCCGTTGGCGAAACCGGCCTCGCTGGCGATCTCCCGCATCGTCGCCGCCTCGAGGCCGCCTTTGACGATCAGCGCCCAGGTCACGTCGATGATGTCGGAACGGCGCTGATCGTGGTCGATCACCTTGGGCATACGGCTCCCCTCGAAAACGCGCTGCGACTCGGCCCCGATGGCGTCGTCGGCACGAACAGCAGCGTTGTCAACAAGTGTAGGGTAACCGCCCTCCCACACGGCGGAAGCGGCTGTCAGTTGCGCGAGAAGACCTGCTCACCCCCGAAATACGTCTGCTCGACGGTGACCAGGTGCAGCTCATCGGCCGGAATCCCGAACGGATCCCGGTCGAGCACCACGAAGTCGGCGGACTTGCCCGGCTCTATCGAGCCCGTGACGGCTCCGAGGCCCATCGCCGTCGCGCCGTTCACGGTGAACACCTCGATCGCCTCCGCGAGCGTGATGGCCTGCTCGATCCCGAGCACACCGTCGCGCTGCCCGGACGGGTCTGCGCGCGTCACGAGCCCTTCGATGCCCTCCCAGGCGTTCGGCGTCTCGCTCACCGGCCAGTCGGAGCCTCCGGCGACGAGGGCGCCGGAGTCGATCAGGGCGCGGTTCGGCTGCAGTCCTGCGACCTCGTCCGCTGGACGAACGGTGCTCAGCGCATCGGCGATCACGCCGGGGAACCACAGGAAGGGCGAGATGTCGGCGGACACCTCGAGCTGCGCGAATCGCGGCAGGTCGCTCTCGGCGATGAACTGTCCGTGCGCGATCTGGTAGAGCGGGGCGGTGTGGCCCTCCGCGCGCACGGTCTCGACCGCATCCAGGACCATGCGCACAGCGGCGTCGCCCGAGCAGTGGATCTTGGCGGAGATGCCCTGCGCCGCGGTGCGGCGCAGCCAGCCGAGCAGCTCGTCAGCAGGCATCGTGGTTGTGCCGTGGAAGTGTGCGCCGTGTGCGTCGGACGGCAGGTACGGCTCCAGGAAGGCGCCGCTGTGGGCCGGCGGTGTTCCATCCAGGAAGATCTTGATGAAGTCCGGTCGGTGATGCTCGCCGGTGAGCTCAGCGCGGTGCGCGATCAGCGCATCCCCGAGCTCGGCGTATCCGAAGATCTGATCGTTGACGGTCATCGAGGACACGACCCACGCGCGCAGCTCACCCCGGTCGTCGAGAGTCTTCAGCGCCCGCATCTGGTCGAGCGAGATCGCCGCATCCTGGAACGCCGTGATCCCGTAGGAGTGCACGATTCCGATGGCGTGCGCAGAGGACTGCTCCTGCTGTGCGGCGGTCAGCGTGACGGCAGGCCTGGCGACGTCCTCCACGAGCAGGCCGGCCGCTTCGAGCAGCACGCCGCTCGGCTCGCCCGTCTCCGGGTCGCGCACGATGACGCCGCGCTCCGGGTCTGGAGTGGCTGCGTCGATCCCGGCGAGTTCGAGCGCCCGCGAGCTCGCCCAGCGGTTGTGGTGGCTGTCGTCGGTGAGGAGCACGGGACGTCCCCCTGCTGCTTCGTCGAGCCCGCGCCGCGCCTGGGCGTGCCCGAGCAGGTCGAGGAGTCCCGTGCCCCAGCTGCTGCCGACGATCCACTCGTCCGGACCCTTCGTCGCGGCGTACGCGCGCACCGCGGAGAGGATCTCGTCGTAGCTCGCGGTGTTCGAGAAGGTCAGCTCGAACAGCGCGGCCCGCCCGGCGTGGGAGTGGTGGTTGTGCACGTCGACGAGGCCAGGCATCACGAACGCTCCGTGGAGGTCGAGCACGGTGGTCGACGGACCGCGAAGCGCGGCGACGTCGTCCGCCGAACCGACCACGACGATGCGTCCTCCGCGCACCGCGAAGGCTTCAGCGTGCGACCGCTCGCCGTCCACCGTGTAGACGGCGGCGTTCGTGACGAGAAGGTCGGCCGCCCCGTCGACGTTGCTCATCGCGTCGCGCCCGCAGCGTCGGCAGAGCCGCCCGCGGAGTCGGCGCCCGCACCCGAGGCGCCCTCCGTCGCGCCGACGGCCGGGTCGTACGGCTCCGGATGCACGGTGTTGCTCAGCAGCCGCCCGTACGCCCCGAAGGTGAAGTGCGTCGGCACCTCGCCCGACTCGTCGAGCCCGAACAGCACGCCGTGCGACCGGATCGAACGCACGTTGCGGTGGTCGGCGATGGTCACGGACGCGCACGGGATGACCTTCTCGCGCCAGGTGAACACGTAGATGCCCGGCCGGATCTGCCAGACCGAGTTCTCGTCGGTGTCCGCCAGCCCCTTCTCCGGCCCCGCGAGGCACTGCCAGGTGTACCACTGGGGGCTCAGGTAGACGTGCTCGTATGCGTGCTGGCTGCTGTACACCCACATCACGCGGCGGCCGATCAGGGCCGTCGTCGGGGCGGGCTCGGCTCCTGTCGTCTCGATCCCGTCGATCAGGGACGGAACGAACAGCTGACGCACGGCTGTGGTGCCGGGGAACTGGTCGCCGATGCCCTGGATGACCGACAGCGCGCGTCCGTTGGTCAGGTCGAGGACGAGCGATACGGCCTCGTCCGGCTGATGCTGGTGGTGGAACTGCGCGAAGTACAGCCCGGTGTCGACCTCGAACGCCTCGTACGGATCGGTGCCGGAGGACGCGGGGATCGTATCCGCCGGTCCAGGCTGGTACTCCCACTCGACGCTGTCCGCGCCGAACCGGTGCACGATCCGCGTGCCACGCTCGTCGACGAGTGTGACGGTGCGTCCGGCGAGGTCCCCGCTCGGCTCTGCCTTGTTGGCGTCGAACCCCGGGGCGAGCCCGTCGAGCGGCAGCCAGGTGGAGGTGTCCGACAGGGTGAGTGCGCTCATGATGTCTCCGTTTCGATGTGGCGAGTGAAGTGAGTGAGGTCGGTCCGCGGTCAGTGCTCGCAGCTGCACGCGGCGCCGCCACCGCAGCAGGAGGCGGCAGCAGCACCGTCCGGCAGATCGAGCGCCGGGTTGCGGTCGAGGAAGCCGTACGGCTTGAACAGGAAGCCCGAGTAGTCGACCGGCATCATCGGCCAGTCTTCCGGGCGCGGGATATGGGTGGGACCGAACACGTGCCAGAGCACGATGTCAGCGTCTTCCAGCGAGCGGTCGGCAGCGGTCCAGGCCGGCAAGCCGGCGCCGCCGGCGTGCGCGTTGGGGTAGTCGCCGGCGGGGAAGCGCTCTGCAGGGTCGAACGCGGTCGCCCACAGGTGCTTCGTGGCGAAGGTCGCCCGCCCGTAGACGGTCGATTCCGGCTGCGCCATCAGCGTCGCCCCCGGCTGCGGGATGAGGTGGTACGCCGTCGGCTTGCCGACCAGGTTGCGCCGCTCTGCGCTGGTGATCTCCCACACCCGCGACGACGCCGTGTTCGCCAGGCGGGCCGCATCCCGTTCGCTCCGGATGGGCGTGGTGCTCCAGGTGAACGCGTTGCCGTATGGGTTGTCCTCGCCGATCGGGATGCCGACCACATCCACCTCGGAGAGCGAGTTGCGCTCACCATCGATGGCGACGTCGAGCCTGGCGCAGAACAGGTGCTGGTGCACGGGGGCGAACAGTCCTGGCGCGATCTCGGTGGCGTGAGGGTCGTCAGAGCCGGGGATGCCGGCCCCCGCGAACACGATCCCGGTCGCCTTCGCCTCCACCTGGATGGTGCCGTCGAGGTAGAAGTACCAGAAGAAGCCGTAGTCGTAGTTGCCGATGGTGGAGAAGTAGGAGACGACGAGCCTGCGCGAACGTCGCACCTCTGCCTTGCCGTTCAGATCGGTGTGCTTCCAGAGCACGCCGTAGTCCTCTTCGTGCATGCAGACGACCTGCGGAATGGCCATCGGGTTGCCGTGGTCGTCTGCCACGATGCCGTCGAAGTAGTGGATCACGCCGAGGCAGTCGCAGCCGAGCGTGAGACTGTTGGCGTTCTTGCCGAGCAGGTACTCTCCGGCGTCGAAGTAGCTGATCCAGAAGCGCGTCGGCGTCGTGTCGCCGTACGGCACCACCATCTCCGGCACAGAAGCGCGCGAGAGCACCGGCCTGTGCTCGTCGCCGTCGCGGAAGCTCACCTGATTGAGCACGAGCCCTTCTCGGGCGTTGAACCCAACACGGAACCTCCAGTTCTCCCACTCGACGGACTGCCCGTCGACGTGGAAGCTCGGGCCGTCCGGCTGGGTGATCTCGATCGGCTTGAGCGAGGTGCGCGCTGGCCCGACCGTCGCGGCGTCGTAGTTGCCGTCCAGAGCGGGGACGGGCACATCGCCGTCGTCCTCGACCCGGATGACCTCGCCCTTCGTGAGGTCGATGTGCACGATGAGCCCCTCGACGGGGTGCGACCACGGCGAGTCCTCCTGGCTCGACCGCAGGAACGTGAGCGACCGGATGGCGCGTCTGCCTGCCTCGTCCGCCCTGTTGAAGAACCCCGGCGCGAGCGGCGCGCAGAACGCCAGCTCGATGCGATCGGCCAGCCCGCGGCGCGTCATGGCCGCCTGCCACTCCGGCGAGGCCTTCGCGATCCGTTCTGCGGCCTCGTACTCCTCGAGGAGGTACTGCGGCTGGCCGTACGGCGCGTCCGCCGTCGCCAGTGGCGTGTGGCTCACCAGCTCGGACGTCGTGACGGAGACCACGGCCTCCGCTGACGCCCCGGTTGCGGTGTCGAGCAGCACGAACAGGATGCGCCGCTCGATCGCATCCCCTGGCTGGAAGGCGGCGACGGCCTCCTTCGACGGCTCGACCGGCAGGACGGACGGGAACCGCGTGTCTGGGCCGATCAACCCTGCCGCATCGAGGACGTCGCGACCGCGCGAGAGCTCGGCGGCGGTCAGCGGGTCCAGAGGGTGTGCGACAGCGGTGGGTGCGGTCGAGGTGCTGGTGTGGTGGTGCGCGGACATGGACATCCTTCTCGTGGTGGTCTGTTCAGTATCGAAGCCGTACTCCATCCTGCGGAATGGGGCGCTGGACGATGTTCCCTTTGAGTCAAGTTGTGTGCAGTTGAAGCCAAGGCCAACCTGTGGAGGAAACGGGAACATCGCAGTAGCCGTGGCGAATCCCGTGCCGCGCCGACCGAGGAGTACCTCCCGTGACCTCCACAGAACAGGCAGACGACGTCGTCGCCGTGACACCGACCACGCGTCCGAGGCGCCTCGGAGTCCCCGCCGTCACGTTCATGATCATCGCGGCGTCCGCCCCGCTCACCGTGCTCGCCGGCGGCGTCACCACCACGTTCGCCGTCACAGGGGTGACCGGCGTGCCGCTCTCGTTCCTGATCCTCGGTGTGACGCTCGCGATCTTCGCTGTCGGCTACGCGGCGATGAGCCGGTTCGTCACCAATGCGGGAGCGTTCTACTCCTACGTCGCGCGCGGCATCTCCCGCCCGGCGGGCGTGGGCGTCTCGATCGTGGCCTTGGTGTCATACAACGCGATGCAGATCGGCGTCTACGGACTGTTCGGCTTCCAGGTCTCGTCCCTGCTGAACGCGAAGTTCGGCTGGGATGTGCCGTGGTGGGTGCCGATCATCGTCTGCATCGCGTTGATCGCCGTGCTTGGCGTGAACCGCGTCGACCTCTCGGCGAAGGTGCTCGGCGTGCTGGTCGCCCTCGAGTTCGTCGTAGTCATCGTCTACGACGTCGCCGCCTTCATCGTCGCGCCCGAGGGTGTGAGCGGCGAAGCGCTCAGCCCGTCGAGCCTGTTCGTCACCGGCATCGGCGCCGTGTTCGCGTTCGGCATCGCCGCCTTCATGGGCTTCGAATCCGCCGCGATCTACGGCGAGGAGTCCAAAGACCCGAAGCGCACGATCGCCAGGGCGACGTATACCGCTGTCGGCATCATCGCTCTGTTCTACGCGCTGTCGTCGTGGGCGATGACGGTTGGCTCCGGCCCGAGCACGGTCATCGCCGACGCCACCAAGCAGGGCCCGGACCTCATCTTCACCTTCCTGTCCACGAACGTCGGCGTGGTCGTCAGCGACATCGCCCAGCTCCTCTTCGTGACCAGCCTGTTCGCCTCTCTCGTCAGCTTCCACAACGCCGTCGCCCGCTACTTCTTCTCGCTGGGCCGCGAGGGCGTGCTGCCCGGCTGGCTGTCCAGGGTTCGGGCGCGCAGCGGGGCGCCGTGGGCAGGCTCGGTGACCCAGACGGTGCTCGCCGTCGTCGTGATCGCCGTGTTCGCCATCGCGAGCGTCGGCTGGGTGCCTCCCGAGGGCGCACCGCCCGCGCTGTTCCCCGTGCTGACCCTGTTCTCCTGGCTGACCAACAGCGGCGCGATGGGGCTGGTGCTGCTGATGGCGATCGTCTCCGTCGCTGTGATCGGCTTCTTCCTGCGCGACGGCCGCGGCGTCGGCGTCTGGCAGCGGCTCGTCGCCCCGATCGTCTCCGGAGTCGCCCTGCTGGTGGTGTTCGTGCTGATCCTGGTGAACTTCAATGTGCTGCTCACCAGCGACCCGACGGCCCCTCCGACGGCGACCACCTTCATCCTGCCCGCCATCGTGATCGTGCCCGGCATCCTCGGCATCGTCTGGGGCGTCGTCCTCAAGAAGCGCAACCCCCGCGTGTATGCGCAGATCGGCCACGGCACGGAGGAAGCAGGAGCCCCCGAGCTGGGCCAGGAAGACTGAGCGACGAGGACCCGGCACAGCGAATGGAGCTCCAGCTCGACGGCCGCGGCGTGCTCGTGACGGGCGCGGCCAGCGGCATCGGCCGGGCGTGCGCGCTCGCGTTCGCCGCGGAGGGCGCCCGCGTCGCGCTGCTCGACAGGGATGCGCGGGGGCTGGCGTCCGCGGAGGCCGAGCTGCGCGCATCCGGTGCTGCGGCGGTCGCGATCCAGGTCGACGTCACCGACGAGGCGTCCGTCTCCTCCGCTGTCACGGCTGCGTCCACCGCACTGGGCACAGTGGATGCGGTGATCGCGTGCGCGGGCATCTCCGGTCCGTTCGGTTCCCCCTTCGACGAGATCGCGCTGGCGGACTGGAACGCGGTGCTCGCCGTCAACGTCACAGGGCCGTTCCTGATCGTCAAGCACGCGCTGCCGCACCTGCGGTCGGCCGAGGCGCCGTCCATCGTGCTGCTCGCGTCCGATTCGAGTTTCGTCGCCGCGCCGGGGATGGTGCCGTACAACGCATCCAAGGGGGCGGTGCTGCAGCTCATGCGGGCGCTGTCCGTAGACCTCGCCGCGGACGGCGTGCGGGTCAACGCCGTGTGCCCGTCGATCGTCGACACCCCGATGGCGCGTGCCGATCTCGGCGTGCAGCCTGGCGGGTTCGCGGACGCGGAGTTTCCCGTGCAGAGCCCAGCCGAGGTCGCCAGGCACGTGCTCTACCTCGCGTCGCCGGTCTCCCGGCCGGTGAACGGGCACGCGCTCGTCTCCGACTTCGGGTATCTGGCGCGTTCGTCCTTCCCCGCGTGATGCGCGCGGGGCCGACCACCAACAGAGAGCAGGCAGCCGTGCCACTGAGCCGAGCATCCGTCGACGGCAAGGTCGTCGTCATCACAGGGGGAGGGACCGGCATCGGCGCCGCGACCGCCCGTCGCTACGCAGCGGAGGGCGCGCACGTCGTGCTGGTCGGACGGCGACAGGGACCGCTCGACGCCGTGGCCGCCGAGACCGGCGGTGTCGCCGTCGTCGCCGACGCGAGCGTGCGCGAGGACGCGGAAGCGGTGGTGCGCAGGGTCGTGACAGAGCTCGGCCGCATCGACGTGGTGGTGGCGAACGCCGGCGGCCACGGGGTGGGGACGGTCGACGAGACCGACGACGCCGCGTGGGAGCTTTCGTTCCGCACCAACGTCACCACAGCGTTCGTGCTCGCCAGGGCTGCTCTGCCGCAGCTCGTCGAGTCGCACGGGCAGATCGTGATCGTGTCGTCGCTCGCCGGGCTGTTCGCCGGTCCAGGCGTCGCCGGCTACACGGTCGGCAAGCACGCGCTGATCGGGCTCACGCGCTCGCTCGCCCGCGACTACGGCCGCTACGGCGTGCGGGTCAACGCGGTCTGCCCCGGCTGGGTGCAGACGCCGATGGCCGACGAGGAGATGGACGATTTCGCTCGCGCTGCCGGGCTGGCGAGTCGCGAGGACGGCTACCGCATCGTGACGGCTGCCGTTCCGCTGGCTCGTCCCGCCCAGCCGGACGAGATCGCCTCGGTGATCCGCTTCCTCGGCTCAGCAGAGTCCTCGTACGTGACGGGCGCGACCATCGTCGCGGACGGCGGAGCCCACATCGTCGACGTCCCCACCATCCCGCTCGACGCCTGACCCGCCCGCCCGCGAGGACAGGTCAGGGAGCGCCGAGGTATGCGCGGTGCAGGACCTCGGGGGAGGACTGCAGGGCAGCCGCGGTGCCCGCGTACGTGACGCGGCCACCCGCGACGACGAGCGCGTCGGTGGCGACGCCGAGGGCGAGGTGCGTGAACTGCTCCACCAGCAGCACGCCGACCCCGGATTCGCTGAACTGCTTGATCATCGGAAGCAGCCGCATGAACACCACGGGGGCGAGCCCGAGCGACATCTCGTCGATCAGCAGGAACCGCGGCTTGGATGCGAACGCACGCGCCAGCACCACCATCTGCTGCTCGCCGCCCGAAAGGAGCCCTGATGCGCTCGTCCGCCGCTTCTCCAGCTCTGGGAACTGGGCGAGCGCCTCGTCGACGCCCTCCTGCGTGCCTGCGGTGAGCCGGATGTTCTCCTGCACCGTCAGCGACGGGAAGATCGCGCGCCCCTGCTCGATGTGCACGATGCCGCGCCGTGCGCGCTGCACCCTCGACAGCTTGGCGATCGACTCGCCGTCGACGCTGATCGTCCCTCCGCTCGGCGCGACGATCCCGGAGATCGACTCGAGCAGACTGGTCTTCCCGGCGCCGTTCGGGCCGACGAGCGCGGTGATCCGCCCCGGCTCCACGGCGAGGCTGACCTCGCTGATGACGGGACCGGCGCCCCGGCTGACCGTGACCGATTCCAGGACGAGCGCGTTCACAGCATCTCCGTTTCACCCATGTACGCCTTCATGACAGCGGGGTCGGCGAGCACCTCCGCCTGCGGCCCGCTGGCGAGCACTTCGCCGAAGTCGAGCACCGTGATGGTCGAGCAGACGGAGCGTACGAGGTCGAGGTCGTGCTCGATCAGCACGATGGACATGCCGAACCTGGCCGGCGCCTGCAGCAGCCGAGCGCCGAGTTCCAGGTGCTCCTCGTGCGAGAGCCCCGCGGCCGGCTCGTCCAGGATCAGGATGCGCGGCCGGGCGAGCACGTTGGCCGCCACCTCCACGAGGCGTCTGGTGCCCACATCCACGTTCTGCAGGCGGGTGCGGGCGGTGGGGCAGCCGAAGAACGCGAGTGCGTCGTCGATCTCCGCGATGGTGAGCCGTCTGCGGGCGACGAAGCGGACGTACGCCTCGACGGTGAGCGTCGGCGGCACCCTGTCCTGCTGGAAGGTACGCCGCACGCCGAGCCTGGCGCGCGCCGTGGCAGACAGGCCGCGCAGGTCGCGTCCGTCGAGCGAGACGGAGCCGGTGTGCTGCGGCAGGAATCCGGTCACCGCGTCGACGAACGTCGACTTGCCCGCTCCGTTCGGCCCGATGAGTCCCATGATCGTGTTCGGCGGCACCGCGAGGCTCACGCCGTTCAGCGCCTTGACCTGCCCGAACGCGACGCCGAGATCGGTGACGACGAGCACGGGAGCGGCGGAAGGGTCTGCTGGCGCGGGAGCCGTCGCCGGGGGAGCGGCGGTCACCGCATCCCTTCCTGGCTCCTCGGCGAGCGGAGCGGCCAGCTCCACCGGACGCTTCGCGGCCTGACGCTTCCACCAGGCGTTCCGGATGCTCTGGCCCAGGTTCGACCCGCTGGTCAGCGCCTGGACGCCGAGCACACCGAAGATCACGAATCCCCAGTCCTGCGGGATGCCCCACCGCTTCAGCAGCTCAGGCACCGCGATCCAAACGATGCCGCCGAAGATCGCCATGTCGATGAGGTACGCGCCGGACATGATCGCCAGCACGTAGAGCGCCAACGACTGGATGGGCGTGAAGCTGCTCGCGAACGGCAGCCCCACCTGCCCGGCGATCAGTCCGCCGCTCACTCCTCCGAGGGTGGCGCTGACGGCGAACGCGGTGAGCTTGGAGCCGGGGACGCTGGCGCCGACGGATGCGGTGCCGCGCTCGGAGAACGCGACCGATTTCCAGCTCGAGCCCCACCGCCCGCTCTGCAGGAAGTACACCCCGATCCCGCAGATCACCAGCACGAGCACGCTGAAGAAGAAGTACGACCTGTCATCGCTGAACGCGTCCGGCCGGAGCACGGAGACGCCGTCCGTCGAGCCGGGGAACTGGATCTGCACCAGGGTGACGTCGGCCGCCGCGGCGAAACCGAGGGTGACGACCGCGAGGTTCACCCCGCGCAACCGCAGGGCAGGCAGGCCGACGAGCACGCCGACCACCCCGGCCGCCAGGCCGCCGAGGATCAGCCAGACGATGAAGCCGCCCGGCGCGTTCAGCACGTTGAGCAGCGAGACGATCCACGCGCCGACCGCGGCGAAGGTCAGCTGGCAGAGGGCGATCATCCCGGCGCTGCCCGTCACGATGCCGAGTCCGAGGATCGCGATGGCGGCGACGACGGCGCTCACCGCGAGGAAGACGAAGTAGCCGGAGAGCGAGACGCTGAGCAGGTATCCGGCAGCGAGGCCGATGGCTCCGACGATGAACGGCAGGGCGATCCGTGCCGCCGGGGTGCCGCTAACGCGCCGCATCCCACACCTCCTTGCGCTGCGTCCACAGCAGGAATCCGATGATGAACAGGAACGGCAGGAAGTTCCGGATGAACGACACCTCGTCGATCTGCGCCACCAGCCCGCTCAGCAGGCCGAGCACGAGGCCGCCGATCACGGCGAGGTCGAGTCGCCGGAACGCCCCGAGCAGCGCGGCGGCGGAGGCGGGGACGATGAGCATCGACAGGCTGGTCGCGTCGTTGGACTGCGATGGGGCGACGATGATGATGACGAGCGCCGAGATGATCCCGGTCACCGCCCACACCGCCACGCTCAGCGGCCGGGCTGGGATGCCGATCAGCTCGGCCGTCGTGGGTCGCTCTGAGAGTGCGCGCAGCTTGGTGCCGATCGAGGTGCGGGTGAGCACCAGGCGGCAGGCCAGTGCGACGGCGATCGCGAGCACCACCGTGGCGACCGTGACCTGGCTGACCACCACCCCTCCGATCGAGAACGCCGGCCCGGAAAGGATGGGGCTGAACGGCTGCGGCTTGTTGCCGAACAGGATGAAGGAGAGCGAGATGAGCAGCAGCAGCGGCCCGACGGTCACCGCCGAGCGCGTCGTGGTGTCCGCCTCCGGCAGCCAGGTGGCGATGATGAGCCCGATCAGGGCACTCAGCGCACCGCCGATGAGCACGCCGACCAGCGAGCCGAGCCAGATCGGCCAGCCGGCGTGGCTGACCAGCCAGACGGCCACGAAGCCGCCGAACATCCCTGTCGCGGCCTGGGAGAAGTTGACGACCCGCACCAGGCGGGACATCAGGGTGAGACACACCGCGAGCACGGCGTATAGTCCACCGGCGGCGAGGCCGGCGAGGGCGCCCTGCAGCATCCGGGCTCCTTTCAGAAACAGTGGATGCGGGGCTCGCCTCCGCACGGAAGGCGAGCCCCGCTGGTGGTCACTTCTTGGGGATCGTGATCCAGTCGTCGCCGTTCAGCTCCCAGGCGTTCTTGCCTGTGACGAGCTTGATCGGCCAGCCTGCGGTGTTCCCGTCGTGCACTTTCGCCGTTCCGAAGGTGTACGGCGTTCCGACCATCGGGTTCGTGATCGGCTGCATGTCGTGCAGTGCCTTCGTCACCGACTCGCGGGTGATGTCGCCCTTGATGCCCTCCGCCACCTGGATGAAGTACTTGGCAGCGAGGTATCCGCCCTGCGAGAACGACGTGAGCGGGATGTTGTTCTTCGTCATCAGGTCGCGCCAGTCCTTGTTGATGTCACTGGATGCGTCGGTGAACGGGTAGAACTCGGCAGGAACGTAGATGCCGGCTCCCGCGTCACTGACCGCCTTGGCGAAGTTGTCGCTGTAGACGCTGGTGAGGTAGAGCCAGTTCACGTCCTTCCAGCCCTGCGCGTTCGCCGCCTTGACCTGGGCGATGGCGTCCGGCTCGACCGGGTTGATCGCGAGGGCCTTGCAGCCTGCGTCCTTCGCCTTGACGATGTACGGCGTGTAGTCGCTCGCGCCGTACGGCACGGTGTCGTCGATGTACAGCGGCTTCTTGCCGGTGATCTCCGTCCAGGTGTCGATGGCCTTCTGGTACGCGGGGCGGGTGCTTCCCGCGATCTCCAGCAGCACGCAGATGTTGTCGAGCTTCGCGACCTCCGAGCCCCAGTAGAGCGTGAGCGTCATGTCGTTGAACGGCCCGACGTTGGCCGGGGAGATGTTGGGGCTGTCGAAGCAGCCGGTGTCCACCCCGACTCCTGGGATGCTGAGGACCTTCTGCTGCTCGTAGTACTTCGCGTTGATCTCGCACTCGATCAGGCTCGCCGAGCCGACCATCGCCACGGCTTCGTCGCTTCCGACGATCTCGCGCGCATTGGCGGATGCCGTGGCAGGGTCGCCCTTGTCGTCGAGCGCCTTGTAGTCGATCTTGTGACCGTTGATCCCGCCCTTGGCGTTCTGGTCGGCGAAGACCGCCGCTGCGGCGAGCGACGCCTCCGGGAAGGTCGCCGGTCCGCTCTTGGTGTTGACCGATCCGACCACGATCGGTGCCTTGCCGTCTCCGCTGCCGCCTGCGCTGCAGCCGCTCAGCACGAGTGCTGCGGATGCCGCGAGCGCCGCGGTGGCGTAGAACACGTGTTTCCTCATGCGCTTCCCTGCCTCTCGGGTTGCGCCACGACCACTTCGTCGTGGCATCTCGTTCTGAAACCTACGGCCGGGTGCCATGCCGTCAGTTGCCTGTGGCTGCACCCTTCTTGCCCGTGCGCGCTCTGGTGCCTACGCGAGCGCATCCCGGACGCGCGCGGTGTCTGTGAACTGCTCGAACGCGACGACCTCGCCGCCGGAGAGCCGCCAGACGTGGGCGACTCTGGCCTCGAACCACCGGCCGGTCGCCGTGTACGTTCCGCTGTACGTGCCGAGGCCGACGATGGTGTCTCCGCCGTCGATCAGCTCGGTGATCTCGGCCGTGTATCGGTCCCACTCCGCCCCGATGCGCTCGAAGACGCCTGCGCGCACCTCGTCAGGGCCGACGTATGTGCCTGCGTACGGGAACCCGGCCATCTCGGTCCAGCGGGCGTCTGCGGCGAGCGGGGCGAGCATCCCGTCGATGTCTCCGCGGTCGCTGGCGTCGTAGTGGGCTTTGATGATGTCGTGGTTGCTGGTCATGGTCGTGCTCCGATCGGTGGATGCGCTTGGCTGTGGATGCTGCTGGTTCCGGATGCGTTCAGACCGGCTGCGCGTCGGGGTACGACACGGAGCCGAGCGGGTAGATGTGGCCTCCGGCGCGCGAGTGCTCCGACTCGCCTGCGCCGTTCAGTCCGAGGAAGATCCCCGTGGTGCGCAGGTCGTAGCCGAGGTCGTGCAGCCAGACGCTCGCCACCGCGATCCGGAATTCCCTGAAGCAGAACAGGTAGAGCCCGTCGGCGAACTTCCACACGGTGGACAGGTCCATGTCGCCGTGTCCGCGCTGCACGCCCTCCAGGCACTGCCAGGCATAGCGCTGCGACGACACGTAGACGTGCTCGTAGAGGTGGTGCGGGCTGTAGCGGTAGATGTTGCGCTTGCCGATGAGGTCGCGGGACGGCCGTGGGACCTCTCCGGTGGGCTCGCCGGCGTCGGTGACGGCGGCGTGGAACGTCTGACGCACGCGGGGCGTACCCTCAACCTCCTCCTCGCCGATCACCGAGTGTGCGACGAGCGCTCGGTGCGTCGTGGTCGAGTAGACGACCGTGATCGCCGCCCGCTCCACGCTCGTCAGCGGCAGGTTGACGAAGATCACGTCGTCGCGGGCGGAGACGGCGTCGTACGGGTCACGGCCGCCGCCGGCAGCGGAGGAGGTCCACACCACGGCATCCGTCTCGAACGCCAGTGTCAGCGTCGAGCCGTCGTCGAGGGTGAGTGCGAGCTCCGTGCCGGAGAGGTCGGTGTTCGGCAGCCGGTAGGTGTCGATCCCCGCGGCGAACTCGTCGTATGTGCGCCATTCGTCGGTCGCAGGGTCGTGCTCGGTGTCCGTCATCGTGTTCCTTTCGTTGTCCGCGCGTCTCAGCGCAGGGAGTATCCGCCGTCGATCAGCAGGTCGGTGCCGTAGCAGTATCCGGCGTCGTCGGAGAGGAGGTAGAGGGTGCCTGCGGCGATCTCGTCGATCGTCGCGAAACGGCCGGGGACGGTGTTCGGCAGCCACTGCGCGTGCATGGCGGTGTCGCCGTCGAGGAACGGGGTGGACACGTAGCCGGGGGAGACCGTGTTGACCCGCACCCCTCTGCCGCCCCACTCCACGGCGAGCGTGCGCACCATCGCGGTCACCCCTGCCTTGGCCGTGTTGTAGTGCACCGTGCGCTGCGGCACGTTCACCACCCGGTTGCCCGACATGGATGCGACGGCCACCATGCTGCCCCGTCCAGCGGCGAGCATGGTCGGCGCGAACGCCTGCAGCGTCAGGAACACCCCGCGGAGGTTCACGGCGAGCACGGCGTCGAAGTCTGCGATCGGCAGCTCCTCGGCCGCCGTGTCCGATCCGCGGATGCCCGCGTTGGCGACGAGGTGGTCGATGCGGCCGCCGGTGAGTGCGAGCAGGTCGGCCGCCGCGTGCGCCACGCCTGCGGCGTCGGAGACGTCGCAGTACACGTGCTCGCCGATACCGCCCGGCTCCAGGTCGAGCCCGAAGACGGTCGCTCCCTCTGCGGCGAGCCGGGAGGCGATGCCGCGGCCGATCCCGCTGGTGGTGCCGCTGACGGCCGCGATGCGTCCGGCGAATCGTTCAGTGCTCCCGCTGTCCCCGCTCATCGCGCCGACACCCCGACGCTCGGGTCGATCACGGCTTTCAGCACGCCGCCGTCCCGGTTCTCGATCACGTCGTATGCGTCCCGCACCTCATCGAGGCCGAACCGGTGGGTGACCAGCGACGCGTAGTCGAAGTCCGCGCGTTCGAGCATCCGGATCGCCGGCTCGAAACCGCCGGCAGACAGGAACGAGGGCAGCAGGTCGATCTCGCGCGTCAGCAGGTCCTCGTCGGCGAGGAAGGTCACGGGAGCGTTCGCTCCGCACGCCCCGGCGAGCACGACGCGTCCTCCGCGCCGCACCAGCCGCACGGCCTGCTGCTGCGCGGCCGTCGCGCCGGCGATCTCGATCACCACGTCTGCCAGCCGTCCGCCGAGCTCGGCGTGGACCGCATCCACCGCGTCGGTCTCGCGGGAGTTCACCACCGCGTCAGCGCCGAACCGTCTCGCGAGCTCCAGCCGGTTCGCCCGCGTGCCCACGACGATCACCCGTCCTGCGCCTGCCGCACGTGCGGCAGCGGCGGCGAGGATGCCGACCGGTCCTGGCCCGATCACCACCACGGACTCTCCCGGCGCGACCCTCCCTCTGGCGATGGCCCGGCAGGCGACCGCCAACGGTTCGACCAGCACGGCGCTCTCCCAGGCGAGCGCATCCGGCAGCCGGTGCACGATCGCCTCGCGGGGCACGTACAGGTGCTCCGCGTATCCGCCCCACAACCCTGGCGAGACGGTGCGCGGGATGTTCACCCCGAGCTGGCGGCCGTGCGGGAGCCCGGAGGACGGGTCATCCGCCTCGCACAGGTTGTACCTGCCTTCCCGGCAGCGCGCACAGCCCTGGCAGGGCAGCAGCATCTCGACGGCGACCCTGTCGCCGGCGGACAGTCCCCTGGTCACGGCAGCAGCCTCGCCGATGGCCGCGACCTCTCCGACGAACTCGTGACCGGGCACCAGAGGGAACGGGTCGCCGATGTGCCCGGCGAGGAGGTGCAGGTCCGTCGCGCACACGCCAGCCAGGGCGACGCGCAGGATGAGGTCGTCCTGTCCGGGGGAGGGGAGCGACTGCTCGGCGGTCTCGATCACCCCAGCGGAGGGGAAGACCACCTGACGGCTGGTCGGGGGAAGGGCGGTGCCTGGCATGCGGGTTCCGTTTCCGCCCGCGCTGCGTCGCGCGGGTCTGACCCATCGTGCGCGGCAACGTCCACCGGCATCAATGGCGGACGCCGCATCGTGCCCCGACCGTCAAGCCCCGTTCCCTCCCCGACAAAATCGAGGTGGATGCGCGCCCAGGCAGCCCGCGCGCGTCAGGCGGCGCGGCCGGAAGCGCGCAGCTCGCTCGGCGACTCCGCGTACGTCGACTTGAACACGCGCGAGAAGTGCGCGGCGTCCACGAACCCCCAGCGTGCGGCGATCGCCGCCACCGGACGGTCGCCGTAGAGCGGATTGAGCAGGTCGCGCCTGCAGCGTTCGAGTCTCCTGGTGCGGATCCACGAGGAGACGGTCGTCCCCTGCTCGCGGAACAGTCCGTGCAGGTGCCGCGTGGAGATGAAGTGCGCGGCGGCGATCTGCGTCGGGCCGAGGTCGGTGGAGGCGAGATTCGCGTCGATGTACGCCCGGATGCGCTGCATCAGGGCCTGGTGCGGGTTGCCGGGGCCGCTGGCGATGTCGAGCTCGTTGGCGAACATCGTGGTCACCAGGTCGAGCGCGCTGTGCGCGAGCCGCGCGCCCGTTGCTCCGTTGAGCTGCTCCAGGTTGCCGACGAGCTGGGCGAGGAACGGCACGATGATGCTGCCGACGCCGCTCTTCCCGCTCATCGTCACAGCGGTGAGCTGGGCGACGACGTCCGCAGGAAGGTCGATCAGGTGCTTCGGGAACATGACGACCATCGTGCGGAAGTCGTCGTCGAAGACGAGCGAGTACGGCCGGTGGGTGTCGTAGACGGCGAGGTCGCCCGGCTGCAGCACGGCCTCCCTGTTGTCCTGGATGAGCAGGCCGGTGCCGGAGAGCTGCAGGCTGAGCTTGAAGTAGTGCCGGTCGGAGCGCGCGATGAGCTCTGGCGTCCGCTCGACGACGTGCTCGGCGGCGCTCACCTCGGAGACGTGCACCTCGTCGGCGTCCGCCGACCGGATGCGCCCCCAGAACGGGTCTGGGCGGGAACTGGTCACGTGCAGGGGAACGAACGACTCGGACACCGCCGTGCGGAACTCGCTGAAGTTCCTCGCGACGGACGTGGTCACGCGTGACGCGCTGACGGCCTGCGTTGTCGGGTATGGCACAGTCACCTCATCTGAATCGGGACGACACTGTATACGATCCGTGACACGGATCGTATCACGCGTGCCGGTGCACGCCTCCGCCCGCCGGACGACGAATCGTGCGGGGGCACGCAAGCGGGATGCGCGGGCGGCACACCGCAGGCGACTGCCGGGATCTAGCGTGGCGGGATGAGCAGCGTGACGGTCGCCAGGGCGGCGAAGCGGGTGGGACCGCGCCGTGCTGCTGCCGCGCCGCTGATCGCGCTTCCCGCACTGTCGCTGCTCGCCTCCGCGGCGATGCTGGCCTCCGCCTTCGGCGTCGCCCCCATTCCCGGTGGGGTCTGGGCGGCAGCGCTGGTGGTGACAGCCGCGGTGGTCGCCGCGACCGGACGCGGACGCGGCACCGCGCACCTCGCGCTCGAACCGTTCGCGATGGCGCTCATGTTCGTGCTGGCCGCCGTGCACGGCCACGCGGTCCCCGCATCCGTCACCGACGCATCTGCCGCGAGCGCCGCATCCACCGCGCACGCCGCCCACCTCGGCGGCTCCTGGCTCGTCGTCGCGCTCGCGGTGGCCGTCGCCGTGCTCTCCGCTGCGTGCCTGGCCTGCGCGCTGCGCGTCGCCGTCACGCACCGGCCGCGCGCCGCCGTGCTGCCGGTCGCATCCGCCGTCGCGATGTGTGCGATGGCGGCGTGGATGCTCGCGGCCTGACCGCAACCCGCACCCTGCAGACCGCATCCCGTTACAGCAGCGTCTCGATCCCGAGCCGCACCACATCGCCGAGCCCGACGCCCTCCTTCGCTCGCACCGAGCCCTTGATGGCGACGATGTACGCGCCGTCCGCCGATTCGGGGAACACCGAGGTGGACCAGCGCGAACCGCCCAGCGTCACCATCACCTTCACAGAGCCGAACCCGGCAGGGGGATGCGGTTGCAGCCGGATGTCCTCCGACACGTCGAGCGGCAGCCTGGCGAACACCCACAGGTCGCGCCGCGCCTCCCAGCGCCACAGCTCCGCCTCGAACTCGTATCGCACACCGGCCATGTCACCACTCTGCCGCACCTTCGCCGTTTTCCGACAGAATGGGATGGCAGGGCGGCGCCGCTTCTTTCGTGCCGCCTGCGATCCGAGGAGAGGGATGCGCTGGCCGAACTGGTTCCGCAAGCGCGCGGTCACGCCGCGCACCCGGCCGTTCGATGAGGACGCGCTCGAGGAACCGGCTCCGCCGACCCTCGAACAGTCCGTGGAGGAGGGGATGCTCCTCGCCGACTACGCCACGAGGATGGCGGTGAAGAACCACATCGTGGTCGACACCATCCAGCAGGACAACCCGTTCGACCCTGCCAGGCACACCGCGCAGGCGGCGGAGATGCTGCGCGAGCTCGCCGACGAGCAGGACCAGGCTGCCGAGCGCGCTAGTGAGGCACGGCTCGCGGTCGTCGGGCTGGGCGGCGACGCCACGCACCCGCACGACTACCGCGACATCGACACCAGCAACCTGGCGCTCCGCGAGGCGGCAGCGAGGGCGCTGGCGGACGGACTCCGGGCCAAGGCGGACTCCGAGCAGGAGCTGCTGACGATCGTCGAGCGCGCCAGGCAGGACGCCTGGGACGAGGTCGGCCGCGCGATCCAGGCGGGACTCGACGCGTTCTCGGGCGTCGAGGCGCTCAAGGCGAACTACGAGGAGGAGCGCCCTGCCAGACTGCGGCTGCTGATCTGGCGCGACCTCGCCAAGCTGGAGGAGGAGCGCGGCGGGTACTGACGCACGGGGGCCGACACCGCCGCCGCACGGGGCCGACACCGCCGCCGCACGAGGGCGAGAGCCCCGGCGCTCAGCCGCGCAGTGACACCGGCGGCACGAGGTCGGCGATCTCCACGCGCATCCACCTGGCGCCGGATGCGCGTTTCTCCGCCCTGGTCGTGAACCGGTAGAGGAACATCCTCGCCCGCACGGCGCGAGGCGGACGGCCGCCGAACGGGTCGACACGCAGCAGCCGCAGCGTCGGCCGGTCTGCCTCGAGTAGCCGCAGCAGGAACATCTCGAACCACTCGGTGTCGCGCGAGCCGAGCGCGAGGAACCACATCAGCCAGTCGAGCCGCAGGTGGTAGGGCGCGAACTGCCGGGGGAGACGTTTCACGTCGCCCGGCTTGCCCTTGAAGGCGTACTCCTGCCAGCGCGCATCCGGATCGTGGGGGTCGTCGTCCGTGCCATCGACGATCACCTCGTAGCGTTCCTGCGTCACGGTGCCGAACGCCCCGTACGCATTGACGAGATGCCAGCGGTTGAAGCTCGCGTTCATCAGCTGCCTGTGCGCGAACAGGTTGCGCAGCGGCTGCCAGCTCAGCCCGACGAGCAGGATGCTCGCCACCAGCACCACGACCGCGTACCAGCCGGGCACGGTGTCTGCCCCGATCCCGCCGACCCCGCCACCGCCGAACACGAACCGGAACGCGGCATCGTCCACCGCAGAGAACGCGAGCACGATCGTGATCACGTTCAGCCACGCGAAGTTGCCCGTCGCCACCAGCCACAGCTGGGTGAGGATGACGACCGCCGCCGCGATGCTCGCCACCGGCTGCGGCGCGAACAGCAGCCACGGCACGATGAGCTGCGCGAAGTGGTTGCCGAGCACCTCCACCCTGTGCCACCACTTCGGCAGCAGGTGCGCTGTGCGGCTCAGCGGGTTCGGCATCGGCTGGGTCTCGTGGTGGTAGTAGAGCGCGGTGAGGTCGCGCCAGGAGCGGTCGCCGCGCATCTTGATCATCCCAGCGCCGAATTCGAGCCGGAACACCAGCCAGCGCAGCAGGAACACGATGGTGACCGGGGGAGCGGTGTCGAGAGCGCCGAGCATGGCCACGGTGAACCCTGCTTCGCACAGCAGGCTCTCCCAGCCGAACCCGTAGAAGGTCTGGCCGACGTTCACGATCGACAGGTAGAGGAACCACACAACCAGGAAGACGGGCAGGAACACCCAGGTGGGTGCGAGCTGCACGACACCGGCGACGATGAGCAGTGAGAGGCAGGCGCCCGTCCACGCGACGGCGAGGAGCATCCGGTCGGAGTACCGCCAGCGGAACAGGGTCGGCTGCCTGCGCGCGTACGCGGTCTGGAGGAACCGCGGAGCGGGCAGCAGGCCGCGTTCTCCGAGCAGCGCGGGGAACTGGTTGGCGGCCGAGACGAAGGCGATCAAGTAGATGAGGGCGACGCCGCGCTCCAGGATCTCCCGCGCGATCGTGTAGTCGCCTGCGGCGAGCCACCCGAGATCGTCCATGCGCACCACCTCGCCTGGGAACGCCGCTCACGATACGCCGGGCTGCGGCGGTGGTCCAGGTGGGTCTCGCTCGCGGATCAGGCGGCGAGTTCGGCGTCCAGGCTGATCGCGCGGTGGTCGGAGGCGCCGCGGGGCAGTACGTCCACCCGCTGGATCTCGAAGCCGGTGGAGGTGACGAAGTCGAAGTATCCGGTGAAGAACTTGTAGCGCAGGTAGGTCGGCTCGCTGCTGCGGCTGAGCGCGTAGCCCGCGGTCGTCAGGTGGCGTTCCAGCCCGCGGATGAACCAGGGGTAGTTGAAGTCGCCGACCATCACAGAGGGGATGTCGGCCGCCAGCGACCGCATCCCGGCGTGGGCGGCAGCGATCTGCTTGCGCCGCAACGAGTTGGATGCGGTCAGCGGCGCCGCGTGGAACGACCCGACCAGCACGTCCTCCTCGGTCTGCCTGTCGTGCAGGCGCACAGCGAGGAGCCGTTCGTTGGCGGGGGCGAGCACCCGGTCGTGCACCGACTTCTGCACGGCGAACACTTTGGTGTCGAGGATGTCGTAGCGGTCTTCGCGCACGTAGACGGCGAGACCGAGGCGGTTGGTCTTGGTGGTGTCCGCCAGGACCAGGTGGTGCAGGCGCTCCGGCAGCATCGCGCTGTCGCACTCCTGCAGGCAGAGCGCGTCGACGTCGTATGTGGCCGCGATGTCCGCGAGCTCGTGACCTGCCGCGTGCTTGCGGAGGTTGTAGCTGACGATCTTCAGGGGAACTCCTCGGGTCGTGCACGCTCCGTCCTCGGGGTGCGAGAACATTCTCACCCACTTTTGCGAACGCACGCGCGCCGACGCCGCATCGCACACGGAATTCACACGACTGTCATCGACGCCCCGGCGACGGGTACGGTGTGAGCATGGCAGGCGACGCAGTTGTCATCACGGTCCCGGGTCCGCACGGCGACAGGGAGGTGCGGATCTCCAGTCCTGGCCGCGTGCTCTGGCCGCAGCTCGGCATCACCAAACTCGACCTCGCGAACTATTTCGTGGCGGTGGGGAATGCGTTCGTGCGCGCGAACGGCGACCGTCCGGTGTCGCTGCAGCGCTTTCCGGACGGCATCGACGGGGAGCAGTTCTTCTCGAAGAACCCGCCGCGCGGCGCTCCGGACTACGTGCGGTCGGTGATGGTGGTGTACCCGAGTGCCCGGTCGCATCCACAGCTCGTCATCGACGAACCGGCGGCTGCGGTGTGGGCGGTGCAGATGAACACGGTGGTGTTCCACCCGTGGCCGTCGCGCGCGGAGGACTCCGACAATCCCGACCAGTTGCGCATCGACCTCGACCCGCAGCCGGGGACCGACTTCGGCGACGCGATCCCAGCGGCCGTCGAACTGCGTGCGGTGCTGCGCGAGGCCGGCCTGGAGGCGTTCATCAAGACCTCTGGCAACCGCGGCCTGCACGTCTTCGCCCCGATCGAGCCGACGCACGAGTTCCTGGAGGTGCGGCACGCGGTCATCGCCGCCGCGCGCGAGCTCGAGCGGCGGATGCCGGAGAAGGTGACGACGGCGTGGTGGAAGGAGGAGCGAGGCGAACGCATCTTCGTGGACTTCAACCAGGCCAACAGGGACAGGACGATGGCGGGCGCGTACAGCCCGCGCGCTCTGGCGCACGCGCCGGTGGCGACGCCGATCGCCTGGGAGGAGCTGGCGACGACGGACCCGCGCACGCACACGGTGCTCACGATCCCCGAGCGTCTGGCGACCGTCGGCGACCCGTGGGAGTCGTTCGGCGAGAAGCCGGGCACGATCGACGTGCTGCTCGACTGGTGGCAGCGCGACCTCGACGACGGGCTCGGCGAACTGCCGTTCCCTCCGGACTATCCGAAGATGCCGGGGGAGCCGCCGCGCGTGCAGCCGAGCCGCGCGAAGAAGGTGTGACGGTGGCGGCGCGCTAGTCGAGCACGTCGGCCAGGTCGTACGCGATCGGGCGGTCGAGCTGGTCGTATGTGCAGGAGCGCGCATCCCGGTCGGGACGCCAACGCTCGAACTGCACTGTGTGACGGAACCGCCTCCCCTCCATCTGGTCGTAGCGGACTTCCAGCACGCGCTCCGGCCGCAGCCGCACGAACGAGACGTCTTTCCCGGACGAGAACCGGCTGCGCTCCGTCTCACCTGTGACGGTCTGTCCGTCGTCGTCGCGGAGCACGAGCGGGTCGAGCTCGTCGATCAGTTCGAGCCGGCGCTTGTCGGTGAACGCCGAGACGCCGCCGATGTTGCGCAGCTCGCCGTCCGATCCGTAGAGCCCGACCAGCAGCGACCCGACGCCGCGCCCGCTGGTGTGGATGCGGTAGCCGAGCGCGACGACGTCTGCCGTGCGGTGGTGCTTGATCTTCAGCATGGTGCGCTTGTTCTGCGCGTACGGTGCGGCGAGCGGCTTCGCGACAACGCCGTCCAGGCCCGCGCCCTCGAACTCGACCAGCCATTTCCTGGCGAGGTCGACGTCTCGGGTGGTCCTGGTGAGTTCGATCGGGGCCGGCAGGCCGCCGGCGAACTCTTCGAGGGCGGCGCGCCGGTCGGCGAACGGCCGGTCGAGGTACGACTCCTCGCCGAGCGCCAGCAGGTCGAACGCGACGAACGTGGCAGGGGTCTCCTCTGCCAGCAGCTTGACGCGGCTGGCGGCGGGGTGGATGCGCTGCGACAGCGCCTCCCAGTCGAGCCGTTGCTTTCCTGGCTCGCCCGTCGGCACGACGATCTCGCCGTCGAGCACGCAGGGTCCGGGCAGGATGCGCGTGAACGCCTCGACCAGCTCGGGGAAATATCGGGTGAGCATCTTCGAGCCGCGGCTGCCGATCTCGACGCTGTCGACGACGCCGGGGGTGGATGCGGTGGCGTAGACGATGGCGCGGAAGCCGTCCCACTTCGGTTCGTAGCTGAGGCCGCCCGCGACTTTGTCCGGCTCCGGGACGGTCGGGACGGCTTTCGCCAGCATGGGCGCGATGGTATTCGTGGCCGTAGGCTCCATGTCTCGATCATGCCGCGTCGGGCGGGAGGGCGGAAGGTGCGGCTGGCTGGGCATCCGCTCGGAGCGCTTCGAGGTTAGGTAAGGCTGACCTATACTGAAGGCACGATGTATCGACCCGATCACGCGACCCACACCGCGACCACAGCTCACCACGACGACCGTGTGCAGTTCCTGGTGGTCGCCGATGAGTCGTCGCTGACGGAGTTGGAAGCCGAGCTCTCGCTGCTTCCGCTGTGCGCCCGCGGCCGCGTGTTCGTCGAGGTCGAGGACGAGTCGAAGATCGTGGCGCTCGCCACTCCGATGCGCATGACGGTCACCTGGCTCACCCGCCGCAATCGCAGCGGCCGCCCGGGAACCGGAGAGCGTTGCGCCAGGGGAGAGGCCGCGACGCGTGCCGTTCGCGCCTGGACCACCGAGATGCTCTGCGACGGCCCTGGCGAGACCCGCGTCATCCTGACCGGTGGCTTCGCCCTGGTCACCGAGGTGCGCGAGCACCTGCAGTCGGTCGTCGGCATGACCGCCGACGCGATCGTCGCCCCCGCCTACCACTGACGCGGAGCACGGGCCGCCGTCACACCCGGCTGTCCACTCCCACCAGCTGCTCCGAGATCGTCCACAGGTCGCGGCCGAGTTGCGCGTCCTTCGCCTGCGCGGTCGTTGCGCCGTTGGCCTTGAGGCGGTCGAAGTAGGTTCCGCTCGGCGCACCGACCGGCGCCTCGCCCGCGAGCCTGATGAGGGGCAGAGCTCCCTGCTCCACAGGGATCCCGTAGGTGTTGCGCGTGACGAACGCGCCGAACCGGATGAGCGGCGACGTCCTGCCGAAGTTCGTCGCGATCGTGCCGGGGTGGAACGAGAACGCGTCGACGCCCGTCCCGGTGAGCCGTTCCGCCAGTTCCGAGATGAACAGGATGGTCGCCAGCTTGGCCGTTCCGTACGCGCGCCAGCCGCCCAGCCACGGCCGCTTCTCGAAGTCGAGGTCGTCGAGGCGGAGGTGACCGAAACGGTTGGCGAGGCTTGCCGTGGAGACGACGCGTACATCACGCCCGGCCGCCGCCGTCTGTTCCAGCCGCGGGCGCAGCAGGTGAGTGAGCAGGAACGGCGACAGGTGGTTGGCCTGGATGGTGCGCTCGTGCCCGTCGACCGTGAGCTCGCGCTTGGCGTTGAGACCGCCGGCGTTGTTGGCGAGCACGTCGATCGTCTCGTATCTGTCGAGCAGGGCGCTCGCCAGCGCACGCACGTCGTCGAACTTCTCGAAGTCGGCGAGGAACGGCGTCGCGCCGATCTTCTCGGCGACCGCGCGGGTGCGCTCGGGGTTGCGGCCGACGACCGCCACCTCGTTGCCCTGCTCTGAGAGCCGCTGGGCGGCGACGACCCCGATCCCGGAGCTCGCCCCCGTCAGGACGATTGTGCGCCGGTAGCCGTCTGCCTCAGCAGTCATCGGTAGCCACCTTTCTCGAGACCGGCCTCGATCTCGAATCGGTTCTTCAGGGGGTCGCGGCCCGCGACGAGGTAGAGCAGCGGGAACGCCATTCCGTAGCGCTGCCACTGCCGTTTGTGCACGGCCTCGTGTTCGAGGATGTCGTCCGAGACGTTCTGCGCCGTGAGGTAACAGCCTCCCACGCACGAGCCTCCTCTGCCGAACGTGCGCTGCGGCATCCCGCGGAAGACGAACAGTCCTGCGCGACGTTCGACCCGTCCTGTGCTCCAGATGAAGCCCCAGACCAGGCCGACCGCGGTGGCGTAGAGGTAGCCGAGCCGGCTGATCGGGGAGTCGAACAGCACGCGGGTGACGATGCGCATCCCGTCACTCCTCCGGTCGGCCGTATGCTTCGAGCAGCCGCAGCCAGACCTCGCTGAGGGTCGGGTACGAGGGCACGGCGTGCCACAGCCGGGAGAGCGGAACCTCTCCCACGACGGCGATGGTCGCCGAGTGCAGGAGCTCGCCGACGTCCTGTCCGACGAAGGTAGCGCCGAGGATCACCCCCCGGTCTTCGTCGACGACCATCCTGGCCTTGCCGACGTAGTTGTCCGCCACGATGCTCGCTCCGGCCACTCCGCTGATCTCGTAGTCGACGACCCTGGTGCGGTAGCCGGCCTTCTCCGCTGCGGCAGCGGTGAGGCCGACAGAGGCGACCTCGGGATCGGTGAAGGTGACCTGGGGCACCGACTGGTGATCGGCGGTCGCGACGTAGGTGCCCCACGGCTCCAGCGACACGTTCGCGCCCTTCGCCCTGGCCGCGATGGCGTCGCCTGCCGCCCGTGCCTGGTACTTGCCCTGGTGCGTGAGCAGGGCGCGGTGGTTCACGTCGCCGACACCGTAGAGCCAGCCGCCGTCCACCGGCTCGCCGTCCGAGCCGAGGACGCGCATGGAATCGTCGACCGACAGCCAGGCGCCGCCTTCGAGGCCGAAGGCTTCGAGACCGAGATCGGCGGTGTGGGGGATGCGGCCGGTCGCGACGAGCAGTTCGTCCGCCTCGACCGTGCTGCCGTCGTCCAGGGTGAGCAGGAAGCCGTCGTTGTCCGTGCGCGCGACCGACGTCGGCGAGACGTCCAGGTGCAGCGTCGCGCCGAGTTCGCGCAGGGAGTCGGCGACGAGCTCTCCTGCGAACGGTTCGTTGCCGCCGAGCAGCCCGCTGCGCGAGATGAGGTGGACCTCGGTACCGAACCCGGCGTACGCGGTCGCCATCTCGACGCCGACGACGCCTCCGCCGAGGATCGCGAGCGACACGGGAACCCGCTGCACGCTCGTGGCGTCCCTGCTCGTCCACGGCTCGCTCTCGCGGAGTCCCGGCACGTCGGGGAGGAGCGCGGCAGAACCGGTGCAGACGGCGACGGCGTGCTTGGCGGTGAGCACCGTCACCGTGCCGTCGTCCGCCGTCACCGTTACTTCCCTGGCTGCGGTGATCACCGCGTGCCCCCGGACCAGGCCGATGCCTGCTCCGTTGAGCCATTCGACCTGCCCGTCGTCCTTCCAGTCGCTCGTCATCACGTCGCGGCGCCGCAACACGGCCTCGACGTCGAGGGGACCCGTGACGGCCTCACGCGTTCCGCCGACCTTCTGCGCCGCCCGAAGGAGCGCGCCGCTGCGCAGCAGCGCTTTCGACGGCATACAGGCCCAGTACGAGCACTCGCCCCCGACCAGCTCCGCCTCGACGATGACAGTGCGCATCCCGCCCTGCACCGCGCGGTCGGCGACGTTCTCGCCCACTGCCCCAGCGCCGATCACGATGACGTCGTACTCGTTGCCGCTCATGCTCTCTCCTGTCGTTACTTCGTGTTCGGTGCGCTGCGATGTTCGGTGCGCTGTCGTGGTCGGTGGCGCCGCGGTGGCCGTCGGGCTCAGCGCCCCACGAACTCCGCTTCCGTCCTGGTGAGGAAGGCCTGCATCCCGATCGCCGCGTCTTCGCTGGTGGCGAGACGCACGAGCGCCGGCTGCAGTTCGGCCTCTGCTGCCGCGTCTCCGTCGCGGACGGCGCGCTTGGCGTTGGCGAGCGCCGCCTGCACGGCAAGAGGCGCCTGGGCGGCGACCCGTTCTGCGATGGCGAGCGCTCTGTCGAACTGCTCCCCGTCGTCGACGAGCTCCTGCACCAGTCCGATGCGGTGGGCCTCCTCGGCGTCGAAGCTGTCTCCGGTGAGGATGTAGCGCATCGCGTTGCCCCAGCCGACGGCGCGAGGGAACCGGATGGTGGCGCCGCCGAACGGCAGGATGCCGCGCGAGACCTCGATCTGGCCGAACGTGGTGGACCGGGCGGCGACGGCGATGTCGCTCGCCAGGATCAGCTCGATCCCGAGGGTGAGACAGGTGCCGTGCACGGCGATCACGACCGGCTTGCTGAGCTGCTGGCCGGAGACCTGCCACGGGTTGATGCCGTCCGGACCCTCGATCGTGAGGCCGTCCGCTCCGATGCGCGGCCCGATGTCCCCGAGGTCGAGGCCGGCGGTGAAATGATCGCCGACCGCGTACACCAGCCCGACCCTCAGCTCCGGGTCCCTTTCGAGGACGCCGTATGCGTCGGCGAGCTGTCGGAGGAGCTCGAAGTCGGCGGCGTTGCGCTTCTCCGGTCGGTTGAATCCGATGAGCAGGATGTGTCCCCGCCGCTCGGTGATGATCTTGGGTGCGGTCATGTCTCCCAAGCTACCTCGACGGTCACGACCCGTCATCGGCGGGGCGAGGATCTGTGGAGAGATGCCGCGCAGAGCCGGTTGTGGAGGAACCGCCCGCCGAGGACCCACCCGTGGAAGTCCCACCCGTGGGCGCCCCGCCGCCGTTCGTCTCCAGCCGCCCGGTCAGCGCGCCCAGAATCCGCAGGATCACCGCCATGTCGTGCCCTGCCGCATCCGGAGACTCCGGCGCGAACTCCGTGATCGCGGCCCCGGCGAGCCCGAACCGGCCGCGCAGGGCGCGCACAGCGTCGCACAGTGCTTCCGGCTGCACCCCGAACGGCTCCGGATACCCGACTCCGCTGATCGTGGCAGGGTCGAGGACGTCGAGGTCGATGTGCACGTACACCGAGGTCGCCCCTGTCGCCTCGACGGCGGCGACGATCACCGCTGGGTCGTCGAGCTCCCCTGGCCCGAGCATCCTGATGCCCGTCTCCTCGATATACGTTGACTCGCCGTCGTCGATGGCGCGCGTCCCCGCGAGGACGACGTTGCCGGGGGAGAGGAGCGATGGACCGGAGGACGCGAGCCCGTCGGGGGCGTCGCCGAGGAGGGCGCGCACGACCATCCCGTGGAACGCGCTCGACGGCGACGAGCCGACGTCGTTGATGTCGGCGTGGGCGTCGAACCAGACCAGCGCCACCGACCCATCGGGGGCGCCCGCCACCGCGTGCTGCACGCTCGCGAGGTCGGCGGCGCAGTCTCCGCCGATCGTGACGACGGGCGCCTCGAGCAGCATCAGCTCTGCCGCGGCGGCGTCGCGCACCGTCGCGAGCGCGGAGAACCTGCTCACGCCCGTCCCGAGCGACTCACCGGCCGCGGCAGGCACGGGAACGACCGTCGTCGCCGCAGCGGGCAGGTCGCCCCTGATCGCCTCGGCGCCGTCGATGAGCCGCATCGCCCTCGACGAGCCTGAGCCCTGCCACTGCGGCACCACCAGGAAGGATGCGCTGCTCATCTACGCCTCGCATCCTTCCGGTGGTCAGCGCCCTGCCGGGCGCAGCGTGCGGTCACTGGCCGGGGGTGTACGGAGCCGACGACGCCGGATCGGCCGTCACGGCGGCCTGCGCCGGCGCCCCGCCTGTCTTGAGGGCGGCGAGGCGCGCCTCGACCTCTGTCAGCTCTCCGAGATCGTCGAGCTGGTTGAACTGCGCATCCAGGCTGGACGCCGCGAGCTCCGACGCCCCGCGCACCTTCGCCTCCTCGCGGCGGATCTTGTCCTCGAACCTGCCGACCTCGCTGGTGGGGTCGAGGATGTCGATGCTCTTGACCGCATCCATCACCTGCGACTGCGCCTGCGCGCTCTTGGCGCGAGCGATCAGCTCGGAGCGCTTGCTCTTGAGCTGCTCGAGCTTGGTCTTCATGCCGTTGAGGCCCGACTTGAGCTTGTCCACCACCTCGGTCTGCGCGGCGATCTGCGGTTCTGCGGCCTTCGCCTCGTTCTCCGAGGAGATCTGGCGCTGCAGGGCGACCTTGGCGAGGTTGTCGAACTTGTCGGCGTTGGCCGCGTCTCCTCCCGCCCGGTAGGTGTCCGCCTGCTTGCTGGCCGCGAGAGCCTTCTGACCCCACGTGGATGCGGCCTCGACGTCTTCCGCGTGGTCGTCTTCGAGCAGGCGGAGATTGCCGATCGTCTCTGCGATCGCGCTCTCGGCGTCTGCGATGCTGTTGGTGAAGTCGCGGACCATCTGGTCGAGCATCTTCTCCGGGTCTTCCGCCTGGTCGATGAGCGCGTTGACGTTCGCCTTCAGCAACTGCGAGATGCGCCCGAAAATGGACTGTTTTGCCATCTTTCCTCTTCCTTTCGCTTCAGGCCCCCTGTCAGGCGCCCTAGAACCTTCCACCGCCTCGGCGCGAGCGCGTTCCTCCTCCGCCGAAACTTCCCGAGCTGAATCCGCCGCCGCCCCCGCCACGGCTGCTGCGACCCCCGCCGCCGCCGCCGCCGAAGAGCCCACCGCCTCCGCCTCCTCCGCCGAGCACGGAGTTGATCAGAATGCCGCCGAGGATCGCGCCCATCGCGCCGTTGCCGCCTCCGCCGGAGCTCCCGCCGCCGAAGCCGCCTCCGCCGAACATCCCACCGAGCCCGCCGGCGTCCGGCTGGAACCCGCCGACGTCGCGCTGCGCGAGCTGCGTCGCCTCCTCGGCGAGCTGGGCGGCGCGCTGCGCCTGGGCGAGCGCAGTGACAGGATCGGTGACCGCCGTCGATTCCGCCTGCACGACGAGGCGGCCTGCCTCTGCGAGCCTGGTGCGCGCTTCCGGCCCGACAGCGCCGCGACGCGCCGTGATGAAGTCCTCGCACGCCGACACCCTGGAGCGCGCGGCGAGGAGTGTCTGCTGCAGCGACGCCTGCGCTCGCTGGGTCTGCTGCCGCGCATCCCGCACGCTCTGCAGCACACCGTCGATGCCCTGGTTGGCCGCGGCGAGCCGCTGCGCGATCTCCAGTGGGTTGATCGGGCCGGCGGCGATCTTGGCCTTGACGTCGGTGAGGGTCTGCTCCGTGGCGGCGACGACGCCGGCGACGGAGCCGTTCGCGTCGTCCGCCGCCGCGATCGTGCGGGCCTCGGCGAGGTCGCTCTCCAGCTCGGCGATGGTGGCGTCGATCGTCTGCTGTGCTGTGCCGAGGTCCGACCCGACCCTGTCGACGGCGTCGAGGAGGAGCTTGGCCTGGTCGACGGACTCTTCCGCGGCGCGCACGCCGATGGCGGCCGCACTGGTGTCGCCTGCTGCGCTCTTCTCTGCGGCGGCGCTGAGCGCGGTGCCGACGAACGTGAGCCGCTCCGTCGCCTGGGCGATGTTGTCGTGCACCGTCGCGAGCGATGCCGCGGTGTACTTCGCGGACAGCGCCGCGAACGTCGCTGTCGACTGTTCCAGCCTGCCGTGCACGGTCTGCGCCGCTGCCTGCACCTCGGCGCTCGCCTGCGGGATGCGCTTCTCCAGCGACCGCAGCTCGTCGAAGGCGTCAGCCTGCTTGTCGAGCGCGTCGTTCGCTTCCTGGCAGAGCTGGACGATCTGGGCGTTCCACTCGCGCTTCTGCTGCTCGGTGTCGGGTTCGGCGTCGTCGAGCTTCTGCTTGATGGTGAAGGCGTCTCTGAGCTGTGCCTTGGCCGCATCCAGTGCCGCCTGGAACGGGACGACGGAGTCGGCGCCGTACTGCGCCGTGGCGAAGCCGAGCTCTTCCTCGCTGGTGCGGATGGCGTCGTCGGTCTGCACCAGGGCGGAGCCCGCGCGCCGTTCGAGGTCGACGAGCGGGATGGTCTGCAGCTCGCTCTGCTTGGTCTGTGCTCCCGGCGTCTGCTGGCCGCCGGCGGCGACCTTCTTGCGCGACCGCGAGCGGACCACGAAGAAGATGATCACCCCGATGACGATCACCGCGACGATGAAGATCCAGAAGAGGCTCGCGCCACCTCCGCCGCCGACGGCGTCCCCGAGCCCGGTGGCCGCCGCGGTCGCCGCGCCTGCCCAATCGCCGGCGCGCAGCTTCGGCTCGATGTCGTTCTGCTCGATCTGGGTGAGCTGGTCGGCGGAGACAGGTCCGGCGTCGTCGCCGGACAGGTAGTACGCCCGCCCGTCGGTCGCGACGGCCAGCAGGTAGTCGGATGGCCCGAGGTTGTTGCGCGCGGCCGTCTCGTTGGCCCAGTCCGCCGCATCCGTCGGATTGGTGAACCGGTCGACGTAGACGACGAAGAGGTCGATCTTGTGGTCGGTGTACAGCTTGTCCGTCGCGGCCTCGATGGTCGACACCTGCGACGTGACCACACCCGCCTGATCGAGCACGTGACCGGAGCCCAGGTCGACGGGATCGGCGGCGCTCGCCATCGACGCCGTGCCGAAGATCAGCCCGATCGTCAGCAGGAACCCGCCAAGTACGCGTCGTCGGTGCATCTGCTCACTCTCTCGAGTCGGTGGTACCAGCCGAGTCTATTGGGGGCTCGCGAGGGCGCGCCAGGGCTGCTGCACCGCCCGACTGTTGCAGCCTGTTACGCACGGGATGCGCCGCCGGCCGCGCCCCGAACACAATGGAGCAGGCAGTCACGACGGGAGAGGAGCAGGCATGGGCATCCAGGGTCGCTCCCTCGCGGTCGTCGAGGCCACCCGGTTCCGTGGCCACGACCCCGAGTACCACGGCTACGTCCAGCTCCTCGTCGGCGCGGTCATCGCCGAGGCGGAGTCGCAGGGCTGGACCGTCTCCCGCCTCGCGGCGGACGACGGTGTGGATGCGCTGCTCACACGCACGGAGACGGCGGACGCCATCGTCGTCATGGGCGGAGAGGACATCGCACCGCGCTTCTACGGCGGAGGCACGGGATACGAGGGGGAGAGCCGCCACCTGGAGACGGCGGACGCCGCCCAGCTCGCGCTCGTGCGCCGTGCCGTCGAGCGGGAGACGCCGCTGCTCGGCATCTGCCGCGGCCTGCAGATCCTCAACGTCGCGTTCGGCGGCACCCTCGTGCAGCACCTCGGCGAGGAGACAGCGCACAGGAACCACGGCGTCCCCATCCACGAGATCATGGCGTCGCATCCCGTCGAGGTCGAGGCGGACAGCCGCACAGCCGAGCTGCTCGGCTCCACCCGCGTGGATGTGCAGAGCGCCCACCACCAGGCCGTGGATGCGGTGGGCTCCGGCCTGCGCGTCACCGGTCGCGCCGCCGATGGTCACATCGAAGCGCTCGAGCACGAGACCGCCCCTGTCATCGCGGTGCAGTGGCACCCGGAAGACCCAGGAGCACCGGTCGGCCAGCTCGCCGCCCTGCTCGGTCACCTCAGTCTCGCCGCGCGGATTCCGCAGGCCACCGCCGCCTGACGGCCACAAGCCACCAGGAGCCGCGCCAATTCGGGTCAGAATCGCAGCAGGTACCGGTGTCTCGTCACCAGCCTGACTCGCCGAGGAGGGGGACAAAGGCCACGGCGCCGAGGTTCGTCTCCGTGAGGTCGCCGGTGGCGCTGACCGTGAAAGCGGCGAGGTGCTGCGCGCCGCCGGTGTGGCCGATCGGCATGATGATGCGGCCGCCCGGCGCGAGCTGGTCGAGCCAGGCCAGCGGCACGGACGGGCCTGTCGCCGCGGCGACGATGGCGTCGTACGGAGCGCCTTCTGCCCAGCCGAGCGTGCCGTCGCCGGTGACGACGTTCACCCGGTAGCCGAGCGCTTCGAGCGTCGCCGCCGCGGTGACGGCGAGGTCGGGGTGCCGTTCGACGCTGACGACGCGGTGTCCGAGTTCGGCGGCGACGGCGGCCGCGTATCCGGAGCCGGTGCCGATGTCGAGCACGGCGTCCTCCGGCCCGATCCGTGCCGCCTCGAGCATCAGTGCCACGATGTACGGCTGCGAGATGGTCTGGCCGTCGCCGATCGGGAGCGGGTGGTCGTCGTAGGCGTACCGTGCCTGCTCGTCCGGCACGAACAGGTGCCGCGGCACGCGTCGCATCGCGTCGAGGACCCGCTGGTCTTCGATCCCGCGGGGGACGAGTTGCTGCTCGACCATCCGCCTGCGTTCGTCGGCGAATTCGGTGTTCGTACCGCTATTGAACCACCGCGGGCACGGCGGCGACAGGCGCGGCGGCGACAGGCACGGCGGCGACAGGCGCGCCCAGCGCGCCCGCCGACGCCGTCGTCATCCGTTCAGCCCGCGACCGGCAGCGCGGCCTGCCGCGACGCCAACTGCTCGCGTGCCGCCGTCAGCGCCGCCGCGTCCGCGCCCGCCGCCTCCAGGGCGAGCAGCCCGGCTCCGAGGATCGGCGCAGCCGTCACCAGCTCGATGTGGGCGAGCGGCGCCCGCTCGGCCAGCCCGGCCTCGACCGCGTTCAGCAGTCTGGCGTCCCGTGCGCCGATCACTCCGCCGCCGAGCACCACGGGCACCGGCCGGTCGAGCAGGTCCAGTCTGCGCAGCGTCGTGGCCGCGAACACGACGATCTCTTCCGCCTGCCGGTCGACGAGCGCGCCGGCCACCGCATCCCCTGCCCGCGCAGCGTCGAGCACGGAGGGCGCGATGCGGGAGAGGTCGCTGTTCGGGATGCGCCCGAAGTGCAGCGCCTCGATGACCTCCGTGACGCCGCCCAGCCCGTACACCGCCGGGATGTCCGTGGTCAGCCTGGTCGCCAGACCCCGCCCGTCCACCGCGCGGGCGGCGTGCCACAGCGCCTGCTCTCCGAGGTGCCAGCCGCCTCCCCAGTCGCCGGACATGATGCCGAGCGACGGATACCGCACCACCTCGCCGTCGGCGCGGACGCCGACGCAGTTGATGCCGGTGCCGCAGACCACGGCCACCGCATCCTGTTCGCTGGTCCCTGCGCGCAGCAGCGCGAACAGGTCGTTGTCGACCACCGCGTCCGCCCAGGCGAATCCCGCGATGCCCTCTCGGAACGCTGCGACCTCGGCGGGGAGGTCGAGGCCGGACAGGTAGATGTTCGCGGCGGCGATCGGGCGGACCCCTGTTTGCGCAAGCAGGTCATCGATCAGCCCGTCGACCAGGACGGCCGCCTCCGACATCCCGATGATGTGCGGGCTCGACGTCGTTCCGCGCGCGCTCGCGATCACGGTGCCGTCGAGCTCGATCGCGACCGCGTCCGTCTTCGACCCTCCACCGTCGACCGCGATGGCGATGGGCAGCGCAGCGCTCGCGCCGCGCTCGTCGTCCGCCCGGCTCACTTCGCCCACGACAGGTGGTCCCTGTTCCTGGCGATGAGCAGGTCGGTGAGCTTCTCCGCCTTCTCGTACTGTCCGACCAGTGGATGCGCGAGCATCGCCCGCACCACCCGCTCGCGCCCGCCGTGCACTGCCGCGTCCAGCGCCAGCCGCTCGTACCCGGCGACGTGCGAGATGAGCCCGCGCAGGTCGTCGGGCAGCGGGTCGATCGGCAGCGCTGTCACGCCGCCGGCGCCGACGGTGGCCGACACCTCGATCACGTGGTCGTCCGGCAGGAACGGCAGGGAGCCGTCGTTGCGCAGGTTGACCACCTGCGTGTCCCCGCGGTCGCTGGTGAGCGACGCGATCAGGTCGACGGCGGCCTCCGAGTAGAAGGCGCCTCCGCGCTTCGCGAGCTGCTCCGGCTTGGTGTCGACGGACGGGTCGGCGTAGAGCTCCAGCAGCGCGCGCTCCACCTCCTGCACGGCCTCGGCGCGGGTGGGGGAGCCGAGCTGTTCGCGCAGCACCTCGTCGTGGGCGTAGTAGTAGCGCAGATAGTAGCTGGGCACCGTGCCGAGCATCGAGATCAGGGAGGCAGGCAGCTCGATCTCGGAGGCGAGCTCGTCGAGGTGGGTCGCCAGGAGGCCGGGGAGCGCATCCTTGGTGCCCGACGAGTCCGTCACGAATGCCGCGCGCTCCCAGGTGAGGTGGTTGAGCCCCACGTGGCCGAGCGTGACCTGAGTGTGGTCGACGCCGAGCAGGTTCGCGAAGCGGCGCTGGAAGCCGATGGCAACGTTGCAGAGGCCGACAGCGCGGTGGCCCTCCTGCAGCAGGGCGCGGGTGACGATGCCGACGGGGTTGGTGAAGTCGACGATCCACGCATCCGGTTTGGCGTGGGCGCGCACGGCGTCCGCGACGCGCAGCACGACAGGGACCGTGCGCAGCGCCTTGGCGAAGCCGCCGGGCCCCGTGGTCTCCTGCCCGATGCAGCCGCACTCGTGCGGGAACGTCTCGTCCCCGTGGCGCGCTGCCTGACCGCCGACACGGAGCTGGATCAGCACGGCGTCCGCGTCGGAGACCCCGGCGACGAGGTCGCTCGTCGGCACGATGCGTCCGGTGTGCCCTGCCGCGCGGAACATCCGCTCGCTCATCCCGCCGACCAGCCGCAGCCTGTCGGGGTCGGTGTCGACGAGCCACAGCTCTTCGATGGGGAGGATGTCGCGCATCCTGGCGAACCCGTCGATGAGTTCTGGAGTGTAGGTGGATCCTCCACCGACGACTGCGAGTTTCACTGCTATCCCTTCACGCCTGTGAGTGTGATGCCCTCCACGAATACGCGTTGGGCGAAGAAGAAGATGAGGACGACGGGGATGGTGACGAGCATCGTCATGGCCATCGTGAGCCCCCAGTCGGTGCCGTGCACCCCGCGGAACGACGCCAGGCCGTACGCGACGGGCCAGGCCGCCGGGTTCTCCGACGTGTAGAGCAGGGGGCCGTAGTAGTCGTTCCACGAGTTGAAGAACATGAAGATCGCCGTCGCCGCGATGCCGGGCTTCGCCATCGGAAGCACCACCCGCCAGAGCACGCCGAACTCGCCGTTGCCGTCGATCCGTGCTGCGTCGGCGTACTCGCTCGGGATGGTGAGGAAGAACTGGCGAAGCAGGAAGATCGAGAACGCGTCGCCGAGAAGGTTCGGCAGGATGAGCGGCCAGAGCGTTCCGGTCAGGTTGAGCTGCGACCACATCACATAGATCGGGATAGCCGTGACCTGCGGAGGGAGCAGCATCGCGATGATGATCACGGTGAACAGCACGCCCGAACCGCAGAACTTGATCTTGGCGAGGGCGTACGCGGCAGGAACGCTCGACACCAGCATGAAGACGGTGGCGAGGATCGCGTACAGGGCGGAGTTGCCGAACCACTGCAGCAGCGGCACGGTCGTGAACACCTTCACGTAGTTGTCCCACTGGAACGGCTGCGGCCAGATGGATGCGGTCAGCGTCTGCTCGCTCGACATCAGCGAGGTGAGGAACACGAACACGATCGGGGCGGCGAACAGGATGCCGAGCGCGACCAGCACGATGTGCTCTGCGATCCAGGCGAGCACCCTGCGGCTGCGAAGTGACCGAGGGGTCGGGATTCGCCCCTGCCGCTTGGCGGGCGCCGCTGGCGGCTTGGTCAGGGTTGCGGAGGTCATTGTGCGCCTTCCGGGGTGAACGCCTTGAACCGGCGAAGCAGGAGGATGAGGATGACGGCGGCCACGACGAACAGGAGCACCGCGAGGGCGGAGGCGTAGCCGAGCTGGTACGTGCCGAAGCCGCGGACGTAGAGCCACTGGGTGTACGTCAGCAGGGAGCCGTCCGGATAGCCGAGGTTGTTGCTGATGCCCTCGCCGATCACCGCCTTGCCTGAGGCGACCCCGGAGGCGACCGCCGCCTCCGTGAAGTACTGGATCGCCGCGATCACCCCGGTGACCACCGAGAACAGCAGGACGGGCGCGATGCTCGGCATCGTCACGTAGCGCACCTTCTGCAGGCCGTTGGCCCCGTCCAGGGATGCTGCTTCGTACTGCTCCTTCGACACGTCGAGCAGGGCGGCGAGGAAGATGATCATGATGTCGCCCATCACCCACACCCCGAGGAGCACGAGCGACGGCTTCGACCAGGCAGGGTCGTTGAACCACAGCGGACCCTGGATGCCGAAGAACTTCAGCACCTGGTTCACCGGGCCGGTGCCGGGGTTGAACAGGAACACGAACGCCACGACGCTCGCGACGGGCGGAACGAGAGCTGGGAGATAGAACAGCGTGCGCCAGAACCCGGATGCGCGCTTCGCCCTGGCGAGGAGCCCGGCGATCAGCAACGCGAAGGCCACCTTCACCGGCACCCAGATCACCACGAACCAGAGCGTGTTGAGGGTGGCCTGCCAGACGTTCGGGTCCTGCGTGAAGAGGTACTGGTAGTTGCGCAGGCCGATCCACTGCGGAGACGACACGAGGTCGAACCGGGTGAACGAGTAGTAGACGGACGCGATCAGCGGGTACACGAAGAAGATCACGAGGCCGAGGAGCGCTGGCGCGAGCAGCGCCAGCGTGACGAGCTTGCGCTTGGTGCGTGCCCGCGAGGGGCGGACGCGTGCCGCCCGCCCCTCGCGGATTGCCGTTGACGTCATGACCTTACGGACCCGTCGTCAGCGCGAGAGCGTCGTTGATCTGCTTGTCGACGTTCTTGAGACCCGCCTGCAGGTCGCCGCCCTGGCTCTGGTACTTGTTCCAGAAGTCCTGGAACGACTGCTGGTATCCGGCGCCGAGCGGGCTGGCGGGGGTGGTGGCCACGTTCGGGCTGGATGCGACGTCGAGGAACGTCTTGTACTGGTCGGAGACCTCGAGCTTCGGCGAGTTGAGCGCGTCCTTCGTGGTCGGCACGTTCTTGAGGCCGTTGGCGAGCTTGACGACCGCATCCGTGTCGGTGGTGAGGTACTTCAGCAGCGCCCAGGCGAGCTCCGGGTTCTTGGAGCCCTTCGAGATGCCGATGATGTTGCCCGTCATGTATCCGCCGCCGTACAGCTCGGTGTGGTCGTCGGCGGTCGGGAACGGAGCAGTGCCGTAGTTCAGCTTCTTCGCCTGGTCGGCGATGAACGCCGTGCGGTACTCACCGTCCATGTTCATGGCCACCTGGCCGGTCTGGAAGGCGTTGTCCGCTGAGAACTCCTGGCCGAGACCGGAGGTGAAGGTGTTCAGCTTGTCCCAGCCGATCTTGTCGACGTATGCCTTCTGCCACTCCATCAGCTCTGTCCAGCCCGTGCTGGAGCTGATCGCGCTCGTGCCGTCGGACTTGAGCCAGTCGGCTCCCGCCGCTGGGCCGTAGTGCGCCGCCGCGTTCTCGTACCAGCCCATGGTCGGGTTGAAGCCCAGGGTCTTGATCGAGCCGTCCGGGTTGAACGTGGTCAGCTTGTCCGCCATCGTCTCCAGCTCGGACAGGGTCTTCGGCGGAGCGGTGAAGCCGGCAGCGGAGAGCAGATCCTTGTTGTAGTAGAGGCCGTAGACGTCGGCGAGCATCGGCATCGCGCAGCGAGTGCCCTTGAACTCGGTGTACGACTTCACGGTGTCGGAGAACTGGCTCATGTCGACGCCGTCGCGCTCGATCACCTTGTTGAGGCTGCGGAAGGCGCCGTTGGAGCAGAAGTTGCCGACGATGTCCGTCGAGTACGACAGGCCGACATCCACCTTGCTGCCGGTGGCGATGGCCTTCTGCAGCTTTTCGTCGTCCTGGCCGGAGTGCACCTCGACTTTGATCTTCGGGTTCTTCTTCTCGAAGTCGTCGACGACCGACTGGATGACCTTGGCCTCTCGGTCGGAGAAGAAGTGCCAGAACGAGACGGTGCCGGACAGCTCCTTCGGGGTGTTCGCCTCGAAGGAGGCGCTGCTGCCTCCGCCGGAGCACCCGGCGAGGGCCAGGGCCGCCGCCGCGGCGACCGCGACGGTGGCGATGATGTGACGTTGACGGTGTTTCACGGGTGGTTCCTCACTGATTCCGGTTCGTGATGCGTTCGATGGACGGGTGATGCAGTGGTGCGGGTGCTGCGGTGGAGCGTTGCCGGTGCTCCGCGCTAGGCGGAGATCCTCGACACTTCGGCGAAGAGCGCGTTGCGCACCTCCGCGAGCAGGTGTTCCCGCGCGCCGCGGAGCACGGGGTGCGCAGGCACCCCTGTCGCGACGACGGTGGACGACCCCCAGGAGGCGCGGAGCTCTGCGCTGACGAGCTCGGCGAGCGCGTCGCCGCCCGCACGTCCTGTCGGGCCGCCGAGCACGACCAGCTCTGGATCGAGCAGGGCGAGCACGGGGACCACCCCGACGGCGATGCGCGGCGCCAGTTCGGCGAGCAGCGCATCCCTGGCGGGGGAGGAGGGGATGGCCTCGACGGCGGCGGTGTAGTCGGCGGCGCGCATCCCGTGGCGTTCGGCGAGGCGGGCGACGGTCGGCCCGCCGATCAGGTCCTGCAGGTCCTGGGCGTCCTGGTCGAGCTCCGCGGCGGCGCGGGGGATCGGAAGGTAGCCGATTTCGCCCGCCCCTCCCGACGCTCCGCGGTGGACGGAGCCGCCCTGGTCGACGGAGAGGCCGAGACCGTCTCCCATCCAGAGCAGCGCGAAGCCGCCGGTGTCTCGGCCGACGCCGTCCGTCCGCTCGGCGATGGCGGCGAGGTTCACGTCGTTGTCGATGTGGACGGTGATGCCGAGCGCTGCTTCGAGGTGCGCTGTGATGCCCTGCATGGGCCAGCCTGGAAGCGTCTCGATGAAGGTCAGCTCGTCCGTGCGCGGATCGAGCGCGCCCTGCACGCCGATGCAGACAGCGCTGACGCTCTCGCCGGCGACCCCTGCCGCCTGGCAGGCGCCGTCGATCGCCTCGCGAACGTCGGACTCCGGAGTGCGGTCGGCGTCGGAGACCCGAAGCGGCGTCTCGGCGATGGGATGCTCTGTTCCGCTGGCATCGACGACCGTCGACCGGATGGTGGTGGCGTCGATGTCGATGGCGACGCCGAGCACGCGATCGGTGCGGACGGCGTAGCTGGCCGCGTTCGGGCCGCGTCCACCTGACACTTCGCCGACGGCGTGGATGAGTCCCGCCGTCTCCAGCCGGGAGACCATCTGGGCCGCTGTCGGCTTCGAGAGGCCGGAGAGCTCGCCGATCCTGTTGCGGGTGAGCACACCGTGCTCGAGTAGCAGGGACAGGGCTGTGCGGTCATTGGTCTCGCGGAGCCAGGACGGGGTCCCCGGCACAGGTCTGGTGGCCATCGCGCACATCCCTTCGTTGGAACAATCGTGCGTGGTGAATGTATCAGGAAAGTTTCTTAATAGTAAAGAGGCTGTTTCGATGTCGGCGGTCTCCGCCACGATGGATGCACGTCCAGATGGATGCACGCAGCTGTGAGGGGAGCCGTCATGACCGCACGACCAACGCCGATCGACCCGCCGGGCCTGCACGCCAGTCCGGCCTTCGCCCAGGGGATGCTCGCCCAGACAGGGCCGACGCTCTACGTCGGAGGGCAGAACGGCACAGACGCCGAAGGCACCCTGCTCGACGGCCTCCAGGCGCAGACCGAGCAGGCGCTCCGCAACGTCCTGGCCGTGCTCGCAGAGGCCGGCACGGGGCCGGAGCACGTGGTCAAGCTCACGATCTACCTGGCCGTCGGCATCGACCCCGGCGAGGCGTACGCGGCGACCGGCGCGGTGTGGGGAGCGCACCGCACCGCAGTGACGGTGCTCGCAGTCACGCCGGCGCGACCTGGCGCACTCGTGGAGATCGAAGCGGTGGCTGTGCTGCCCGACTGATCGGCATCGCCCGACGGAGCCGGGTCACCGGACGGAGCCGGCTCACCGGCCCGAGCCGGTTCACCGGCCCGAGCCGGCTCACCCGAAGGCGCGGGCGTGCTCCACGAGACGGTCGAACGACGCATCCAGATCGGGGTCGAGACGCTGCCTCGACGCGTCGGCGAGGAACCACTCGACGATCTCGCCTGCACCCGTCGCGAACGGCACGCGCGCCCGGAACTCCGGCACGAGCGCCTTCACCTTGCTGTTGTCGAAGACCATCGAGTTGGCCTTGTCGCCGATGAGCCCAGGACCCAGCTCCGGCACGACGGCGGCGATCGACGCGCTGGAGACGTGCACCAGCTCCGCCTCGACGCCGAGGCCCTCCGCCAGATAGCAGTAGATCTGGTTCCAGGTCGGCGCCTCGTCGGACGTGATGTGGAACGCCTCACCGACCGCCTCCGGGCGCCCGAGCAGGCCGACGTACGCCACCGCGAAGTCGGTGTTGTGCGTGATGGTCCACAGGCTGGTGCCGTCGCCGTGCACCACGACGGGCGCTCCGCGACGCATCCTGGCCAGATCGGTCCAGTGCCCGCTGGTCGGGATGGAGGTGCGGTCGTAGGTGTGCGACGGACGAACGATCGTGACGGGGAATGCGCGCTCGCGGTACGCCTCGACCAGCAGGTCCTCGCAGGCGATCTTGTCGCGCGAGTACTGCCAGAACGGGTTGCGCAGCGGCGTCGACTCCGTGACGGGCAGGCGAGACGGTGGCGTCTGGTACGCAGACGCCGAACTGATGAACACGTACTGCCCGACTCTGCCCTCGAACAGCCGGAAGTCGGTCTGGATGTGCTCTGGCGTGAACGCCAAAAACTCCGACACAACGTCGAAGCTGCGCTCGCCGAGCACGGCGTGAACGCTCTCCGGCTCGCGGATGTCCGCGTGCAGCACTTCCACCCCATCCGGCAGCGGCCGCACCCCGGAACTGCCGCGGTTGATGACGGTCACCTCGTGTCCCGCCTCGAGCGATCGGGCGACACAGGCGGAGCTGATGACCCCCGTACCGCCGATGAAGAGTGACCGTGTCGCTGCCATGCGTGCTCCTCGCTTCGTCGTCGATTTCCCCCAGAGGTCTCAGCGTAGCCCGCGCGTACACTCCGGGGCACACCCGATCCTCCGAAGGGAGCACCCGTGTTCGTCCTGCGTTCCTGGCCAGGTCTCGCCATCGCCTGCGTCGCCGCGATCATCGCCGCCGTGCTGGTCACCGCCGTCGTCGGAGGCATCTTCCGCGCCATCGCGCGGCGGAAGGGGTGGGCTGCCATGCTGATCGCGCGGGCGCGCATCCCGTTCGGCATCCTGCTGATGGTGATCGTGCTGTGGATCGCGGTGGCCATCACCCTGCCCGCCGATGTTCCTGCGGGGTGGAGGGACGCGATCCACCACACCTTCCTCATCCTCACCATCGCCGCGGGCGTCTGGTTCGCGGCGGCGCTCGCGGTCTACGTCGAGGATCTGGGGCTCGCCCGCTATCGGCTGGATGTGCCGGACAACCGCTACGCGAGGAAGGTGCGCACGCAGGTGCTCATCATCCGGCGGCTCACCATCGTGGCGGCGGTCGTCGTCGGTCTCGGCGCGATCCTGCTGACCTTCCCCGCTCTGCAGGCGGCGGGGGCGAGCATCCTGGCCTCTGCCGGCGTCATCGGGATCATCGCCGGTGTCGCAGCCCAGTCGACGCTCGCGAACCTGTTCGCCGGGCTGCAGCTCGCGTTCAGCGACGCCATCCGGATCGACGACGTGGTGGTGGTGGAGCAGCAGTGGGGGACCATCGAGGAGATCACCCTCACCTACGTGGTCGTGCACATCTGGGACGACCGCAGGCTGGTGCTGCCCTCCAGCTACTTCACCACCAAGCCGTTCGAGAACTGGACGAGGCAGCACAGCGAACTGCTGGGCTCCGTCGAGTTCGACCTCGACTGGCGGGTGTCGCCAGGCGGGATGCGCGCTGAGCTCAACCGGGTGCTCGCCACGACCGATCTGTGGGACGGCCGCACCGGGGTGCTGCAGGTGACGGATGCGGTCTCCGGCTGGGTGCGCGTGCGCGTTCTGGTGACGGCGCGGGATGCTCCGACCCTGTTCGACCTGCGCTGCCTGGTGCGCGAACGCCTCATCGACTGGATGCAGCGCTACAGTTCAGCATCGCTCCCGCGCACCCGCGTGGAGATGGTGGAGCCGCCGGAGCAGCAGACCCCTCCGCCACGCGCCAGAGCGCAGCAGGAGGCCCGCCTCTTCAGCGGCACCCCGGACGGGGAGCAGCGGGCGGCGCAGTTCACCGAGTCCATCCCGATCCTCCGCGAGGAGGACCTGGACGGCACCCGATGACCAGCGCGCCGTCGCCTCCTGCTCAGCTCACCGCATCCACGGCGGCGAGGATCGCGTCGAGCGCCGCCTGCGGCTGCGACACCATCGACACGTGCGACGCGGCCACCTCAGTGATGGTCGAGCCTGCACGTTCGGCCATGCTGCGCTGGGTCGCGGGCGGGATCACCTTGTCCTCGGTGCCGACGACGGCCCAGCTCGGCAGGCTGCGCCAGGCCGGCGCTCCGACAGGCGTGGTGTTCGCGCCGAGGGTGATCGGGCGCTGGCCGGCGACGATGAGCAGCCTGTCGGCCTCCGGAAGGTCCTGCGCGAACGCGGTGTGCACTGTCGCCGGCTTGAGGAACGCCTCGGCGTCGCCGTCCGGCGAGCCTGGGTAGCCCGCGATGTCGAGCACCGCCGTCGGGTCGGGCACGTCGAGCGCGGAGCCGGAGCCGCCGAGGATCGAGAACACGGTCTCGCCCTCCTCGGGGATGAACGCATCCACGTAGACGAGTGCCTTCACGTCGCCTCCGCCGAGCCCTGCGCCGCTGATCACCACGCCGCCGTACGAGTGGCCGACGAGCACCACCGGCCCCGTCGTGCGCTGGGCGACGAACGAGGCGACGTACGCGGAGTCGCTGATCGGGTTGCGCAGGAGGTTGGTGGGCGCGAGCACGTCGAAGCCCTGCTGCTGCAGGGACGTGGCGACGGCGTTCCAGCTGGAGGCGTCGGCCCAGGCGCCGTGGACGAGGACGATGGTGGGTTTCGCGGACATGGAAGTTCCTTCGTTCGTGCCGGTCCGCGGCCGCTCCGATCGGGCTACCGCGTCGTCAGCGGTGGGTGTGATGGTGATGGAACGTGCACAGACTAGCCCCGCGGGATGAACGCCTGGTAGAGCATCCATTGCCAGCAAACCCACAGTTTCACCGGGACCAACCGCGCGGCGGTCCGTGTTCTATCCACTGACGGCCCAGCAGCCAGCTGCGCCGGAACCCCGTCGAGGAGGACCACGTGTCACACGATTACCGCAAGACCCAGGATGCCGTCTCCCGCCTGACCCCCGAGCAGTACGCCGTCACGCAGCAGGAGGCCACGGAGCCCGCTTTCCGCAACGAGTTCTGGAACAACAAGGAGGCAGGTCTCTACGTCGACATCGTCTCCGGTGAGCCGCTGTTCGCCTCGGTGAACAAGTACGACAGCCGTTCCGGCTGGCCGAGCTTCACTGTGCCTGTCGACCCGGCCAACATCGTCGAGAAGCGCGACAGGACCTTCGGCATGGTCCGCACAGAGGTCCGCTCGGCCCACGGAGACAGCCATCTCGGCCACCTGTTCGACGATGGCCCAGCAGAAGAGGGAGGATTGCGGTACTGCATCAACTCCGCCGCCCTCCGTTTCATCCCGCTCGCCGACCTCGACACCGAGGGATACGGCGACTACCGTCACCTGTTCGAGAATGAGGAGGTCACCCGATGACCGACGCAACACCCACAACGCCTCGCACCGAGAAGGCCGTCCTCGCAGGCGGCTGTTTCTGGGGAGTGGAGGACCTGATCCGCAAGCGCCCCGGCGTGCTCGACACCCGCGTCGGCTACACAGGCGGCGACGTGCCGAACGCGACGTACCGCAACCACGGCACCCACGCCGAGGCCCTGGAGATCATCTTCGACCCGTCGAAGATCAGCTACCGCGACCTGCTGGAGTTCTTCTTCCAGATCCACGATCCGTCGACGAAGAACCGCCAGGGCAACGACGTGGGCACCAGCTACCGCTCGGCGATCTTCTACGAGAACGACGAGCAGCGCCGCATCGCTGAGGACACCATCGCCGACGTCGACGCCTCCGGTCTCTGGCCCGGCCCCGTCGTCACCGAGGTCGAGCCCGCCGGCCCGTTCTGGGAGGCGGAGCCTGAGCACCAGGACTACCTGGAGCGCATCCCGTGGGGGTACACCTGCCACTACGTGCGCCCGGACTGGAAGCTCCCGCGCCGCGAGGACGTCGCGTCGTAGCGCGCACCGCGTCGCACGCACAGAGGCCGCCCCGGAATCGGGACGGCCTCTGTGGTTTCTGGTGCCCCCAGTAGGATTTGAACCTACGGCCTTCTGCTCCGGAGGCAGACGCTCTATCCCCTGAGCTATGGGGGCCAGGGAGTGCCCATCCAGGCTAGCATCCCGCACGCGCGCCCTGTGACGCGCTCCCGCGCCTACTTCGGCACGTTGGCGAGGATGTCCTGCAGCAGGGGAGCGGCGTCGCCAGGTTCGAAGAATGCCGTCGACTCGGCGACGATCCAGTATGCGCCGCGGAAGACCTGCACCTGGCCGGCGGTTCCCTGCTTGAAGTAGCCCTCGACCTCCGGGGGAACGCCGTACGTCGGCACGGGGGTCGCGGCGGTGACCGCGGCGTTCTTCAGGCCTTCGAGCTCGCTCGCAGGCGGCTGCGCGATCGCGACCTCGATCACATCGCCGCTGGTCTGGTTCTGCCACGCGCAGGTGGCGCCCTTCCAATCGGCGATCTGTTTCTCGAGGCTGCCGTCCTTGGGCTGGTAGCCGGGGTCTGCGCCGAAGTTGGGGTTGTACGCGTACAGCTGGTCGGCCGTGACGATCTGGTCGCAGGTGAGCGTCACCGGCGTCGGCGGGTCGGTCGGCTTCTGTGTCGGCGTCGCGCTCGGCGCCGACGTACCCCCTGCGTTGTTCTGCGCCGGTGGCGTCGTCGCGTCGCCCGAGCTCTTCGACGGGGCGGCGCACGCGCTCAGCGCCAGCGTGCAGGCGAGGATCACCGCGACGGGCGCGGCGGCTCGGAGGGCGGTGCGGTGGTGCTTGGCCATGCGGTTTCGTTCTCCGTCGGATGGTCGGGATTCGATGAGAGAGGATGCGCGGCGGCGCACATCGCGACGACCCTATCAAGCCTCCTGGTGAGGACCGGCCGCCGTGGCCTGTTCGTTAGGCAATCGATGCAGCCGGTGCCCGGTAGAATCGTTCACCGTGACTCCTGCTGACCTCTCCGCCGCCCTGCTCGACATCGTGACCTCCGTTGTCGACGCGCGACGACAGGGAGCCGGCGACGACGCGGCGCCCGTCGTCGTCACCATCGACGACGTTCCCCTGGAGCGCCCGAAGAACCGCGACCACGGCGACTGGGCGTCCAACGTGGCCATGCGTCTCGCCAAGAAGGTGGGCGCCAACCCGCGCGAACTCGCCACCGAGATCGCCGAGGCCGCCGCATCCATCGACGGTGTCGCCTCCGCGGAGGTCGCCGGTCCAGGGTTCATCAACTTCCGGTTGGATGCTGCTGCCGCCGGTCTGCTCGCGAAGACCATCGTCGAGGCCGGTGACGAGTACGGCAACGGCCACCTCTACGACGGCCTGCTGGTCAACCTGGAGTTCGTCTCCGCCAACCCGACCGGCCCCATCCACATGGGCGGCGTGCGCTGGGCGGCCGTCGGGGACAGCCTCGCCCGCATCCTGCAGGCCGAGGGCGCGGACGTCACCCGCGAGTACTACTTCAACGACCACGGCTCGCAGATCGACCGGTTCGCCCGCAGCCTGCTCGCCGCATACCTCGGAGAGCCGACCCCGGAGGACGGCTACGGCGGAGCGTACATCGGCGACATCGCAGCGCAGGTGGTCGAGCGCTTCGACGGCGACCTCTCCGCTCTGTCGCGCGAGGAGCAGCAGGAGGTGTTCCGCTCCGTCGGCACCGAGCTGATGTTCGCCGAGATCAAGGAGAAGCTGCACGGCTTCGGCGTCGACTTCGACGTCTACTTCCACGAGGACTCGCTGCACGAGTCCGGCGCCGTCGAGCGCGCGATCGAGCGCCTGCGCGAGCAGGGTCACATCTTCGAGGAGGACGGCGCCGTCTGGCTCCGCACCACCACGTTCGGCGACGACCGCGACCGCGTCATCATCCGTTCCAACGGCGAGCCCGCGTATATCTCCGGCGACCTCGGCTACTACCTGAACAAGCGCGAGCGCGGCTTCGAGCAGAACCTCATCATGCTCGGCGCAGACCACCACGGTTACATCGGCCGCCTGATGGCCGCCGTCGAGGCGTTCGGCGACGTCCCCAACGTCAACCTGCAGATCCTGATCGGCCAGATGGTCAACCTGGTGCGCGACGGCGAGCCTGTCAAGATGTCCAAGCGCGCGGGCACCATCGTCACCCTCGACGACCTGGTGGATGCGGTGGGCGTGGATGCCGGCCGTTACGCCCTCGTGCGCTCCTCCAGCGACTCGCAGCTCGACATCGACCTCGACCTGCTGAGCAAGCGCAGCAACGAGAATCCCGTCTTCTACGTGCAGTACGCGCACGCCCGCACCCGCTCCGTCGCCACCAACGCGGCAGCAGCGGGCGTGGACCGCAGCGCGTTCGCGCCGGAGCTGCTCACGCACGAGAGCGAGTCCGCCCTGCTCGGGGGTCTGCAGGAGTTCCCGCGGATCGTCGCCCAGGCGGCCGAGCTGCGCGAGCCGCACCGGGTCGCCCGCTACATCGAGGAGCTCGCCGGGCTGTACCACACCTGGTATGCCGCGACCCGCGTCATCCCGCTCGGCGACGAGCCCGTCACCGACCTGCACCGCACCCGCCTGTGGCTGAACGACGCCACCGGCCAGGTGATCCGCAACGGCCTCGGACTGCTCGGGGTCTCCGCTCCGGACAGAATGTAGCTCCGAACGATGACAGACGTGCAGTCCACCGACGTGATCGCCGGCACCGTCCCGCCGCCCAAGCGGCGGCGTACGCTGCGCCTGGTGCTCTGGATCCTCATCCCGATCGTCGCGCTCGTCGCACTGTTCTTCATCGCGGACGCCATCGTGCGCTCTGTGGCTGAGCAGCGCATCTCCGCCGAGGTGGAGAAGAGCCTGCCCGCAGAGGTGAAGGGCGACGTCTCGACGCACATCGGCGGCGTCTCGGTGCTGCAGCAGTATCTGAGCGGCCGGTTCGAGAAGGTCGTGCTCGACGCCCCGAAGCTGGCGGTCAACGGTTCGCCTATCGACGCGACGATCACGGCCACCGGCGTCCCGTCCGACTTCTCCAAGCCCGTCCAGTCGATCGCTGGCTCCCTGACGATCTCGCAGACCTCGCTCAACAAGCTCGTCACCGTCCCCGGCGTCGACGGCGACCTCGCCCTCGGCAATGGAACGCTGAGCTACGACGGCACCGCGTCGCTCCTCGGCCTGCCGATCGGCTACCAGGTCACCGTCGCCCCGGAGGCGGCGGGCAAGACCGTGAACCTGCAACCGGTGGATGCGAAAGTCACCACGGGCGGCTCAGGCGCCCTCGACCTCTCCACGCTGGTCAAGGCGCTGACCAACCGCGGCCCGATCCCGGTCTGCGTCGCCCAGTACCTCCCGGACGGCGTCCTGGTGAACGACATCGCGATCACGAAGGGCTCTGCCACCGTGACGCTGAACGCCGAGCAGTTCGTGGTGAACGAGAAGTCACTGAAGAGCAAGGGGAGCTGCTGAGGCGGTTCAGCCGGTCTGCTCATCTGCACGTCTGCCGCACGGTCGTAACACGGACGAACCCACCGTCCTGCCCCCGATAGACTTCCGGTACTTCTCCACCGGCTTCAGGGACCAATCCGGGTCCGCTCGCCTCCGAGAGATCCCCACTCGATTCATTCCGTGAGGTTTTCCCTGTGGCTTCTGTGTCCAATCCACTCGCCCCCGGCTGGCTCGCCGTGCCCGGCGACGCCAACGACCTGCATCCCGGCCTGTGGTCGCGCACCGTGGCCAGACAGGACGGGGAGCTCGTCGTCGGCGGTGTCATCGCCACCGAGCTGGCCGCCAGGTACGGTACCCCCGTCTACATCGTCGACGAGGTGGATGCGCGGGAGCGCGCCGCCGAGGTCCGTTCCGCTCTCGCCGGCGCCTTCGAGCGCGTCGGCGGCTCTGCGAAGGTGTACTACGCGGGCAAGGCGTTCCTCAGCATCGAGGTCGCCCGCTGGATGGCGGACGCAGGGCTCAACATCGACGTGTGCAGCGGAGGGGAGCTCGCCGTCGCGCTCGCAGCCGGAGTCGCCCCCGAGCGGCTCGGCTTCCACGGCAACAACAAGTCGCTCGCCGAGATCGACAGGGCCGTCTCGATCGGGGTCGGAGCGATCATCATCGACAGCCTGCAGGAGATCGACAGGGTCGCGGACGCCGCAGACAGACACGGGCGCATCCAGTCGGTGCGGCTGCGGGTCAACAGCGGGGTGCACGCTCACACGCACGCGTTCCTCGCTACCGCTCACGAGGATCAGAAGTTCGGGATCGGTCTTGCGGCAGCGCCGGACGCGGTCGCGCGCATCCGGAGCCGTGGCTCGCTGGACTTCCTCGGGCTGCACTGTCACATCGGCTCGCAGATCTTCGGGTCGGACGGCTTCGCGGAGTCCGCCGCGCGGCTCCTCGCCGTGCACACCGAACTGCTCGCGGACGGACCGGTGCCCGAGCTCAACCTCGGCGGCGGGTTCGGCATCGCGTACACCTCCGTCGACGACCCTGCGCCGATCGGGGAGCTCGCGGAGACCATCGCCCAGACCGTCGCATCGCGCTGCGCAGAGCTGGGCATCCCGCTGCCCGTCGTCGCGTTCGAGCCCGGCCGGTCGATCATCGGCACGGCGGGGCTCACGCTCTACACCGCTGGGACCACCAAGGATGTGCCCGTCGCGTTCCAGGACGACGGGGAGACCGCGATCCGCCGCTACGTGAGCGTCGACGGTGGCATGAGCGACAACGCGCGCCCAGCGCTCTACGGCGCGGACTACTCCGTGCGCATCGCCGACCGGGTGTCGGACGCGCCGGCCGAACTGGTGCGCATCGCGGGCAAGCACTGCGAGAGCGGCGACATCGTCGTGGACGCCGACTACCTGCCCGGCGACGTCGCCCCAGGCGACCTGCTCGCCGTACCGGCGACCGGCGCATACTGCTGGTCGCTCGCAAGCAACTACAACTATCTCGGCAGACCGGCCGTGATCGCCGTCCGCGACGGAGCGTCGCGGGTGATCGTGCGGGCGGAGACCGAAGCCGACCTGCTGTCGAGAGACGCCGCGTACGAAGGAGCACAGGCATGATCGAGTACCGCAACCTCCGGGTGGCCCTGCTTGGCGCGGGCTCCGTCGGCTCGCAGGTGGCGCGGCTGCTGCTCGAGCAGGGCGACGAGTTCGCCTCCCGGATCGGGGCGAAGCTCGAACTGGTGGGCATCGCCGTGCGCGACCTGGATGCGCAGCGCGACGTCGACCTGCCGCGCGAGCTGTTCACCACGGACGCGTCGTCGCTCATCCTCGGCGCCGACATCGTCGTGGAGCTGATGGGCGGGGTCGAACCTGCCCGGGGCTACGTGCTCCAGGCGCTCAACTCCGGCGCGGACGTCATCACCGCCAACAAGGCGCTGCTCGCCACCCACGGCCCCGAGCTGTTCGAGGCGGCGGAGCAGGTCGGCGCCCAGCTCTACTACGAGGCCGCCGTCGCCGGCGCCATCCCGATCATCCGCCCGCTGCGCGACAGCCTCGCCGGCGACAGGGTCAACCGCATCCTCGGCATCGTCAACGGCACCACCAACTTCATCCTCGACCGCATGGATGTGCACGGAGAGTCCCTGGCGGACGCCCTCGCCACCGCCACCGACCGCGGATACGCCGAGGCCGACCCCACAGCGGACATCGGCGGCTACGACGCGGCGCAGAAGGCGGCGATCCTCGCCAGCCTCGCGTTCCACACCACCGTGCCGCTGGAATCGGTCTACCGCGAGGGCATCACCTCCGTCACCACCGCGCAGGTGGACGCCGCCAGGGAGGCGGGCTCCGTCATCAAGCTGCTCGCGATCTGCGAGCGCCTGACCGACCCCGAGACGGGAGAAGAGGGCGTCTCCGCCCGCGTGTATCCCGCGCTGATCAGCCGCGACCATCCACTGGCCGCCGTGCACGGGGCGCACAACGCGGTGTTCGTCCAGGCCGCCGCCGCAGGCGACCTCATGTTCTACGGCGCGGGAGCAGGGGGAGTGGAGACGGCGTCCGCCGTGCTCGGCGACCTGGTCTCCGCCGCGCGCCGGCACGTCGTCGGTGGCCCGGGCGTCGCGGAGTCGACGCACGCGCAACTGCCCGTGCTCGACATCGGCCGCGTCGTCACCCGCTACCAGATCACTCTGGATGTGGCCGACCAGCCCGGCGTGCTCGCCGCCGTCGCGCGCATCCTGAGCGACGGCGGGGTGAGCGTCGAGACGGTGCAGCAGTCGGTGCCGAGCACCACGGGACCTGTTCCGCTCCCCGGCGCCGTCGTCATCGCGGGCAACGCTCCGGTTCACGGCAACGGCGCACCCACCGCTACCCTGGTTATCGGCACCCACGAGGCCGAGGAGGCCGCACTCGCGGCCACCGTGGAGGCTCTCGCGGCGAGCGACGCCGTGACAGCCATCTCATCCGTACTCCGAGTCGAAGGATCGTAATGCCCGAGAAAGCGAATAGTCGTCAGTGGCGGGGCGTCCTGCGTGAATACGCGGACCGCCTGAACATCACAGAGGCCACTCCGATCGTGACGCTCGGCGAAGGCGGCACTCCGCTCCTTCCCGCTCCCGCGCTCTCCGCGCGCACGGGTGCGAACGTGTTCGTCAAGTTCGAGGGCATGAACCCGACTGGTTCCTTCAAGGACCGCGGCATGACGATGGCCATCTCGAAGGCCGTCGAGCACGGTGCGAAGGCCGTGATCTGCGCATCCACAGGCAACACCTCTGCGTCGGCGGCCGCGTACGCGACGCACGCGGGCATCCAGGCCGTCGTGCTCGTGCCGGAGGGCAAGATCGCGATGGGCAAGCTCAGCCAGGCCATCGCGCACAACGCGCAGCTGCTGCAGGTGCAGGGCAACTTCGACGACTGCCTCGACATCGCCCGCGACCTCGCCACCAACTACCCCGTCCACCTCGTCAACTCGGTCAACCCCGACCGCATCGAGGGCCAGAAGACGGCGGCCTTCGAGGTCGTCGAGGTCCTGGGAGACGCACCGGACTTCCACATCGTCCCCGTCGGCAACGCGGGCAACTACACGGCGTACCACCGCGGATACACCGAGGAGCTGCAGCGCGGAGAGGCCACCAAGCTGCCCAGGATGTTCGGCTTCCAGGCAGCGGGCAGCGCCCCGATCGTCCTCGGCCAGCCGGTGAAGAACCCGGACACCATCGCCACCGCCATCCGCATCGGCAACCCGGCTTCGTGGGAGCTCGCGCTCAACGCCCGCGACGACAGCGACGGCTACTTCGGCGCGATCTCGGACGAGCACATCCTCGAGGCGCAGCGCATCCTGTCTGCCGAGGTCGGCATCTTCGTCGAGCCGGCGTCGGCGATCAGCGTCGCCGGACTGCTCGAGCGCTCAGCGGCCGGTGTGATCCCGGCCGGAGCGACGGTCGTCCTCACGGTGACCGGCCACGGTCTGAAGGACCCGCAGTGGGCGCTGCGCACGGCGGACGGCTCCGACGTGCAGCCGACCGTCGTCCCGGTCGACACCACCACCATCGCCGACGTGCTCGGTCTGGTGGCGGCCGAGAAGGCGAACGCGTGACCTTCCAGGCCGCCGACCTGAGCGGCCGTGCCGTCACGGTCAAGGTCCCGGCGACCAGCGCCAACCTGGGCCCAGGCTTCGACACCCTCGGCCTCGCGCTCGCGCTCTACGACGAGCTGCGGGTGTCCGTCCGCGACGAGCCTGGCGCGACCGTCGAGGTCATCGGCGTCGGTGCAGGCGAGGTGCCGACGGACGAGACGAACCTCGTCGTCCGCGCCATCGCGCACACCTTCGAGTCGGTCGGGCTCCCCATGCCCGGCCTCGACCTGGTCGCCCGCAACAGCATCCCGCACGGCAGGGGGATGGGGTCGTCCGGAGCGGCGATCGTGTCCGGCATCATGGCGGCCAAGGGGCTGCTGGAGGGCGTCGTCGACATCGACGCCCAGGGCCTCCTCGCCCTCGCCAACGACATGGAGGGCCACCCGGACAACGTCGCGCCTGCGCTCTTCGGTGGCCTGACGATCGCGTGGGTCACCCCGGAGGGTCCCCGGTTCAAGAAGCTGATCGTGCACCGCGGCGTCTCGCCGCTCGTGCTGGTTCCGCAGCACGTGATGTCGACGGCGCTCGCCCGCAGCCTGCAGCCGCAGTCGGTGCCCCACGAGGATGCGGTCTTCAACGTCTCGCGCTCCGCCCTGCTCGTCGCGGCCCTCATCCAGAGCCCAGAGCTGCTGCACGCAGCAACGGAGGACAAGCTCCACCAGAGCTACCGTGCCTCCGCGATGCCGGAGACCGACCGGCTGATCACGCTGCTGCGCGAGAACGGCTTCGCCGCCGTCGTCTCCGGCGCCGGCCCGTCCGTCCTCGTGCTCTGCAGCGACCCGAGCCAGCGGCTCGCCGCCGCGGAGCTCGCCGCCGCGCACTCGGAGACGCCGTGGCAGGCGCTCATGCTCGCGGTCGACTTCAAGGGCGCGACGGTGACGCAGTTCGCGAAACAAGCGGACACGCCGGCCGCCTAGCGTCAAGAGCAGCCCGGCAACAGTGGTAAACTGTGCGTGCACCCGCAGAAACCTCTCCATGAGCGAATCTGATCTTCGGGTGATTTCTAGCAATCATGCCGTCACTCCTACCTGTGCACCCGAGTACCTTTCGGTGACACCACAGAAGCGGTAGTTCATGTGACGAGTGCTCCAGAACGACGGCGAGAATCGCGCGTCGGGGGAAAGGAATCCTCTTCAGTGACTGATGTCGAACTCCACGCCGGGGGCGTGGACACCAGCGACCTGACCTCCCTCAAGGTGGCAGAGCTTCAGGCTCTCGCCGCCCAGTTGGGACTTCAGGGAGCGACCAAGCTTCGCAAGGGCGAGCTCGTTGCGGCCATCGCCGCAGCGCGCACGGAGGCCGCGGGTTCCGCGACCGCCGACGCCCCTGCTGCCGACTCCGCGGACGCACCCGTGGCCGGGCAGGAGAATGCACGCGCAGCATCCCAGGTGCTCATCGAGCCGCTCATCGCAGAGCCGGTCTCCGCTGAGCCGCACGTCGGCGAGGCCGTCCTGCCGGACGCAGCGCCCGCCGAGCAGGCGCCGCGTCGCCGTGGCTCCCGCCGCGCATCCAGTGCGGACGGAACGGGCATCGCAGCAGCGACGCACGTCAACACCGGCGCCACCGGCGTCGAGTCGCTCATCCCCGATGTGGATGCGCTGCTCGACTCCGCGCTCGCCAATCGCGAGTCCGCTGCTCAGCAGGCGACGGCTGGCGCAGAGGGCGACAAGCAGGCGGAGCAGGGCCAGGGTCAGGGGCGCAACCGCCGCCGCGGACGGGGTCAGGCCGGCGACCAGAACGCCCAGCAGGACCAGGGCGAGAAGGCCGAGAACGGTGCAGCCGCGCAGGACGCTGCTGACACGCAGGCCCAGGGCGACGCCCAGGGCGAAGGCGACCAGCAGCCCCGCCAGGGCCGCAACCGCAATCGGAACCGGAACAAGAACTCCCAGAACCAGGGCGGCCAGAACGGTCAGAACCAGGGCGGCCAGCAGGGCGGAGACGGCCAGCAGGCGCAGAACCAGCAGAGCCAGGGTCAGCAGGCCGACCGCGACGACCAGAAGCAGGGCGGCCAGAACGGCCAGCAGAACCGCAACGGTCAGCAGAACCGCAACGGCGGCCAGGACGCGAACCAGGCGGACGACCGCTCCGGCCGCAGCCGCTACCGCGACCGCAAGCGTCGCGGCGGCGTCGGCGCGGACGACTTCGAGCCGGAGATCAGCGATGACGACGTCCTCATCCCCGTCGCCGGCATCCTGGACGTGCTCGACAACTACGCCTTCGTCCGCACCTCCGGCTACCTGCCTGGCGCGAGCGACGTCTACGTCTCCCTCGGCCAGGTCAAGAAGTACAACCTGCGCAAGGGCGACGCCGTGGTCGGTGCAATCCGCCAGCCGCGCGAGGGCGAGAACAACGCCCGCCAGAAGTACAACGCGATCGTCAAGGTCGACTCGATCAACGGCCAGACCATCGAAGAGGCCGCCGGTCGCGTCGAGTTCGGCAAGCTGACCCCGCTCTACCCGCAGGAGCGCCTGCGCCTCGAGACGGAGCCCGGCAAGCTGACCCAGCGCATCATCGACCTCGTCGCCCCGATCGGCAAGGGCCAGCGCGGCCTCATCGTCGCGCCCCCGAAGGCCGGCAAGACGATCGTCATGCAGCAGATCGCGAACGCCATCACCACGAACAACCCAGAGGTGCACCTCATGGTCGTCCTGGTGGACGAGCGTCCCGAAGAGGTCACCGACATGCAGCGCACGGTGAAGGGCGAGGTCATCGCCTCCACCTTCGACCGCCCTGCGGAGGACCACACCACGGTCGCCGAGCTCGCCATCGAGCGCGCGAAGCGTCTGGTGGAGCTCGGTCACGACGTCGTCGTGCTGCTCGACTCGATCACCCGCCTGGGACGCGCATACAACCTGGCTGCTCCGGCATCCGGTCGCATCCTCTCCGGTGGTGTCGACGCCTCGGCGCTGTACCCGCCGAAGCGCTTCTTCGGCGCGGCCCGCAACATCGAGCACGGCGGATCGCTCACGATCCTCGCCTCTGCTCTCGTGGAGACCGGGTCCAAGATGGACGAGGTCATCTTCGAGGAGTTCAAGGGCACCGGCAACATGGAGCTCCGCCTCTCGCGTCAGCTCGCCGACAAGCGGATCTTCCCCGCTGTCGACGTCAACGCATCCGGCACCCGCCGCGAAGAGATGCTGATGGGCGCCGACGAGGTCAAGATCACCTGGAAGCTGCGTCGTGCCCTCGCCGGCCTCGACCAGCAGCAGGCGCTCGAGATCGTGCTCGGCCGCCTCAAGGAGACCTCGAGCAACGTCGAGTTCCTGATGCAGGTGCAGAAGTCGATGCCGGCGCCGGCCAACGGTCACGGCACCGCGCACTCGCACGGCCACGAGAACGACCACCGCTAGCTGAGGAGTGCCCGCCGACGTCGCCGCGCGCGATTGTCGACGGGCACTTTTCCGTTCCCGGACACGCTCGTCCCCCTCCAGAAAGCCCGACCCTTCCAGAAAGAAGTCCCATGTTCGAATCGGTGAACAGCCTGATCGCCGAGCACGACGACCTGCAGGAGCAGCTCGCCGACCCTGAACTGCACAGCGACCCCGTGCGCTCCAAGAAGGTCAACCGGCGCTACGCAGAGCTCAGCCGCATCGTCGCCGCGTACCACCAGTGGAAGCAGCTCGAGGACGACCTCGCCGCTGCCAAGGAGCTCGCGGCGGAGGATGAGGCGTTCGCCGAGGAGGTCCCAGGACTCGAGGCGAGCCTGGAGGAGTCGGGGGAGAAGCTGCGCAGGCTCCTCATCCCGCGCGACCCCAACGACAGCCGCGACGTCATCATGGAGATCAAGATGGGCGAAGGCGGGGCGGAGTCCGCGCTGTTCGCGGCCGATCTTCTCCGGATGTATCTGCACTACGCGGAGTCCAAGAAGTGGAAGACCGAGATCCTGGAGCAGACCTCCAGCGACCTCGGCGGCATCAAGGACGTCCAGCTCGCGATCAAGGGCTCGTCCAGCGATCCGGCGGAGGGGGTCTGGGCGCACCTCAAGTACGAGGGCGGCGTGCACCGTGTGCAGCGTGTCCCGGCGACCGAGTCGCAGGGGCGCATCCACACGTCGGCAGCCGGCGTGCTCGTCTTCCCCGAGGTGGACGAGCCGGAGGAGGTCGAGATCAACCAGAACGACCTCAAGATCGACGTCTACCGGTCGAGCGGCCCCGGCGGCCAGTCGGTGAACACCACGGACTCCGCCGTGCGCATCACGCACCTTCCGACGGGCATCGTCGTCGCCATGCAGAACGAGAAGAGCCAGCTGCAGAACCGCGAGGCAGGGATGCGCGTGCTGCGCGCCCGCGTGCTCGCCCGCCAGCAGGAGGAACTGGATGCGGAGGCCGCCGCCGTCCGCAAGAGCCAGATCCGCACGATGGACCGTTCGGAGCGCATCCGCACGTACAACTTCCCGGAGAACCGCATCGCGGACCACCGCACCGGGTACAAGGCGTACAACCTCGACGCCGTCATGAACGGCGCCCTGGAGCCCGTCATCGACTCCTGCATCGCCGCCGACGAGGAATCCCGCCTCGCCGACCTCGCCACCGACTAAAGAATCGACTCCGAAGTTGTTCAGGCGACACGCCGATGGCGAGCCTGAACAACCTCGGAGTCGATTGCGTGGGGACGGGCCTGGTCAGATGTAGATGGCCGGGTCGATCCAGTCGTCGCCGGGGATCTGCTCATGGCCCGTTCGCGGGCGCGCGCGGGCGGGGACGCCGGTGAGGACGGAGCCCTCAGGGGCGTCGTGGATGACGACGGCGTTCGCGCCGACGACACTGTGCGCCCCGAGCGTGATCGCGCCGAGCACCTTCGCACCGGCTCCGACGATCACGCCATTGCCGATGGTGGGATGCCGCTTGCCGTGACCTCTGCCCTTCCCGCCCAGCGTGACGCCGTGGTAGAGCATTACGTCGTCGCCGACGAACGTGGTCTCGCCGATCACCACGCCCATCCCGTGGTCGATGAAGAAGCGTCGGCCGATCGTCGCGCCCGGGTGGATCTCGATGCCGGTCAGGAACCGGGTGAACTGCGAGAGGAACCTGGCCGGCATCTTCAGGCCGGACCGCCACATCCGGTGCGCCAGACGGTACGACCAGATCGCGTGCAGCCCGGAGTACGCCGTGAAGACCTCGAAGCCGCTGCGCGCCGCAGGGTCGTGCTTGCGCGCGTTCGCGATGTCCTCACGGACGCGGGAGATGAACGCCAACGCCGGTCAGTCCAGCAGGTCGGCCCAGAGCGGGGTCGAGATGTAGCGCTCACCGGTGTCGCACACGACGGCGACGATGGTCTTGCCCGCGTTCTCCGGCCGCTTGGCCAGCTCGAGCGCCGCCCAGACGATCGCGCCCGACGAGATCCCGGCGAGGATGCCCTCCTCGCTGGCGAGCTTCTTGGCGATGTCGATCGCGTCGTCGAACGACGCGTCGATGACCTCGTCGTAGACGGTCGTGTCGAGGATCTCCGGCACGAAGTTGGCGCCGATGCCCTGGATCTTGTGCGGTCCGGGCTTGCCGCCGTTCAGGATGGGGGAGTCGATCGGCTCGACGGCGACCACCTGCACACCGGGCTTGCGCTCCTTGAGCACCTGGCCGACGCCGGTGATGGTGCCGCCCGTTCCGACTCCGGCGACGAAGATGTCGACGCCGCCGTCGGTGTCCTCCCAGATCTCCTCGGCCGTCGTCGCGCGGTGGATGGCCGGGTTGGCCTCGTTCGCGAACTGCTGCGCCCAGATGGCGTTCTCGGTGGTCGCGACGATTTCCTTGGCCTTCTCGACCGCTCCGCGCATCCCGTCGGGACCGGGGGTGAGGACGATCTGTGCACCGAACGCGCGCAACAGCACGCGGCGCTCCTTGCTCATCGTCTCCGGCATCGTGAGGATGACCGTGTATCCGCGGGCAGCGCCGACCATCGCGAGCGCGATGCCGGTGTTGCCGCTCGTGCCCTCCACGATCGTGCCGCCGGGGCGCAGCGCCCCTGCCTTCTCCGCCGCGTCGATGATGGCGACGCCGATGCGGTCCTTGACGCTGCCGGCCGGGTTGTAGAACTCCAGCTTGGCGAGCACGGTCGCCCCCGTGCCCTCCGCGATGCGATTGAGCTTGACGAGCGGGGTCTTCCCGACCGCTTCGGTGATGTTGTCGTAGACGTGACCTGTCATGGCTCTTCCTCGTTGACGCTGGTGGACGGTGTGAAAGCCTTACAACTCTATTCCGTCCGGGAGGGCAGCGGCCTGTGTGACGCCGCCTGACGTGCCGTAGGCTCGATGGGCCATGTCATCCGCAGCGCCAGCAGAGCCCACCGTCCGCGCCGTCCGCGACGAGGTCGTCGCGCTCCTCTCTCGCGCGGGCGTCCCCGACCCCGAGGTGGACGCCGACCTGCTGGTCGGCCACGTGCTCGGAGAGGGGCGCGGGAGGGTGCAGGCCCTCATCCACCTGGATGCGACGGTCGGGGATGCGGACGCGTCGCGCATCAGGGAACTGGCACAACGCCGCGCCACCAGGGAGCCGCTGCAGCACATCACAGGGAAGGCGCCGTTCCGCTCGCTGGAGCTCGCCGTCGGCCCCGGCGTGTTCGTGCCGCGACCGGAGACCGAGCATGTCGTGCAGTTCGCGATCGACGCGCTGCGCGCCGTGCCGAGTCCTGAGCCGATCGGCGTCGACCTCGGCACCGGAAGCGGGGCGATCGCGCTGGCGATGGCGACGGAGGTGCCGCACGCGCGCATCCACGCTGTCGAGAACTCGCCGGAGGCCTTCATCTGGGCGAAGCGCAACGTCGAGGAGTCCGGCGCGACCAACGCCCGTGTCGTGTTCATCGACCTGGCGGACGCGCTGCCGGAGCTCGACGGGACAGTCGACGTCGTCATCTCGAACCCGCCGTACATCCCCGCGGAGGCCATCCCGCGCGACCCGGAGGTGCGGCTGTACGACCCGCCTGCCGCGCTCTACGGCGGACAGGACGGGCTGGATGTGGTGCGCACGATCTCGCGCGTCGCCCGGCGCCTACTGCACGAGGGAGGGACGCTCGTGCTGGAGCACGGGGAACTGCAGGGCGCGGAGATCCGCGAACTGCTCACCGCGGACGGCTGGCGCGCCGCCGCGACGCACCGCGACCTCACCACGCGCGACCGCACCACGACGGCAGTCCGCTAGCGCTCCGCTCCGCTAGCCGCGGTCGCGCGCTCGGCGCTCCTCCTCCTTGGCCAGCCGCTCGCGCACCTTCGCGATGACCTCGCGCTCGCGCTTGCGCGCCTCCCGCAGCCGGGATTCCGCCTCTCTGCGCGCCTTGGCCGCCTCGCGGATCGCCTTGTCGTTCGGCACCGGCTCCGGGCGCGGCTCGTACGCCACGACCTCTTCGCCGCTGCGCCGCGACGCCACGTAGTGCTCGATGCCGTCCAGGATGCGTTCGAGCCCGAACGCGAAGTCGTCCTGCTCGTCCTCGCCCTCCGCGTCGCTGTATACGCCGGACAGCACCAGCGGTGCCAGGTTCGGGAATCGCTCCGGTGTGACCAGCTCCGCGAGGGCGGCGGTGAACGCCTCTCCGCGCTTCGGCGGGCCGTCGACCTGCCGCGACCTGGTCACATCCCGCTCAACGACGGCAGTGGCACGCGCATACGAGCTCAGCAGCAGCGCCGTCGACATCTTCTCCGGCTCGGTGAGCGGCAGGTCCTTCATCACCCGAAGGCCCCAGTCGAGCACCGCGAGGTTGTTCGGCATGAGCGGCATCCCGGAGATCGGGATGTCGGGGAACCACGGATGCGCCTGGATGACCTGGATGCTCGCCATCGCCCAGAGGCGCAGGCCGCTGCGCCAGTCCGTGTCCTCATCCTCTGGCGGGATCGGTACGGCGCAGACCGCGTCCTGCATCAGCGCGAGCACGTCGTCCTTGCTGGTGACATAGCGGTAGAGCGACATGGTGGTGAAGCCGAGTGTCGTCGCGATCTTGCTCATCGAGACGGCGGAGAGGCCCTCGTCGTCGGCGAGCTGGATCGCCGCATCCACAATCCGTTCGATGCTCAGCTCGCGCTTCGGCCCGCGCTGCGGACGCTCGGCGACGCCCCAGCTCAGCGCGACGGCGCGGGGGAGTGCTTCTTCGACAGCATCGGCCATGTCGCGCCCTTTCGGTTGTTGACACCCATCCTAGAACTGTGTATACCTTAAACAAAACCGTGTGCAGCATAAACAGTTTGCGTCGTACTCAATAAGACTCGACGCGGAAAGGAACCGATCATGACAGCTCAAGCGATCCAGATCGCCGGTCTCCGGAAGTCGTTCGGCGACCAGCGGGTGCTGGACGGCATCGACCTCACGGTCGCGGCGGGAAGCGTCTTCGCGCTTCTCGGGCCGAACGGCGCGGGCAAGACGACGCTCATCAACATCCTGTCAACGCTGGTCGCGCCGGACGACGGCGCTGCGAGCGTCTGCGGCCACGACGTCGTCCACGACAGAGAGGGCGTCAAACGCTCGATCAGCCTCACCGGCCAGTCCGCGGCCGTCGACGATGTACTCACCGGCGAGGAGAACCTGCGCATGATGGCGCGGCTCTCCGGATACACGGCGGCCGGCGCCCGCGCGCGGACGGCCGAGCTCATCGAGCGCTTCGACCTCGCCGACGCCGCCCGCAAGCGCGTCAAGGCGTACTCGGGCGGGATGCGCCGCAGGCTGGACCTCGCGCTCAGCCTGGTCGCCACGCCTCCCGTCATCTTCCTCGACGAGCCGACCACCGGCCTCGACACGCGCAGCAGGCAGGCGCTCTGGGCGATGATCCTCGACCTCGCGGCCCAGGGCATCACCATCCTCCTCACCACGCAGTATCTGGAAGAGGCCGACCAGCTCGCCGACCGCATCGCCGTGATCGACCGCGGCGTCGTCGTGGCGGAGGGAACCGCGGCGGAACTCAAGTCGCGCGTCGGGGGAGAAGTCGTCGAGCTGAGGGACGCGGACGACGAGATCGTCCGCGAACTGCCGACCGACGGCACCGTCCACGGACTGCGCGCCGCCATCGACCAGTTGGATGCGGCCGCCCTGCCAGGCGCGAGCGTCAGCATCCGCAAGCCCAGCATGGACGACGTGTTCCTCGCACTCACCTCCGGCGCAGCGACGCCGGCAGCCATCGCATCCACCGCATCCCGTGCAGCAGAAGAAATGGAGGTCACCCGATGACCGTCGCACTGGAGACCCGCACCACCGCCACCCAGGTCGCCACCGTCGACCGCGCCGTCTCCCGCCTGACCAGCACCGTTGTGTTCATCGGCAGGAGCCTGCGCCACACCGTCCGCAACGTCGAAGCTCTCACGATGGCGATCCTGCTCCCGATCATGTTGATGCTGCTGTTCACCTACGTGTTCGGCGGCGCGATCGACGGCGGGGGAGACTACGTGAACTACGTGGTCCCCGGCATCATCCTGCTCTGCGCGGGGTTCGGCTCGTCGAGCACAGCGGTCGACGTCGCCGACGACATGACGAACGGCATCGTCGACCGGTTCCGCACCATGCCGCTGCACGCCAACGGGGTCATCACCGGCCACGTGGTGGCGAGCCTGGTGCGCAACCTGCTGGCGACGGGCGTCGTCATCGGCGTCGCCCTGGCCGTCGGCTTCCGGCCGACCGCGAACGTCGCGGAGTGGCTCGGGGCGATCGGCGTCATCGCGCTGTTCATCCTCGCGATCACCTGGCTGTACGCTGCCATCGGCCTCGCTGCCAAGAACCCGACCGCGGCGAACGGCTACGGATTCGCCCTGCTGTTCCTGCCGTACCTGTCCAGCGCGTTCGTGCCGACGGACACGATGCCGAGCTGGCTGCAGTGGATCGCGGACAACCAGCCGATCACGCCCATCATCGAGACCATCCGCAGCCTGCTCTTCGGCACGGATGCCGGCACCAGGCCGCTCTGGGCGCTCGGCTGGTGCGTCGTCATCATCCTCGGCGCATACCTCTGGGCCGCCTGGCAGTTCCGCCGCAAGGCCGGCCGCCGCTGACCCCCTCCCCGAACAATCGAGCCGGGACTTGTGCACGCGACACGCCGAAGGCAGGCGTGCACAAGTCCCGGCTCGATAGTTCAGGAGGCGGGACGGGTGCGGGTGGCGAACGCGTGGATGGCGGCGCGGAGGCCGTCGGTGTCGAAGGTGCCGTCGTCGCGCTTGGTGAAGTGGAAGGCGTGCATCCCGGCCTCGCGGGCGCCCTCGACGTTGGCGAGGGAGTCGTCGAACAGGATCGCGTCGCCGGCTGCGACCCCGAAGCGGCCGAGCGCGCGGGTGTAGATGCGGCGCTCCGGCTTGCGGGCGCCGAGCACGGCGGAGACGAGGTCGTTGCCCTGCAGCACGTCGACGATCTCCGGCGTCAGCACGGGGAGCGAGTCCTTGAACGGGATCGGGTTGTTCGACAGCAGCGACACCGTGCCGAGGGTCGCGGCCTCGTGCAGAGCGTCGATCGAGCCCTGGATGGGCGTCATGGCGGCCTTCCTGGCCTCCTGCCACTGCTCGAGGGTGAGGCGGGCGCCTGTAACGTCGGCGAACGCATCCAGGTACTCTGCGCTGGTCGAGTACTCGCCGATCTCGGCCGCGCGCTCGAAGCCTCCCGCCCACCAGCTCGACGCCAGATGGTATTGGCTCACGCCGCCCAGGCTCGCCAGCGCAGGCAGGCGCTTGTGGAAGTCGTAGTCGTAGAGGGTCTTGTCGCAGTCGAAGAAGTAGACATCCATCACGACAAGTATCGACCTCCAGACAGGGAACGCCCTGATGGCTCAACTATCATGGTTCCGACATGGCTCCCATCTACGACTGCTCGGTCGACTCCGAACTCCTTTCCGGCATGAGGCTGGCTCGCGCCGCCATCGGGCGGGGCGAGCTCGTCGTCATTCCGACGGACACCGTTTACGGCGTCGCAGCAGACGCCTTCAACCCCGCCGCCGTCCAACGGCTGCTGGATGCGAAGGGTCGCGGCCGCCAGTCGCCTCCGCCTGTCCTCATCCCCGGCATCCCCACCCTGGCCGCGCTGGCAGAGGACGTCCCGCAGGCCGTGACCGACCTGGTCCAGGAGTTCTGGCCAGGCGGACTCACCGTCGTGCTTCCCGCCCAGCCGTCGCTGGTCTGGGACCTGGGCGAGACCAGAGGCACCGTCGCCCTGCGGATGCCGAGCGACACCATCGCGCTCGAACTCCTCTCCGAGACCGGCCCGCTCGCCGTCTCGTCCGCCAACCTCACCGGCCGCCCCGCCGCCCGCACCGCCGCGGAAGCAGAGGCCATGCTCGCCGACTCCGTCTCCGTGTACCTCGACGGGGGAGAGGCGGGCGCCGGTTACGACCGCGTCGACGGCAAGGACAGCTCGTCCACGATCGTCGACGCGACTGCGCTGGCCGCGGGAACGGGAAAGCTCCGCATCCTGCGTCACGGCGTGATCTCGGCGGAGCAGATCCGTGCCGTCGTCGGCGACCAGCTCGCGGACGACAGCGTGGAGGAGCCCACCGAGACGTCGACGGACGCCTGAGCCGTGACCCTCCTCCTCGCCCTCGCGCTCATCTCGGCCGTCATCACGTTCGGGATGTCGCTGGTCGTCTACAAGCTGAGCCTCAAGTACCGGCTGTACCCGAAGATCCGGGCACGGGATGTGCACACCAGGCCGACCCCGAGGCTCGGCGGCATCGCGATGTTCCTCGGCATCCTGGTGGCGTTCGGCGTCGCCTGGCTGCTGTCGAGCCAGTTCGGCGTCCTGACGCTGATCTTCTCGGACTCCGGGCCGATCCTCGCGATCCTCGGCGCCTCCCTGCTGATCGTGGTGATCGGCGTCGCAGACGACATCTGGGATCTCGACTGGATGACCAAGCTCGCCGGTCAGTTCGTCGCCGCGGGCCTCGTTGCCTGGCTGGGCGTGCAGATCTACTCGCTGCCGATCGGCGGTCTGACGGTCGGGTCGCCGGTGATGAGCATCATCATCACGCTGTTCGCGATCGTGCTGGTGATGAACGCCATCAACTTCATCGACGGCCTCGACGGTCTCGTCGCCGGCGTCGCGCTCATCGCCAACGGCTCGTTCCTGGTCTACACGTATCTGTTGCAGCGCGAGATCAGCCCGCAGAACTACTTCAGCCTCGCCGGGGTGATCGCTGCGATCCTCGTCGGCGCGTGCGCCGGATTCCTTCCGCTCAACTGGCACCCGGCGAAGATGTTCATGGGGGACGCCGGCGCGCTGCTGATCGGCCTGCTGATGGCGACATCGGCCATCTCCGTCACCGGCACGATCAACCCGGAGGCGCTGCAGACGCTCGGCAAGTCGTCGCTTGTCCCCGCGTTCATCCCGATCATCCTGCCGTTCGCCGTGCTGATCGTGCCCCTGCTCGACTTCGGACTCGCCGTCATCAGGCGGCTTCGCGCAGGCAAGTCGCCGTTCAGCGCCGACCGCAAGCACCTGCACCACCGCCTGCTCGACATGGGGCACACGCACCTGCACGCCGTGCTGATCTTCTACGGCTGGACGGCCGTGCTGTCGATCGGCTGCCTGCTTTTCTTCTTCGACCCGTACTGGATGGCGATCGTGTTCATCGCCGTCGGCCTGGTTGTCTGCGCCGCGTTCACGCTCGCCCCGCTGAGCCGCAGGAAAGCCAACGAGGCCGCGGCGGAGCTCGCGCCGGCCGGCACGGACGAAGCGGACGCCACCGCCCGCTACGACCAGCTCGACGCCGCGAGCGAGCACGCCCCCGGCACCGCTCCGACCTCCGCACAGACCACCACCCCCGCACCGCTCAGCAAGGAGACACGATGACCGACCACGACGGCGGAACCCCCGCCGACGGCCGGCCCGCCGAACCAGTCACGCCGCCCGCCGCTGCACCAGCCGCACCGCCCGCCCAGCCGTCCTCGACGCCCATCCTCAAGGACGTGCTCAAGTACGGCCTCATCCTCGCGGTGATCATCGCCGTGGTCGGGATGATCCTCGGCGGCGTCTTCGCGGGATGGATCGGCGTCACCAGCGCGCTCATCGGCACCGCGATGGCCGTCGTCTTCCTCAGCATCACCGCCCTGAGCATCCTGATCGCCAACAAGTTCGTGGGCACCGACCTGTTCGTCGGCCTCTTCTTCGGCATCGTCCTCGGCGGCTGGCTCCTGAAATTCGTGCTGTTCCTGGTGCTCGCGTTCGTGCTCAGGGACCAGCCGTGGATCAACCCCGTCGTGCTGTTCCTCAGCCTCATCGCCGGGGTGATCGGCTCGCTCGTCGTCGACATGATCGTCGTCTTCCGGTCCCGCGTGCCATACGTCAGCGACGTCACGCTGCCCGGCGAGAAGCGCTGAGCTGTGTCCGATTCGTTACCCTGCGAAAACTCTTGTAGAGTTGTGGTGATTCCCCACCCGCATAGCGCCTCAGGCACCATTTGGCGCATGATCCCGGGTGTCCAAATGTTCGTCGCTGCGAGAGCTTTGGCTCGACGCCCCGAAACAGGAGATAGCGCTGTTAGCTAACGCTGTGAACCTGCTGGTCCAGACCGCAAGCTCCGATGATGGCAGCTTCCACGGTCCGTCGATCGATGAGTTCTTCCCGCCCGCAATCTTTTCCATCGGTGGCTTCGAGGTCAACCGGATCATGGTCATCCGCTTCATCGCGGTGCTGGCCATCGTCCTGATCTTCTGGCTCGGCACCCGTCGCATGAAGATCGTCCCAGGACGATTCCAGTCCGTGGTGGAGATGGGACTCGACTTCGTTCGGGTCAACATCGCAGAGGACCTGCTCGGCAAGAAGGACGGCCGTCGCTTCCTGCCGATCCTCACCACCATCTTCTTCATGGTGCTGTTCATGAACCTGACCGGCATCATCCCCGGTCTGAACATCGCAGGCACCTCGGTGATCGGCGTTCCGCTGGTGCTCGCGATCGTCGCGTACATCTCGTTCATCTACGCAGGTATCAAGGCGAGCCCTGGCAACTTCTTCAAGAACTCGCTGTTCCCGCCCGGTGTGCCGAAGGCGCTCTACATCATCGTCACGCCGATCGAGTTCATCTCGACCTTCGTCCTGCGTCCGATCACCCTGACGCTCCGACTCCTGATGAACATGGTCGTCGGCCACCTGCTCCTCGTGCTGTTCTTCAGCGCGACGGCGTTCTTCCTCTTCACCGCCGGAAGCTGGTGGTCGCTCTTCGGAATCGGCACCTTCGCGTTCGGCTTCGCATTCACCCTGTTCGAGATCCTGGTCGCAGTCCTCCAGGCCTACGTCTTCGCACTGCTCACGGCTGTCTACATTCAGCTCGCAGTCGCCGAGGAACACTAATAACGTTCCGCGCACTCGCACGGAACGCCATCACGGAAGGAAACACATAACGTGGACATCGCTGCTATCTCCGGCAACATTGCCACCGTTGGATACGGTCTCGCGGCCATCGGCCCGGCCATCGGCGTCGGCATCGTGGTCGGCAAGACCATCGAGGGCGTCGCTCGCCAGCCCGAGCTCGCCGGCCGCCTCCAGGTTCTGATGTACATCGGTATCGCATTCACCGAGGCGCTCGCGTTCATCGGTATCGCTACCTACTTCATCTTCACCTCCTAATCAGCCCTCTTTATCTCTCTCAGTAAGGAGGAATGATGCTCCACGGTGTGGTTATCGCCGCAACGGAGGCACCGCGTAATCCGCTCATCCCCGAGTGGTACGACGTCATCGGTTCGCTGATCTGCTTCCTCATCATCCTGTTCTTCTTCTGGAAGCTCGTGCTTCCGCGCGTGAAGAAGCTCCTGGATGAGCGTGCAGAGGCGATCGAGGGCAACATCGCGAAGGCCGACGAGGCTCAGCACAAGGCCGAGGCGCTCCTCGAGGAGTACACCGCTCAGCTCGCCGACGCGCGCGCCGAAGCGGCCAAGATCCGTGAGCAGGCTCGCACCGACGGTCAGAAGATCGTCGCCGAGGCGAAGGACAACGCGACGGTCGAGGCCGCCCGCGTCACCGCCAACGCCCAGGCGCAGATCGAGGCTGAGCGTCAGTCCGCCGTCGTCGCTCTCCGCAGCGAGGTCGGCTCGCTCGCGATCGACCTGGCCTCCGGTGTCATCGGTGAGGCTCTCAACGACGACAAGAAGTCGCAGGCGATCGTCGACCGCTTCCTGGCCGACCTGGACGCCAGCGAAAAGGCAGGGTCGAACAAGTAATGGGAAGCGCCTCCAGAGAAGCACTGGCCAGGTCCGTGTCGGCTCTCGCCGCGCAGGGCTCCAAGGCCGATCTGGCGACGGCCGAAGACCTGTTCGCCGCAGGACGAGTCGTCGCAGACTCCGCCCAGCTCCGAGCAGTGGTCAGCGATCCATCGGCAGACCCCGCAGGCAAGACGGCGCTCGTGCAGCGCGTCTTCGGCTCGCTCTCGGCTCCGGCCGTCGAGCTCCTCGGCGTGATCGCCGCTGAGCGCTGGTCGGGTCAGAACGACGTGCTCGCCGCGATCGAAGAGCTCGGTGTCCGGTCGATCGCCCAGTCGGCGCCGAAGGGCGTCGACATCGCAGCAGAGCTGTTCGCGTTCGGGGGAGCCGTGACCTCCGACGCACAGCTCGAACTCGCGCTGCGCAGCAAGCTCGCGGACCCGACGGCCAAGAGCGAGCTGGTCGAGCGTCTGCTCAACGGCAAGGCGTCCGTCCAGACGGTCGCCATCGTGCGCCAGCTCGTGCTGCAGCCGCGCGGTCGCAGCATCCGCGAAGGTCTTCGCGAAGCCGCCCGCGTCGTGGCAGCCCAGTCCGGCCTCACCGTCGCGACGGTCTTCACCGCGAAGCAGCTCCCCGCTGCGCAGGCCGAGCGCCTGCAGGCTGGGCTCGCAGCGAAGTACGGACAGAAACTCAAGATCAACCAGGTCGTCGACCCCACCATCCTCGGTGGGCTGCGTGTGCAGATCGGCGACGACGTGATCGACGGCAGCATCGCCTCGCGCATCACCGATTTACGACTTCAGCTGGCGGGCTGACCGCCCCAAGATAGGGAACAACGATGGCAGAACTAACGATCAGCCCCGACGAGATCCGGGACGCGCTCAAGGACTTCGTCACCAAGTACGAGCCCACGAAGGCCGCGACCACCGAGGTCGGACACGTCATCGACGCGTCCGACGGCATCGCGCACGTCGAGGGTCTCCCCGGCGTGATGGCGAACGAGCTCATCCGCTTCTCCGACGGCACCCTGGGCCTCGCCCAGAACCTCGACGAGAACGAGATCGGCGTCGTCGTCCTCGGTGAGTTCGACGGCATCGTCGAGGGCATGGAGGTGACCCGCACAGGCGAGGTCCTCTCCGTCCCCGTCGGAGACGGCTACCTCGGCCGCGTCGTCGACCCGCTGGGCAAGCCCATCGACGGTCTCGGCGAGATCGCGTCCGAGGGTCGCCGCGCACTCGAGCTGCAGGCGCCTGGCGTCATGCAGCGCAAGAGCGTGCACGAGCCGCTGCAGACCGGTATCAAGGCGATCGACGCCATGATCCCCGTCGGCCGTGGCCAGCGTCAGCTCATCATCGGCGACCGCCAGACCGGTAAGACGGCCATCGCGATCGACACGATCATCAACCAGAAGGCCAACTGGGAGTCCGGTGACGTCAACAAGCAGGTTCGCTGCATCTACGTCGCCATCGGCCAGAAGGGCTCGACCATCGCCTCGGTGAAGGGCGCGCTCGAGGACGCAGGCGCGATGGAGTACACCACCATCGTCGCAGCTCCTGCCTCCGACCCCGCCGGCTTCAAGTACCTCGCTCCGTACACCGGCTCGGCCATCGGCCAGCACTGGATGTACGGCGGCAAGCACGTCCTCATCATCTTCGACGACCTGTCGAAGCAGGCTGAGGCATACCGCGCCGTTTCGCTCCTCCTGCGTCGTCCGCCGGGACGCGAGGCATACCCCGGTGACGTGTTCTACCTGCACTCCCGCCTGCTCGAGCGTTGCGCCAAGCTGTCCGATGAGCTCGGCGCAGGCTCGATGACCGGACTCCCGATCATCGAGACCAAGGCGAACGACGTCTCGGCGTACATCCCGACCAACGTGATCTCGATCACCGACGGTCAGATCTTCCTGCAGTCCGACCTCTTCAACGCCAACCAGCGTCCGGCGGTCGACGTGGGTATCTCGGTCTCCCGTGTCGGTGGCGACGCGCAGGTGAAGTCGATCAAGAAGGTCTCCGGCACGCTCAAGCTCGAGCTGGCGCAGTACCGCTCGCTCGAGGCGTTCGCGATGTTCGCATCCGACCTCGACCAGGCCAGCCGTCGTCAGCTCGCCAGGGGCGCACGCCTCACCGAGCTGCTCAAGCAGCCGCAGTACTCGCCGTTCCCCGTCGAGGAGCAGGTCGTCTCGATCTGGGCAGGCACCAACGGCAAGCTGGACGAGGTCGCCGTCGAAGACGTGCTGCGCTTCGAGTCCGAACTGCTCGACCACCTGCGTCGCAACACGGACGTCCTGAACGTCCTGCGCGAGACCAACCAGCTCTCCGACGAGACCGTCGCGACGCTCGAGGCAGAGGTCGACAAGTTCAAGCTCGAGTTCCAGACCGGTGAGGGCAAGCCCCTCGCCTCGGTCGGGCGCGAAGAGTTCGAAGCGATCGCCGAAGAGGATGTCAACCAGGAGCGCATCGTCAAGGCGAAGCGCTGAGCCGCGGCACCGCCCGGCGACAGCAGATAGTTACCTAGGAGAGACATGGGAGCGCAACTTCGGGTCTACCGGCAGAAGATCAAGTCTGCCCAGACGACCAAGAAGATCACTCGGGCCATGGAGCTGATCTCCGCCTCACGCATCCAGAAGGCGCAGGCGAGAGTCGCTGCGTCGTCGCCGTACGCCCGCGCCATCACGCGCGCGGTGTCGGCGGTGGCGACGTACTCGAACGTCGAGCACGTCCTCACCACGGAACCGGAGAAGATCGAGCGCGCAGCGATCGTCATCTTCTCCTCCGACCGTGGCCTCGCAGGCGCGTTCAACACGAACGTGCTCAAGGAGTCGGAGAAGCTCGCTGAGCTGCTCCGCAGCCAGGGCAAGGATGTCGTCTACTTCCTGGTCGGACGCAAGGCGAGCGGATACTTCAGTTTCCGCCGCCGCGCGTTCGAGCGGGTCTGGACGGGCGGAACGGACGCTCCGGAGTTCGAGCAGGCCAAGGAGATCGCTGACGCGATCCTCGAATCCTTCCTTCGCGACGCGTCGGACGGCGGCGTGGACGAGATCCACGTCATCTACAACCGCTTCGTGAGCATGCTCACGCAGGAGCCGGAAGTCGTCCGTCTGCTCCCGCTCGAGGTCGTGGAAGGCGTCGAGGAGCCGGGCGACAAGCAGATCCTCCCGCTCTACGAGTTCGAGCCAGACGTCGCAACCGTGCTCGACTCGCTCCTCCCGGTGTACATCGAGAGCCGTATCTTCAACGCCATGCTGCAGTCGGCCGCTTCGAAGCACGCCGCGACGCAGAAGGCGATGAAGTCCGCGAGCGACAACGCGGACAAGCTCATCACCGACTACACCCGCCTGGCCAACAACGCGCGCCAGTCCGAGATCACCCAGCAGATTTCCGAGATCGTCGGCGGTGCGGACGCACTGAGCTCCGCCAAGTAACTCGGACGACACACGTTTAGCAAACGAGAAGAGAAGACACCATGACTACCGCAACCGCCGAAGCCCAGGCTTCGACCGCGCAGCCGGCAGGCGTCGGGCGCATCGCCCGCGTCACCGGCCCTGTGGTCGACATCGAGTTCCCCCACGACTCGATCCCTGGCATCTACAACGCCCTCAAGACGACGATCACCATCGGCGAGGAATCGACCGAGATCACGCTCGAGGTCGCACAGCACCTCGGCGACGACCTCGTCCGCGCCATCGCGCTCAAGCCGACCGACGGCCTGGTCCGCGGCGGAGAGGTCCGCGACACCGGCGCACCGATCTCGGTGCCCGTCGGCGACGTGACCAAGGGCAAGGTGTTCAACGTCACGGGCGACGTTCTCAACGCAGAGCCTGGCGAGACCATCGAGATCACCGAGCGCTGGCCGATCCACCGCCAGCCGCCGGCGTTCGACCAGCTCGAGTCGAAGACCCAGCTCTTCGAGACCGGCATCAAGGTCATCGACCTCCTCACCCCGTACGTGCAGGGTGGAAAGATCGGCCTCTTCGGTGGTGCGGGCGTCGGCAAGACCGTCCTCATCCAGGAGATGATCCAGCGCGTCGCGCAGGACCACGGTGGTGTGTCGGTGTTCGCTGGTGTCGGCGAGCGCACCCGTGAGGGCAACGACCTCATCCACGAGATGGAGGAGGCGGGCGTCTTCGACAAGACGGCCCTCGTCTTCGGCCAGATGGACGAGCCGCCGGGAACGCGTCTGCGCGTCGCCCTGTCCGCGCTGACAATGGCGGAGTACTTCCGCGATGTCCAGAAGCAGGACGTGCTGCTCTTCATCGACAACATCTTCCGCTTCACGCAGGCAGGCTCCGAGGTCTCCACGCTGCTCGGCCGCATGCCGTCCGCCGTGGGTTACCAGCCGAACCTCGCCGACGAGATGGGCCTCCTCCAGGAGCGCATCACCTCGACCCGTGGACACTCGATCACCTCGCTGCAGGCGATCTACGTCCCCGCCGACGACTACACCGACCCGGCTCCGGCGACCACGTTCGCCCACCTCGACGCCACCACGGAGCTCTCCCGTGAGATCGCGTCGAAGGGTCTGTACCCGGCCGTCGACCCGCTGACCTCGACGTCGCGCATCCTCGACCCCCGCTACTTGGGCGCCGACCACTACCGCGTCGCCACCACGGTCAAGCAGATCCTCCAGAAGAACAAGGAACTGCAGGAGATCATCGCCATCCTCGGTGTCGACGAGCTCTCCGAGGAAGACAAGATCACGGTGTCGCGTGCGCGCCGCATCCAGCAGTTCCTCTCGCAGAACACCTACATGGCGAAGAAGTTCACCGGTGTCGAGGGTTCGACGGTTCCGCTCAAGGACACCATCGAGTCGTTCGACGCCATCGCCAAGGGCGAGTTCGACCACGTGGCGGAGCAGGCGTTCTTCAACGTCGGCGCGATCACCGACGTCGAAGAGAAGTGGGCTCAGATCCAGAAGGAGAACGGCTAACAATGGCTGTCCTCAATGTCAGCGTCGTCGCCGCCGACCACGAAGTGTGGTCGGGCGAGGCGAGCATGGTCGTCGCGAAGACGGTCGAGGGTGAGATCGGTATTCTCCCCGGCCACGAACCGCTTCTGGCCATCCTCGCCTCCGGCGAGGTGCGTGTGACCCTGAACGGTGGGGAGTCGATCAAGGCCCAGGCCGACGATGGCTTCCTCTCCGTGGAGAACAACACGGTCACGGTGGTGGCCCGCCAGGCGGAGCTCGTCTGACATGACCGAGCAGCCCGTCATCGTCGATCGTCAGTTCGGCGACGTCCGCGTCCCCATCCTGATCGCGATGGCGGGCCTGCCCGGCTCCGGCAAGTCGACCATCGCCGAGATCATCGGCGCTCGCCTCGGCGCGACCACGGTGTCGGTCGACCCGATCGAGGTGTCGATTCTGCGCGCCGGCATCGACTCCGACCAGCCGACCGGCCTCGCGGCCTACCTCGTGGCCGAGACGATGGCTGAGCAGGTGCTGCAGTCCGGGCACTCCGTGATCGTCGACGCGGTGAACGCCGTGGAGCCCGCCCGGTTGCAGTGGCGCGACCTCGCGGAGCGCTCTGGCGTGAAGCTGCGCGTCATCGAGGTCGTCTGCTCGGACGACGAACTGCACCAGTCGCGCCTCGCGAAGCGTCAGGGTCTCACGGCCGCGTACGCCGTGGAACAGAGCGTCGACGAGTACGACGAGTGGAGGGGCGCGTGCGCCACCCTGCCGCGCGTGACGATCGACACGGCAGCCCCGCTCGGCCAGAACGTCGAGATCGCTCTCGACTTCCTGGTGGCCTAGGTTGCTCATTCTCCTTCCGCCCTCCGAGACCAAGCGCGACGGGGGAGCGGAAGTCCCGCTCGACCTCGACCGACTACGTTTCGGCGCCCTCAAACCGGTCCGCAGGAGCGTGCTCGCCGCTGTCGCTGCGCTCTCCAGGAACCGCGAGCACAGCATCCAGGCGTTGAAGCTCGGTCCCAAGCAGGCCGCCGAGGTCGACCGGAACCGCGCGATCCGTTCGTCGGCGACCATGCCCGCGCTCCGCAGATACACCGGCGTGCTCTACGACGCACTGGATGCGGAGAGCCTGACGGACGACCAGTGGGCGTTCGCGGGAGCGACGGTGGTGGTCCAGTCCGCGCTGCTCGGTCCGGTCGCGGCGACCGACCTCATCCCTGCGTACCGGCTGTCGTTCGACTCGCGCCTGTCGCTCGAGAAGGGCGTCGCGACGCTGAAGAAGCGGTGGGCGCCCGCCGTGGCTGCGGTGTTCGACGCGCATCCCGGGCTGATCATCGACCTGCGGTCGGAAGGCTACGCCGCGCTCGGACCCATTCCTGAGCGGCCGGATGCCCACTACGTGCGCGTGCTCGCCAGGGACGCAGGCGGCCACGTCCGCGCGCTGAACCACTTCAACAAGCAGGCGAAGGGTCTGCTGACCCGCGCGCTGATCGAGGCTGGCATCGACTTCGCGACCACGGACGAGCTGCTCGCCTGGGCCGCGGCGGAAGGCTACGAGTTGCGGAAGGCGGACGACGCCTCAGGCGACCTGGAGCTGATCGTGCCAGAGGTGGCGGGGGAGCCCGGCAAGTTGATGGCTGTGCTCCGCTGAGTCCTTGCCAGCCGCTGAGTGCGCCGGGCGTGCGCGCGGCGGCCGATCCGCGCAGTGGACGTGTGCGGGACGGGAAGCGGGCGTGGGCCCGGTGTCGAAATTGTGCGTGAATCAGTGGTGGAGTTTCAAAAACTGAGATATGCTCAATGGTAGGTGAAGCGTCTCGGATAGCTTCGCATCGGGTAATGCGAGCAATGAGGAGGAGCCAGCCAGCCAACGGGGTGATGGGGGGCGTTCGAAGTCGAACGGTCGCTTCATCTCGTTTATCAGTCGGGCCGACGTCACGGAAACCCGGCGTGATCCCCTCACGCCGATCTCCCAGGCCGGATGCGCGATGACACACTAGTTTCCGCCTGCGGTCGGGCACGTGCGGAGGTGTCATCGCGAGCGAGAATCCGGCGCTTCGAAACGAGTACCGTCGTCGGCCCGACCCTCTTCCGCTGGTCGGCTCATGAGCGCGCTGGTCGTACCGCCTTCGCTGGACGGACCCGGCATCCCGCTGGCATGGGCCTTGTGGTCGGGTGAGCGCCCCGCGCCGGCGTCAGGCGCGGAAGCAGCCTTCGAAGTGGTCGTCGACCATGCCGGTGGCCTGCATCAGGGCGTACATGGTTGTGGGGCCGACGAAGCGGAAGCCGCGGCGACGAAGCGCTTTGCTGAGTGCTGTCGACTCAGCGGTGACAGCTGGCACCTCCGACCAGGCGCGCGGCCGACGGTGGTCCGTCGCTGCGGGCGCGAAGCTCCACATCAGGTCGTTCAGCGGCACATCCAGGGCGAGCACGGCGCGTGCGTTGGAGATGGTGGCGGTGATCTTGCCCCGGTGGCGGATGATCCGCGCATCCTGGAGCAGCCGCTCGACGTCGTCCTCGGTCATGGAGGCGACCGCCTCGACGTCGAACCCGTGGAAGACCTCGCGGAACGCCGGTCGCCTGCGCAGGATGGTGATCCAGGAGAGGCCGGCCTGGAAGCCCTCGAGGCAGAGCTTCTCGTACAGTGCACGGGAGTCGCGCTGCTCGCGGCCCCACTCCTCGTCGTGATAGCGGCGGTACTCGGCGTCGCTCGCCGACCAGGAGCACCTGGCCAGGCCGTCGTCCCCGACGACGACAGCACGACTCGCCGAAACAACGGGACTCGCCGGGTCGGCAGGGCTGGCGGGGACGGGTGCTGGCTGTGTTGGTTCGGTGGTCGCAGAGGTCATGCTGCCAGCATGATCCCTTCGTGGGTGAGCAGCCACAGCTTGGTGGGGATGCCGTCGCCTCCGCTGTAGCCGGTGATCTTGCCGGACGACGACAGCACGCGGTGGCAGCCGATGATGATCGGGATGGGGTTCGCGCCGACGGCTCCGCCGATCGCGCGACCGGAGCCGGGGCGGCCGATGCCGTGGCCGAGCTCGCCGTAGGAGGTGAAGGTGCCGAACTCGAGGTCGGCGAGCTGCTGCCAGACCGCGCGCTGGAACTCCGTGCCCTCGAGGGTGACCGGCAGGTCGAAGTCTTTGCGATCGCCGGCGAAATACTCCTGCAGTTGCAGTTCGGCGCGTTCGAGGACCTCGGTCGTGCGCTCAGGGTGCTCTTCGAGGGGGAGGTGCCCTGAACGTTCGATGGAGAGGGAAGTGATGGCGTGACCATCGCTGGTCAGCTCGATGCGGCCGATCGGACTCGGCATCCGTGTGAGATAGGCGAAGGAAGTGCTCATGAGAAGACTCTACGGCGGGCCACCGACGTGTTCTCGCGGAAAACGGACATGGGGGATAAGTCGTCCGACCTCACCGGTTGTGGAGGGATCGGCAGCGCTGCATAGACTCGGAGCATGGCAGAAATCGACTACCGTCCTCTCGGAAACTCGGGGCTCATCGTCTCGACCATCGGCCTCGGCTGCAACAACTTCGGGCGGGAAGGGACCGCATCCGAAACCCAGCAGGGCACGGACGCGGTGATCGGCGCGGCGATCGACGCCGGCGTCACGTTCTTCGACACCGCGGACATCTACGGCAAGGAGCGCGGGCTCTCCGAGACCCTGATGGGCACGTCGCTGGCCGGGAAGCGCGACAAGATCGTGCTCGCCACCAAGTTCGGGATGGACATGGCGGGCAGCAACGGACCCGACTGGGGCGTGCGCGGCTCGCGTCGCTACATCCGGCTCGCCGTCGAGGCGTCGCTGCGACGGCTCCGCACCGACTGGATCGACCTCTACCAGTTGCACCAGCCTGACCCCATCACCCCGATCGAGGAGACGCTGGCGGCGCTCGACGACCTCATCACCGAGGGCAAGATCCGCTACATCGGTCACTCGAACCTGGCCGGCTGGCAGATCGCGGAGGCGGAGTTCACCGCCGAGCTGAACGGGCATCCGAAGTTCATCTCGTCGCAGAACGAGTACAGCCTGCTCGTGCGCGACGCCGAGCGCGAGGTGCTTCCTGCCGTCAACCAGTACGGGCTCGGCTTCCTGCCGTACTTCCCGCTCTACAACGGCCTGTTCACGGGGAAGTTCTCGCGCGATGGCGGCCCGGCAGACAGCCGCATCATGATGATCAGGCGACACCTCGTCGACAACGCTCCGTGGGATGCGATCGAGCGCTACCAGGCGTTCTGCGACGAGCGCGGCGTGACCATGCTGGCGGCGACGTTCGCCTGGCTGCTCGCCCAGCCCGGCCTCACCAGCGTGATCGCCGGAGCCACCAAGCCGGAGCAGATCACCGCGAACGCGGAGGCCGCCACCGCCTGGCGCCCCAGTGCGGAGGACCTCGCGGCCATCACCGACATCTTCACCCCTTCCGCCTAGCCGCTTTCATCCCATCGAGCCCAGGCTCTCGCCGCTCGCACCGGCGGTGGGACCTGGGCTCGACTGCGTTGGGAGACACTCTGTTCGCTCACAGCGAACGAATTCGTCGTTGTGAGTGAGTACTCACTCCGCGTAGGATCAGCGCGTGGATCTGACGGACGACGAGCTGAAACGTACGCCCCGCGCCCAGCCCCTGAGCGTGGAGGACAGGCGCGCGATGATCGTCGACGCGGTCATCCCGCTGCTGGTCGAACACGGGCGCGGCGTCACGTCGAAGCAGATCGCCGAGGCGGCTGGCATCGCCGAGGGCACGATCTTCCGGGCGTTTGGGGACAAGGAGACGCTGGTGCAGGCCGCGATCGAGAAGTACCTCGATCCTGAGCCGCTCCGGGATGCTCTCCGCGCCATCGACCCCGCCCTCCCGTTCGAGCACAAGATCCGCGCCGTGCTCTACCTGCTGCGCGAGCGGTTCGAGAGCGTCATGCGCATCATGGCCGTCGTCGGCCCGCAGCGCCCGCCCGTCCCGCAGGAACGGGGCCAGTTCGTGGCCATCATCGGCCGGCTGCTCGAGCCGGAGGCCGACCGGCTGAACTGGCCGCCGGAGCGCGTCGCCCACCTCCTGAGACTCATCAGCTTCTCGTCTGCTTTCCCCGCCCTCAACGAGGGGATCGAGTTCAGCATCGACGACCTCGCCCGCTTCGCGATGGTCGGCATCGCCGGAGAACCGCTCGACGTCGCCGACTTCCCCGACCTAGCCGACCTTCCCACCGCGGATTCCGGCTACGCGCCGGAGACAGACCCGACAACACGCACCGCACCAGTAACACAGCCCGCATCCGCACCCTAGGAGATCCCATGCTTCTCAAACTCCTCGGCCGGTTCCTCCGACCGCACTGGCCGCTCCTCGTCGGGGTGGTGGTCTTCCAGCTCGCCCAAGCGCTGCTGTCGCTGTGGCTGCCGACGTTGAACGCCGACATCACAGACAACGGCATCGCCAAGGGCGACACCAACTACATCGTCTGGGTCGGCGCAGGGATGCTCGGGGTCACCCTCGTGCAGGTCGCCTGCTCCATCACCGCGGTGTACTTCGGGGCGAAGGTCGCCATGCGGGTCGGTCGCGACCTGCGCGGCTCGATCTTCCAGAAGGTGGGCGAGTTCTCCGAGCGCGAGGTGTCGAAGTTCGGCGCTCCGTCGCTGATCACCCGCAACACGAACGACGTGCAGCAGGTGCAGATGCTGGTGCTGATGACCTGCACGCTGCTGGTCTCCGCGCCGATCCTGGCGATCGGCGGCATCATCCTCGCGATGCAGCAGGACATCCAGCTCTCCTGGCTGATCGCGGTCAGCGTCCCCATCCTGCTGGTGGCCGTCGGGCTCATCATCTCGCGCATGGTCCCGCTGTTCCGCAAGATGCAGGAGCGGATCGACAGGGTCAACCGGGTGCTGCGCGAACAGCTCACCGGCATCAGGGTGGTGCGCGCGTTCGTCCGCGAAGACATCGAGTCCAGCAGGTTCCAGAAGGCGAACGCGGACGTCACGGACACCGCACTGCGCGCGGGGCGGCTGTTCGCGCTGATGTTCCCGATCGTGATGCTCGTGCTGAACGTCTCGAGCGTCGCGGTGATCTGGTTCGGCGGGTTCCGCATCCAGGACGGGTCGATGCAGATCGGCACGCTGACGGCGTTCCTGCAATACCTGATGCAGATCCTGATGGCGGTGATGATGGCGACGTTCATGGCCGTACTCGTGCCGCGTGCCGCCGTCTGCGCCGACCGCATCGGCGAGGTGCTCGGCACCGAGTCGTCGGTGCGCATCCCGGAGTCCCCGATCACCGAGCTGGACGCGCACGGCACCCTGGAGTTCGTCGACGTCGGCTTCTCGTACCCGGGAGCGGAGCAGCCGGTGCTGAGCGACGTGACCTTCCTGGCGAAGGCCGGGCAGACCACGGCGATCATCGGAAGCACCGGTTCCGGCAAGACGACGCTGGTCAACCTCATCCCGAGGCTGTTCGACGCGACGAGCGGTATCGTGCTCGTCGACGGCGTGGATGTGGCGGAGCTCGACCCCGACCTGCTCTGGTCGCGCATCGGGCTGGTGCCGCAGAAGCCGTACCTGTTCTCCGGCACGGTCGCATCCAACCTGCGCTACGGCAAGCCTGACGCGACGGACGAGGAACTGTGGCAGGCGCTGGAGATCGCGCAGGCGCGCGACTTCGTCCAGGCGATGGGGGAGAAGCTGGACGCACCGATCGCCCAGGGAGGCACGAACGTCTCCGGCGGTCAGCGGCAGCGGCTCGCCATCGCACGCGCCCTGGTGAAGCGTCCGGAGATCTACGTGTTCGACGACTCGTTCTCCGCGCTCGACACGGCGACGGATGCGCGACTGAGGCAGGCGCTGTCGCGTCAGGTCTCCGACGCGACCATGATCGTCGTCGCGCAGCGGGTGTCGACCATCGTCGACGCCGACCAGATCATCGTGCTGGAGGACGGCCGCGTGGTCGGCCGGGGAACGCACGACGAACTCCTGCAGTCCAATGAGACGTACGCCGAGATCGTGTCGTCGCAGCTCACCGCGGAGGAAGCAGCATGAGCGAGAACACCGAAACAGAGGAGCGCGTCCCCGCGCGTCCGCCCGTCCGCCGAGGCCCTGGCGGCGGAGGTCCGTTCGGCGGGATGCAGGGGCCGGTCGAGAAGTCGATGAACTTCGGCCCGTCCGCCAAGCGGCTCGTCGGCCGGCTGCGGCCGGAGGCGATCGGCATCGCGTTCGTCACACTGCTCGCCGTGGTGAGCGTCGTGTTCGCGGTGCTCGGGCCGAAGCTGCTCGGCAACGCGATCAACCTCGTCTTCGCCGGAGCGCTGTCGTCGCAGTTCCCGAAGGGTGCAACGCAGGAGCAGGTGATCGCCGGGCTGCGCGCATCGCACCAGTCCCAGCTCGCCGACCTGCTCTCCGGCACGACCTTCACCCCCGGCGCCGGCATCGACTTCACCGCGGTCGGCGGCGTTCTGATGTGGGTGCTCGCCCTCTACATCCTGTCGTCGGTGTTCAGCTACCTGCAGGCGTACGTGCTCAACGGGATCACCCAGCGCACGGTGTACCGTCTGCGCGAAGAAGTGGAGGCGAAGATCCACCGCCTCCCTCTGCGCTATTTCGACGGGATGCAGCGCGGCGAGCTGCTGAGCCGGGTCACCAACGACATCGACAACATCTCGCAGACCCTGCAGCAGTCGATGAGCCAGCTGCTCACCTCCCTGCTCACCGTCGTCGGCGTGATCGTGATGATGTTCGTCGTCTCCCCGCTGCTCGCCGTGATCGCGCTCATCACCATCCCGCTGACGCTGATCATCACCACGGTGATCGCCAAGCGGTCGCAGAAGCTGTTCGTCGCCCAGTGGAAGAACACCGGCGAGCTGAACGGTCAGATCGAGGAGGCGTTCACCGGCCACGCCCTGGTGAAGGTGTTCGGCCGTCACCGCGAGGTGGAGGAGCAGTTCCGGCTGAAGAACGAGGAGATGTACCGGGCGAGCTTCGGCGCTCAGTTCATCTCCGGAATCATCATGCCCGCGATGATGTTCGTCGGGAACCTGATGTACGTCGTGATCGCGGTCGTCGGCGGTCTGCAGGTGGCGAGCGGCGCGATGCAGCTCGGTGACGTGACCGCGTTCATCCAGTACTCGCGTCAGTTCACGCAGCCGCTTACGCAGCTCGGCTCGATGGCCAACCTGCTGCAGTCCGGCGTCGCATCCGCCGAGCGCGTGTTCGAGCTGCTGGATGCGGACGAGCAGTCGAGCGACCCCGCCGACCCGGAGAGCCCGCAGGGCACCAAGGGACGCCTGGCGTTCGAGGACGTCTCGTTCCGTTACACGGAGGACAAGCCGCTGATCGAGGACCTGTCGCTGGTGGCACAGCCTGGGCAGACGGTCGCCATCGTCGGCCCGACCGGCGCTGGCAAGACCACGCTGGTGAACCTGATGATGCGGTTCTACGAGTTGGACTCCGGACGAATCACGCTGGACGGCGTCGACATCGCGTCGATGACCAGGCGCGACCTGCGCAGCCGGATGGGAATGGTGCTGCAGGACACCTGGCTGTTCAACGGGACGATCCGCGAGAACATCGCGTACGGCCGGCCGGACGCGACGGAGGAGGAGATCCTCGACGCTGCCCGTGCCACATACGTCGACCGGTTCGTGCACTCGCTGCCGGACGGCTACGACACGGTGCTGGACGACGAGGGCGGCAACGTCTCCGCCGGTGAGAAGCAGCTGCTGACCATCGCGCGGGCATTCCTCGCCAGGCCGAGCGTCCTCATCCTGGACGAGGCCACGTCGTCGGTCGACACCCGCACCGAGGTGCTGGTGCAGAAGGCGATGGCGGCGCTGCGCACCGACCGCACCTCGTTCGTGATCGCCCACCGTCTGTCCACGATCCGGGATGCGGACCTCATCCTGGTGATGGAGGCCGGCCGCATCGTGGAGCAGGGCACGCACAACGAGCTCCTCGCGGCAGGCGGCGCGTACTACACCCTCTACAACGCCCAGTTCGCCGCCCCCGTCTCCGACGAGGCCTGACCCCGGTCCCCTCCACCCCGGGGAGGGGGTCAGTGGCCGGTGAGGGGGGCCATCAGGCGGGCGGCGATGGATGGGCGGCCGGTGACGCGCTCCTCGAGGTCGGCGAGCTCTGTGCCGACGAGGCCGGCGTTCGCGCCGGCGAAGCGGAGCGGCTCCGGCTCCCACTGCGGGGAGCGGTGGCCGACCCAGGGGAGAGCCGTCAGCGCGGTGCGGCGGCCGCCGATCAGATCGGCGATCGTGCGCCCGGCGAGGTTGGTGGTGCTGAGGCCGTCGCCGACGTACCCGCCCGCCCACGCCTCTCGCGCATCCCGGTCGTAGCCGACGCTCGCGTGCCAGTCGCGCGGGACGCCCAGCGGGCCACCCCAGTGGTGCGTGATGCGTGCGCCCGCCGCGTCCGGGAACAGCTCGAACAGAGCGCGCATGAGGTGGTCGCGCACGCGAGGGGCACGGTCGTACTCCGGCAGGATCGTGCTGCCGAGGTGGTAGCGGGCGCCCCGGCCGCCGAACGCGAAGCGGTTGTCCGCTGTGCGCTGCCCGTAGATGATGAGGTGCCGGAAGTCGGCGAAGGTCTGGCCGTGCTCGATGCCGATGCTGTCCCAGACGTCGTCGGAGAGCGGCTCGGTCGCGATCATCAGCGAGTACAGCGGCAGGATGCGCCTGCCCACCTGAGGCAGCTGCGAGCCGTACCCCTCTGTCGCGTTCACCACGGTGCCGGCCCTGACCGTGCGCACCAGTCCGCCGGAGACCGTGGTGACGACGCCGTCCGTCCAGGACGTCGCCTCGGTCTTCTCCGCGATGGTCGCACCGCGCGCCTCGACGACCCTGGCGAGACCGCGCACCAGTTTGGCCGGGTGGATGCGCGCGCAATCCGGCGTGAACGTCGCGGCGACCGCATCCGTCGCCCCGAACCGGCTGCGCACGGTATCCGTGCCGAGGATCGACACCGTGTCGACGCCGAACTCCGCCGCCTCGGCGTACTCCGCCCGTGCCGCGGCGAGCTGGACGCGCGAGCGGGCGAAGGTGATCGTCCCCCCGCGGACGTAGTCGCAGTCGATGCCTTCCTTCTCCGAGACGCGGCCGACCTCGCCGACCGTGTCGATCATCGCGCGGCGCTGGGCGACGGCAGCGGCGAAGCCATAGCGGGCCTCCAGCGCGGAGGCCGACCAGGGGAAGAGCGCTGAGCACCAGCCGCCGTTGCGGCCCGAGGCGCCGAACCCGGCGACCTCCTTCTCCAGCAGCACGATGCGCAGCGACGGGTCGGCCTCCTGCAGGTAGTACGCCGTCCACAGTCCGGTGAGGCCGGCGCCGACGATCGCGACGTCCGCCTCCACGTCCTCGCCCAGCCCCGGACGGGGACGGAACCCGTCCTCCGCCTCACTGATCGACTCGAACCAGTACCCGACCCGCTCGTACCCCACGCGCGTCCCCTCTCGTCTCGCCAAAAGATCGAGCCCGGACTTATGCAGGCGACACGCCGTGAAACGCATGCACAAGTCCGGACTCGATCGTGTGTGTGGTGGGTGGTTACAGGTGGTTCTCGGCCTCGGTGAGGACGGACTCCAGGATCTGACGGATCTCGGTGAACTCGGCAGGGCCGATGGTGAGCGGCGGGGCGAGCTGGACGACGGGGTCGCCACGGTCGTCCGCGCGGCAGTACAGACCGGCCTCGAACAGCGCCTTCGACAGGAAGCCGCGGAGCAGTCGCTCCGACTCGTCGTCGTCGAACGTCTCCTTGGTCGCCTTGTCCTTCACCAGCTCGATGCCGAAGAAGTAGCCGTCGCCGCGCACATCTCCGACGATCGGCAGCGCGAGCAGCTTCTCCAGCTCTGCGCGGAACAGCGGCGAGTTCTCGCGGACGCGCTCGTTGAGCTTCTCCTCCTCGAAGATGTCGAGGTTCTCCATCGCGACAGCGGCGGAGACGGGGTGACCGCCGAACGTATAGCCGTGGTAGAACGACGTGTTGCCGTGCTTGAACGGCTCGTACAGCTTGTCGCTGATGATCGTCGCGCCGATGGGGGAGTATCCGCTGGTCATCGCCTTCGCGCAGGTGATCATGTCCGGAACGTAGCCGTACTCGTCGCAGGCGAACATGTGGCCGATGCGGCCGAAGGCGCAGATGACCTCGTCGCTGACCATCAGCACGTCGTACTTGTCGCAGATCTCGCGCACACGCTGGAAGTATCCGGGGGGCGGAGGGAAGCATCCGCCGGAGTTCTGCACCGGCTCGAGGAAGATCGCGGCGACGGTCTCAGGACCCTCGAACTGGATCATCTCCTCGATGCGGTTCGCCGCCCACACGCCGAACTGCTCGACATCGTCCGTCGGTGCGCCCATCTCGCCTGCGCGGTAGAAGTTCGTGTTCGGAACGCGGAAGCCGCCGGGCGTCAGGGGCTCGAACATCTCCTTCATGGCGGGGATGCCCGTGATCGCGAGGGCGCCCTGCGGGGTGCCGTGGTACGCGACGGCGCGGGAGAGCACCTTGTGCTTGGTGGGGCGGCCCTGCAGCTTCCAGTAGTACTTGGCGAGCTTGAACGCTGTCTCGACCGCCTCGCCTCCTCCGGTGGAGAAGAAGACGCGGTTGAGGTCGCCGGGCGCGTAGTGCGCGAGGCGGTCGGCGAGCTCGATGGCATTCGGATGCGCGTACGACCAGATCGGGAAGAACGCCAGCTCCTCCGCCTGCTTGGCCGCGGCAGCAGCGAGCCGCTTGCGCCCGTGGCCCGCGTTGACCACGAACAGCCCGGAGAGGCCGTCGATGTACTTCCGGCCGCGGGAGTCGAAGATGTGGTGGCCTTCGCCGCGCGTGATGATGGGGACTCCGTGGCCGTCCTCCATCACCGACTGGCGCGCGAAGTGCATCCAGAGGTGGTCCTTCGCCTTGGCCTGGAGGGCGTCCTCGTCGGCCGTCGAGATGGCGGGGTTTTCTGTGGTGATTGTCATCGTGTTCCCCAGTTGTAGAACTGTTTGTGGAGTTTGAGATAGACGAACGTCTCTGTCGAGAGCACGCCCTCGATGGTTCGGATCTCGGAGTTGAGCATGGTGATCAGATCCAGGTCGTTCTCGCAGACCACCTCGGCGAGGATGTCGAACGTCCCCGCCGTGAGGACCACGTAGTCCACGGACGGCATCGCCGCCAGCTTGTCGGCGACCGCCCTTGTGTCTCCTGTCACCCGCACGCCGATCATCGCCTGCCGGTAGAACCCGAGTTGCATCGGGTCCGTGACGGCGACGATCTGCATGACCCCCGACTCGGTCAGCTTCTGCACGCGCTGGCGCACAGCCGCCTCGCTGAGACCGACGGCTTTGCCGATCTCCGCGTATGAGCGACGGCCGTCGACCTGCAGCTGCTCGATGATCGCCTTCGAGACGTCGTCGATCTGGACAGGCTTGGCGGCAGTGACTGCCCGAGGGGAACTCATGGAGCGATTCTGTCAGTGAGATGACCTTCGGGCAAGCGAATCCGCACGAATCTGTACCGTTTTCTATCGAAATCAGTAGACTTCCGGCATGACAACGCGAGAACTCCGCAATTTCGTGAACGGCTCCTTCACCGATTCGAGGTCCGACGAGCGCCTTCCGCTCATCGACCCGGCGACCGAGGAGGTCTACGCGACCTCACCCGTCTCGACGGCGGACGACGTCGCCGACGCATACCGCGCGGCACAGGATGCGTTCGAGACCTGGGGCGAGACGACACCCAGCGAACGGCAGCTGGCCCTGTTCAGGATCGCCGACGCGATGGAGCAGCGCGCTGAGGAGTTCGCAGACGCCGAGTCGCAGGACACCGGCAAGCCCCGTGCCACCCTCGTCGACGACGAGATCATGCCGTCCGTCGACCAGATCCGCTTCTTCGCAGGAGCGGCGCGCAACCTCGAGGGCCGCTCGGCCGGCGAGTACATGAAGGACCACACCTCCTTCGTGCGCCGCGAGCCGATCGGCGTCGTCGGCCAGGTGACGCCGTGGAACTACCCGCTCAACATGGCGGTCTGGAAGTTCGCGCCTGCGCTCGCCGCCGGGAACACGACGGTGCTGAAGCCCTCGGACACCACGCCGCTGTCCACGCTGCTGCTCGCCGAGGTCGCCTCCGAGTTCCTTCCCGCCGGCGTGCTCAACGTCATCACGGGAGACAGGAACACCGGCGCCGCGATGACGGCAGACCCCATCCCGCAGATGATCTCGATCACCGGTTCCGTTCGGGCGGGGATGGAGGTGGCGCGCGCGGCGTCGTTCGATCTGAAGCGCGTGCACCTGGAGCTCGGCGGCAAGGCGCCCGTCATCGTGTTCGACGACGCGGACATCCAGCAGGCCGTCGAAGGAATCGTGGCGGCCGGATACTTCAACGCCGGCCAGGACTGCACGGCGGCGACCCGCCTGCTGGTGCAGGAGGGCATCCACGACGAGTTCGTCGCAGCCCTCACCTCATATGCCCGCGACAACGCCAAGACGGGAGCGCCACGAGAGGACGGCATCCTGTTCGGCCCTGTCAACAACGCCAACCAGCTCGCCCAGGTGAGTGGCTTCATCGACAGGCTGCCCGACCACGCGACCGTGCAGCTCGGCGGCCACCGGCAGGGCGACAAAGGCTACTTCTACGAGGCGACCATCGTGTCCGGCCTCCGCCAGGACGACGAGGCGGTGCAGAACGAGATCTTCGGTCCGGTGCAGACCGTGCAGAAGTTCACCGACGAGGCGGAGGCGCTGCGCCTGGCGAACGGCGTGCAGTACGCCCTGGCATCCTCGGTCTGGACGAAGGACCACGGCACCGCGATGCGCTTCGCGAAGAACCTGGACTTCGGATGCGTGTGGATCAACACGCACATCCCGATCGTCGCCGAGATGCCGCACGGAGGCTTCAAGCACTCCGGCTACGGGAAAGACCTGTCGATGTACGGCTTCGACGACTACACGCGCATCAAGCACGTGATGTCGTACATCGGCTGAGGCGGAGCGCAGGACACTCGGGTATGGTCGCCTCGTCGGGTCATGAGCCCGGCGGGCGACGCCGTTGTCGTGCAACAGCCGCGTGCCCAGGAAACAGCGCGAACGTTGGAGGAATGCGATGAGCATCCGTGAACTGAAGAACTTCGTCGGCGGCGACTACGTCGAATCGAGGGCGACAGAACGCCTCGACATCGTCGACCCTGCGACAGAGGAGGTCATCGCAACGACGCCGATCTCCACCGAGGAGGACGTCGCGGATGCGTACCGCGCGGCAGCCGGGGCGTTCGAGACCTGGGGAGACACCACGCCGAGCGAGCGCCAGCTGGCCCTGCTCAAGTTCGCCGACGCACTGGAGGAGCGAGCAGAGGAGCTCGCCGACGTGGAGATGCGCGACACCGGCAAGCCGCGCGGCGGCATCGTGCCGGACGAGGTCGAGCCGATGATCGACCAGGTGCGCTTCTTCGCGGGCGCCGCCCGCAACCTCGAAGGCAAGTCGGCGGGGGAGTACCTCAAGGACCACACCTCGTTCGTGCGCCGCGAGCCGATCGGCGTGATCGGGCAGGTGACGCCGTGGAACTACCCGATGATGATGGCCATCTGGAAGATCGCGCCGGCCCTCGCCGCAGGCAACACCGTTGTCCTGAAGCCGAGCGACTCGACACCGTCGTCGTCGCTGCTGCTGGCCGAGATCGCCTCCGAGTTCTTCCCGGCGGGAGCGTTCAACGTCGTCACGGGCGACAGGGACACCGGCCGTGCGCTCGTCGCCGACCGCATCCCGCAGATGGTGTCGATCACCGGGTCCGTCCGGGCCGGGATGCAGGTGGCAGGGTCGGCGGCGCTCGATCTGAAGCGCGTGCACCTGGAGCTCGGCGGCAAAGCGCCCGTCGTGGTCTTCAACGACGCGGACATCGCGGCGGCGGCGGAGGGCATCGCCAGTGCCGGCTTCTACAACGCGGGGCAGGACTGCACGGCGGCCACCAGAGTCCTGGTGCAGGACGGCGTGCACGACGAGTTCGTGGCGGCGCTCGCCGAGTACGCCCGCGACAACGCGAAGACGGGAGGACCGCGCGAGGACGGCGTGTTCTTCGGAGCGCTGTCGAGCGCCGACCAGCTCGCCAAGGTGGAGGGCTTCATCGACAGGCTGCCCGACCACGCCACGCTCGCGCTCGGCGGTCACCGCCAGGGCGACAGGGGATACTTCCACGAGGCGACGATCGTCTCCGATGTCGTCCAGGACGACGAGGTGGTGCAGGACGAGATCTTCGGCCCGGTCATCACGGCGCAGAAGTTCAGCGACGAGGCGGAGGCGCTGCGTTTCGCGAACGGCGTGCAGTACGGGCTGGCCTCGTCGGTGTGGACGCAGAACCACGGCACAGCGATGCGCATGGCGAAGGGACTCGATTTCGGCTGCGTCTGGATCAACACGCATATCCCGCTGGTGGCCGAAATGCCGCACGGCGGGTTCAAACACTCCGGATACGGCAAGGATCTCTCGGCGTACGGCTTCGAAGATTACACTCGGATCAAGCACGTCATGAGCTACATCGGCTCGTAACCCACCACGACCACATCCATGGGAGGAACCTCGGTGTCTCCTGGGTACGTCAGGTACGCGCCGGTCGCTGGCCCGTCGAGGTGGCTGCTGATCGCAGGAAAGCGGTTCGTCGCGGCCGTGGAGAGCTCGGTCGCCGACGCGATCGTGGACACGGTGTGGTGGCTGGCCGACTCCGAGCTGGCGACCATCGAGTCCGTGGTCGGCGCGTTCCCCCTGGTGGGCCAGGATGCGGTGCGCTCGTTCGCGGTCGCAGAGCTCACCGAGCCGAACGCGGCCGGCGAGGTACTGGTGACGGCGGTCGTGCGCGGCACGGCGGCCATCGATGTCTTCTCCGTCGGCGGGTCCAGGAGGTTCTCCGCCGGGGGTGTGCAGCCGTGGGTGCTCGCCGAGTTCCGGTCGGTGATCGGGCTGGTGATCGGTGGGGACGACCTGCCGACGGGCCCCGTCGCCCGGCTCAGCGTCGGCTCGCTTCCCGTCGGACTCGGTGTCGTGGACGGCGAGCTGCTGACCTGGACGCTGTCGCCGATCGAGCGGGTCGAGCGCACGGCGCCTGGGCGGTACGTCGGCGGTGGATCGGGGCAGGGCCACGGACAGGGGCAGGACGCAGCGCAGCAGGAGCGGGCGCCAGGCGATCCGGATGCCGACCACGTCTCCGACGAGACGATCATCAGGGCCAGGCTCGGGGCGAGCATCTTCGCCCACGAGACGGAGGTGTCGCCCTCCGGGCCCGTCGTCGCCGCCCGGCACGAGCTGCAGGGCGCTGTCGACATCGAGCCGCCCTCCGACACGCCCGAGCCGTATACGAACGCATGGACGGATGACACGGCGGCGGCGACGCAGCCCGTGATCCTCCCTCCCGCGCCGTCGCAGTACGCGATCCGGCTCGCATCCGGAGAGGTCTTCGAGCTCGACCTGCCCGTCCTGATCGGCAGGAGGCCGACCGCTCCGCGCATCGACTCCGGGGCTCCTCCGCGGCTGGTGGCGGTCGCGTCGCCTGATCACGAGGTATCGTCGACGCACGTCAGGATCGAGCAGGAGGGCGACGCGGTGGTCGTCACCGACCTGCGCTCCACCAACGGCACCGTGGTCACTTCTGCCACGGGGAACGAGTCACGCCTCCGGCCAGGACAGTCCGTCGTCGTGCTCTCCGGCACAACCGTGGAGATCGGCGACGGTAATATCATCGAGATCGTTGCCGCAGGCGGACGCGCTGGCGACGACGCATCCGAACCGACTAGAAGAGGACGCGAGTGACCCAGATCGGTCGCAGCAACAGACGCCACACCGTGGCCGTGCCTGGCGATTCCGACGCGCAGATCAGCCTCGCCTGGGCGGCGCTGAGCGACAAAGGCTATCGAAGGTCCGTCAACGAGGACAGCCTGCTCGCGCGGTCGCCGATCTTCTCCGTCGCGGACGGGATGGGCGGCCACACCGCAGGCGACTTCGCCAGCACGGCGGTCGTCACCAGGCTCGCCGAGCAGGTCTCGGTCGACTTCATCGGCCAGGAAGCCCTCACCAGTGCGCTACGCGCCGCTGTCGACGACATGGGTCGCGGCGTCGGCCACACCGACCTGGGAACCGGCACAACCGTGACGGGCATCGCTCTGACCCTCGTCGACGGCGCCCCGTACTGGCTGGTGTTCAACATCGGCGACTCGCGGGTGTACAGCTACCACGACGGAACGCTGGAGCAGGTCACGGTCGACCACTCGATCGTGCAGGAGCTTCTCGACTCCGGCGCCATCACCCCCGCGGAGGCGGAGGTGCACCCGCACAGCAACGTGATCACCCGCGCCGTCGGCTTCAACGAGGACCCCGTCCCGGACTTCTTCCTCATCCCGATCGTCGCCGGCTCGCGGCTGCTCGTCTGCTCGGACGGGCTCACCAAGGAGCTGACGGAGCACGGCATCCGGTACTTCCTCGGCGAGGGCGCCTCCCCACTGGATGCGGCCCAGCAGCTGATGGATGCGGCCCTCGGCAACGGGGGAAGGGACAACGTCACGGTCGTGGTCGTCGACGTGCTCGCGACGCCGGAGAGCGGGCCGCACGGCGACGGGGTGCCGAGGCGGACCGCGCGACGGCACTGAGCGCGGCCACGCCGACCGTCCGGACTGTCCCCCGAGTTGGGGGTGCGCATCCTGTCCCCAGTCCGGGACCAGGCCGAGTCCCCTCAGCGGGTGCTGCCTACAATTGGGGGACCGTTTTGAGCTTCGACCGACCCGGGAGGCGATATGGCCCGGCGCTTGCCGTCACAGCCGCCTAACCTTCCCGGCTTCTCGTACGTCCGCGTGCTCGGCTCCGGCGGTTTCGCCGACGTCTTCCTCTACGAGCAGAACATGCCACGCCGTCAGGTCGCGGTCAAGGTCATGCTCGCCGAGGTGGTGACGAGCCAGGTCAAGCAGATGTTCCAGGCCGAGGCCAATCTGATGGCCCAGCTGAGCACCCATCCGTCGATTCTCACCGTCTATCAGGCGAGCGTGTCCGCCGACGGCCGCCCGTATCTGGTGATGGAGCTGTGCTCGTCGGCGATCGGCCAGCGCTACCGGATGGAGCCGCTCCCTGTCGCGGAGGCGCTGAGCATCGGCGTGCGGATCGCGAGCGCCGTCGAGACGGCGCACCGCGCAGGGGTGCTGCACAGGGACATCAAGCCGTCGAACATCCTGACCACCGCGTACGGGCATCCCGTGCTGAGCGACTTCGGCATCGCGGCGACCCTCGGCGATGCGGAGGTCACGGAGGCGATCGGGCTGTCCATCCCGTGGTCGGCGCCCGAGGTGCTGCTCGACGAGACGAGCGGGACCATCGCCAGCGAGATCTGGGCGCTCGGCGCGACGATCTACTCGCTGCTCGCCGGCCGGTCGCCGTTCGAGGTGGCAGGCAAGGAGAACACGTCGTCCGAGCTGATCTCCCGGATCACGAAGGGCAGGCCGCAGCCGATCGGCAGGGTGGATGTTCCGCCTCGGCTGGAGCAGGTGCTGCAGAAAGCGATGGCGAAGAAGCCGTCCGCCCGGCAGCGCAGCGTCATCGAGTTCATCAGGGAGCTGCAGGCCGTCGAGACCGAGCTCGGCCTTCCGCAGACGCCGATCGAGGTCGCGATGGACGACTGGGCGCTCGCGACGGCAGACGACCCGGAGGACAGGACCCGTGTGAAGGGCCTCGTCTCCGTCGATCCGTCCGTCGCGCGCAGGCGCAGAAGGAACGCGTCGGCCGCCACGGTGGTGCGTGCTCCCACGCGGACCGTCGTGCGGGAGAGCGCAGGCAGCATGCCGAGCACAACGGCACCTCCGCCCGCCAGGTGGTCGAGGGCGCTCGTGCTGTCGCTCGTCGCCTGCGCCGTGCTGGTGGTAGCCCTCGCCGTGACGGCGACGTTCGTGCTGGTCAGGGTGTCGTCGAGCGGCGAGATCCCCACCGTGCGCGATCTGTCCGGCCGGGTCTCGTCCGGCACCATCGTGTTCAGCTGGACCGATCCAGGGCTTCAGCCGGACGACACATACCAGGTCGCGGTCGGCGATGAGCCGCCGAGCAGTCAGCACGCCACCGAGTTCAGGGTGGATGCGAAACCGGGTGAGACCGTGTGCGTCACCGTCACGGTCAATCGGGACGGGAAGACGGGCGAGCCGAGCGGCCAGAAATGCGTGCAGAGGGCGGACAGCCCGTGATCGGAGCCTGGATCGCGGCGCACAAGTCCCTGGTGGCGACGGCGACGAGCAGCACCGCCGTCGTCGCTCTGGTGACGACGCTCGCCGTCGTCTCCGGCGGCTACAGCGCCCAGCACATGCAGCTGGGGGATGCGGCGGTCTGGGTGTCGAGCGACGCCAAGAAGTCGCTCGGCAGGGCCAACACCGAGATCGACAAGCTGAACTCCGTGGTGACGGGCACCGGCGAGGCGGTCGACGTGGCGCAGGACGGCTCGAACGTCCTGCTGCTGGACAGGGAAACGAACACGCTCGCCGTCGTGGACCCCGCCACGAGCGAGGCGGGCAAGTCGGTGGCGCTTCCTCCCCGGTCGCCGCGCGTCGACATCTCCGGCGACCATGTCTCGCTGCTGTCGCAGGCGACCGGTCAGCTCTGGCTCACGACGGTCTCGCAGCTCGACCAGTTCAACGCGGGGTCCGGCTCGACCATCGACCTCGGCGGCAGGACCGTCGCCGCGATGGATCCCGCCGGCGCCCTGTTCGCCTACCTGCCGGACACCAGGACGGTGACCAGGATCGACGTGACGGGCGCCGAGCCGTCGACCACGTCGCAGAAGGTGCCAACGAAGGGCGACGGCGCTGCGGTGACACTGACCGTCGTCGACGGGAAGTGGGCGCTCTTCGACCCCGATCAGAGCACGCTCTATCTGGCCGGCCGCACGGTCGACCTCTCCGGGCTGCTCTCCACGGGAGACGACCCCGTCCTGCAGCAGTCGTCCTCCTCCGGAGACGCGGTGTGGATCGCGACGAACAACGGGCTGATCAGGGTGCCGTTCGACGGGTCGAAGCCGTCACGCGCGTTCGCGGACGCCTCAGGAGCCCCTGCTGCACCGACGACGGTCGGCGACTGCACATACGCCGCGTGGAGCGGGGGAACGGCGTGGAGCTCGTGCGACGCATCCGGTGCGGGCAAGGCGTCGACGCTTACCAGCGTGCCGGGCGGAGCAGCTCTCGCGTTCCGGGTGAACAAGGACAGGGTGGTCCTGAACGACGGCAAGTCCGGCATCTCCTGGGCGGTGCAGAGCGGCAACGCGCGCATCGACAACTGGGATGAGCTGGTCGCCAAGAAGAACACCAAGGAGCTGGTCGACCAGTCCAGGCAGGACACGACGCCGCAGTACGAGAAGCAGCAGCAGCCACCCGTCGCCGTCGACGACCAGTTCGGAGCGCGACCTGGGCGAGTGACCCCGCTTCCCGTGCTGCTGAACGACTACGACCCGAACGGCGACGTGCTCACGATCGACTCGTTCACGAGCATCCCGGAGGAGCAGGGCACGCTGGAGCTGACGAACAGCAACCAGCAGCTCCAGATCACGCTGCCGGACACGGCGAGCGGCCTGATCGCGTTCGACTACACGATCTCCGACGGCAGGGGAGGCACGGCTTCGGCGCACGTCGTGGTGTCCGTGCGCCTGCCGACCGAGAACTCTCCACCGGTATGCGTCCGGGCGGCGAAGGCCGTCGTGCAGGCAGGCGGACGCGTCACCAGCTCGGTGCTCGGCGACTGCTACGACCCGGACGGCGACTCGTTCTTCCTGGCAGCGGCGACCGTCCCAGGTCCGGACACCGTGACCTTCACGCCGCAGGGCCAGGTCGCGTTCTCCGACCACGGTCAGGGCGGCGACCTCAAAGACGTGAACCTGGTGGTGTCCGACGCGCTCAGCCAGGGAACGGGCACGCTTGCCGTGACGGTGCGCGCACCTGGCCAGGTGCCGATAATCGCCGACCCGTTCGCCGTGCTCGCGTACCAGGGGCAGGAGGTGACAGTTCAGCCGCTCGCGCACGTGCGGGGAGGCAACGGCACCGTGCGGCTCAGCAACGTGCCGAGCAAGGCGGACGCGACGATCACGCCCGACTACCAGGGCGGAACCTTCCGCTTCGACTCCGACCAGGTCGGCACGCACAACATCGAGTACACCGTCTCGGACGGCGTCGTCACGTCGACGGGGACCGTTCGCATCGACGTGAAGGCCCCTCCCGGCGCGAAGACGGCCCCGATCGCCGTGCCGCACACCGCGTTCATCAGGGAGCAGACCACCCAGGACGTGGACGTGCTGTCCACCGACATCGACCCGTCCGGCGGCGTGCTGCTGGTCACCGGCGTGACCGCCCCTGCCCCGGCGAGCGGCGTGCGCGTCGAGATCCTCGGCCAGCGCACCCTCCGCGTGACGCTGAACCGGCCTCTCGACGCCCCGCTCGACTTCCACTACCAGCTCAGCAACGGGCTCGCGGACGCGGTCGGGACCGTGACCGTGGTGCAACTTCCCCCGCTGACCGTCCACCAGCCGCCGATCGCTGCACCGGACAGCGTCTCGGTCCGCGTCGACGACGTCGTGGACATCCCCGTGCTGGCCAACGACATCCAGCCGGATGGGGACAAGCTCACGCTCGACCCGACGCTGGCGACCCCTCTGCCGTCCGGCGCCGGCCTGCTGTTCACGAGCGGGAGCCAGCTGCGCTATCTCGCGCCGTCCAAGCCGGGAAACTTCACCGCGGCGTACAAGGTCGTCGGAGAGGACGGCCAGTGGGCGACAGCAGAGGTGAACATCGCCGTGCGGGAACGCGACGAGGCGACGAACAATCCTCCTGTCCCGAAGACGGTGACGGCGCGCGTGCTCGCGGGCGATACCGTCCGGGTCACCATCCCGCTGTCCGGCATCGACCCTGACGGGGACTCCGTGCAGCTCATCGGTCAGGAGACCAACCCGCAGAAGGGCGCCGTGATCGCGTCAGGGCCGGACTGGATGGACTTCCAGGCCGGTGACTACGCTGCGGGCACCGACACGTTCAGCTACGCCGTGGTGGATGCGCTCGGCGCCCGCGCCACAGGAACGGTCAGGGTCGGCATCGCCCCGCGCGTCGACGGAGCGCGCAACCCGGTCGCCGTCGAGGACGACGTGACGACCCGCCCTGGCAAGACCCTCAACATCCAGGTGCTGGCCAACGACAGCGACCCGGACGGGAGCCCGCTGACCGTCACCAAGGTGTCGTCGCTCGACGGCAAGGCCAAGGCCAAGATCAGCGGCGACATCGTGGTCGTCACCGCGCCGAAGGCAGAGGGCACATACGGCTTCCTCTACACGATCCAGAACCAGCGCGGAGGCACGAGCGAGAACTTCGTGCGCGTGACGGTGAGCGCGAACGCCCCTCCTGCGAGGCCGATCGTCGCCGACACCTCGCTCGGGCTGTCGGACATCCTCGGCAAGGACAGGGTCAATGTCAACGTCCTGGCGAACGTGTTCTTCGCTGATGGACCGGTCTCCAGCTTGAAGCTCCAGCTCGTGCCAGGCTACGGAACGAGCGCGCAGGTCACGGCGAACAAGCGGATCAGGATCACGATCGGTGCGAAGAGCCAGATCATCCCGTTCAAGGTGAGCAACCCGGACGACGAGTCCGTCTCCGGGTACGGTTTCGTGCACGTCCCCGGATACAACGACGCGCTGCCGCAGCTGAAGCGCGGCGCCGCCGATCTCGCGGTGGTCAGCGAGAAGACGCTGACCATCCATCTCAATGACTACATCGTGGCCGTCGGAGGGCGGAAGGTGCGGCTCACGGACGCCGCGACCGTCAGGGCGACCCACGCCAACGGCGACGACCTGGTGGTCAACAACGACACCCTGCAGTACACCAGCGCCGCGCGGTACTTCGGGCCGGCGTCCATCTCGTTCCAGGTGACGGACGGCACATCGGCCGGCGACCCGAACGGCAACGTCGCGACCATCGTGCTGCCGATCCAGGTCGCGCCGCGACAGAACCAGCCACCGGTGTTCACCGGCGCGCTGATCGATTTCGAGCCAGGCCAGTCGAAGACCGTCGACCTCGCCAAGCTCACCAGCTACCCGTATGCGAAGGACCAGAACGAGCTGGTCTTCAGCATCCAGGATCCGAAGCCCGCTGGGGTGTCGACGTCGCTCGACGGCAACAAACTCACGATCGCCGTGGCGGCCGGAACGGCGAAGGGTGCGCATCCGTCCATCTCCATCGGCGTGCGCGATGCGGTCAACGCCGGCCAGGCAGGACGCATCGACATCAACGTGGTGCCGTCGACCAGGCCGCTGGCGAGCCCGCAGTCCGACACCGTGATCGCCCCGCGCGGCCAGACCACCTCCGTGGATGTTCTCGCCAACGACAAAGCGACGAATCCGTTCCCAGACAAGCCACTGCGCGTCGTCGGCGTGCGCGGCGTAGGGAGCAGCGATCTGCCGAGCGGCGTGACCATCACGCCGAGCGCGGACAACTCGACGCTGAGCATCCAGGTCTCCGCGACGGCGGCTCCCGCCGACGCGACGGTGCAGTACGAGGTCGCGGACGCGACGAACGACCCTGACCGCTACACCTGGGGGACCGTGACGGTGTCGGTGCAGGACAAGCCCGCTCCCGTCTCGAACGTCCAGATCACGGCGTTCGCCGACCGGTCGCTCACCGTCTCGTGGATTCCCGGCGCGTTCAACAACTCGCCGATCACCGGATTCGAGGTGACCGTCGCGAACGCGGGCACCGGCCAGGTGCTGTCGACCACGCCGTGCGCGACGACGAGCTGCGCGGTCGGCACTCCCGGCAACGGCCCGGACAACGCGGTCACCGTCACGGTACGCGCCAAGAACGCACTCGGGCTGTCGGATCCCACCGCGTACACGGAACCGGTCTGGTCCGACGTGATCCCCGGCGCGCCGTCCGGGCTGTCCTCCCTCCCGCTCGACCACGGACTCCGGATCAGCTGGACCAAGCCGGCGGATGTGCCCGGAGCCAGCCCGATCTCCTCCTACCTGGTGTCGCTCGCCGGGCAGACCGTGCCGTTCGCCGTGCAGCGCGGAGACGCCCCTGGCGCGCAGTACTCGCTGAACATCACGGACGCAGGCATCGCGAACGGTGCGGCCATCGGCTTCTCCGTGTCCTCCCGCAACGACTTCTACGCCGGACGCACGAGCTGGAACCAGAGCCAGAGCAGCGGTGTGCCCGCCGGCGCTCCGCTGGTCGTCGGCGCCGGACCGGTGGCGACACCGAGCCAGACGGACGGGTCGACGGCGACGCTGAGCTGGCCGACGGTCTTCGGCGACAACGGCAAGGCGATCACCCGGTACTTCGCCGGCGTCTTCCAGGGCTCCGCGATGCCGAACTGCAGCGTCAGCGGCGTCGAGTCCGGCAACCCGGTGCTGCAGGTCGACCCTCGGTCGTCGTCGTTCATCTCGACGGCGAGCACGAGCACGACCTTCCAAGGGCTGCAGCCGAACACGAGCTACAACTTCGTGGTCTACGCGTACAACGGCCAGGGATGCACGCGCAGCAACGTCGTGACGGCCACGCCGAGGCAGGCGCCTGGCACGCCGACCGCCGTGAGCGTGTCCGGCCCCGTTGCCAACGGGGCGAGCCGCTACGACTTCCGCCTCGACAGCGTGACCTACCGTGCCGGCAGCGGCGCCAACCCGGTCGTCACGTACCGGCTGACCGGCGCAGGCGTGGACGAGACGGCCTCGATCCAGGGCACCTCCGGGATACTGACAGGGACGGGTGTGAACCACTACGGCGTCGCCCTGACGCTGACCATCCTGCGGGTGTGCGAGTTCTACCCGGACGGCAGCAGGCTCTGCAACGACCAGAGCGGCGGGCAGGTCAGCGTGCCGCTCGGCGTCCCTGTGTCGACCGAGCTCGGCGGCGTGCGCTTCACGACGACGACGGACACGACCACCGATCCGGCCACGACCAGCTACGCGTACACCTGGACCTCGTGGCCGACCGGGGCGTACGACAGCGTGACATACACCTGCGACGGTGGGGTCACCCAGACGCCGATGCCGGCCGTGGGGCAGACCGCATCCTGCGCCCCCGTCGATCCGAGCTTCCCGCTCGTGGTCACGGTGAACGTCGGCGGCGCCGCGTACACCCAGAGCTACGCGAGTGCTGCCGTCCCGCAGGGCTAGGAACGGTCATACTGAATGACAATGCCCGCAATGCCAGAACCCCCGCACTTCCAGTACCCCCGCAGTTCCAGAAACGACCGAGCCGAGAACCAGCAGCAGAGAGGCCACGCATGACAATGACCCCTGAGCAGGCGACCTGGTTCTCCGGCGTCTTCGAGCGGCTGGTGTCGAACATCGACAAAGTGCTCCTCGGCAAGGCGCACATCATCCGGCTGTCGCTGACGGCGCTGTTCAGCGAGGGCCACCTGCTGCTTGAGGACTTCCCAGGCACGGGCAAGACCTCGCTGGCCCGCGCCATCGCGCAGAGCGTCCGCGGAACGAGCAACCGCGTGCAGTTCACCCCCGACCTGCTCCCCGGCGACATCACCGGCGTCAACATCTTCGACCAGCGCACGGGCGCTTTCGAGTTCCACCGCGGCCCGGTGTTCGCGAACATCGTGCTCGCGGACGAGATCAACAGGGCGAGCCCGAAGACCCAGTCCGCCCTGCTCGAAGTGATGGAGGAGGAGCAGGTGACGGTCGACGGCGTCCGCCACCAGGTCGGCGCCCCGTTCATGGTCATCGCCACGCAGAACCCGATCGAGCAGGCCGGAACATACCGGCTGCCGGAGGCCCAGCTCGACCGGTTCCTGATGAAGGCGTCGATCGGCTACCCGGACCACGAGGCGACTCTGCGCATCCTGGAGGGCTCGGAGCACCGCGCCCACGAGATCGTCGTGCCGGAGGTCATCTCGGCTGCCACGGTGGTGGAGATGGCGGGGATGGCGCGCACCGTCCACGTCGACCCGACCATCAACGACTATGTCTCCCGCCTGGTGGATGCGACCCGCACCGCCGACGAGATCCGTCTCGGCGTCAGCGTGCGCGGCGCCCTGGCACTCGTGCGCGCCTCCAAGACGCTCGCCGCGTCCGCCGGCCGGTACTACGTGACGCCCGACGACGTGAAGGCACTCGCTGAGCCCGTGCTCGCACACCGGCTGGTGCTCGACCCTGAGGCGGAGTTCGAGGGCGTCTCCGCCTCGAGCGTCGTCGCCCAGATCCTGATCGAGACGCCTCCACCAGGGGATCGGGTCGCCGTGTGAGCACGACCGTCAGTCGCACCCAGGCGGAGCTCACCAACGCCAGGGCGAGGATCGTCGGCACCAGGGACGGTTTCCTGGCCGACGCGATCGTCGTCGTCGTTCGGTCGACCTCGGCCGCGTGGCGCGCGGTCTCCGGCGTCGCCCGCAGGGTGGGCTCCGTCGTCACACCGCTCGGCTGGGCGCTCGCCGTCGTCGCGATCCTCGGACTGACCTCCGGCTACGTCTACGGCTGGCTGGAGGCGGTCGTCGTCGGCTGGAGCGCTGTTGCCCTGCTGGCGGTCGCCTCCGGTTACCTGGCAGGGCGCAACGCGTATCGCGTCCAGCTCGCGCTTCCGTCGAACCGCGTGGTCGTCGGCGAGAAGGCGCCAGGAGAGGTGATGGTGCGGAACCCCGGCAGGCGCAGGCTGGCCAGCGTGCGGGTGGAGGTGCCGGTCGGGCACGGACTCGCCGAGTTCGCATCCCCGTCGCTCGGCGGAGGGGAGACGCACTCGGATGTGTTCCTCGTCCCGACCACGCGCAGGGGCATCGTGCCGATCGGGCCGGTGCGGACCGTGCGGGCAGACCCCGTCGGCGTCGTGCGGCGCGAAATGGTGTGGGCGGAGTCGCTCGACCTGTTCGTGCATCCGCGGACCATCGCCATCCCGAGCATGAGCACCGGGTTCGTCCGCGACCTGGAGGGAGCGCCGACCCGCGACCTGACCGCGAGTGACATCGCCTTCCACGCGCTGCGCGAGTACGTCCCTGGCGACGAGCGCCGGAACATCCACTGGAAGTCGACGGCGAAGACCGGCAGCTACATGGTGCGGCAGTTCGAGGAGACGCGACGCAGCCACCTGCTGGTGGCGCTCAGCCTGTCGAGCTCCGACTACGGCAATGACGAGGAGTTCGAGCTCGCGGTCAGCGCGGCCGGCTCGCTCGGCGTGCGCGCGATGCTCGACTCGCGCACCGTCTCCGTGGTGGCGAGCGCCAGGACGCCCGACTTCGCGAAGAAGATCGTGCACACGGTCCGGCGGCTCAGCATCGTGAACAGGGGCAGGCTGCTCGACGATCTGGCGGGGGTGGAGCTGGCGCCGACCGCTCTGCGCCTGCCGGAGCTCGCGCAGATCGCGGCGGAGGAGTCGACGGGAACCTCCATCGCCTTCCTCCTCTGCGGCTCGACCGTGACGGCGACGCAGCTGCGTGCGGCTGCATCGCACTTCCCGCTCGGGGTCGACGTGGTCGCCGTCGTCTGCGACGAGGGTGCCGTCCCAGCGCTGCGAAGGGTGTCCGACCTGAGCGTGCTCACGATCGGCTACCTCGAAGATCTGCAGAAGAGCCTCGCGAAGCGGATGGCCACCTGATGGCCGCCGACCGTCCCGCCCGACAGCGGCTGCGCGTCTCCGGCGTCGCCGTCGACACGGCGTTCGCCATCGTCGCCACCGGCCTCGCCGCCTTCGCGTTCTGGCCGGTGTACCAGTCGACCGCGTTCGCGATCATGCTGGGCGTGACACTGCTGGTCGGAGCGGTCATCGCGGTGCTCGGCGCCGTGTTCCGCTGGCCGAGCATCGTGATCGCACCGCTGGTGGTGGTCGTCTACCTCGGCCTCGGGGTGCAGCTCGCCGTGCCTGGCGAGGCGACGGCGGGCGGGCTCCTTCCGACGGCGCAGGGGTTCGGCGACCTGGTGCGCGCCACCTGGCTGAGCTGGAAGCAGCTCGTCACCATCTCGCTGCCTGTCGGGTCGTACCAGGCGCTGCTGGTGCCCGCGTTCATCCTCACGCTGATCGCGGTCGTCGCCACCGTGTCGACAGCGCTGCGCTCTCCGCGGGGCGAGCTGGCGGCCCTGCCGCCGATCCTGCTCATGCTGGCCGGCATCCTGCTCGGGTCGGGCACCTCCGCCGTTCCGCTGTGGCTGGCGCTCAGCCTGTTCGCCGTGCTGCTGGCGTGGATGATCCGGTTCCGGCTGCGACGGCGTGCTGCGTCCGTGCTCAGCCTCACCGAGCAGAGCGGCGTGGTCGTCGAGTCGGCCCGCGACCGGCGGCTGACCGTGGGCCGCACGGTGGTCGGCGCCGCCGTGATCGTCGCCATCGCGGGGGTCGCAGGCACTGCCGCATCCGTGCTGGTCCCGCCCTCCACCGAGCGGCAGGTGGTCAGGACGGCCGTCGAGCAGCCGTTCGACCCCCGCTCGTACCCGAGCCCGCTGAGCGGCTTCCGCTCCTATCTGGAGCCGGCACGCGCCGACCTGCCGATGCTCACGGTCGACGGCCTGCCCTCCGACAGGCGGCTGCGCATCGCGACCCTCGACACCTACGACGGCGTGACGTACTCGGTGGGCACCGACCAGCTCTCCAGCGCCTCAGGATCGTTCACGCGCGTGCCGTACCGGATGGACCAGGCCGGCGTCGTCGGGAAGCGGGACACCATCTCGGTGACCGTGCGCGACTACCGAGGCCCGTGGATCCCCGGCAGCGGCCAACTGCAGCAGATCACCTTCCACGGCTCCGCGGCTCCGACGCTCTCCGGCGCGTTCTTCTACAACGACGTCACCGGCACGGGCGCTGTCACCCGCGGCCTGTCGACGGGCGACAGCTACACGATGGATGCGGTGGTCAAGCCGGAGGTGACGGCCGCCGGTCTCGCCACGGCCGCCCCCGGCAGCGCGATCGTCCCGAAGCCCGCGATCATCCCGGACGAGCTGGCGCAGACGCTGCAGAAGTACACGGCGGGCGTGACGGGCGCTGGCGCGAAGCTCGCAGCAGCTCTCGACGGTCTCGCGGCGGACGGCTACATCAGCCACGGCATCGGAGCGGACGAGCCGCCGAGCCGCTCCGGGCACGGCGCAGACCGCATCACGGAACTGCTCACGGACATGCCGATGCTGGGCGACCAGGAGCAGTACGCGGTGACCGCCGCCCTGATGGCCCGCCAGCTCGGCTTCCCTGCCCGCGTGGTGGTCGGGTTCGTCGCTCCGAAGGATCAGGCGAGCTCGGCCAGGGTCACCTTCACCGGCTCAGACATCTCGGCGTGGATCGAAGTGCAGACGACGGACGGCTGGGTCACGGTCGACCCGACCCCGCCGATCCGCCCTGTGCCGCCGAAGCAGCCGGACCAGCCGACCCAGATCACCCGTCCGCAGACCAACGTGCAGCCCCCTGTCGACGACACTCCTGCGCAGCCGGACGATCCGCCCCAGGCGCAGGTCGACAAGAGCAACACCCCGCAGCCCAACCCGGTGCTGGATGCGCTCATCGCCGTGCTCACGATCGTCGGCTGGACGGTGCTCGGCCTCGCCGTCCTCTCCGCGCCGTTCCTCGCCGTGCTCGCCGCCAAGTGGCGCCGCAGAGCACTGCGGCGCAGGGCGCCGACCTCGGTGGAGCGGATCGCGGGCGGCTGGCGCGAGTTCGCGGACACCGCGGTCGACCACGGATACGATCCGCCGCCTGCCGCGACCCGGAAGGAGTTCGCGGGGACCATCGGCGGCTCGCGGGCGAGCGCCCTGGCAGCGGTCGCCGACCGCGCCGTCTTCAGCCCGATCGCCCCCACCCAGGAGGAAGCCGACACGGTCTGGAAGGCCGTCGACGAACTGCGCGGCCAGCTCGGCAAGCGCGACACACGGTGGAAGCGGATGCTGGCGGCGGTTTCGCTCCGCTCGCTCGGCTACCGTGGGTGGAGAGGCAACGGAAGGAAAGGCAGACGATGAACTGTCGGGTGTGTGGCAGCGAATTGTCGGACGGTACCCTGTTCTGCGGCAACTGCGGGAGCTCGGTCACGGCGGCGCGGGTTCGCCCTCCCGCGGTCGCGGATGCGCGGCCCTCCGACACCTCCATCGTGGAGCGCCTGCCCAAGCCGGCGGTCGCCGGCCGGTTCCTCGGCGCGGCGGACGCCCCGCAGGAGGACGAGGCGCCCGTCCTGGTCGAGGACATCGAGTCCGCGCCTCCCGCAGAGCCGTCCACGGTCACGTACACGCTCAGTTTCTCCACCGGCCCGAGCGTCGAGGTGTCTGGCGGCGGACTGATCGGGCGGCGTCCGATCACCCAGCCGGGGGAGCAGGTCGACCAGCTGATCACCGTCGACGACCCCGCCAGGAGCGTGTCGAAGACGCACCTCGAGTTCGGCATCGAGGCGGGGGAGCTGTGGATCTGCGACAGGTACTCCGGAAACGGGACGGTCGCGCATCCACTGGGCGGCGTCGCGCGCCTCTGCGAGGCCGGCCGCCGCTACCGCGTCACCCGTGGAACGCGCGTCGAGATCGGCGACCAGTGGTTCGACGTCAGCTGACCTGAGGTCGCGCCCCCCGCGCTCGTACACCCGCGGTCTCCCACCCGCGCTTGCCCACCCGCGGACTCCGTTGGACCGGAGATTCCGGCGCATCCAGCCGTCTTCTCCTTCCGAACGGACACCGCGACGGCGTGTCGCGCGAGAACTCCTGCGGAGCGCTCACGTAGGAGTTTGTCCGCGACACGCCGATCCGGACTCCGTAACGCAGGAGATCCCGGCCGAAAGGGCCGGGATCTCCTGCGTTACGGAACGGCGGCCGCTAGGCGAGCGCGTCGGCGACGGTGGACGACGACAGGCCGTGCGCCTCGGCCACGGCGGCGTTGGTGACGCTTCCGGCGTGCACGTTGAGGCCTAGGGCCAGCGAGGCGTCTGCGGACAGCGCGTCGCGCCAGCCGCGGTTGGCGATGGCGCGGGCGTATGGCAGCGTGGCGTTCGTCAGCGCGTACGTCGAGGTGTGCGGCACGGCGCCCGGCATATTCGCGACGCAGTAGAAGAGCGACTGGTGCACGGTGAACGTGGGGTCGGCGTGCGTCGTCGGGTGCGAGTCGGCGAAGCAGCCACCCTGGTCGACCGCGATGTCGACGAGCACACTGCCCGGCTTCATCCGGGAGACCAGTTCGTTGCTGACGAGCTTCGGCGCCTTCGCGCCTGGCACGAGCACGGAGCCGATGACGAGGTCGGAGGCGACCACAGCCTTGTCGATCTCGAAGCTGTTCGACGCGATGGTCTTGATGCGGCCGGAGTACAGCGCATCCAGTTCGCGCAGCCGGGCGATGTTCGTGTCGAGCACGGTGACCTCGGCGCCGAGGCCGACAGCGACGGATGTGGCGTTTGTGCCCGCGACGCCGCCGCCGAGCACGGTGACGACGGCCGGGTGGGTGCCCGGCACGCCGGGGATGAGGAGGCCGGGTCCGCCGTTCGGCTTCAGCATCGTGTTCGCGCCGACGATCGGGGCGAGCCGGCCGGCCACCTCGCTCATCGGGGCGAGAAGGGGGAGCGCCCTGGAGGGGAGCTGGACGGTCTCGTACGCGATCGCGGTGACCCCGGAGTCGATCAGCGCGCGGGTCAGCGCTTCCTCAGCGGCGAGATGCAGATAGGTGAACAGCACGAGCCCCTGACGGAAGTAGCCGTACTCGCTCTCGACAGGCTCCTTGACCTTGAGCACCAGGTCGGCGATCTGCCAGGTGGATGCGGCGTCCGGCAGGATCGTCGCGCCGGCGGAGACGTAGAGCTCGTCCGGGATCGAGGAGCCGACCCCCGCCTGCGTCTCCACGTACACCTCGTGTCCGTTCGCCACGAGGTCGTGCACGCCGGCCGGGGTGATCGCCACCCGGAACTCGTTGTTCTTGATCTCGCGGGGGATCGCGACCTTCATGGGGCTCCTTACACATCGACGTGGTGATTCGATCATCACCCTAACCTGAAGTGACCGACGATTTCGACTGTCTGACGGTCGAATTTGTGCTGATTTCGTGAATTCTCAGCGAGGTGGGGACGAATTCCGCCAGCCCGGACTCGCCAAACGAGGCCCCGCGACGGTTTCCCCGGCGAAATGGTCGATTCGGAACGGATTTCGTGAAGATTATGTTTCCGAATGGACGTTTTGCCCATCGGATGATGCGCTGCGCACCGGCCGTGTGCCAGGATCGACCCACCGCACGGCACACCGGTGTGCGCGGCGGGTTGTTGTGCGTGATCGTGTTCGACCCCGAAGGAGCACCACTCGTGAATTCCAGGCAGCTTCCGCAAGACCCGATGATCCAGAAACTGGTGCAGTCCGCCAGACGTTCGCAACTGACCAGGCGCGGTCTCCTCGCCGGTGCGGGCGCGAGTGCAGCGGCACTGGCCCTCGCCGCGTGTTCGACAGGAGGGGCGTCGAGCAAGCCGACGGCCGCCAAGGACGTCTCGTCGACGGACAAGACCATGACCTGGGCCAACTGGCAGGCGTACCTCGACCAGGACGACAACGGGAAATACCCGACGCTGGAGGCGTTCCAGAAGCAGTCGGGCATCACGGTCAAGTACGACGTCGCGGTCGACGACAACAACACCTACTACGCCAAGGTCAAGGACCAGCTCGCGCTCGGCAAGGACATCGGCGCCGACACCGTCTGTCTCACCGACTGGATGGTCGCCCGCCTCATCCGCTTCGGCTATGTGCAGTCCTTCGACGAGTCGGCCATCCCGAACAAGAAGAACCTCTCGCCTGCTCTGCAGGACGCGGACTTCGACCCCGGTCGCAAGAAGTCGCTCCCTTGGCAGAGCGGCTTCGCAGGGATCTGCTGGAACAAGTCGAAGCTCCCGAACGGCCTCAAGTCCGTCGACGACCTGTGGAAGCCGGAACTCAAGGGCAAGGTCGGCGTGCTGAGCGAGATGCGCGACACGATGGGGCTGCTGATGCTGCAGCAGGGCGTCGACATCTCCAAGAAGTTCAGCGACGACGAATACAACAAGGCCATCGACAAGCTGACCAAGGAGGTCAGCGACGGCCAGATCCGCAACATCAAGGGCAACTCGTACCTCAACGACCTGAAGAGCGGAGACACCCTCGCCGCGATCTGCTGGTCCGGCGACATCACCCAGCTGAACGCCGAGGCCGGAGGCAACTGGGAGTTCATCCTCCCTGAGGCGGGTGGAACCCTCTGGAGCGACAACTTCGTCATCCCGATCGGCTCCCCGCGCAAGGCCAACGCCGAGAAGCTGATCGACTACTACTACCAGCCGGAGGTCGCAGCGGAGGTCGCCGCCTGGGTGAACTACATCACCCCGGTGGTCGGCGCCAAGGAGGCCGCGATCAAGATCGACCCCGACCTCGCGGACAACCAGCTCATCTTCCCCGACGACAGCACCCTCTCGAACGCGCACATCTTCCGCACCCTCACCCCGGCAGAGGAGCAGAAGTACCAGGCGGCGTTCCAGAAGGTCATCCTGGGCGCCTGATGGCACGCGGAGCGTTCGCCGAGTCCGGCGCCGACCTGCAACTGGTCGGGATTAAGAAGCGGTTCCCCGGGTTCACGGCGATCGAGAACCTCGACCTGACCATCCCGGCAGGCTCGTTCTTCGCACTGCTCGGGCCGAGTGGATGCGGGAAGACCACCACTCTGCGCCTCGTCGCCGGCCTGGAGGAGCCGACAGAGGGCCAGATCATCATCGGCGGCAAGGACGTCACCAAGACCAAGCCGTTCCAGCGACCGGTCAACACGGTGTTCCAGAGCTACGCCCTGTTCCCGCACATGACCATCCTGGAGAACGTCGCCTTCGGGCTTCGCCGCCGCAAGATCGGCGATCCTGTCGCGAAGGCGCACGAGGCGCTGCGGCTGGTCGAGCTCGACCACCTCGCCGCGCGCAGGCCGGCGCAGCTCTCCGGCGGCCAGCAGCAGCGCGTCGCGCTCGCCCGCGCCGTGGTCAACCGTCCTGCCCTGCTGCTCCTGGACGAGCCGCTCGGCGCTCTCGACCTGAAACTGCGGCGCCAGATGCAGCTCGAGCTGAAGTCGATCCAGACCGAGGTCGGCCTCACCTTCGTGCACGTCACGCACGACCAGGAGGAGGCCATGACCATGGCAGACACCGTCGCCGTGATGAACAAGGGCGAGATCGAGCAGATGGGCGCGCCCGCCGTGCTCTACGAGCTGCCGGCCACCGTTTTCGTCGCCAACTTCCTCGGCCAGTCGAACCTGTTCGTCGGCCCGATCCTGGATGGCGGAGGGGACGTCCTCGGCGTCGACGTCGCGGGCCAGCGCATCCAGGTGCCGCGCTCACGTGCCCAGCGCCACACCGGAAACGTCACGGTCGGCGTCCGTCCGGAGAAGCTGACGCTGCACCCTGACCCCTCCGGCATCCCGTCCGGGGCGAACCTGCTCGGCCCCGGCCGTGTGATCGACGTCTCGTTCAGCGGCGTGAGCACTCAGTACCTGGTGGATGTGCCTGGGGCCGGAACGATCGTGGTATTCGCGCAGAACCTCTCCAGCGGACCCGTCGCCTCCCTGGGCGGAGAGGTGTGGATCGCCTGGGACCCGTCGCACACCTTCGTGCTCGCCGACGAGCCGCCGGCGGACGGCAGGTTCGCGGACGACTCCGACACCCAGATGATCGCGACCCAGGCCAAGGAGCGCATGCTGACGGAGCTCGAGGAGGCCTGATGGCGCTCGCTGCCTTCTCGACGGCCGCGCCGCCGACCCAGGATCAGGAGCCTGCGCAGCGCCGCAGGAGCGGCATCGCCCTGGTGCTGCTGCTGCCCGGCGTGCTGTACCTGGTGCTGTTCTTCCTCACGCCGCTGGCCTCGCTGATCATCACGTCGTTCCAGACCCCGGTCGTCGACGGCGACATCGGCCAGTACCAGGCCGCCTTCCAGTGGCAGAACTACACGGATGCGATCGCCGAGTACTGGCCGCAGATCATCCGGTCGTTCGTCTACGCGATAATCGCCACGGCGGCCGCCCTGGTGATCAGCTACCCGCTGGCGTACTTCATCGGCGTGAAGGTGCGGAAGTACCCCCTGGTGCAGAACCTGCTGATGACCCTCGTCATCGCGCCGTTCTTCATCAGCTTCCTGCTCCGCACGCTGGCCTGGAAGCAGCTGCTCTCCGACGACTCCTGGTTCACCAGCTCGCTGAAGGCGCTGTCGATCCTGCCTCCGGACGCGCACGTCACCGGCACGGCGTTCTCTGTCATCTTCGGTCTGACGTACAACTTCATCCCGTTCATGACCCTGCCGCTCTACTCGACGCTGGAGCGGCTGGACGTCCGCTATCTCGAAGCGGGCTCCGACCTGTACGCGAGCGCGTGGACGACGTTCCGCAAGATCACCATCCCGCTGTCGATGCCCGGCATCGTGTCCGGGACGCTGCTGACGTTCATCCCCGCTGCCGGTGACTACATCAACGCTTCCCAGGACTTCCTCGGCGGCGCGGACACCTCGATGATCGGCAACGTCATCGAGACCAACTTCCTGGTGCTGCAGAACTATCCGACGGCCGCGGCGATGTCCGTGGTGCTGATGGCGGTCATCCTGGTGATCGTCGGCGTGTATGTGAAGCGCAGCGGAACGGAGGACCTGCTGTGAGCACCACCACGACCACGACGCGCCCGTCTGGCCAGGCGGCCCGGCCGGGCCCGAACCGCCCGGCGCGCCCTGCGCGGTTCCGCTTCAAGGGTCTCGGCCTCGGCGTCTACGCGTTCCTCGCGCTGGCGTTCCTGCTCATCCCGATCGTCTACACGTTCATCTACTCGTTCAACGACGCGCTCAAGAACAACATCGCCTGGCGCGGGTTCACCTTCCGCAACTGGACGAACGTGTGCGACGCGGCAGGGATCTGCGACGCGTTCATGGCGAGCATCATCATCGGCATCATCGCGACGGTCGTCGCCACGGTGCTCGGCACGATGATCGCGATCGCCCTGATGCGCTACCGGTTCCGTTTCCGCTCGCAGACCAGCCTGCTGCTGTTCCTGCCGATGGCGAGCCCGGAGGTAGTGCTCGGCGCCGGGCTCGCGGCCCAGTTCCTCAGCCTGGGCGTGAACAAGGGGTTCGGCACCATCATCATCGCCCACGTGATGTTCTGCATCAGCTTCGTGGTGGTCACGGTGAAGGCGCGCGTCGCGAGCCTCGATCCTGCGCTGGAAGAGGCCGGCCGCGACCTCTACGGCTCTCCGGTCGCGGTGTTCTGGCGGATCACCTTCCCGCTGCTGCTCCCCGGCATCCTTTCGGCGGCGCTGCTGTCGTTCTCGCTCAGCTTCGACGACTTCATCATCACCAATTTCAACGCGGGCGCCGTCACCACGTTCCCGATGTACATCTACATCGCGGCGTCGCGCGGCATCCCAGCGCAGGCGAATGTGATCGCGTCCGCGGTGTTCATCATCACGATCCTCGTGGTGCTGATCACCCAGCTCACGGCGGCCGCCCGCGCGAAGCGGTTGGCCAAGAACGTGGGCTGATCCCCTGAAGACCCCCAAAGGCGAAACGGCCCGGCAGCACCCAGCTGCCGGGCCGTAACGTCGTTCAAAGCGTCTGAATGTTCAGAACAGGGCGCCAGGCCCGCGCAACACTCCGGATGCGCCTGCCGCGGCCAGGATCGCGCCGAGCGTCACGAGCACCACGATCGCGAACCACACGTCTGCGCGACCGAGCGGCACCGGCTGCCAGACGGTCCGTGGCGTGCGTCCGAGCCCTCGCAGTTCGAGGGTGTGCGCGACGCGCTCCCCGCGGCGGATCGAGCCGACGAGCAGCGCGAACACCGACGCGACCAGTCGCCGCAGGCGTGCCGTCGGGCGTCCCGTGCGTCCGAGCGGGCATCGGACGAGCTGCGCCTGCCGGATGGTCGTCCACTCGGCGCCGAGGTCCTGCAGCATCCGGTAGCCGGCGAGGATCGCGTATGCGACTCGCACGTTCAGTCTCGCCTGCTGATGCAGGCTGTTGACGAGGGCGACGCCGTCCGTCGAGGAGAGGAACGCGACCGCGAGCAGCCCGGTGAGCATGGTGCGCCCTGCGAGCGCGAGGCCGACGAGGATTCCTTCCGAGGTGACCCTGAGCATCCCGGCCTGCCAGAGCACCTCGCCCGGCCGGGTGAGCACGTTCACGACGAACACGCTGAACGCGAAAAGCAGGAACGGGGCGAGCGAGCGGGCGAGGGATGCGACGGGCATCCTGGCGCCGATGGCCGTGGCGGCGAAGGCGACGAGGAACAGCACGGAGGGGGTCACGGGATCGAGCACGAACATCACGGTGAGCGACACCACGAGCATCAGCAGCAGCTTCACGCTCGGGTTGCGCCGCGCGAGCGGGGAGTCGGACACCGTGCGCGCGAATGCGGCGGTCACGACGAGACCCGCGCGCGGTCGACGGCGGCGACGGCCTCGCGCAGCTGCCAGGCCGTCTCGCAGCGCCCGGCGAACCAGCGGAGCAGCCGGGACGGATGCACGCCGGCCGCTTCGAGCAGGTCCGGTCGCCGCAGGGCGGTGAGCAGGTCGCCGTCGTAGAGCACACCGCCGTCCGCGATCACGATCACCCGGTCGGCCAGTGCGGCGACCACGCGGAGGTCGTGGCTCGCGAACAGCACGGCCCGCCCTCCGGCCGCGGTCTCGCGGAGTACGTCGGCGACGGTTGCGGTGTCGCGGCGGTCGAGCCCGAACGTCGGTTCGTCCGCCAGCAGCACGGAGCGTCCGTGCGCGAGCATCGCCGCGAGGCTCAGCCGCCGCTTCTCGCCTCCGGAGAGCTGATGCGGGTGCCGGTGCGCGAGGGAGGAGAGGCGGTGTCTGGCCAGCGTGCGCGCGACATCCAGGCGCTGGACGTCGCGTGCATCCAGGCCGTACATGAGTTCGCGCTCGACGGTGCCGGCGACGAACTGGTGCTCCGGGTTCTGGAAGACGAGCCCGGGCCGCTCTCCGTCGACCCGCCCGGCGAGCGGGCGGAGCAGCCCGGCGAGGGTGCGAAGCACCGTCGACTTGCCAGCACCGTTCGCGCCGAGCACGGCGACGATCTCCCCGGCGTGCATGGCGAGGTCGACGTCTCCGACCACGGGAGAGCTCCGATGGCCGACGCTCAGCGCGCTGGCGGTGAGGAGCGGCGCACCGAGCGGGCCGGCGGCGTCCTCCGTCGCGGGTCCGTCGTCCGTCCGGACCGGGATGCACGACTCCAGGAAGGCGTCGAACGTCCCGTCGGCCAGCCGCCCTGCCTGGCCGGTGACGGCCTGCAGCTCGGTGTTGAGCGGCAGCCAGCAGCCGAGGGCGTGCAGGGTCGCCGCGTTGGCGGAGAGGACATCGGCGGTCGGGCCGTCCATCAGCACCGTCCCATCGTCGTCAATGGCGACGGCGCGCTCCGGCAGGCCGGACACCCCGGCGTCGCCGGCGAACTCGTCGAGCCGGTGCTCGACCAGCACGACGGCGGGGCGCGTGTCTCGCACGGCGGCGTCGACCGCCTGCCGCACCGCGTGCACGCCCCGCGCATCCAGCATCGAGGTCGGCTCGTCGAGCAGGAGCACGGCCGGGTGCGCGACGATGGCTGCAGCGAGAGCGACGCGCTGCAACTCGCCGCCCGACAGCTCGGCCGTGGCGCACCCGGCCAGCGCCGTCGCTCCCGCAATGCGGAGGGCCGCGAGCACGCGGTCGTGTATCTCGGCGGGGGGAACAGCCGCGTTCTCCAGGACCAGGGCGAGCTCCGCATCCACCTGGGGCAGGCAGACGCCGGCCGACGGGTCCTGGCCGACAGCGCCGATGATGGGAGAGCGGTCCACGACGGGGCTCGCCTCTGTGACGCTGTCGCCGATCCGCACGGTGCCGTCGAGCGTGGCGTTGACGCTGTGCGGGATGCTGCCGGAGAGCACCTGCAGCAGCGTCGACTTGCCGGAGCCCGACGGCCCGAACACCAGCACCCGTTCTCCAGCCCCGACCACGAGATCGACGCCGCGCAGCACGGGATGCTCCTGTCGCGCGTACCGGACGCCGACGCCGTCGACGGCGATCACCTTACCGCCGCCGTGTCCCGTCCGATGGCGAAATTGTCGACCGCGCCCGTGCGCGCGATCGCCAGCACGAGCACCTTGGCGAGCAGGCCGCCGACGATGGCGCCGGAGAGCATCTGGATGACGAATCTCGTCCAGAACAGATCGGTGCCGTACCAGCCCGACCGGAACGCCGAGTAGAAGAACACCGCGCCGGCGCCCAGCGCGCCGGACAGCATGTACCGCACCCAGCCGTAGCTCCGGTAGCGTCCGGCCGCGAACGGCAGCTCGCTTCCCGCGCCCTGGATGGCCGCGGCGATCAGCAGCGTCGGCCCGACCGCCGAGCCGAGGAACACCACCTCGATCACCGAGGCGATCACCTCGGAGACGACCCCGGCGAACGGCCGCCGCACGATCGCGATGGCGAGAGGGGCCACCAGCAGCCAGCCGCCGAGCAGCACGTGCTGCACGAGATCGCCGAACGGCCCTGCCAGCGCGGACAGGGCGATCCAGCCCTGCACCAGCGCCCAGTAGAGGAAGCCGAAAACCACCCCGAGCACGACGACGAGCATGAGGTCGCGCAGCGACCACCTGGTCGCGCTGCCGGGTGCAGCGGTGTTGCGTGCAGCGCTGTCGGGTGCAGCGCTGTCGCCGCTCATCGGGACGCCTCCGCGGTGCGGGCGATGCTCGGGCTGTTCACGGACACGGTGGCGTGCGTCGTCACGTGCGCGACGGTACGGCCGACGCTCGCCCACGCCGCCGTGATGGTCGCGAGGATGTCCGCGACATCGCCGGAGAGCCTCGTGACGTAGTGGTCGCTGCCGACGAACGTCCCGCTCGCCTTCGCGTCGTCGATGGCCGCGTAGATGTCGCGCATGTGGTCGGCGCTGCGCTCTGGACTGCCGTGGTCGTCCAGCGGGTACAGCGCCCACTGGGCGACAGCATCCACGCCCGTCGTCGGCACGGTCAGGGGAGCCTCGGAGAAGACCGGGGGGCGGTCCGGCCGCTCGCAGGTGATCTCGCCTGGGCAGCCGCGGGAGAGCATGACGGTGGCGACGACGTGGCGGCCGCCGCGCGACGCGGCGGCGATCAGGCCGCTGACGTAACGAGCGATGTCCTGCTCGGCCCCGGTGACCCAGGTGCTGATGGGGTCGGTCTCGACGGTCAGACCGTCGCGCGGCGTCTCGGCGATGGCGCCCAGGATGACGTCGACGAAGTCGTCGGCCATCACCGAGAGTGTGATCCGTCCGCCGACGCCGAATTCGCGCAGCTCGACGGATGGGGTGGGTTCGTTGTGCACTGTCGTGCCCTTCCTGTCGGAGGTGGGGCACGGGAAACGCCGGCGCGCGGGCGCGCACCGACATGCGAGAAATCAGCCTCCCTGCGCTGGCATGATCCAGATCAGGTTCGACGGTCGAAGCGTGTGACGCTTCCTCTCAGCCCGGTTCACCGGACTCCCGTGTTCGTGACCACCCTAGCGTGGTCACGAACACGGGTGCACGACGGCACCGGGTGCACGACGGAACCGGATGCGCATCAGGCGTACGACGCGCGGATCTCCCCGACCTGCACGCCGCGGCCGAGCACGGCGAGGTCGAGCCGGGGTGCGACCGCTGCGACCGCTTCGCGCTCGACGGCGCCCGCGTCGGCCAGCAGGGACAGCGCGACGATGGTCGCCGCCCGCAGGCTGCCGTCGAGGACCTTGAGCGCGACCGTGGTGCCATCCGGCGCCGCCATGACCATCACGCCCTCCGCGCCGAGCTTGGCGAAGATGCCGAGCTCGTCGATCACGATGGTGTTGGCGCGGCCGTGGCCGTCGATGGCCCAGCCGTTGGCGAGCACGGCGTTCTTGAGGCTCGCGGCGTTGCGGTAGAGCGCGAACGGGGAGCCGTCAGACGCCGTCGCGATGCGCTGGATGCCGCGGGCGAGGGTGCTGAGCGCCATCGCGAAGACCGGGGCGCCGCATCCGTCGACGCCGGTCGCGACGACCTTGTCCCCTGTCAGCCGCTCGACCACATCCCGCACCTGTTGCTGCATCGGGTGCTGGGGGTCGAGATAGCTCTCAGTCGGCCAGCCGTTGACCATGCAGGCGAGCAGCATCGCGGCGTGCTTGCCAGAGCAGTTCATGAACAGCGGGCGCTTCACTTCGCCTGCGCGGATCGCGTCGTCTCGCGCCGCGGAGTCGAGCGGCCAGTCGTTCGGGCACTGCAGAGCGTCCTCGGTGAGCTGCGCCTGTGCCAGCAGGCCGCGCACGACGGACAGGTGCGCCGGCGTTCCACCGTGGCTGGCCGTTGCCAGCACAGCGGCGGCACCCTCCAGCGGGACGCCGGAGCCCATGACCGCGATGGCCTGGAACGGCTTCAGACTCGACCGGGGGAACACGGGGGCGTCCGGTGCGCCGAGCGACCGGACGACGGCGCCGTCCGGGCCGAGCACGATGGCGGAGCCGAGGTGGCGGGACTCGACGAACCCGCTGCGCTCGACCACAGCCAGCTCGACGGCCTCCTGTCCGGTGAAGACCGCGGGGCTCACAGCGCTGCGAAGGCGTCGTCGAGCACCTGCACGGCGTCGGCGATCAGCGCGTCGGAGACGGCGAGGCTCGGCAGGAAGCGCAGGACGTTCCCGTACGTCCCCGCGTTGAGCACGAGCACGCCGTGCTGCGCTGCATACGCCACGATGGAGGTGACCGCCTCGGCGTTCGGATCCTTGGTGGTCGCGCCGGTGCCTGGCTGGACGAGCTCGATGGCCAGCATCGCGCCGATGCCGCGCACGTCGCCGATGATGTCGTACTTCTCCTGGAGTGCGAGCAGCGCCGGCTTGAGCGCCTTCTCGATGCGCTTGCCCTCGTCGAGCAGGTCGTTCTTCTCGATCGACTCGAAGACCGCGACCGCCGCGGCAGCCGCGACCGGGTTGCCGCCGAAGGTGCCGCCGAGGCCGCCTGGCTGAGCGGAGTCCATGATCTCGGCGCGGCCGGTGACGGCGGCGAGCGGAAGGCCGCCCGCGATGCCCTTGGCACTCAGCACCAGGTCGGGGACCAGGCCGAAGTGCTCGCTGGCGTAGTACGCGCCGGTGCGGGCCATGCCGCTCTGGATCTCGTCGGCGATGAACACCACGCCGTTGGCCGTGCACCACTCCTGCAGGGCAGGGAGGTAGCCGTCCGCCGGGACCATGAAGCCGCCCTCGCCCTGGATCGGCTCGACCACGAGGCAGGCCAGGTCGGATGCGCCGACGACCTTCTCGAGGTATGCGATGGTGCGCGCCGCTGCCTCGGCCCCGCTGAGGCCGTCGTGATACGGGTACGAGCTGGGGGCGTGGTAGACGTCGCCCGCGAACGGGCCGAAGCCGGTCGCGTACGGCATGGCCTTGAAGTTCATGGCCATCGTGAGGTTGGTGCGGCCGTGGTATGCGTGGTCGAGCACGGCGACGGCGCGGCGGCCGGTGTGCTTGCGGGCGATCTTGACGCCGTTCTCCACGGCCTCAGCGCCGGAGTTGACCAGCACGGTCTTCTTGGCGTGGTCGCCGGGGGTGTGCTCGGCGAGCAGCTCGGCGACGCGCACGTACTCCTCGTACGGAGTGATCGTGAAGAGCGTGTGGATGACGTCCTGCAGCTGGGCGGCAGCCGCATCCACCACGGAGGTCTCGGTGTGGCCGACCGTCGTCACGCCGATCCCGGCGCCGAAGTCGACGAACTGGTTGCCGTCGACGTCGACCAGGATGGCGCCGTTCGCCTTGGCGATGTAGACGGGAAGGGTGGACGAGACGCCGGTGGGGACGACAGCCAGACGTCGCTGGTGCAGTTCCTGGGACTTCGGGCCGGGTACGGCCGTGACGATGCGGCGTTCTTGCGCAACGCTGTAAACGGGCGCGCTTGTGCTCAGAGTGTCGGTCATGATGTGACGAGTTTAGCTCCGGTGGCAGAATCGGACCATGAAGCTCGAGCACAGCTACGCGATCGACCTGGAATGGACGGGCAACCGGGGGAGCGGCACCAGCGGCTACAAGGACTACGGGCGCGAACACGTCATCACCACCGAGGGCAAGCACGGCATCGAGGGGTCCGCCGACCGCGCCTTCTTCGGCGACCGCGACCGCTGGAACCCGGAGGAGCTGCTGCTCGCGGCCCTCAGCCAGTGCCACATGCTCAGCTACCTCGCCGAGGCCGCGCGTGCCGGAGTGGTGGTCGTCGGTTACACCGACGCGGCGACGGGCGTCATGGAGCAGACCAACGACGGGGGCGGCCACTTCACCAGCGCGACCCTGCGCCCGCTGGTGACCATCGCCGACCCCGCCCAAGCCGAGCTCGCCGCGTCGCTGCACGCCCCCGCCGCCGCCAAGTGCTTCATCGCCGCTTCCGTGAACTTCCCCGTCCACCACGTCCCCGAGCTCCTCACCCTCGCCTGACGATCGAGCCGGGACTCGTGTACGCGAAACCCTGGCGTGTCGCGTACGCAAGTCCCGGCTCGAATGCTGCGGGAGGTGGGGAGAGGGGGAGCGGGTCAGGCGCAGCCGAAGCGGGCCTGAGGGACGGCGGCGGCGGCGGGAGCGGGCGCCGAGGCTGGGGCGGGCGCTGCGGCGCTCTCGGACTCCGCCCAGCGGTGGATGGCGGCGGCCCAGCGGCCGTCGCGGGTGAGCGGCGGTGGCTGCTCGGTGCCGGAGTCGCGGCGCCTGCGCAGCATGGCCTGTTCGCGTTCGCGCTCGCCGAGTTCGGCGATCGACGTCAGCCACAGTGTGAGCGGATGCATGATAACCACCTAACTTGTTTTGATGGTTAGAGCATACCGTAACCAGTTATCGAGTTACAATGGTTACATGCGTACGAATGCACCCGAGCTGGGCGCCGACCTGCTGGTCGACTTCCTCAACACCTACGACGTGGAGGACGACGTCGACGCCATCGACGACGCCGCCGGATTCGCGGCGTGGGCAGAGGCGCGCGGCGTCGAGCCGGGGGATGCCGCGGAGACCAAGCGGGTGCGGGATGCGCTGCGCTCGGTGGTCGACGGAGAGGCCGCCGACCTGCCCTCCGTCGAGCTGGAGACGATCTGCGGGGAGCGCTCCGTCTGGCTCACCGCCCGCACCGCGGCGCAGGCGGCCGTCGCGAGCTCGCTGGTACTGAGCATCCAGGGCAAGCTCGAGCGGGTGAAGCTCTGCGGAGCAGACGATTGTCGTTGGGCGTTCTACGACAAGTCCCGCAACGGTTCACGCACCTGGTGCAGCATGGGCGTCTGCGGCAACAGGCAGAAGGCCCGCACCTACCGCTCGAAGGCGGGGGAGACCGAGGCGGAGCCCGAGCCTACCGCCGCTCGGGATGCAGAGCCCGCTTGACCCGCTCCACCGCGTTCGCGGGCGGCGCCTCGTTGTAGCGCTCCGCCAGCTCCTGCCCGGTGAGCCCGTGGATGGCGGCCATGATCTCGTCGGTGGCCTGGCGCCGCGCGCGTCCCGACTCCGCCGAACCGTACTTGCTGACGTCGATCGGCTCGCCGAACTTCACGGTGAACTTCCGGATGCGCGGCACCTTCGCCCCGACCGGCTGCAGCTCGTTCGTTCCGATCAGCCCGACGGGAACGACCACCGCCCCTGTCGTGAGGGCGAGCCAGGCGACGCCTGTCCGTCCTTTGTAGAGCCGTCCGTCCAGCGACCGCGTGCCCTCCGGATAGAGGGCGAACGCCGCGCCCGTCTCGATGATGCGCTTGGACTGGTCGAGCGCATCCTGCGCGGCCTGCCCAGCGCCACGCTCGACGCCGACAGCGCCGATCGCGGTGAAGAAGGTGCGGGACAGCCAGCCCTTGAAACCGGTCCCCTCGAAGTAGTGCGACTTGGCGAGGAACTGCACGCGCCGCGGCGCCATCAGCGGGATCACGATGCTGTCGATGAAGGACAGGTGGTTGCTCGCCAGGATGATCGCTCCCGTGCGCGGCACGTTCTTGCGCCCGATGATCGTCGGCCGGTAGAGCAGCCGGGCGATGGGCGCGATGACCGTGCGGCCGAGCAGGTAGACGAAGCCGGGCTTCTTCACCTCGGTCGTCCCAGCGTCGGGTTCGGTCGTCGTCACGGATACGAGCGTAGTCGCGGGTGTATGCCGCGCGCGGAATGCGCGAGAGGCCAGTGGGATCAGCCGCCGTCGAACGGCCGGAGCGGCGCGCAGCCGAATCCGCCGGCGTAGACCAGGCAGGCCGGAACGAAGCCGCTGAACCGCACGGCGAGCGGCGAGCCGAACCACGCGTTGTACAGCCGCGAGAAGTTGAGGTTGCCGAACGTGGAGCACGCTCCTGCCGGGCCGGTCGGTTTGGCGAGAGTCTCGGCGTTCGGCTGGTACGGCGTGTAGTTGTAGAGGTTGGCCGTCGCCTGGTTGGCGATGGTCACTCTGCTCGTGCCGCAGGCGGCGTTCGGGTGGTACTGGATGGTGTTGTCGCCGACCTGGTACCGCCAGTCGCCCGGATGCACGGTGTACTCCCGGAACTGCCAGGCAGCCCGGTACACCTGGTTGAAGAACCCGAAGAACTTCTTGTCGCACTCCGCGGTGTCGGGGCAGGCGTATCCCGTCGCCTTCTGATACCCGGATGCGCTGGGCGCGGTGAGCAGCGACTGCTCCTTCTGCAGCAGCACCAGCAGCACCCGCGGGCTGATCGTGCACGCCGTTGCCACACGGGCGATGATGCTGCTCGCCCGCTCGTCCCGCTGACCGCGGATCGCCGTGCAGCGGTCCTTCGACGCTGCGACGTTCGGGGTGTCGATGCGGTAGCGCGACAGACAGGGCACCCCGTCCGTCGGCTTGCAGGTGCGCGCGTCGAGGAACTCCTGGATGTCGGCCTGCGTCATCGCGTTCGGGTTGAAGAAGCTGTCGTCGCTGATGATGTCGCCCGGGTCGAACGACGGCTTCTGTTCCGCGAACACGCCGACGGCGGGCACCAGGGTGAAGACGGCGGCCAGGGCGGCCACCCCCGCGATGGCGCGCCAGCGTCGGCGAAGGAATCCCACGGTCAGGCTCAGCCGAAGGTGGCCAGTGCTTCTTCGATCACGGTCGCAGCGTCGTCGATGAGCTCCTCGCTGATCACGACCGAGGGGAGCAGGCGCAGGACGCTGTCCCAGCTTCCTGCGTCGAGGGGGATGACGCCGTTGGCGGTCGCGTGCGCGAGAACGGCCTTGAGCGCATCCGGGTTGGGGGTCTTGGTGCCGGGCACGACGAGCTCGATGCCGAACATCGCGCCCTTGCCTCGCACCTCGCCGACGACGGCGAAGCGGTCGGCCCAGTCGCCGATGCGTGCCCAGAGCGCCCTCTCGACCCGCTGCGCCTCGGCCAGCAGGTCCTCCTTCTCGAAGACGTCGAACACGGCGAGAGCGGCGGCGGTGGAGACCGGGTTGCCGCCGAACGTGCCTCCGATGCCGCCAGGCTGGACCGCATCCATGATCTCGGCGCGCCCGGTGACCGCCGCGAGCGGGAAGCCGCCGGCGATGCCCTTGGCGCTGGTGATGAGGTCGGGGACGACGCCGTGGTGCTCGATTGAGTACCAGGTGCCCGTTCGGCCGATTCCGGCCTGGATCTCGTCGGCGACGAAGACGATGCCGTTCTCCGTGCAGAACTCCGAGAGCCGCTTGAAGTATCCGGGGGCCGGGATGATGATGCCGCCGTCGCCCTGGATCGGCTCGACGAACAGGGCGGCCAGTTCGGTGGCGCCGATGTGGGTGTTGATGTAGTCGATGGTGTGCTCAGCGGCCTCTTCGCCTGTCATCCCCTCCGGGTCGCGGAACGGGTAGCTGATCGGGACGCTGTAGATCTCGCCGGGGAACGGGCCCATGCCTGCGCGCTCCGGCCAGGGGCGGTACGTCATGGCCATGGTGAGATTGGTGCGGCCGTGGAAGGCGTGGTCGAGAGCCGCGATGGCGCGACGGCCGGTGAACTTGCGGGCGATCTTGACGGCGTTCTCGACCGCCTCCGCTCCGGAGTTGACCAGGATGCTGTGCTTCTCGAAGTCTCCTGGCGTGATCTCCGCCAGCCTCTCGGCGACCCGCACGTAGTTCTCGTACGGGGTCACCGTGAACAGCGTGTGCGTGAGCTTCGAGGCCTGCTCGAACGCCGCTGCAGCGACCTCGGGATGCGCGTGGCCGATGGTCGTGACGCCGATGCCGCAGCCGAGGTCGATCAGCCTGTTGCCGTCCACGTCGACCAGGATCGCGCCGGAGCCGGACTCCATGTAGATGTTCGCGAGGGTCCCAGCGCCGCGGCTGACCGACGCGACCCTGCGCTCCTGCAGCTCGATCGAGCGGGGGCCGGGGAGGGCGGTGACGAGGTTGCGGGTCTGCGGAACGGAGAATTCGCGAGTCATGTGCTCCATCGTATGCGGCGCTCGCTGTCAGGTTCGGCAAAGGCGGATGAGGCAGACTGGGTACCCCTGCCCGCATTCCGGAAAGAATCACCGTGCGCAAATCCCTTTCGATCGTCACCGCCGCCCTCGTCGTGGCCGGTCTCGCCGCCTGCAGTTCCGGCGCGCCGAGCGAGTCAGCGACACCGGCGGCGAACGCCTGTCAGAACATCCAGGCGGGTGACACCTCGAAGTCGATCAAGGTGGAAGGGAAGTTCGGCGCGACGCCGAAGGTCACCATCCCGACTCCGCTGAAGACCACGGACATCGAGCGCAGCGTCGTCATCAAGGGCGACGGCGCCGAGGTCAAGGGCGGCGACTCGATCGGCATCGCCCTCGCCGCGTACAACGGAACGACGGGCAAAGAGCTGACCCCCGCGGCCGGCTTCGACGGCCAGCCGTCGCAGTCGATCAAGGTCGACGACAAGGCGTTCGTGCCAGGGCTCGTCCGTGCCGTGGAGTGCCTGCCGCTCAAGTCGCGCGTGGTGCTCACCGCCACCACCAAGCAGGCCTTCGGAGACGTCGACGTCTCCTCGCTCAAGCTCAAGGCGACCGACCCCGTCGTCTTCATCGCCGACCTCCTCGACAAGGAGCCGACAAGGGCGAACGGAAAGTCCGTCACCCCGCCCGCCGGCTTCCCGACCGTGAAGCTCGGCAAGGACGGCGCACCGACGGTGACCATCCCGAAGACCGATCCGCCCACCGAGACCAAGATCGGCGTGCTCAAGCAGGGCGACGGCGCCGTGGTGAAGGCGACGGACACGGTCACCATCCAGTACTCCGGACTGCTCTGGCGCAACAGCCAGGTCTTCGACTCGACCTGGACCAAGGGCCAGCCGTACTCGAGCGTCGCTTCGCAGTTCGTGCCCGGCTTCACCAAGGCGCTCGTCGGACAGAAGGTCGGCTCGCAGGTGATCGTCATCATCCCGCCGGCCGACGGTTACGGCGCGCAGGGCAATGGCGACATCAAGGGCACCGACACGATGGTGTTCGTGGTGGACATCCTGAAGGCCGTGAGCTAGAGCGGTTGTGACAGCTCTGCGCCCGCGGTTCCGTAGGCTGGACCCGTGCGCAGAGTCATCATCCTCGGTTCCACCGGTTCGATCGGCACCCAAGCCCTCGACGTCATCGCGGCGAACCCCGACCGCTTCACCGTTGTCGGGCTCACCGCAGGCAGCAACGCGGACGAGCTGGCCGCCCAGGCCGAGCGGTTCCAGGTCGCCGAGACGGCGCTCGGCGCCGACGACTCCGAGCGCCTGGTGCGCGGTGTCGAGGCGGACGTCGTGCTCAACGGCATCACTGGATCGGTGGGCCTCGGCCCGACGCTCGCCGCACTCGAGACGGGGGCGAGCCTCGCGCTCGCCAACAAGGAGTCGCTGATCGTCGGAGGCGCCCTCGTGAAGGCGGCGGCCGCGCCGGGGCAGATCGTGCCGGTCGATTCCGAGCACTCCGCGCTCGCGCAGGCGCTGCGCTCCGGGACTGCCGGCGAGGTCCAGCGGCTGGTGCTGACCGCATCCGGCGGCCCGTTCCGCGGCCGCAGCCGCGCCTCCCTCACCGATGTGACGCCCGGGGAAGCGCTCGCGCACCCCACCTGGGACATGGGGCTCGTCGTCACCACGAACTCGTCGACGCTCGTCAACAAGGGACTCGAGATCATCGAGGCGCACCTGCTGTTCGACGTGCCGTACGACAGGATCGAGGTCACCGTGCATCCCCAGTCGGTCATCCACTCGATGGTCGAGTTCGTGGACGGGTCGACCATCGCGCAGGCGTCCCCACCCGACATGCGGCTTCCGATCTCGCTCGGCCTGGACTGGCCGAACAGGGTGCCGGGCGTCGGCGTCCCTCTGGACTGGTCGGCGGCGCACAGCTGGACGTTCGAGCCGCTCGACAGCGATGCCTTCCCCGCGGTGGCACTCGCGAAGCGCGTCGGAGAGGAGGGCGGGACGTACCCCGCCGTGTTCAACGCCGCCAACGAGCAGGCGGTCGCGGCGTTCCACGCCGGAGCCATCGGCTACCTCGACATCGTCGACACCGTCGAACGGGTCGTTGACGCGCACCGGCCGGACGGCGAGCTCACCCGCGAGAGCCTCGCAGAAGCGGAGCGCTGGGCGCGGGATGCGGCCGACCGGCTGATCGCCGCCGGCTGATCGCCGCCGCCTGATCGCCGCCGCCGCATAGCGTTCCCCCTGCTGGTTCCAAGCTGCGCGCCATTACTCTGTAGCCGTGGAATCCGTACTGCTCTTCGTGCTCGGCGTCGTCATCATCCTGGTGGGCGTCGCGCTGTCGATCGCGCTGCACGAGATCGGTCACCTGGTTCCCGCCAAGCTGTTCGGCGTCAAGGTCACGCAGTACATGATCGGCTTCGGCAAGACGCTGTTCTCGTTCCGCCGCGGTGAGACGGAGTACGGCGTCAAAGCCATCCCGCTCGGCGGCTACATCTCGATGATCGGGATGTTCCCCCCTGGCAAGGAGGGCGGTGCGGGCCGCAACGCCACCACCGGGTTCATGCAGGCGATGGCCCAGGATGCGCGCACCGCCAGCGCCGAGACCGTGCTGGTCGGCGAGGAGGACCGCACGTTCTACAAGCTGCCGGTGTGGAAGCGCATCATCATCATGTTCGGCGGCCCGTTCATGAACCTGCTCATCGGCGTCGTGCTCTTCGGCGTGCTGCTGATGGGCTTCGGGACGCCGCAGCAGTCGACAACGGTGGCCACGGTGAGCCAGTGCGTCCTCGCATCGAACAGCACCCGCCAGACCTGCGAGGCGAGCGACCCTGCCGCTCCCGCCGCCGCTGCGGGGATCAAGCCGGGCGACACCATCGTCAGTATCGACGGCACGCCGATCACCAGCTGGGCCCAGTCCACGAAGATCATCCGCGACTCCGCCGATCGCACGCTCTCCGTCGTGATCAAGCGCGACGGCGAGGAGAAGACCCTCGCGGTGACTCCCAGGACCAACGCGGTCGCCAAGACCGACGCATCCGGAGCCGTCGTGAAGAACGCGGACGGCACGGTCGCCACCGTCACGGCAGGGTTCGTCGGCATCGGATCGCTGCAGGAGCTCGTGCCGCAGCCGATCACCTCCGTGCTGCCCGCCGTCGGTGCGCAGACCGGGGCGGTCGTCGGCGTGATCATCCACCTTCCGCAGCGCATGGTCGATGTCTGGAACGCCGCGTTCGGCTCCGGCGAACGCGACCCGAACGGCCCGGTCAGTCTCGTCGGCATCGGGCGGGCGGCCGGAGAACTCACCGCTCTCGACGGCGTGCCGGTGATCGACAAGGTCTACACGATGATCGGGATCCTCGCCTCCCTGAACATCGCGCTGTTCGTCTTCAACCTCATCCCGCTGCTTCCGCTCGACGGCGGCCACATCGCCGGAGCGGCCTGGGAGGGCATCCGGCGCGCCTTCGCCAAGCTGTTCAAGCGTCGCGACCCCGGCCCCGTCGACATGGCCAAACTGATGCCGCTGACCTTCGCGGTCGTCATCGTCCTCGGCGGCATGAGCGTGCTGCTGATGTACGCGGACATCGTCAAGCCGATCAACCTGTTCGGCTAGGCAGCGCACACTCCGCGCCCAGCCGGTTCCCAAACAGCCGCGTAGGATTGGGGACGTGGCAGCAATCAATCTGGGGATGCCGAAGGTTCCCGAAACACTCGCACCCCGACGCAAGTCCCGTCAGATCAAGGTCGGCAAGGTCCTCGTCGGAGGAGACGCGCCCATCAGCGTCCAGTCCATGACGACGACGCCGACCACGAATATCAACGCGACCCTGCAGCAGATCGCCGAGCTCACCGCATCCGGCTGCGACATCGTGCGCGTCGCCGTGCCGAGCCGCGACGACGCGGAAGCGCTGCCGATCATCGCGAAGAAGAGCCAGATCCCGGTGATCGCGGACATCCACTTCCAGCCCAACTACGTGTACGCGGCCATCGACGCCGGATGCGCGGCCGTGCGCGTGAACCCGGGCAACATCCGCAAGTTCGACGACCAGGTGGGCAAGATCGCCGCCGCTGCCAAGGCGGCTGGCGTCTCGCTCCGCATCGGCGTGAACGCCGGCTCCCTGGAGCCCAGCCTGCTGCAGAAGTACGGCAAGGCCACCCCGGAAGCGCTCGTGGAGAGCGCCGTCTGGGAGGCGAGCCTGTTCGAGGAGCACGACTTCCACGACTTCAAGATCTCGGTCAAGCACAACGACCCCATCGTCATGGTCAAGGCGTACCGGCTCCTCGCCGAGCGCGGCGACTGGCCGCTGCACCTCGGCGTGACGGAGGCGGGGCCGGAGTTCCAGGGCACGATCAAGTCGGCCACGGCGTTCGGCATCCTGCTCTCCGAGGGCATCGGAGACACCATCCGCGTCTCGCTGTCGGCACCGCCTGCGCAGGAGGTCAAGGTCGGCCTGCAGATCCTGCAGTCGCTCAATCTGCGCGAACGCAAGCTCGAGATCGTCTCCTGCCCGAGCTGCGGACGCGCCCAGGTGGATGTGTACAAGCTCGCCAACGACGTCACCTCGGGGCTCGAGGGCATGAGCGTTCCGCTGCGCGTCGCCGTCATGGGCTGCGTCGTCAACGGGCCGGGCGAGGCACGCGAGGCCGACCTGGGGGTCGCCTCCGGAAACGGCAAGGGCCAGATCTTCGTCAAGGGCCAGGTCATCAAGACCGTGCCGGAGGCCGAGATCGTGCAGACCCTGATCGACGAGGCCAACCGGATCGCCGCCGAGATGCCGGACGCCACCTCGGGCGAACCGACCGTGACGGTCGGCGCGCACTAGGCCACGCAAATCCTCATCTCCACAGGCCCGTCATAGGCGACGCATAGCCGCGCGATCTACCGTGCGGTCATGGGCGTCTCCCTGGTGGTCAGACTGTCGGCCTTCTCGGCCGGGCTGGCGCTCGCGTTCGTGTCCGTCGCATCCGGTGCCGAGGCGGCGCCCGCGATCGTCTCCCGCGTCACGGACGCGACGGCGGACGGCCCCGTGGTCGTCGCGATCGGCGACTCGATCATGGAGGGACACGGCCTCGACCCGTCCGACGCCTGGCCGGCGCTGCTGGCGGGGGAGGACGGCTGGCGGCTCAGCAACCTCGCCAGCGACGGCTCGGGCTTCGTGACGGTCGGCGACAACGGCGACACCTTCGCCGACCAGGTGCACGCTGCCGTGTCCCTGCATCCTGCGGTCGTCATCGTTTCCGGCAGCAGCAACGACCTGGGCGAATCGGATGCGGCGATCGCGCGGGCGACGGACGGTGCGCTGACCGCCCTGAGGGCCGCCCTTCCGCACGCCGAGATCCTCGCCGTGAGCCCGGTCTGGAACGACACCGCCGAGCCTGACCAGTTGCGCACGATCGGCGCCGATGTGGTCACGGCCGCCCGGACGATCGGCGCGATCGACCTCGACATCGGCCAGCCGCTCGATGGACAGCGCGACCTCCTCCAGGCCGACGACGTGCATCCGACAGCGGAGGGCCAGGCCGTGATCGCCGCCGCCGTCGAGCGGGCACTCGGGCGGCCGGCGGCCTGACCGCGGCCGCGGGACCGGAGGCGCGGGACCCGGCGCCGTCAGACGGCGACCAGCTCCACCTTGCCGTTCGGGATGCTCACCGACAGCAGGCGAACGCGCACCACCGTGCCCGGCAGCACGGTGTCCGGCCTCGGCATCGAGGCGACGACGGCCGGGTCGGCGAGTTGCACCGTCATGTCGCCGTTCCTGATCGCGAGCACGGTGGCGTCGAACTCGTCGCCGATCCTGCCGCTGAGCAGGGCGGCCTCCACCCTGTCCACGCTCGCCGCGCCGAGCTGGGACGCCACTCGCGACGTCGCCCCCATGATCGCAGGCAGCTCTCCGAGCGACGCCGTCGCCCACTCCGGTGGTGTCCGCCCTGCGCACAGCGCCTCGCAGATCACCAGCACCCAGCGGTCGACGAGCCTCCGCAGCGGGGCCGTCGTGTGCGCATACGGTGCGGCGACGGCCGACTGCAGCGGTTCGGCAGGCGCAGTGCCGTCCATCACGACGTAGCCAGCGCCACGGAAGAGCCCTGTGGCCGCCTGCATCACCGCGAGGGCTCGGGGGTCGTGGTGGTCCAGCGTGCGCAGATACTCGCCGTAGGAGACGTCCTGGGGCCAGGGGAGGCCCAGTGCGGTGGTCTGGGCGCGGAACGCGGCGACGGCGTCGTCGGTCGGCGGCGGCATCGTGCGCAGAATGCCGACGCGCGCGTCCAGCATCAGCCGGGCGGCCGCCATCCCGGTCAGCAGCGAGATCTGCGCGTTCCACTCCTCGACGGGCAGCGGCGCCCGCCGTTCGAGCGTGTACGCGCCGTCACGGAAGACGATCTCCTCGTCCGGCGCGTTCAGGCTGGCGCCACCTCGCTCCCGCTCGCACTGGATGCGCAGCAGCCCCACCTCGCGCAGCAGCAGGAGCGTCTCCGGTCCTGAGCCGTCGTCGATGGCGGCCTGCGCCTCCTGATACGACCACTGGCGGCGCGACCGGATGCCGGCTCGCGCGACGGAGACGGCCAGCTCCTGCCCGTCCTCGCCGAGCGTCAGTTCCCAGACGAACGCCCCGCGATCCACCCCGGGGAGCAGGGAACCGGCGTGCTCTCCGATCGCGGCAGGGTGCAACGGGATGCGTCCGTCCGCCGCGTAGACCGTCTGGCCTCTGGTGCGCGCCTCCGTGTCGACGGCGCCGCCGGGACGCACGAGCGCAGGGACGTCGGCGATGGCGTAGCGCACGAGGAAGCCGTCGCCAGCCCGCTCGATGTGGACGGCCTGGTCGAGGTCGGTCGATCCGACGGGGTCGACCGTGAGGAACTCGACCGCGGTCAGATCGCGGTCGGGCAGCGAGATCGTGCTCGCCGCCGCTTCCGCCTCCCTGTCGACGGGCGCAGGGAAGCCGTCCGGCAGGCTCAGCGCCGTGCGGAGCACAGCCAGCGCCGTCGCGAGCTCGCTCTGAGCGGCGGACGCGGTGACGTGCGTTCTTCGGTCAGGCATACGGCCACCCTATGCCGGGGTGGATGCGCGTCCAGTGGCCGGCATCCACGTGCTGAAACATCGGCCACTGTCGCCGACGTCTAACATGGAACGGTGCCTACACGCCTGACGAACTATTTCCTCCGCACCCTCCGTGAAGACCCCTCCGACGCCGAGGTCACCAGCCACAGGCTGCTGGTTCGCGCCGGATACATCCGGCGCCAGGCGCCAGGCATCTTCGCGTGGCTGCCGCTCGGCCTGCGCGTGAAGGCCAAGATCGAGGCGATCATCCGCGAGGAGATGTCCGCGGCGGGGGCGCACGAGGTGCACTTCCCCGCCCTGCTGCCGCGCGAACCGTACGAGGTCACCGGCCGGTGGGAGGAGTACGGCGACGGCCTGTTCCGCCTGCAGGACCGCAAGGGCGCCGACTACCTGCTCGCGCCGACGCACGAAGAGGCGTTCACGCTGCTCGTGAAGGACCTCTATTCGAGCTACAAGGATCTGCCCCTGGCGATCTACCAGATCCAGGACAAGTACCGCGACGAGGCACGCCCCCGCGCCGGTCTCCTGCGCGGCCGCGAGTTCACGATGAAGGACGCGTACACGTTCGACTACACGGATGCGGGGCTCGACGCCAGCTACCAGTCGCAGCGCGACGCGTACGAGCGCATCTTCACCAGGCTCGGGCTCTCGTACGTGATCGTGCAGGCGGACGCCGGCGCGATGGGAGGCTCCCGCAGCGAGGAGTTCCTGCACCCGACCGCGGTCGGCGAGGACACCTTCGTGCGCTCGGAGGGCGGATACGCGGCCAACGTCGAGGCGTTCACCACGCTCGCGCCCCCGGCGCGCTCGTACGAGAAGCTGACGCCCCAGGAAGTGCTCGACACTCCGAACACGCCGACCATCCAGACTCTGGTCGACGTGGCGAACGAGAAGCACCCCCGGCCCGACGGCCGCGCCTGGACCGCAGCGGACACGCTCAAGAACGTCGTGCTCGCGGTGACGCACCTGGACGGCACGCGGGAGCTGGTCGTCGTCGGCCTGCCCGGTGACCGCGAGGTCGAGCTGAAGCGTGCGGAGGTGGCCTTCGCGCCCGGCGAGGTCGAGCCGGCGACGGAAGCGGACTTCCAGAAGCACCCCGGCCTCGTGAAGGGCTACATCGGCCCGTGGGGTGTTGACGGCGCCGTGCTCGGCGAGGAGTCGGCCACGGGCATCCGGTATCTGGTCGACCCTCGTGTGGTGGACGGCTCCGGCTGGATCACCGGCGCGAACATCGACGGCAAGCACGTCTTCGGCCTGGTGGCCGGCCGCGACTTCGCCTGGGACGGCACCGTGGAGGTGGCCGAGGTCAAGGAGGGCGACCCTGCACCGGACGGCTCAGGTCCCGTCGAGCTCGCCCGCGGGATGGAGATCGGTCACGTCTTCCAGCTCGGGCGCAAGTATGCCGACGCGTTCGGCCTTAAGGTGCTGGACGAGAACGGCAAGCTCGTCACGGTCACGATGGGTTCGTACGGCATCGGCGTCACGCGCATCCTGGCGATCATCGCGGAGGAGAACAACGACGACAAGGGCCTGATCTGGCCGGAGTCGGTCGCGCCGTTCGACGTGCACGTCGTCGCAGCCGGCCGCGATCAGCTCGCGTTCGACGTGGCAGAGCAGGTGACGGCCTCGCTGGAGGCCGCCGGCCGCGAGGTGCTGCTCGACGACCGCCCGAAGGTCTCGCCCGGCGTCAAGTTCGGCGACGCGGAGCTCATCGGCGTTCCGCACGTGCTCGTGGTCGGCCGCGGCGCGGCGGACGGCGAGGTCGAGCTCTGGGACCGCCGCACCGGCTCCCGCGCGACGCTCCCCATCGCCGACGCGCTCGCCGCCCTGGGGGCGTAGCGCGCGACTCGTGCTAAAGGTGCGGTCTCGCGTGCCGCGACCGCACCTTTCGCACGAGTCCACAGGGCGGGTTGTCCACAGAAGCCGAGGCCGCGCGGGCTCGGCTGTCCATTTCGGCAACGGTGGATGCATGACTCAGCCACGCGCACTCCCACACCAACTCGTCAACGCACCGTTCGCCACCGCTGTGGCCATCGCGCTCGATGTGGCGCCGCGACGCCTCCGAGCGCTGGATGTGCAGCATCCGTTCCGCGGGGTCAACAGCACGAGCGCGGTCGAGACGATGCTGGAGCGGGCGACGGCATACCGGTCACGGATGCTGCCGGGCCAGGTCTTCAGCCACGAGACCGCCGCCGCCGTGTACGGGATGCCGTTCTCTGGCGCCGAGCGGGGGACCGAGCTGCACGTGAGCGTTGCCTTTCCGCGCACCCCGCCGCGCACCAGAGGCGTTCGCGGGCACAGCATCAGCGTGGTCGACCAGCGGAGCGTCCGCGGGCTGCCCGTCTGCTCCCCTGTACAGGTGTGGCGGCAGCTCGCCGCTTCGTTGTCCGGACCGGAGCTGACCGCTGTCGGCGACCACATCGTCGGCGCTCGGGCGCGCCATGCGCTGGCGACGATAGACGAACTGCGCGCGACCGCTGCCGTGCCGAGTCGCATTCCCGGCGCTGCTGCGCTGCGCTGGGCGGCCGAGCGCATCCGGTTCGGAGCGGACTCGCGGCCGGAGACCCTGCTGCGGCTGGCGTTGGTCGAGGCGGGGCTGAGGGAGCCCGCCGTGAACCCGCCCGTCTTCGTCGGAGCGCGGCTCGTGCATCCCGATCTCGTCTACTTCGACGAGCGGTTGATCCTGGAGTACGAGGGCGACGGTCACCGCACGGACGCCGCGCAATGGCACGCCGACATCGGGCGGCACGATGCGATGGTCGACTCGGGGTGGCGCGTCGTCCGCGTCACGCGATGCGAGCTGTTCGCGGATCGCCCGGCGTTCCTGCTGCGCGTGGCCGAGCTGCTGTCCGCTCGTGCGGTCGGCGCGGTGCGGCGGACGTCTCGTGCACAAGGTGCGGTGCGTGCGCTCCCGACCGCACCTTTTGCACGACGCGTGCCGGGCTAGAGGCGGACGGCGACCGCGCGCACGCACCAGAACACGCCGTAGGCGATCAGGCCGACGGCGATCAGGATGAGCAGGAAGACGCCGAACGGGAGCTGGGTCAGCGACTTCAGCGCGCCGTCGAGGCCGCTCGCCTTGCCGGGGTCGAACGTCACGGCGCCGGCGACCACGAGGCCGCCGACGATGCCGAGGGCGACCCCCTTGGAGATGTAGCCGACGCGGCCGAGGGTCGTGGTGACACCGGCCAGTGCGTTCGGGGGAAGGCGGAGGCCGCGCTCGAAGCGGTGGGTGGCCCCGTTGACGATGAAGCCGATGCCGACCCCGACGATCGCGAGGCCGATGGCGGCGAGCAGGAACACGCCGCCCGGCAGCGAGAGCAGGCGCGAGCTGGCGGACGTCTCGGACGAGGACGCGTCCGACCGGCCACCGGCCGCGATGCCGATCGCGGTCACGGCGAGCACGGCGTACACGACGCCCTTGGCGATCTCCACGACGCGGGTGGTCGCCTTGGGTGCAACGATCGTCTGCAGGATCTGCCAGAGTGCGAGCGCGATCAGACCGACGATCACCGCCCAGACGACGAACAGGCCGCCAGGCACAGCGACGAGCGCCTGCAGGGCGCCGGACTGGTCGGCGTCGCCGCCCCCTCCAGCGCCGAAAGCGACCGCCAGGGCGATCGCGCCGATCAGGATGTGCAGGATGCCGATGGCCGCGTTTCCGACCCTGGCGAGGATGCGGACAGCCGGGATGCGCTCGACGCGCCTGGCCGCAGACGTGGGGGAGGTCATGATCCGAACGGTACCCCCGTTCCGGCCGGTCGGATCATCGGGTACCGTAGTTAGTCGAGTCCGTCGCGCTGAACGCGACGGCGAGATCTGAATAGAGGAGGCCGGCATGGACATCGACCTCAGCGTCTTGCGTCTCATGGAACGCGAGCGAGAGATTCCCTTCGACGAGCTGGTGCAGATCATCGAGCAGGCGATTCTGACCGCCTACCTGAAGCACACGGACCAGGCCGACCACCGCCACGGGCACACGGAAGAGCCGCCGGCCGCCAGGGTGCACCTGGACAGGAAGACCGGTCACGTCACCGTCTACGTCCCGGAGAAGGACGAAGAGGGCAACGTCATCGGCGAGGCGGAGGACAGCCCGAGCGACTTCGGCCGCATCGCAGCGTTCGCCGCGAAGCAGGTCATCAACCAGCGACTCCGCGACATCGCGGACGACGCGGTGCTCGGCGAGTTCCGTGGTCGGGAGGGCGACATCGTCGCCGGCGTCATCCAGCAGGGTCCCAACCCGAGGATGATCCACGTCGACCTCGGCAGCGTCGAGGCGATCCTGCCGCCGGAGGAGCAGGTGCCAGGCGAGGAGTACACGCACGGGTCGCGCATCCGGGTGTATGTGACCAGTGTGTCGAAGGGGCTGAAGGGTCCGCAGATCACGGTCTCGCGCACCCACCCGGCGCTCGTGCGCAAGCTGTTCGCGCTCGAGGTCCCCGAGATCGCCAGCGGTGTGGTCGAGATCGTCTCGCTCGCCCGTGAGGCCGGTCACCGCACCAAGATCGCGGTGCGCGCGACCGAGCCCGGCGTGAACGCCAAGGGCGCGTGCATCGGCGAGCTCGGCCAGCGGGTCAGGGCCGTGACCGCAGAGCTGAACAACGAGAAGATCGACATCGTCGACTACTCGCCGGATCTGGCAACGTTCGTGTCCAGTGCTCTGTCGCCCGCCAAGGTGACCAGCGCCTTCGTCATCGACGAATCGCTGAAGGCCGTCCGCGCGCTCGTGCCCGACTACCAGCTTTCGCTCGCCATCGGCAAGGAGGGCCAGAACGCCCGTCTCGCCGCCAAACTAACGGGCGCGAAGATCGACATCCAGCCGGACTCGATCCTGGACAAAGAATGAGGTCGGGATGGATGACGATCTTCGCGCCGTGCCGACGCGACGGAGTCGTGGCGACACGGTTGCCGCAGGCACACGAGCACATCATCCAGCCCGACTCGATCCTCGACAAGGAGTAGCCGCGCAGGACCTGGGTGGTGCGCGGGTGTAAGATGGAAGCTGTTAGAACGTGCGTCGGATGCCGTTCTCGCGCTCCCCGGTCCTCACTTCTGAGGGTCGTCGCCCAGAACTCGAAACTCGTGGTGGACCATTCCGCCACGCTTCCTGGGCGAGGTGCGTGGCTGCATCCGGTCGTCGGGTGTCTCGACAAAGCCTTGCAGAGGCACGTCTTCGGGCGGGCCTTGAAGGTCGACGGGATGCTCGATACGACGGCCATCCAGGCCGCACTTGAAGAGAACAGGCTGAACGGCACAGTGAACTCAAATGAGTGACAACTAATGAGCGGCTCGAAATGAGACCCGTCCGTAACTAACGGTCTGCCCTGCTAGGGGTAGACCCCCTAGACAGGAGAATTGTGGCTGCCAAACCACGCGTACACGAGGTCGCTACCGAACTCGGAGTAGACAGCAAGATCGCTCTTGCGAAACTGAAGGAAATGGGCGAGTTCGTCAAGGGACCGTCCTCCAGCATCGAACCGCCTGTGGCGCGCAAGCTTCGCGCCGCCCTCGAGGCGGACGGCTTCACGGCCGACAAGGCTGCCGCGGCAGCATCCACAGAGCAGAAGGCTGCTGCGCCCAAGTCGGGTGCCGCGAGCTCTGCTCCCACGCCGGGTGCGACGCGCCCGTCCTCCGCACCCAACCCGGGTGGCACCGCTCCCAAGCCGGCAGCTCCGCTGTCCGTCGCAGAGCGTCAGGCCCTCGCGGAGCAGAAGGCAGCAGCCGAGAAGGCGGAGGCCGACAAGGCAGCTGCAGACGCCAAGGCGAAGGCCGCACAGGATGCTCCGGCAGCCGCGGCCACGACGGAAGCGCCTTCGGACGCCGTCAAGCCGAACACGCCGCGCCCCGCAGGTGGAAACGCCGCGGGGAGCAGCGGCATCCCGCGTCCTGGCGCTCCGCGTCCGGGCAACAACCCCTTCGCATCCAACCAGGGCATGGGTCAGCGCCCGAGCGCTCCCCGTCCTGGCAACAACCCGTTCGCGAGCTCGCAGGGCATGGGTCAGCGACCGACGCCGGGCAACATCCCGCGTCCGACGCCTCCGCGTCCAGGATCGCCGCGTCCCGGCGCTCCTGGTGCAGGCGGAAACCGTCCCGGTCAGCGTCCAGGCGGCGCAGGCGGAAGCCGTCCGGGCTTCCAGCAGCGTCCGGGTGGCGGCGGAGCGGGAGCCGGCGCAGGCGCAGGCGGCGGCTTCCAGCGCCCCGGCGGCGGCTTCGGCGGCCCGCGTCCAGCAGGTGGCGGAGGCGGCCGAGGCCGTGGACCTGGCGGAGGAACCGCCGGTGCGTTCGGTCGTGGTGGCGGCAAGAGCAAGGCTCGCAAGTCGAAGCGTGCCAAGAGGCAGGAATTCGAGCTGAGGGAAGCTCCGTCGCTGGGCGGCGTGAGCGTTCCCCGTGGCGACGGCAACACCGTCGTCCGGCTGCGCCGCGGCGCATCCATCTCGGACTTCGCCGACAAGATCGACGCCAGCCCCGGAAACCTGGTCACCGTGCTGTTCCACCTCGGTGAGATGGCGACGGCGACCGAGTCCCTGGACGAGGCAACGTTCGGCGTGCTGGGCGAAGAGCTCGGCTACAAGGTGCAGATCGTGTCCCCGGAGGACGAGGACAAGGAGCTGCTCGAAGGCTTCGACATCGACCTCGACCAGGAGCTCGAGGACGAGACGGACGAAGACCTCGAGATCCGCCCGCCGGTGGTCACCGTCATGGGCCACGTCGACCACGGTAAGACCCGTCTTCTCGACGCGATCCGCAATGCCAACGTCGTCGCAGGCGAGGCAGGTGGCATCACCCAGCACATCGGTGCGTACCAGGTGTGGACGGAGCACGAGGGCATCGAGCGTGCCATCACCTTCATCGACACGCCAGGTCACGAGGCGTTCACCGCCATGCGTGCCCGTGGTGCGCAGGTCACCGACATCGCGATCCTCGTGGTCGCGGCGGACGACGGCATCATGCCGCAGACCATCGAGGCCTTGAACCACGCCCAGGCGGCCGGTGTGCCGATCGTGGTCGCGGTCAACAAGATCGACAAGCCGGACGCCAACCCGGCCAAGGTGCGCCAGCAGCTCACCGAGTTCGGGCTGGTCGCGGAGGAGTACGGCGGAGACGTCATGTTCGTCGACGTGTCCGCCAGGAACGACATCGGCATCCAGGACCTCCTGGACGCGGTGCTGCTCACCGCGGACGCCGGTCTCGACCTGCGCTCCAACCCCAACAAGGATGCGCGCGGTATCGCGATCGAGGCCAAGCTCGACAAGGGCCGCGGTGCTGTCGCGACCGTGCTCATCCAGTCGGGAACGCTGCGCGTCGGCGACTCGATCGTCGCCGGAACGGCTAACGGCCGCGTCCGTGCGATGGTCGACGAGAACGGCGACGCCGTCCACGAGGCCTTCCCGTCGCGTCCCGTGCAGGTGCAGGGTCTCTCCAGCGTTCCGCGTGCAGGTGACACCTTCCTCGTCACAGAGGAAGACCGCACCGCGCGTCAGATCGCCGAGAAGCGCGAAGCAGCAGAGCGCAACGCCATGCTGGCGAAGTCGCGCAAGCGCATCTCGCTCGAGGACTTCACCCGTGCTCTGGAAGAGGGCAAGGTCGAGGCGCTCAACCTCATCATCAAGGGCGACGTGTCCGGTGCCGTGGAGGCCCTGGAAGAGTCCCTGATGAAGATCGAGGTCGACGACTCGGTCCAGCTCCGCATCCTGCACCGCGGCGTCGGCGCGATCACCGAGTCGGACATCGACCTGGCGACCATCGACAACGCGATCGTGATCGGCTTCAACGTCCGCCCGGACGTCAAGGCCCGCGAGCGTGCCGCCCGCGAGGGTGTGGATGTGCGCTTCTACTCGGTCATCTACAACGCGATCGACGACATCGAGAACTCCCTCAAGGGCATGCTCAAGCCGGAGTTCGAAGAGGTCCAGTCCGGTGTCGCCGAGATCCGCGAGGTGTTCCGCTCCTCCAAGTTCGGCAACATCGCCGGTGTCATCGTCCGCTCCGGAACGATCACGCGCAACGCCAAGGCGCGCGTCATCCGCGACGGCGTGGTGGTGGGAGACAACCTCACCATCGAGTCGCTGCGTCGCTTCAAGGACGACGTCACCGAGGTGCGTACGGACTTCGAGGCCGGTATCGGACTCGGCAAGTTCAACGACATCCAGATCGGCGACGAGATCGAGACGACCGAAATGCGGGAGAAGCCCCGCGTCTAGGCATGGACAGGAGGTCCGGAGGGTTCGCTCTCCGGGCCTCCTCCCATCCCGGCACGTGGCATCACGGCACGTGGCATCACGGCAGGTGAAGGAGAGACAACATGGCTGATCCGGCACGCGCGAGGAAGCTCGCGGACAGAATCAAGGTCATCATCGCCAAGCGGCTCGAGCGCGGCGTCCGCGACCCGCGTATGGGCTTCGTGACGATCACCGATGTGCAGGTGACCGGCGATCTGCAGCACGCCTCGGTCTTCTACACGGTGTACGGCACCGACGAGGAGCGCACGGACACGGCGGCGGCGCTTGCTGCGGCCACCGGCATGCTGCGCAGCGAGGTGGGCAAGAACATCACAGCGCGCCTGACCCCGTCGCTGGAGTTCATCCTGGATGCGATCCCGGAGAACGCGGCGCACATCGAGGACCTGCTGCGCGAAGCGCGTCAGCGCGACACCGAGGTGGCCGGGCTGGCCGCCGGTGCCGCGTACGCGGGCGACGAGGACCCGTACGTCAAGCCCCGCGACGAAGACGAAGAGGACTAAGAACACATTCGAGCCGGGACTTGTGCACGCAGCGCTTCGGCGTGTCGCGTGTACAAGTCCCGGCTCGATTGTGTTTTAGGGGAGGGTGTAGCCAGCATCGACGGCGACGGCGAGGCCGTCGGCGAGGAGGCCGGCCAGGGCGCGGTCGCGCTGGGCGGCGTCCGGCCAGACGGCTTCGATCTCGGCGGCGGAGACCGGGATGTGCGAGGCGCGCAGCTCGGCCAGGATGCGGCCGCGCACCTGCCGGTCGCTTCCCTCGTACTTCTTCTGCACGGCCTTCTTCTGGCCGGCGTACTCCGGATAGCCGGCCTGCCGCCACGCGCACACCTCCGCGAGCGGGCAGACGTCGCAGCGCGGCGTCCTGGCGACGCAGACCAGTGCGCCGAGCTCCATCATCCCGGCGTTGAACGCCGCAGAGGCCGCGCGGTCTGCCGGGAGCAGCGCATCCATCGCCGCCAGGTCGCGTTTTCCGGGAGGGCCAGGCTCGCCCTGGCCGTCGACCGCGCGGGCGATGACCCGGCGGATGTTCGTGTCGACCACCGGGTGATGGTGGCCGTAGGCGAACACCGCGACCGCACGCGCCGTGTAGTCGCCGATGCCGGGGAGGGCGAGCAGCGCATCCACGTCGTCCGGCACGACGCCGTCGTGATGTTCGGTGATGGCGACCGCGCAGGCGTGCAGCCACAGGGCGCGGCGCGGGTAGCCGAGCGACTGCCACGCGCGCACGGCCTCGCCCGGAGGGACGGCGGCGAGATCGGCCGGGGTCGGCCAGCGCGTCAGCCACTCCTCGAGGCGCGGGATCACCCGGTTCACCGGGGTCTGCTGCAGCATGAACTCGCTGACCAGGGTGCCCCAGGCGGTGAACCCGTCGCGGCGCCACGGCAGGTCGCGGCGATTGGCGTGGAACCAGTCGATGACGGAGGAGGAGAACGTGTCGAGCTCCGCATCCGCCATCGTTCCAGCGTAATCGTTGCGGGGCGTTCGACAGGTTCGCGGCTTAGGCTCGTGCCATGAAGCTTCCACCGACGCCGCGCGTCCTGTTCCTCCGCGAACTGGTCGGCGAGGTGACGCGCAGTTACGGGCACGGACGCACCATGGTGGCCGTCGACGGCACGACGGACACCGCACCGTTCGCCGACGACCTCGCCGAGGTGTTCCGCGAGGCGGGGTATGACACCTTCCGGTCGTCGATGACCGACTTCCACCGCCCGCGTGCCGAGCGCACCAGGCTCGGGCCGGAGTCCGACCTCGACTACTACCGTTCGTCGTTCGACTACGTCACGTTCCGGCGGGTGCTGATCGACCCGTACCGGATGGCGGGAAGCACCGGTTTCCAGACCGCGGCGTTCGACGAGCGACGGGATGTGCCCATCGAGAGCCGCTGGGAGACCACCGGTCAGGATGCGGTGCTCGTGGTCGACGGCGAGTTCCTGCTGCGGCCGGAGCTGCGCGGCATCTGGCACTACTCCGTCGCGCTGGTGAACACGCCGCAGGACCCGGTATACGAGAACGACGCCGAGCCGCGGATGTGGGCGAGCGCTCTGGTCGACGACAGCGACCCCGACGTGCCGCGGCGAGTGTTCGCGGACAGCTGCTGACCCCGCCGATGGCGGGCGCGGCGGTTACAGCAGCGCGCGCATCCGGTCGGCGACGACGGCGGGTTCGATGAACGCGCGCGTGCGCTCGACCTCGTGCACTAGGTCGACGATGGCGGCGTTGATCGGCGCCTCTCGCCCGAGCTCGTGCGCTTCGCCGACGATCGCGCCGTTGAGGTAGTCGATCTCGGTGAGCTGGCCGCGCCGGATGCTCTGCAGCGTCGATCCAGGGTTGGGAGTGGCGCCCATCCGGCGCCGCATCGTCAGCGGCACCAGCTGGCCCGCCCAGAGTGGAGCCGCGGCGACGAACCGCAGGATGCCGTTGCTGAGGCCCTGGATGCTGCCGTAGCGGATGCCACGGTCGAAGCCGATCCTGACGGCCTCGCGCATGCTGGCCGTCACGATGCGGCGCAGCGCGCGGTCGCCGAGCGTGTCCTGCGCGCTCAGCCCGGTGATGGCCGGCATGGCGTTGATCTGGTTGACGATGAGCTTGGTCCACTGGGCGCCGTCGAAGTTGGCGACGGCGAACGTCGGCATGGCGGCGTCGAGGACGCGGGTGGCGAAGACGGCGGACTCCGGCGGCTCGCCGCTGCCGGCCCCGATGTAGGTGTTGGCCGCCGTGGTGACGCTGACGCGGCCAGGGGAGAGGAAGCTTGCAGCGTAGAGGGCGAGGGCACCGACGCAGTCCGAGCCTGGCAGCATGGTCGCGGCCTGGCGCAGCCCGGTGAGCCCGTTCTGCACGACGACCACGGGGATGCCGCCGAGGAGGTGCTGGTTCTCGCGGATGGCGGCGGCCGCATCCTGTGCCTTGGTGCACAGGAAGGCGAGTTCCGGCTGGATGCGCAGGATCTCGTCTGCGTCGATCCTGGCCGTGTGCGAGCCCCACGCCCCGTCGAGGCGGAGCCCGTCCGCGCGGATCGCGTCGAGCTGCGCCCCGCGCGCTGTCACCTCGACCTGGTGGCCGACGCGATCGAGCAGGGCTGCGATGGTGCCGCCGATGGCTCCCGCTCCGATGACGCCGATCCGCATCCCCCCACCCTAGCCGCGGGCGGGGGGATGCGATGCCGGGAGCCGACTGCGCGCTCGCGGCGCAGCGCGCTAGTCGACCAGTGCGGCGGCCTGCGCGGAGCCCTCGGCGGCGACCGCCTCGGTGATCTCGGCTTCCGCGTCCTGACGACGGCGGCGGACGATGCCGGACGGCAGCGCGAGCGAGATGACGGCGGCGACAGCGAGCACACCGGCGCCGACCCAGATGGCGGGGATGGCCGCATCTACGTAGCCGGTCGGGGTGAGGGTTCCGCCCGCGCCGGTGAACACGGCGGTGAGCACGGCGATGCCGAGGGCGACGCCGATCTCGCGGAGCGTGGAGTTGGTGCCGGACGCCTTGGCGTGGTCGGCCGGCTTCATGTTCGCGAGCACCGCGGTGGAGCTCGGCGCGAACACCAGGCCCATGCCGATCCCTGCGAGGGCGAACGGCGGCCACATCGACGAGTACGCGAGGTCGGCGGACAGGGTCAGCGCGATCCAGGCCATCGCGACGGCGAGGAAGGTGAGGCCGAGGAGGATCGGCAGCCGAGTGCCCGTGCGCCCGGAGACGAGGCCGGTGAGCGGCGCGACGACCATCGGCGCGAGCGTCCACGGCATCGTCATCACCCCCGCCTCGAGCGGCGTGTGGCCCTGCACCACCTGCAGGAACTGGATGAGGATGAACACCGCCCCGAAGATGCCGAAGCTGAACGTCACGCCGACCAGGTTGGCCACGGTGAAGCTGCGGTCGCGGAACAGTCGCAGCGGCAGCAGAGGGGCGGATGCCCGGCCCTCCCAGAAGACGAACGCCACCAGCAGGGCAGCACCGGCGATCAGGGCGCCGAGCACTTCGAAGCTGTCCCAGCCGGCATCGTTGCCACGCACGATCCCGAACACGATGCCGAGGACGCCCGGGCCGGCGAGCAGCAGGCCGACGATGTCGGCGCGGACCCGCTCGCCGAAGCTGTTCGGCAGCGCGGCGAGGACGAGGGGCACGGCGATGATGCCGAGCGGGACGTTCAGCCAGAAGATGGCCTGCCAGTTCCAGCCCTGCACCACGGCGCCGCCGATCAGCGGGCCAGTCGCGACGCCGAGGCCCGCAATGCCTCCCCAGATGCCGATGGCCGCAGGGCGCAGCTTGGCGCTGACGCTGCCGGCCAGGAGGGTGAGCGACAGGGGCATGAGGGCCGCCGCTCCGACGCCCTGCACGGCGCGGGCGAGGATGAGCATCCACGGCTCGGTGGCGAGGGCGCTGGCCGCAGAGGCGAGTGTGAAGATGGCGATGCCGCTGAGGAAGACTGTTCGGCGTCCGAACCGGTCGCCGAGGGCGACGGCCATCAGCATGAAGGTGGCGAAGCTGAGGGTGTACGCGTTGATGACCCACTGCAGCTCCTCGATGGAGGCACTGAGGTCTTTCGCGATCACGGGAAGCGCGCTGGTGACGACGAGGTTGTCGAGGGTCGCCATGAACATCGGGAGCGATGCAGCGACGATGGCCAGCCAGATCGGGATGCGGCGGGCGGTGGATGGGGACGACATGCTGCACATCCTGTCGAGTGAATGGGAATGTTGTTATCGGATGATTACAACATGGTCGAGATTAGTAATCAACTGATAACCTGTCAAGTGTGACCGACAAGATCAGTGAACGCATCCCGTCGGGGGAGCGCAGAGAGCAGATCCTCGCCGCCGCCAGCCTCGTCTTCGGGGAGCGCGGATACTTCGGGGCGACCACCGACCAGATCGCGAAGGCGGCCGGCATCAGCCAGCCGTACGTCGTGCGGATGTTCGGCAGCAAGGAGAACCTCTTCGTCGAGGTGCTCTCCCGCGCGCTCGACAGGCTCCTCGTGACGTTCACGGAGACCATCGACGACTGGAAGGCCGACGGCTCGCCCGACGACCAGATCGCCCGCCTGCTCGGCACCGCATACGTCAACCTGATCGAGGACCGCGGGCTGCTGCTGTCGCTCATGCAGGCGTTCAGCATGGGCCACGACCCTGTGATCGGCGAGAAGGCCAGGCAGGGCTTCATCAGCATCTACCGGCTGCTGCGCGACGACGCCGGCTTCGAGCCGGAGCGCGTCCGCACGTTCCTCGCAGAGGGGATGCTGCTCAACACGCTCCTCGGACTCCGGCTGCCGGAGAAGTACGGGCTGGACGAGGCCGCCACCGAACTCCTCGAGTGCACCTTCCAGACCAAGCTGCAGCTCGTGCTCGACGTCGTGGGCGAGAAGACCGCATGACGGGCTCCGGCATCCTGCTGGTCGACAAGCCGCAGGGCTGGACCAGCCACGACATCGTCGCGCGCACCAGGCGTCTCGCCGGCACCCGCAAGGTCGGGCACGCGGGCACCCTCGATCCGATGGCCACCGGGCTGCTGATCGTCGGCCTCAACTCGTCCACCCGGCTGCTGACCTACATCGTCGGCACGGACAAGGAGTACCTGGCGACCATCCGGCTGGGTGCAACCACCACCACGGACGACGCGGAAGGCGACGTCGTGGAAGAGGCGGCTCCTGATGCGGTCGCAGCGGTCGACGACGACGCCATCCGCTCCGGGATCGCCGACCTCACCGGCGAGATCGAGCAGGTGCCGAGCTCGGTCAGTGCGATCAAGGTCGACGGCAAGCGGGCGTACGCCAGGGTGCGGGCGGGGGAGGAGGTCGTGCTGAAAGCGAGGCCCGTCACCGTCTCGGAGTTCGAACTGCTCGACGTGCGCAGGCTGCCGGCCGCCATCGACCTCGACGTGCGCGTCGTCTGCTCGTCCGGCACATACATCCGCTCGCTCGCCCGCGACCTCGGCGCCGCACTCGGCGCCGGAGGGCACCTCACCGCGCTGCGCCGAACCAGGGTGGGATCGTTCAGGGTGGAGGACGCGCATCCGATCGAGGATGTCGACGTCGCCTCTGCTCTGGTGCCGGCCGCGGAGGCGGCCACGATCCTGTTCGAGCGCTTCGACCTCACGGAGCAGCAGGCCATCGACCTGACGCACGGGAAACGCATCCATGTCGCGGACAGGGAGAATGGGGACGGTGCGCCGCTCGCGGCCATCGCACCGACCGGCCACCTGGTGGGGCTCATCGAGTTCCGCGGAAAGGAAGCAAGAACCCTCGTGAACTTCCCGACAGACGAGATCGCGACCGCATGATCGAGTGGTTCACGACGGTCCAGGTGATCGTGGCCGTCGTCGCAGGCGTGCTCTGCATCGTGCTCGGATTCGCGGGCCGCGTGCCCGGCGACGTCAGCATGGGCGCGCTCGCGCTCGTCGAGGTGCTGCTGGTCGCGCAGCTCATCGTGACGATCGTCGCGCCCGCCGTGGGAAACGAGCCGAGCGGCAGCCTGCCCGAGTTCTACATCTACCTGATCTCCGCGCTCATCCTGCCGCTGGCCGGAGGCTTCTGGGCGCTGATCGAACGCAACAAGTGGTCGACGGTCATCCTGGGCGGCGTGTGCCTCGCCATCGCGGTGATGGTGTACCGGATGGGCCAGATCTGGTTCGTGCAGGGCGCCTGAGCCCCGCACGGGATGCGCGGTGCCTGGCAGCCCGCGCTGCGCGAATAGAATCGTAGGCGATGTCACACCACACCATGTCCGCACGCGACCACTCGGAGGACCCCACCGCGAAGCGGAGGATCACCGGCATCGGACGCGTGCTCGTCTTCGTCTACGGCGTGCTCGCGCTCGCTGCGACGGGGCGCAGCGTCTTCCAGATCATCGACCGCTTCCACGAGGCGCCCGTCGCCTTCACGCTGTCCGCGCTGGCCGCCGTCGTCTACATCGTGGCGACCATCGCCCTGGTCGCTCCAGGTCGCGCCTGGTACCGGGTGGCCTGGATCACCATCACCTTCGAGCTGGTCGGCGTGCTCGTGATCGGCTCGCTCAGCCTGTTCGCCCCCGCGACCCTCGGCCTGCACGACGTGGACCCGTTCGGCCGCGATGCAACCGTGTGGTCTGTGTACGGGATGGGCTACCTGTTCATCCCGCTGGTGCTTCCGATCCTCGGCCTGATATACCTGCGCGGGCACAAGCCGCGGGGAGCGGCATCGTGAAGCTGTTCCGATCGGTGGCGGAGATCCCGGAGGGCTTCGGCCCGAGCGCGGTGACCATCGGCAAGTTCGACGGCGTGCACACCGGTCACCGTGCCGTCATCGGGCGGCTCTGCGAGGTGGCACGCGAGCGGGGGCTCACCCCGACCGTCATCACCTTCGACAGGAACCCGCTCGAACTGCTCGCACCGGAGAAGTGCCCGACCGCCCTCGTCAGCGTCGAGCAGAAGCTCGACCTGCTCGCCGGCACCGGCGTGGAGGCGACGCTGCTCGTCGCGTTCGACCGCGCGCTCGCCGAGCTCTCTCCTGAGGAGTTCGTCAGACACATCCTGGTCGACAGGCTGCACGCGGCCGCCGTCCTCGTCGGAAGCGACTTCCGGTTCGGGCACCGCGGCGCGGGCGACGTCGGCATGCTGCGCGAACTCGGCCAGAAGTACGGCTTCGTCGTGCACCTCATCGACGACGTGCGGCCGGAGCACGGCAGGCGCGTCTCCTCCACCTGGATCAGGGAACTGCTCGCAGACGGAGACGTCGCGCACGCCGGCGAACTGCTCGGGCACATCCCGACCCTGCGCGGCGTCGTCGTGCACGGCGCGAAGCGGGGCAGGGAGCTTGGCTTCCCGACCGCGAACCTGTCGCCGGAATCGGAAGGGCTGATCCCGGCCGACGGCGTGTATGCCGGCTGGCTCACCGACGGGGACGAGCGCTATCCGGCCGCCATCTCGGTCGGCAACAACCCGACCTTCGAGGGCGTTCCGCAGAAGCAGGTCGAGGCGTACGTGCTCGACCGCGACCTCGACCTCTACGACCACCACGTGGAGATCGCGTTCGTCGAGCGCATCAGAGGCATGGTCGCGTACGCGGGCGTCGAGCCGTTGATCGCGCAGATCACGGACGACGTGGACACCGCCAGACGCATCCTGCAGCCCGAGAACGCCAACTGATGGCGGACGCCTCGACGCGACCGCTCTGGCACGGTCGCGCGATCGCGCTCGTCGGCATCCTGCTGGTCGCCAGCAACCTGCGCACCGCCGTCGCAGCCCTGTCGCCGATCTTCGCGGAGATCCGCACGGAGTTCGCCGTCACGAGCGTGGGGGTCGGCCTGCTCGGGATGCTCCCGCCGATCTTCTTTGCGCTGTTCGGCCTGCTCGCCCCGACGCTGACCCGTAAGGCCAGCCTCGAGGGCGTGATGATCGCCGCGCTCTGCGTGATGCTGCTCGGGCATATCCTGCGTGCCACTGCAGGGTCGTTCGCGATGCTGGCCATCGGCTCCGCCGTGACCTTCGCCGGGATGGGCGTCGGCAACGTGCTGCTGCCTCCGCTGGTGAAACGGTACTTCCCCGACCGGATCGGGCTGGTCACCTCGCTCTACGCGACCGTGATGTCGGTGAGCACGCTGCTGCCGCCGCTGATCGCGGTGCCGGTGGCGGACGCATCCAACTGGCACGTGTCTGTCGGGATGTGGGGCGTTGTGAGCCTGCTGGCCATCCTGCCCTGGCTGCGCATCATCCTGACCAGGCGGCCCGTCCACCCCGCGCACGACGTGGAGGTGGAGGCGGCGGAGCCCGCGATGCTCGGCAAGGTGTGGCACGCGCCGCTCGCCTGGGCGATGGCCGTGGTGTTCGCCGCGTCGAGTCTGAACGCGTACGCGATGTTCGCCTGGCTGCCGGAGATCCTGCACGACGTCGCGGGGTCGACGCCGGTGGAGGCAGGAGCGCTGCTGTCGCTGTACGCGGGGATGGGCATCCCGGCCGGGCTGCTGGTCCCGCTGCTGGCCTCCCGGATGCGCAACGTCGCCCTGCTGCTGTATGCGGGCGTCGGCTTCTTCGTCGCCGGCTATCTCGGGCTGATCCTCGCGCCAGGCGCGGCCACGTGGCTGTGGGTGGTGTTCGCCGGTCTCGGGCCGCTGCTGTTCCCGCTGTGCCTGGTGCTCATCAACGTGCGCACGCGGACCCACGAGGGCTCGGTCGCGCTCAGCGGCTTCACGCAGGGGGTCGGATACACGCTCGGTGCCCTCGGCCCGCTCGCGGTCGGCGTGCTGCACCAGCTCACCGGCGACTGGACCGTCGCCCTCATCGTCCTGATCGGCACCGCCATCGCCGCCGCCCTGGCAGGCACCGTCGTCGCCCGCCCGCACGCCCTCGAGGACCACTTCCGCTGATCCCCAGCGATCGGGCAGGGACGTGTGCACGCGACACGCCGGTGAGAGGCGAGCACACGTCCCGGCTCGATTGTGAGGGGACGGTCAGGGGAGGAGGTGCGCCCGGTGGATGAGGGCGGCCGCGCCGATGAGGGGGCCTTCGGAGGAGAGGGCGGAGGGGATGATGCGGACCTTGCGCACGTAGGGGAAGTAGTGGTTCTCGATGACGCGGCGCATGTGGTCGAACAGGTCCGGCGTCGAGTGCGAGAAGCCGCCGCCGATGGCGACGAGCTCCAGGTCGAGCAGCGCTGTCGCCGAGGCGATGGCGCGGCCGACGGCCTCGCCCGTGCGAGCGATGGCCTGGTGCGCCACCTCGTCGCCCGCGGCGTACGCGGCGGCCAGCTCCTCGCCCGTCGTGCCGGTGAAGCCGTGCTGACGGGCCCACGCGACGGTGTGCGGTCCGGAGGCGATGGCTTCGAGCGCGCTGGGGTTGCCGAACGTGTTCTCTCCGACGATCTCGCCGACCTCGACGTGCCCGATGTGGCCGGCGTTGCCCGTCGGGCCTGTGATGACGCGGCCGCCGACGATGAGGCCGCCTCCGATGCCGGTCGAGACGACCATCCCCATCACGTTGTCGACGCCCTGCGCTGCGCCCACCCAGTGTTCGGCGAGCGTGATCGCGACGCCGTCCATCTCCAGCGTGACAGGGATGTCGAGCCCGGCGTCCGCGACGACCCCCGCGATGAAGTCGCGCATCGGGTAGTCGCGCCAGTGCGGCACGTTCAGCGGTGACACCAGGCCCTTGATGCGGTCGATCGGCCCTGCGCAGCCGATGCCGGCTCCGATGAGCACGGCGTCGGCGGGTACGGCGGCGATGGCGTCGCGCACGACTCCGCCGACGGAGGCCTCGAGGTCGGGGACCGTGGCGGTGCGGCCGGTCGGGCGGCGGAAGCGGGTGGATTCGAACAGGCGGCCGTCTGCATCGACGAGCGCGGCTTCGACTTTGGTTCCGCCGAAGTCGACGGCGAGAGCGAGGGGAGTTGGCACGACCCTTACCCTAAAGGAAACCGCCGATGCTCATATGAGCAACATGCGCGCAAGCGTTGCTCGAACGCGCAATCGGTTCCTAAGGTGGAAGCGTGGCCATGAACGACACCGATGAGATCCTCGCCGTGAAAGCCGCTGAGCTGTACTACGAGGCGGGCAAGACCCAGGACGAGATCGGCCTCGCCCTCAGCGTCAGCCGCTGGAAGGTCGGACGGCTGCTCGTCGCGGCGCGCGAGCACGGGTTCGTGCGCATCGAGATCGTGCATCCGAGCGCCAGACGGTTCTCGCTGGAGCGCGAGCTGTGCGGCTTCTACGACCTGCAGGACGCCGTCGTCGTGCCCACCCTCGACGCCGACTCGGATGTGCAGGCCCGCGTCGCGCAGGCCGCCGCCGACTACCTCACCACGCTTCGCCCCGTCCCTCGCACGCTCGGCGTGAGCTGGGGACGCACCCTGCACGCCGTTGCAGCGCGCCTGCGGCCCGGCTGGGCGGTGGGCGTGAACCCGGTGCAGATCAACGGCAGCGTGTCCAGCACGCGCCAGGCCACAGCCGCGGCAGACACCGCCGTCGTGATCGCACGCAAGGCGCAGGGCACAGCGACGCTGCTGCCGAGCCCGGCCATCTTCGAGCACGCGGCCACCCGCCGCGCCATCGAGGCCGACCGCTCTGTGCAGAGCGTGCTCGCGCTGGCGAGGAGCGCATCCGCGTACCTGTTCAGCGCCGGCGTCGTCGACACGAGCTCCGTGCACGTCGACTCCGGCTACCTCACGGCCGACGATGTCGCATCGCTCGCCGACAAGGGCGCGGTCGGCGACGTGGTCGGCCGGTTCATCACGGAGGACGGCCAGGTGGCCGACCCCGAACTCGACGGCAGGACCCTCGGCATCTCGCTGGACGAACTGCGCGCAGCGCGCACCAGCATCGCCGTGATCGCGGGCGAGACCAAGCACAGGGTGGCGCACGCCATCGTGTCGAGCGGGCTCTGCAGCACGATCATCACCGACGAATCCACCGCGAACCACCTGCTCGGCCGCACAGCGGCGAGCTGAAAGAAGGAGTGACGTGACCATCGAAACGACGCCGCCCGTGCGAACCCTCGCACCGGCGGCCAGGGCCGTCGAGGTGCTCGGAGGCGACTTCACCGAAGCCTCCCTGCGCCGCTACCTGAACGGCATTCCGGGGGTCGATGCGGTCGGTCTCGAACAGCGCGCAGCCGGACTCGGCACCCGCTCCATCAAGACCACGAGCAAGGCATGGGCGCTCGACAAGATCATCGAGCTGATCGACCTCACCACGCTCGAAGGCGCCGACACGCCAGGCAAGGTGCGCTCGCTGGTGGCCAAGGCCCTCACCCCGGACCCGAGCGATCTCACCGCGCCCCGCCCTGCAGCCGTGTGCGTCTACGGCGACATGGTGCCGTACGCGGTCGAGGCGCTTGGCGCATCCCACGCGGGCCGCTCTGGGGGCGCTCCCGGCAGTGTGAACGTCGCGGCGGTGGCGACCGCGTTCCCGAGCGGGCGCGCATCCCTCGCCGTCAAGCTGGCGGACACCGCGGACGCCGTCGCAGCCGGTGCCGACGAGATCGACATGGTCATCGACCGCGGAGCGTTCCTCTCCGGCCGCTACGGGCTCGTCTTCGACGAGATCGTGGCCGTCAAGGAGGCCTGCCGCCGCCCGGACGGCTCGTACGCGCACCTCAAGGTGATCCTGGAGACCGGTGAGCTGAACACGTACGACAACGTGCGCCGCGCATCCTGGCTGTCGATCCTGGCCGGAGGCGACTTCATCAAGACCTCGACGGGCAAGGTGTCTCCCGCGGCGACGCTGCCCGTCACGCTGCTGATGCTCGAGGTCGTGCGCGACTGGCACAAGCTCACCGGCGAGGAGATCGGCGTGAAGCCAGCTGGCGGCATCCGCTCGTCCAAGGACGCCATCAAGTACCTCGTGACCGTGGCGGAGACGGTCGGGGAGCACTGGCTCCAGCCGCACCTGTTCCGCTTCGGCGCATCCAGCCTGCTGAACGACGTGCTGCTGCAGCGCCAGAAGCTGACGACCGGGCACTACTCCGGCGCCGACTACGTCACGATCGACTGACCGAAGAGACCGAAGGCAGAACAATGAGTTTTCTCGAATACGCACCAGCGCCGGAGTCTCGGGCCATCCTGAACCTCCGCGACCAGTACGGCCTGTTCATCGACGGCGAGTTCGTCGACGGCAACGGCACCCCGTTCCAGACCATCTCCCCGGCGACGGAGGAGCGAATCGCGACCATCTCCACCGCGAACACCGCCGACGTGGATGCGGCCGTCGCCGCCGCGCGCCGGGCGTACGAGCGCACCTGGTCCAGGATGAGCGGCAGCGACCGCGGCAAGTACCTGTTCCGGATCGCGCGCCTCGTGCAGGAGCGCGCCCGTGAGCTCGCCGTGGCGGAGAGCCTCGACAACGGCAAGCCGATCAAGGAGAGCAGGGATGTGGACGTCCCGCTCGTCGCCGCCTGGTTCTTCTACTACGCGGGATGGGCCGACAAGCTCGATCACGCCGGTCTCGGCCCTGCGCCGCGCGCGCTCGGCGTCGCCGCGCAGGTCATCCCGTGGAACTTCCCGCTGCTGATGCTCGCGTGGAAGATCGCACCGGCCCTCGCCGCAGGCAACACCGTCGTGCTCAAGCCGGCGGAGACCACGCCGCTGACCGCTCTGCTGTTCGCAGAGATCGTGCAGCAGGCCGGCCTCCCGGCAGGTGTCGTCAACATCGTCACCGGCGCGGGGGAGACGGGGCGCGACCTGGTCAACCACCCGGACGTGAACAAGGTCGCCTTCACCGGCTCCACCGCCGTCGGCCGCGAGATCGCGCGAGCGGTCGCCGGCACGGACAAGAAGCTCACCCTGGAGCTCGGAGGCAAGGCGGCGAACATCGTCTTCGACGACGCGCCGATCGACCAGGCCGTCGAGGGCATCGTCAACGGGATCTTCTTCAACCAGGGGCACGTCTGCTGCGCAGGCAGCAGGCTCCTGGTGCAGGAGAGCATCCACGACGAGGTCGTCGACCGGCTGAAGAACCGCCTGTCGACGCTGCGCCTCGGCGACCCGCTCGACAAGAACACCGACATCGGCGCGATCAACAGCGCAGAGCAGCTTCAGCGCATCCGCGAGCTGTCCGACATCGGAGAGGCGGAGGGAGCCGACCGCTGGACGGCCGACTGCGCCATCCCGGAGAACGGCTTCTGGTTCGCGCCGACGATCTTCGACAACGTGTCCACCAGCCACCGGATCGCCCGCGAGGAGATCTTCGGGCCTGTGCTGTCCGTGCTCACGTTCCGCACCCCGGCCGAGGCCATCGCCAAGGCGAACAACACCCCGTACGGTCTGTCCGCCGGCATCTGGAGCGACAAGGGCAGCCGCATCCTGGCCGTCGCGGACAAGCTCCGCGCCGGCGTGATCTGGGCGAACACGTTCAACCGGTTCGACCCGGCCAGCCCGTTCGGCGGGTACAAGGAGTCAGGCTACGGCCGCGAGGGCGGCCGCCACGGGCTCGCGGCGTACCTCACGCCCGGCCGTGCGCTTCCCGGCACGTCCGCCGGCGCGCTGACCTCCGCATCCACCACGACCCGCAAGGGAGCGAAGAAATGAGCCGCCTGACCGTGCCGAAGACGTACAAGCTCTACATCGGCGGAAAGTTCCCGCGCAGCGAGTCCGGCCGCACGTACGAGGTCGTCTCGGCGAAGGGCGCGTTCCTGGCCAACGCAGCGAAGGCGTCCCGCAAGGACGCTCGGGATGCGGTCGTCGCCGCCCGAGGAGCCCTCGGCGGCTGGGCCGGCGCCACCGCGTACAACCGCGGGCAGGTGCTATACCGCATCGCGGAGCTGATGGAGGGTCGTCGTGCCCAGTTCGTCGACGAGATCCAGCAGACGGAGGGCGTCTCGGCGTCGGTCGCAGGCGCCCAGGTGGACGAGGCCATCGACCGCTGGGTCTGGTACGCGGGCTGGGCGGACAAGTTCGCTCAGGTCGTGGGGAACGCCAACCCGGTCGCGGGTCCGTACTTCAACATCTCGGTGCCGGAACCGACCGGCGTCGTGGCGATCGTCGCGCCCCAGGACAGCGGCCTGCTCGGCTTCGTGAGCGCCGTCGCCCCGGCGCTGGTGGCGGGGAACACGGTCGTCGTCGTGGCGAGCGAGCGGTTCCCGCTGTCGGCGATCAGCTTGAGCGAGGTGCTCGCGACCAGCGACGTTCCCGGCGGCGTCGTGAACATCCTGACCGGCTCCCCGGCCGAGATCGCCCCGTGGCTGGCCTCGCACGCCGACGTCAACGCGCTCGACCTGGTCGGCGCAGGAGCGCTGGAGTGGATCGACCTGCAGATCGCAGCGGCGGACACACTCAAGCGCGTGCTCACCCCGGAGAACGGCCAGGACGCAGCTGCGCCGTCGCTCGACCGCATCGCGTTCTTCACCGAGACGAAGACGGTCTGGCACACCAAGTCGCTGATCTGATCCGCGACGGCTCGCGCATCCCGCGATCGCCGTCCTGACGCATCCAGAGGGGTGTACCGCAGCCGTGTGCCGCGGTACACCCCTCGCGGCTTTCAGCTTCTTGGGGGAGGATGGCAGAAAGACTTAGGAGGTCCGGATGACGGATCAGGGGATGTCGGGTATGGGTCCGACCGCCCTCGTCGGGGACAGTCTCACGCAGGGCGGGGACTGGCAGGCGTGGATGCCGGGGGAGACGATCTACAACTTCGGGGTCGGCGGAGACACGTCGGACGACGTGGTCGCGCGGATCTGGGATGTGATCAACGCCCAGCCCGCCGTCGTGGTGCTGCTGATCGGCACGAACGACCTCGCCTGGCGGCGCTCCGTCGAGCACGTGGTGCGCAATGTGGAGACCATCTTGGTGACGCTGCGCAGGGAGCTGCCGGAGACGCGCATCCTGGTGCAGTCCGTGCTGCCGCGCGGTCACGAGTTCGCCGACCAGATCCGCGACATCAACCGCCACCTCTGGCAGTTCGCGCCCACCGTGCACGCCCAGTGGCTCGACCTCTGGCCGTCTCTGGCGCTCGACGACGGCGAGCTGAACCCCGCGTACAGCGACGACAGGCTCCACCTCAACGAGGAGGGCTACCGCGTCTGGGTCAACGAGCTGATCCCTGCGCTGGAGCGCCTGCGCCAGCAGCCGCCCACCAGCCGCGCGATCACCCTCCCCGACCTCGGCGGCGCCGCCTGATCATCGAGTCCGAACCTGTTCACACTCCCACTCGGCGTGTCGCCTGAATAACTCCGGGCTCGATCATCTGGTGAGGAGGAGGGTCTCGTAGAAGCGGATGCCGCGGAGCCAGGTGGCCACGTGGATGCGCTCGTTGCGGGCGTGCAGGGTCGCGCGTTCCTCGGTGGCCATCTCGAACGGGGTGAAGCGGTAGACGGCGTCGCTGATCGTCGTGAAGTGGCGGCTGTCGCTCGCGCCGAGCATGATGTACGGCGTCACCACGGCATCCGGATGCACGGCCGCGATGCTGCCGGCCACCGCATCCCACTCCGGCCCGCTCGTCGGCGACACCGGGGACGGTTCGCTCGGGTCGACGGCCTGGATCCGCACCAGCGGGTCGTGGATCGCCTTGCGGAGATGGGCGATCGTCTCCGCGACGCTCGAACCGACCGCGATGCGCACGTTCACGACCGCCTCCGCGGTCTCCGGCAGCGCGTTGGCCGCGAGGCTTCCGCTGAGCTGGGTGACGGCCGTCGTCGTCCGCACGATCGCGCGGGTCTCGTCGCTCACTCGGCCCAGCACGGCGACCAGAGCAGGTTTCAGCGTGCGCGCCCTGGTGAACACCGCGCGCAGCGGACCGCTGGCGTGCGCGCCGAGGGTCTCCACCATCTGCAGGTTCGTCTCACTGAGCCTGGCGGGGAAGGGCTTGGCGTTCAGCCGCGTGATCGCGCGCGCCAGCCGCACCGTCGCCGCCAGTTTCGGGGGCGTGGATGCGTGACCGCCGTTCTGCTCGACGGTCAGGCGCACGCTCGTGATGCCCTTCTCGCTGACCCCGACGACCGCGATGGGCTTGGTCACGCCGGGGAAGATGCCCTCCACGACCGCGCCGCCCTCGTCCAGGACCAGTGCCGGCCGGATGCCGCGCTCGGCCAAAGCGGCGACGATCGCCTGCGCTCCTGAGCCGACCGTCTCCTCGTCGTGGCCGAAGCTGAGGTACACGTCCGCCGCGGGAGTGTGGCCGGCCGCGACCAGCGCATCCACTGCTTCGAGGATGGCGACGAGGGCGCCCTTGTCGTCGAGGGTGCCCCTGCTCCAGAGCACGCGGCCGTCTCCGTCGCCGGTGAGCTCCGCACCGAATGGCGGGTGCTGCCAGCCGTCGTCCGTGGCGGGCACGACGTCGTAGTGGGCCATCAGGACCGTCGGCGGGCCGTCGCCCGCTCCGCGCCAGCGGTAGAGCAGCGAGCGGCCGTGCTGCTCGCGTTCGAGCCCGGCGTGCAGTGCTGGGTAGAGCTCGGGGAGGGCGGCGATGAAGCGGTCGAACGCCTCCCAGTCGGTGTCGTCCACCACGTTGCGCGACATGGTCGGGATGCGCAGGAGCGTGCGGAAGCGCTCGAGGGCGGCATCGTCGTCGATGCCGTGGGCGGCGCTCACTCGCCGGCCGCCGTGCGGAACGCGGACAGGGCGTCGTCGGAGAACAGCACGAACCGCACGCGCTCGACCGGCCCGAAGGATGCGGCGAGCACGGCACGGACGGTGCTGACCGCGATGCGCGCCGCATCGTCCATCGGCCAGCCGTAGACCCCGGCGGAGATCGCGGGGAACGCGACGGAGGTCGCGCCGACCTCGCGGGCGACGCGCAGGGACGAGCGGTAGGCGTTCTGCAGCAGCTCCGTGCGGTCCTCGGTGGCCGACCAGACGGGGCCGACCGTGTGGATGACCCAGGTCGCGGCGAGGTCGCCGGCCGTGGTGGCGACGGCCTGGCCGGTCGGGAGGCCGTCAGGGAGCGTCGTCGCGCGCAGTTCGCGGCAGGCGTCGAGGATGGCCGGGCCTCCTCTGCGGTGGATCGCGCCGTCGACGCCGCCTCCGCCGAGTAGGGAGCTGTTGGCGGCGTTGACGATCGCGTCGACGTGCTCGTCGGTGATGTCGCCCTTGACGATCTGGATGAGGTCGTCCACGGTCAGCCCCTGTTGTTGGAGAGCTCGTATACCTTCAGCAGCTCGACGATCGCGTCGTCGCGCTGGCTGCCGCCCTCCTCGAACATCTCGGACACGTGCGTCTTCAGGTGGTTCTCGACGAGCAGCTTGTTGAGGGAGCCGAGCGACTTCTGGATGGCGAGGGACTGCGTGATGATGTCGATGCAGTAGTCCTCGTTCTCGATCATCTTCTCCAGGCCCCTGAGCTGGCCTTCGAGGATGCGCGTGCGGTGCATGGCGCGTTTCTTGATGTCTGCGATCACCGCTCCAGGATACCGCGCCGATCCCACATACCCCTATGGGGTATGTGTTACAGTCGAAGACATGGAAACGAGCTACGACATCCAGGGCATGACCTGCGCGCACTGCGCACGCGCGGTGACCGAGGAACTCCGGGCGATCGACGGCGTGACAGCGGTCGCGGTCGACGTGGCGGCGGGCACGGCGACGGTCACCAGCGACGCGATCCTGTCTGTGGATGCGGTCGCCGGCGCGGTCGAAGAGGCCGGATACGCGTTGGCCCACCCACGCCGGCTCCCACTGCTGTGACGGGCGCCACGACCGGCGCCACGACCGCGTCAGGCGCATCCGGGCCGGTGGAGCTCGACCTCGCCATCGACGGCATGACCTGCGCGAGCTGCGTGGCGCGCGTCGAGAAGCGCCTCGGCCGCCTCGACGGCGTGACCGCCACCGTCAACCTCGCCACCGAACGCGCCCGCGTCACGGCGCCTGCCTCGATCGACCCTGCGCTGCTCGTGGCCGAGGTCCAGAAGGCCGGCTACGGCGCGCACGTCATCGAAGCGGCCGAACCGCCTCGTGAGGCGGACTCCGGCGCCGCGTTGCGCATCCGGCTGATCGTCAGTGCAGCGCTCACCGTCCCGGTCGTGCTGCTCGCCATGGTTCCCGCCTGGCAGTTCTGGGGCTGGCAGTGGGTCTCGCTGGTGCTGGCGACGCCTGTCGTGCTCTGGGGCGGCTGGCCGTTCCACCGCGCCGCGGCCGTGAACCTGCGGCACGGTGCCGCGACGATGGACACGCTCGTCTCGCTCGGCACGGCCGCCGCATACCTGTGGTCGCTGTGGGCGCTCGTGTTCGGAACGGCGGGCGAGCTCGGGATGCACCACCCGTTCACGTTCGTCGCAGAGCCGGGGAGCGCGTCGGGCGCCATCTATCTGGAGGTCGCCGCAGGTGTCACGACGTTCCTGCTGCTCGGCCGGTTCGTGGAGGAACGGTCGAAGCGCAGGGCGGGCGCCGCTTTGCGCGACCTGCTGCAGGCGGGGGCGAAGGATGTCGCGATCCTCACCGACGACGAGCGCGAGCGGCGCGTTCCCGTCTCCGCCCTCGCGGTGGGCGACAGGTTCGTGGTGCGGCCTGGCGAGCGCATCGCGGCGGACGGCGTCGTGCTGGACGGCGCCGCCGCGGTCGACACGAGCGCGATGACGGGGGAGTCCGTGCCTGTCGAGGTGGCAGGCGGAGGCACCGTGGCGGGAGGGACGATCGCGCACGGCGGCACCATCGTGGTGCGCGCCTCCAGGGTCGGCGCCGACACCCAGCTCGCCAGGATGGCGAAGCTCGTGGAGGAGGCGCAGCTCGGCAAGGCGGGCATCCAGCGGCTGGCCGACCGGATCTCCGGCGTGTTCGTGCCCGTGGTCATCGCGCTCGCGCTGGCGACCTTCGTGGTCTGGATGCTCGTCGGAGGAGGCACGTCGGCGGCCGTCTCCGCCGCTGTCGCCGTGCTCATCGTCGCCTGCCCGTGCGCGCTCGGACTGGCGACCCCGACCGCGCTGCTGGTCGGCACGGGGCGCGCGGCGCAGCTCGGCATCCTGATCACCGGACCGGAGGTGCTCGAACGCACCGGCCGCATCGACACGATCGTCTTCGACAAGACGGGAACGCTCACCACAGGCACGATGACGGTCACCGGCGTCGTGACGGCGGACGGCGCAGAGGAGGACAGTGCAGAGGGGACGGACGCTCTGCTGCTCGCGGCGTCCGCCGAGCGCGGCTCGGAGCATCCGATCGGCAGGGCCATCGCGGCAGCAGTGGATGCGCACGCTCCCGTCTCTGGGTTCCGCGCCGTCGCCGGGTTCGGCGTCACCGCTCTCGTGGACGGGCGGCAGGTCACCGTCGCGCGCGTCGACGACAGCGCAGGGCTCCCTGACACGCTCGCCGCCGCCGTGCGTGCCTCCCGCGCCGCCGGTGCGACGGCGGTGCTCGTCACGGTCGACGCCCGCGCCGTCGCCGTGCTGAGCGTCTCCGATCCGCTGCGCGCCGACGCGGAGGAGGCGATCGGGCTGGTCCGCGGGCTCGGCCTCGAACCCGTGGTGCTGAGCGGCGACCACGAGGAGACGGTGCGCGCGGTCGTCGGGCCCCTGCGCATCCGGAACGTGGTCGGCGGTGCGACGCCGGAGGGGAAGGCGGAGACCATCAGGCGGCTGCAGGGGGACGGCCACTCGGTGGCGATGGTCGGCGACGGCGTCAACGACGCGGCCGCCCTCGCCGCCGCGGACCTCGGGATCGCGATGGGCTCCGGCTCCGACGTGGCGATCGAGGCGGGCGACCTGACCCTGCTGCGCTCCGACCCCGTGCTGGTGGCCGATGCGATCCGGTTGTCGCGGCGCACGGTGGCGATCATCAGGGGCAACCTGTTCTGGGCCTTCGCGTACAACGTCGCCGCACTGCCCGTTGCGGCTCTCGGACTGCTGAACCCGATGATCGCGGGGGCGGCGATGGCCTTCTCCAGCGTGTTCGTGGTGCTCAACAGCCTGCGGCTGCGCTCCTTCGCCGGACGCACGATCTCTTCCTGAATCGCGTCATATTCCGCCCCGGGGATGTGTCACTACCAGTGATCCTGTGAGGAGTGTGAGAATCCTTCCGGCGCGCCGTCTGCATTCACCCCTGAAAGGGGGGTGGGGGAGGACATACCGTCGGGTCTATCCTCCACCTAGGGGTTGAGAAATATTCGTTTTACAGGAAAGGCCCGACTTTGCTGAAGAACCTCAGCCCGCTGCTGTCTGGTGCGCTGTTAAGCGCCCTGGATTCCATGCACGATGGCGACATGCTTACCCTTGTCGGCAGCGGCTATCCAGAAGAAGAAATCGTTTCACCCGTCATCCATCTTGGAGAAGTGACCACAGAAGCCGCTGCAGACGCGATCCTCAGTGTGTTCCCTCTCGACAACGAAGACCCGTCGCCGATCACGTTCCTCGATCTCGCCGGTGAACCGTACGATGTCCCAGACGTGGCGTTCGCGGTGAACGGCATCGCATCAGATGCCGAGCTCCGTCGCGTGCCCATGACCCGTCTGGAGCTCGGCGAATTCGTCGAGCTCGCCCGCCATTCCGTTGTGACCGTGCGCGTGGGGTCGGACGCCCCACCATGTGCGTTCCTGCTGCGGAAGGGCGCCTGCTGAATCACACGCACAGCTGAACGTGGGCGTGGGGGGGGGGGGGGGGCCGCCCCCCCCCCCCCCCCCCCCCCCGCCCGCGGGGGGGGGGGGGGGGCCGCCGGGGGGGGGCACCCCCCCCCGCCCCCC
>NZ_JBIWKN010000001.1:236301-708329 GCF_044765685.1 Leifsonia sp. NPDC102414
CGCCCACCTTGGGTGGGGCCGGGGGTGTTGGCCGGGGGGGGCCCCCCCCCCCCCCGGGGGGGGGGGGGGGGCGGGGGGGGGGGCGCCGCCACGCCCCACCAGGCCGCACTGCGGCAGGGCGACTCCGGCAGGCGCAGTGGATGCGCATCCCGCGCCGATCCCGCTGACGTAGACTCGGTGACCGTGTCCCGCTACGCCTCCCAGCCCGCGTTCAACCGCGCAGCGCTCGCGCCAGGAATCCTCGGCGCGATCGTCCTGATCGGCGGCCTCGCACTGATCGGGGGCGAGTGGTATCTCTACGTGCAGTACGCGGTGAGCATCCTCGCGCTCATCCTCTGCGTGTTCGCCGGGCAGGCGAAGCAGTGGTGGTGGCTGGCCGGGCTCATCCCTGTCGCCGTCATCTGGAACCCGGTCTGGCCGATCGCGTTCGACGACGTCGTGATCCGGCTGCTGCACCTCGCGGGCGCCGTGCTCTTCATCGCCGTCGCCGTCACCGTGAAGATCCCCGTCGATCAACGTCGCTGATTCCGGCATCCTCGCGTAAACTGGTGTGCGCGCCGCCGTTTCACTCGCGACGCATCCCGGCGCTCACCGCGGCGGGCAGGACCATTCGGTTCCCTGTCCGATCGCTGCGCCGGCCCTCACGCCACACGGCGTCCGCTCTTCGTCAGCGCGCGACGCTCCCACTGGAGGACCATGTCTCGTTCCGGTCAACGCACCAGCTCGTCGCGCCAGCAGCAGCGACGCAACCGCCACGCGAACAACGACGGGCTGATCCCCGTCCTCGCGCGCAAAGTGCGGGAGGTGGAGGCCAAGGCCGCTGACGGCAAGAAGCTCGGACCGACCAATCGCACCAAGTTCCAGGTCATCGCGTTCCTGATGCGCGAGGAGCGCGCGCGGGCGAAGTCCGACCCTGAGCTGAGCGACGCCGCGCGCGCCGAGCAGCTCAAACGGCTCGACGGCATCGCGACCATCCTCGCGAAGACCGCCGCGCGCGACACCTCGCTGATCTCTCTGCTGGAGAGCGAGTCGCCGCCGACCGCCACCGCGCAGACCATGCGCCGCGACTGGCTGCTCGAGTCCGGTACAGAGCTCACGCCGGACGACCTCATCATCACGGTGGAGCGGCCCGTCGCCAAGCAGGACAGCGTCATCACGCCGGAACTCGCCGAGAAGCAGGTCATCCCGCAGTCGGTGCGCGCCAGGCAGCTCTCCAACCCGTTCCTCGCCCCCGACTTCTCGAAGGCGACAGCGGCGCAGCCCGCCCCGCGGCGCCGCCTCGACTCGTGGGAGCTGCTCGGCCCCCTGTTCAAGTCGTTCGAGTACGGCTCAGGCGGCCAGGCGGCCAGCATGGACCTGCCGCCGGCGCCCGCGATCGACAGGTACTCGCCTCCCGGCCTGGAGCTGATGCACCACCAGGCGCGCTTCGTGGAGAGCGTCAGGCTCGGCCACCGCAGCTTCCTGCTCGCCGACGAGCCCGGCCTCGGCAAGACCGCCCAGTCGGTGCTCGCGGCGTCCGTCGTCGGCGCGTACCCTCTTCTCGCCGTCGTGCCGAACGTGGTCAAGATGAACTGGGCGCGCGAGGTCGAGCGTTGGACGCCGCACCGCAGGGCCACCGTCATCCACGGAGACGGCGAGGGGCTGGACGCGTTCGCCGACGTCGTGATCGTCAACTACGAGGTGCTCGACAGGCACCTCGCCTGGCTCAGCACCCTGGGCTTCAAGGGCATGGTCGTCGACGAGGCGCACTTCATCAAGAACCTGCACTCGCAGCGTTCCAAATACGTTCTCGGGCTCGCCGACGCCATCAAGAAGACCGGCGACCCTCTGCTGCTCGCCCTCACCGGCACGCCGCTGATCAACGACATCGACGACTTCAAGGCCATCTGGCAGTTCCTCGGCTGGATCGACGGCAACAAGCCGTCGCCGGAACTCATGCAGAAGCTGGAGGAGACCGAGCTCACCCCGGCCGACTTCGGGTTCTACGCCGCGGCCCGCGAGGCGGTCATCGACATGGGCATCGTCCGCCGTCGCAAGCTCGACGTCGCCTCCGACCTGCCGAGCCGCCGCGTTGTCGACCTGCCCGTCGAGCTCGACGACGACCTCGGCCGCAGCATCCGCCAGGCGGAGAAGGAGCTGGCGGCGCGCCTCGTCGCGAAGTTCCGCCGCGCATCCGCCGCTGGTCGCCCCGACTCGTTCGACGGCGACGACGACGCGCATCGCACGCACCTCATCCGCCTCGTCGCCCAGTCGGAGCTGGAGGAGTCGAAGTCGGCCAAGAGCGGGGACAACGTCTTCACGATGGTCCGCAAGATCGGCCAGGCGAAGGCCGGGCTGGCGTCCGACTACGCCGCGCAGCTCGCGCGCTCGGTGGGCAAGGTGGTGTTCTTCGCCAAGCACATCGACGTGATGGACGCGGCGGAGGACGCCTTCGCCGCCCGCGACCTGAAGACGATCTCGATCCGCGGCGACCAGACCGCCATCGCGCGCCAGCGCGAGATCGACGCGTTCAACAACGATCCGGAGGTGTCTGTCGCGGTGTGCTCGCTGACCGCGGCGGGCGTCGGGCTCAACCTGCAGGCCGCATCCAACGTGGTGCTGGCCGAGCTGTCCTGGACGGCGGCGGAGCAGACGCAGGCGATCGACCGCGTGCACCGCATCGGTCAGGAGGAGCCGGTCACCGCGTGGCGCATCATCGCTGCGCAGACCATCGACTCGAAGATCGCGGAGCTCATCGACGCCAAGCAGGGCCTCGCCGCCCGTGCTCTCGACGGTTCGGACGTCGAGATCGGCTCCGCGGACTCCGTGCAGCTCGACGCCCTCATCCACCTGCTGGAGGATGCGCTCGGCTAACCTGCGAATCGTGCGTCAGGCGATGTCGGCGTCGTCCGGGTCGAGCGGCACAGGGCGGTCGTCGTCGGGAACCAGCTCGTCGTCATTGTCGTCGGCGACGGGGAGGTCGTCTTCGTCGCGGACGTTCGGCGCAGGCTCGTAGTCGCCTTCCTGCTCCTCGCGGAAAGCGTCGAGGTCGTCGTCGCCGGGGCGCGTGTCGCTCTCGCTCATGCACCGAGGGTACCTCTCGCGCCGCCGGTGGTCGAGGGCAGATCGACGGGCGTCGCGCGTTCAGTCGAGCTCGAAGACGAAGGACGGCCCCCGCTCGTCGTGCAGGATGCGCGCGCTCCCCGCGAACCGGGAGAAGTCGCCCGTCCCTGTGCCAGGCACGATGTAGCCGAACGCCGAAGGATCGCCAGGGTGCTGCAGCGCGCCATGGTGCACCGTGAACGACCCTGTGCGCCCGTCCGGCAGCGTTCCTGTCACCCGCTCGGCGGCGAGGTAGCCTCGGCTCTCCTCCGTGCCGGACGACACGAAGTGCGCCACCGACTCGCCGACCAGGCCATCCGTGTACGTCTTGCGCATGGTGATGCCGCCGACCCAGTCTCCGTCGATGCCTGGCAGGTCGGCCGGGTCCCATCCTGTGACGTCGAATCGGGCGGTGATCGTCTCGCGTTCGCTCATCTCTTCACGATAGACAGCGCTGCCGTCCTGGTCTGGAAATTTCGCGACAGAGCGAAACTGCACTAGACAGGGGGAATGCCCCAGCACTCTCAGGTGGAAATCGAACGGAAGTACGACGTCGACGAGAACACGGAGCCCCCGTTCCTGGTCGGCGTCGGCGCCGTGGCGACGGGGTCGAAGCCGGAGACGGCCGAACTCGTCGCCACGTACTTCGACACCGCCGACCTCGCTCTCGCGCACGCGAAGGTCGCCGTGCGCGTCCGCCGTGGAGGCGCAGACGAGGGCTGGCACGTCAAGCTGCCTGCGGAAGAGGGCCGCACGGAGCTGCACTGGGCGCTGACCGACGGCGACGATGTGCCGGCCGAGCTGATCGCATCCATCGGCCAGGTGGCTCCGGATGTACGGGTCGGCGACGCCCGGCTCGTCCCGATCGCGCGGGTGACCAACACCCGCACGACGGTGGTGCTGCAGGACGCGGCCGGGTTCGACCTCGCGGAGTTCTGCGACGACCACGTGACCAGCGAGAACCTGCGCACCGGCGGAACGCAGAGCTGGCGCGAGTGGGAGGTGGAGCTGCTGAGCGGCGCCCCCGACACGCGCTCCGGCCGCACGGCGCTGCTCGACGAGATCGAGGAGCGGGTGCTCGCGGCTGGCGCCGTGGTGTCGGCCAGCTCGTCCAAGCTGCAGCGCACCCTCGGGCTCTAACCGCCCGCGCGCGTTGCGCACCGCTCGCACGCCGATGCTGCCGTGCCGGGCGTTTTTGTGCTGACGACCGGCGTCAGGCATGATTCACAGGTAGCGAAAATCACCCAGGGAGCAGCATTTTGAAGATCGGCATCCTCACCAGTGGCGGCGACTGTCCAGGACTGAACGCGGTCATCCGCGGCGCCGTCCTGAAAGGCGACCGCGCCCAGGGCACGGAGTTCGCCGGATTCCGCTACGGCTGGCGCGGCGTCGTCAACGGCGACATCATGCCGCTCGACCGCCACAGCGTGCGCGGACTCTCCCGTCAGGGCGGCACGATCCTCGGCTCCAGCCGCACCAATCCGTTCGAGGGCGACAACGGCGGCCCGGAGAACATCCAGCGCATGATGGACGAGAACGGCATCGACGCGATCATCGCCATCGGAGGCGAGGGTACGCTCACCGCGGCCCGCCGCCTGACCGACGCAGGACTCAAGATCGTCGGCGTTCCGAAGACCATCGACAACGACCTCGCCGCCACCGACTACTCGTTCGGTTTCGACACAGCCGTCGAGATCGCCACGGAGGCCATCGACCGCCTCCGCACCACGGCCGAATCGCACCAGCGCTGCATGGTGGTCGAGGTCATGGGCCGCCACGTCGGCTGGATCGCGCTGCACTCCGGCATGGCAGGGGGAGCGCACGCTATCCTCATCCCCGAGCAGCCGCAGTCGATCGAGCAGATCGTGGAGTGGGTCGAGTCGGTCCGCGACCGCGGAAGGGCGCCGGTCATCGTCGTCTCCGAGGGCTTCCACCTCGACACGATGGAGGAGGCGCACTCCCACAAGGGTTTGGATGCGTTCAACCGTCCGCGTCTCGGCGGAATCGGCGAGATGCTCGCCCCCATGATCGAGGAGCGCACCGGCATCGAGTCGCGAGCGACGGTGCTCGGCCACATGCAGCGCGGCGGCGTGCCGAGCGCGTACGACAGGGTGCTCGCCACGCGCCTCGGCATGGCGGCGGTCGACGCCGTCTACGAGGGACGCTGGGGCTCGATGGTGTCGCTGCGCGGCACGGACGTCGTCAACGTGTCGATCGCGGACGCCACGGGCGGTCTCAAGACGGTTCCGCAGGCGCGCTACGACGAGGCGGCGCTGCTCTTCGGCTGAGTTCGGGCTGCACCCCTGGCGGTCGCGGCAGCCGGAACTAGACTCCTCGTCACAGACGTAAGGAGTTCGTGTGCCCAGGTCCGTTCGATTCGACGAGTTCGGTTCCCGCGAAGTGCTCCACCTGATCGAGACGGCGCGGCCGTGGCCGGGCGCTGGACAGCTCGTCGTGCGGGTGATGGCAGCCGGCCTCAATGCCATCGACGCCAAGGCGTTCCAGGATGAGCGGGTGGCGGCGCGCTTCGGCGTCACCACGCCGAGCGGGCTCGGCCAGGACTTCGCCGGTTTCGTCGAAGAGGTGGGAGACGGCGTCACCGGCTTCACGGTCGGAGAGGCCGTGTTCGGGAGCGTGCCGTTCGCGACGTTCGCCGACTTCGTGGTGGTCCACGCCGACGGCGCCGTGCTGCACAAGCCGGACCCGCTCACCTTCGAGGTGGCCGGGTCGCTGGCGACGGTGGGCCGGACGGCGATGGCGACCACCGCATCCCTCCGGTTGCGCGAGCACGACACCGTGCTCGTGAGCGCGGTCGCAGGAGGAGTCGGCGTGCTGGCCGCCCAGCTCGCCGTGCGCGCCGGCGCGACGGTGATCGGGACGGCGAGCGAGGTGCACCACGACTACCTGGAGGGGCTGGGCGTCGTGCCGGTGACATACGGCGACGGCCTGGCCGACCGCATCAGGGACGTGCTGGACGGCGACAGGATCACCGCCGTGCTCGACAATCACGGTGCGGAGACGATCGAGGCGGCCCTGGAGCTCGGCGTGCCCGTCGACCGCATCAACACGATCGCCGCGTTCGGTCCCGCCGCCCACGGTGCGCGAACGGTCGGCGGCTCGGCGGCGGGGAACGCCGAGCTCGCAGAGATCGCGGCCATGCTCGCCGAGGACGAATGCCTGCTGCCGATCGACTCGATCTTCCCGATCGAGCGCGTCGCCGAGGCGTTCGCCAGGCTCGAGGCAGGGCACGTGCGCGGGAAGATCGTGCTGGTCACCGACTGACGGCCGATGTGGGCCGCACCCGGTGGATGCGCTCGCCAGCACCCTGGGAATCGCGGGGAAGGACGCCTAGACTCGCGGACATGGTTTTCCCGCTGAGCGTCAGGAGCATCCGATGATCGCCGACGACACCGCACGCCTGCTGCGTGCAGCAGGGCTCCGCTGGCGGCCCCAGTCAGGGGACACCTTCGCGATCGACCGCGAGGAGCTGGCAGGCGACCGGTTCACCGTGAGCGACATGACCATCGAACCGCACGAGTTCGACACCGGCACCATCCTCGGCTTCAACGGCACCACCGAGTGGGCGCTCGACTCGCTGGCCGTGGAGGACGCGCTCTGGATCCCGCGCGAGGACCAGCTGCGCGAGCTGCTCGGCGGCGCCTTCCGGCATCTCGCGCGCACCGACGACGGCTACCGGGTGACCATCCTGCTCGGCGGAGACGAGCGGCAGTTCGAGGACGAGGATGCGGCCACGGCGTACGCGCAGGCGCTGCTGTCGTTGATCGGCGCGTCGGTCTCCTAGCGAGGCTAGCGCGCGGCTCAGGGCGGCTGGCGCGGCTCAGACGCGGCTCAGGCGAAGATCGACGCGTCCAGCTCCGCCACGCTGCGCACCCCGGCGAGCCCCAGCGTGATGTCGAGCTCCGCGATCGTGTTCCTCAGCAGCTCGCGCACTCCGGCCTCTCCCGCGATGGCGAGAGCGTACACGTACGGCCGCCCGATGGCGACGGCGCGGGCGCCGAGCGCGAGCGCGACCACGGCGTCGGCTCCGCTGCGCACGCCGCTGTCGAACAGCACGGGGATGCGGCCGGCCACCGCCTCGACGACACGAGGGAGCGCATCCAGAGCCGGCTGCTCGTTGTCGAGCTGACGTCCGCCGTGCGTCGACACCTGCACGGCGTCCATGCCTGCGTCGACGGCGCGGGAGGCGTCATCGGGATGCAGGATGCCCTTGAGCACGATCGGCAGGGTCGTGCGCTCGCGCAGGAACGCCAGGTCGGCCCAGGTCAGGGCCGGGTTCGCGAAGACCTCAAGGAACGTCTCGATGGCGGCGAGCGGCTCGGGCGAGCGCAGATTGTCGCGCAGCCGGCCGGGGTGGTGCCGCAGAATGCTCGCGAACGAGGCGACGGTGGCGGGAGTCAGCGGCGTGCGCGCGCGTGGACCGCTCGCGGCGATGCGCTCGCGCACCAGGCGTCGGAACACCGGATCGCTCGTGTATTGCGCGATGCCCCTGCCGCGGCTGAACGGCAGGTAGCCGAGGTCGAGGTCCCGCGGCCGCCAGCCGAGAACGTGGGTGTCCAGCGTGACCACGATCGCCTCGCAGCCGGACGCCTCCGCGCGGGAGACCAGGCTCTCGACCAGCTCGTCCGACGAGCTCCAGTAGAGCTGGAACCAGCGGCTCGCGCCGGGGGACACCGCGTCCATCGCCGAGGCGACCTGCTCCATCGGCGTCGATGCCTGGTTGGAGAGCACGGCGGGGATGCCGAGCGCTGCTGCGGCTCGTGCTGCTCCCGCGTCCGCCGATGGATGCGCGAGATCGAGCACTCCGATCGGCGCGAGCAGCAGCGGGGTCGGCCTCTGCGTGCCGAACAGCTCGATGCCGAGGTCGCGCGACGAGACGTCGCGGAGCACGCGCGGCACGATCCGGTGATCGCCGAACGCCGCGGTGTCCGCCAGGTCGGTGCGCTCCAGCCCAGCAGAGCCCGCGACGTACGCGAACGCCGCCCTGGACATGCGGCGCTCCGCCGCCCGCTCGAGCGCGGGGAAACCGACAGGGATGCGCGGGGTGCGGCCGGAGACGCCCGCCCGGTAGATGGCGGACTGGGCATCGCGGCCGACGCTGGATGGCATGGCAACATTCTGCACCGTGGCCGAGAGTCGGCGGGGCCGAGAGTCGGCGGGGCCGAGAGTAGTCGTGGCGGACAGTCGGCGAGGCGGCGGGCCGGCTGGGCAGCGCGCCGTCAGCGGCCGGTCTGTGCTGCCCGCGCGGTTCAGCGGCCGCGGCGCGGCTTGCGCGAACGCGCGACGGGGCGCTTGCCCTGCTTCGCGCCTGGGCGGTTCTGGCTCTTCGCCGCGCGCGGGGGCTTCTTGGCGTCCTGCTTGGCGGCGTCCGCCTGTGCTGCGGCGACGTCGAGGTTCCGGGAGCTGTGGGCGGTGCGGCCGCGGACGATGCCGATGAACTCGTCGACCAGCTCGTGCTGTGCATCCCGTGGCCAGGCGAGGCCGACCCTGCTGGGCTCCGCGTCCTCCAGCGTCATCGCCACCACGTCTTTGCGACGCAGCGCCTTCGCCACCGACTGTGGCACGACGGCGATGCCGTCGCCCGCCGCGATGCTGCGGAACATCGCCTCCGACGGCACGCCGTCGATGCGCGGCTGGTCGTCGAGGTCGGCCAGGTGCAGCTTCTTCTCCAGGGTGAGCAGGTGCTCGTGGTGCATCGCGACCACGATGTCCTCCGCGTACAGCGGGATCAGGTGCAGGCCGTCCGTGTCGACGGGCTCGCGCACGAACGCCATGTCAGCGCCGCCCGTCTCGATGGCGTCGCGCTGCTCCGCGTCTGCCACGCGGGTCACGACGAGCTGCACCTCCGGGTGCCGCTGCTCGAAGACGCGGGTCCATTTGCCGACGGTCACGCCGAGGGGGAAGACGATCGTGAACGTAGACGGCATCCTCCGAGGGTAGCGAACGGATACCCTTGAAACCATGAGCGCCCAGAAGAAGCCCCAGACGATGAAGGCGGCGACCGCCGCGAAGAAGCTGGGGATCTACCTCCCGGCCGCCCCAGCAGAGTTCCAGGACGGCGAGATCAGCCGCACCGAGTTCGACGAGCTCGCCGCCAACCCGCCGGAGTGGCTGGCGACGCTGCGTGCGGATGGACCGCATCCACGGGATGTTGTCGCCCACAAGCTCGGCGTCTCCAACTCCGGTCTCGCCCGCGGCGGCGTCACGGAGGCGCTCACCACCGCCCAGATCAAGGCGCTCCTGGAGGAGCCTCCTGCGTGGCTCGTCACAGAGCGCGCTACGCAGGCCGCCGTGCACGCGGAGAACGCGCGCGTCAAGGCCCGCAACGCCGAGCGCGCGGCGCGCACCGACTGAGCGCAGCTCTCAGTTCGAGCCGGATGCGTCGCCCCCGGCGCCGCCGCTAGCTTCACCGGAGCGCGCGGCCCTGCTTCCAGCACCGGAGCGAGCCGCCGCCCTGCCGATGACCTCCGGTCCCGTGACGAGGGCGCGGCGCCACGGCGCGACGCCGTCGATCTCGATCTGCAGCGAGAAGCTCAGCACGGTCCTGATGAGGACGATCAGCGCGAGCACCAGGGCGTCGGTGAGGGACGGCGTCGACGTGACCGTCCTGACCAGGTCGGCGGCCACCAGGACCTCCAGGCCGAGCAGGATCACGCCGCCGAAGCTCTGCCTGAGCGTCGTGAAGGCGGTCGCGCCGCTGCGCGACACCACCCAGGCGCGGATCGCGATGCCGACGGCGACGACGAACCCGATGGCCATCGCGCTGACGCCGACCACCTCGAAGGCGATGGCGATGGTCTCGAAGAAGGCGTGACCGGACATGTCAGGACACGTGGACGGCTGGTCGGCGCTTGACGTCGCGCTCCGCCTCGCGGAGCACCTCGCGGGTGACGGGCGCGACCTCGCCGACGCCGGTGATGAGGAAGCGGAACATGTTGGAGATGGGGTTGCCCTCCGTCCACTCGAAATAGATCGTCGGCACGATCCCTGTCACGTCGCGGATCTCCAGCAGCACGGCCGCGATCGTGTTCGGCACGTTTCCCGCCTTCACCTGCAGCACCCGGTAGCCGTGCTTGACCACGCCGTGCACCACCAGGTCCTCCTCGAAGTCGGAGGAGTCGGAGCGGTAGACCTCGATGAAGATGGTGCGCGAGCGCTGCGGGATGTGGCTGAACTTGCGCTCGTCCTTGTTCTTCTGCTCGTACTCCGTGTTGGTGTCGACGTCCGGTTCGTGCGAGATGATGCGGATCTCGCCCTCCTCCGCGTCTTCGAGCACGAAGTCGAGCGCCGTCACGTCGAGCGTCACGCTCGTCGCCCTGAGCTGGAACGAGCGACCGATGCGGGAGACGATCGAGATGGTGAGGATGCCGATGATGAACAGGCTCGCGATGCGCAGGCCGTCCGGCCGCTCGAAGATGTTGGCGATGGTCGTGTAGACGAAGATCGCGGTGATGATGGCGAAGGCGATCGTGCGCTTCCGCTGCTTCTTCCTGAGCGCCGACAGCGTGACGGCGAGGGAGGCGGAGGTGATCAGCACCAGCACGCCTGTCGCGTATGCGCCGCCCTGCGCATCCACGTCGGCCTGGAAGACGAGGGTGATGATGAACGCGATGAGCGTGAACACCAGCACCAGCGGCCGCACGGCGCGCGCCCACTGCGGCGCCATGCCGTAGCGCGGCAGGTAGCGCGGCACCAGGTTGAGGAGGCCGGCCATCGCCGACGCCCCGGCGAACCACAGGATGAGGATGGTGCTGAGGTCGTAGACGGAGCCGAAGACGCTGCCCAGGTATTCGTGCGCCAGGTAGGCGAGCGCGCGCCCGTTCGCCTGGCCGCCGGACTGGAACTCCTTCTGCGGGATCAGCAGCGTGGTGGTGAAGCTCGACGTGATGAGGAAGCAGCTCATGATGATGGCCGCCGTCGTCAGCAGGCGACCCGCGCCCCGGATGCGCCCCTGCGGGTGGTCGGGGTCGTCGTCCGGCTTGCCCTTGATCTGCGGCATCACGGCGACCCCGGTCTCGAAGCCGGACAGGCCGAGGGCGAGCCGGGGGAAGACGAGCAGCGCGATGGCGATGACCATCAGCGGATCGCCGTGCTGCGTGTTCAGCGCCTGCCACCAGTCGTCGATGGCGCTGACGTGCTGGAACACCTCGACGATGGAGGTGCCGACCACGATCACGTTCAGGGCGAGATACACCGCGACCAGCACGACGGCGATGCCGATGGCCTCCTTGAAGCCTTTCAGGAACACCGCACCGAGCAGGGCGAGCAGGAACAGCGTGATGCCGACCTGGTTGCCATGGAACCACGACGGCGTGAACGGGTTCTCGATCGCGTGCGCCGTGGCGTCGGCCGCCGAGAGGGTGATCGTGATCATGAAGTCGGTGGCGGCGAAGCCGAGCAGCACGAGCACGAAGAGCTTGCCTGCCCACCAGGGCAGCAGCCGCTCGAGCATCGCGATCGAGCCTGACCCCTTGAAGCTCTCACGCGCGACCCTGCGATACACCGGCAGCGCACCGAGCAGGGTGAGGGCGACGAGCACGAGGGTCGCGAACGGCGAGACCACGCCGGCGGCGAGGGCAGCGATGGCGGGCTGGTAGCCGAGGGTGGAGAAGTAGTCGACGCCGGTGAGGCACATGACCTGCCACCAGGAGTGCTGCCGTTCCGGCTTCCTGCCGTGCGGCCCCTGGTGCGTCCCGCGCTCGTCGACCAGGCCGGAGAGCAGCCAGTGCCGGAACGCCCCGCCGCTCGACCGGGGCTGGGGCTCGTGCGCCTGCCCGGGAGCTGGGGCGGGGCTGGTCGGCGTCTGCTCCGCAGAAGTGCTGGACATCGAGTTCCTTCGTTCTCGCGCAGAACGTCGCGCAACTGAATTGTACGCATCAGGAGATCGCGCCACGGCGCGCGAATGACGCCGAATCAGCGGGTTTCGCCGATCGTTACCAAGCCGAGTTGCGGTAGTCCTTGAGGAACACTCCGTACAGGTCTTCTCCGGCCTCTCCGCGCACGATCGGGTCGTACACGCGGGCCGCACCGTCGACGAGGTCGAGCGGGGCGTGGAAGCCCTCCTCCGCCAGGCGCACCTTGGTGTAGTGCGGGCGCTCGTCGGTGATCCAGCCGGTGTCGACGGCCGTCATCAGGATGCGGTCGGTCTCGAACATCTCGCCTGCGCTGGTGCGGGTGAGCATGTTGAGCGCCGCCTTCGCCATGTTGGTGTGCGGGTGGCCTGGGCCCTTGTACCTGCGGCCGAAAACGCCCTCCATCGCGGAGACGTTGACGATGTACGCGCGTCCCGTGCCTGTTTCCGTGCCGGTCGCTGCCGCCATGGATGCGCGCAGCCTGCTGATCAGCAGGAACGGCGCCGTGGTGTTGCAGAGCTGCACCTCGAGCATCTCCAGCGGGTCCACATCCTGGACCGCCTGCGTCCAGCTGTTGACCGTGTGCACGTCCGGCACCAGGCCGCCCGCGTCGATCGCGCTGCCGTCGGCGTGCTTGGCGAGCGACGACGAGCCTGGCGCCATCGCGAGCGCTGCCAGCTCGTCCGCGGTCAGCGCCGACGGGCCGGCGAGCTCGGCGACCGTGCCCGCGACGTTCGCGGCCGACAGCAGGGGATGCGCGGCGACGGACGCCTCGAGCGCGTGCGGGTGCGGGTCCGCCGTGTGACCGAACGTCTCCATCTCCGGCAGCGGGCCGTCCGGCAGCGGCTGCGTCTCCGCCTCAGCGAGGAGTGAGTACGCGCCGGCCGAACGGCGGACGGTCTGCGCCGCGTTGTTGATGAGGATGTCGAGCGGGCCGTGCGCGGCAACGGAGTCTGCCAGCGCGATCACCTGGGCGGGGTCGCGCAGGTCGATGCCGACGACGCGGAGGCGGTGCAGCCACTCTCCGGAGTCCGGAAGCTGGGAGAACCGGCGGACCGCATCCCTGGGGAACCGGGTGGTGATGGTGAGGTGCGCGCCGTCGCGCAGCAGGCGCAGCGCGATGTGCATCCCGATCTTGGCGCGACCGCCGGTGAGGAGGGCGCGCTTGCCGGTGAGGTCGGTGCGGGCGTTGCGCTTGGCGTGGCTGATGGCAGCGCAGTCCGGGCAGAGCTGGTGGTAGAAGGCGTCGACCAGCGTGTAGTGCTGTTTGCAGATGTAGCAGGCGCGCGACTTCAGCAGGGTGCCTGCGCTCGCACCCTCCGCACTGGTGGAGAGGTCGAGCCCGCGGGTCTCGTCGTCGATGCGGTCCGGTGCTCCGGTGGCGGTGGCGGCGACGACGGCCTTGTCCGCCTCTGCGACGGCGCGGCGGATCTCCTTGCGCCTGGCCTGCTTGACGGCCTTGAACATGTGCGCGGTCGCGCGGCGGACGGTGATGAAGTCCGGGTGCTCCTCATCGAGCTCGTGCAGGTTCTCGAGCACGCGCAGGGCCGCGGCGAGGTCGGCGGGGTCGACGCGCGGCGCGTCGGGGGAATCGAGCGGGGAGGAGTCGGGGAGCACCGGAGAATTCTACGCGGTGGCGCCTGGACGCACTTCCAGCCAGCTCAGCCCGCGCAGGTCGATGCACACCCGCTCGCGCTCTTCGACGGCCACGAGGAGCACATCCCCGCACACCGAGCAGCGGACCACCAGCCCGTGATCGTTCGGGTACACCCGCGCGACGGCGACGACGGCCTCGTCTCCGCAGCTCGCACACCGCCCGACCGCACTGGTGATGTCGACGGCGAACACCTCGGAGAGGAGTCCGGCCGCCGCGTTTCCGTCGAGGTAGTCCTGGTCGGTCATGACGCGCCTCCGATTCCGCCATAGCGCTCCGTCTTGATGCGGGAGGGGTCGTGCCCGGCGTCGACCAACCAGCCGGACACGGTCTCGACGAACGCGGTCGCTCCGCAGAGGAAGAATGTGGGGGACGCGCTCGCCGGCAGCGCTGCGGACGCCAGGACCGCCGCCGTGAGGCGTCCGGCCGGCACCGGCCAGTCGGCGGGGGCGGTGCGGGTGTAGACGTATTCGACGGAGAGCGGGGCCGCCGCATCCCGCGCAAGCGCCGCGAGTTCGTCGCGGTAGTAGACCGACTCAGGCGACCGCACAGAGTAGAGCAGCCGGAACGGCGCTGCGCTCGCCGCGGCCGAGTGGGCGCGCGCCATCGACATCAGCGGCACCACACCGGACCCGCCGGCGATGAGCTGGACGGGCGTCAGGTCGCCGGGTCGCCAGACGAACCAGCCGCCGACGGGGCCGCGCACCTCCACCTGGTCGCCGACCATCACGCCGCGCACGAGGTAGGGGGAGACCTCGCCGTCCGCCAGCTCCTCGACCGTCAGCTCCAGTTCGTCGCCAGGCAGCGCAGACGCGATCGAGTACGACCGCACGGCCTGGTAGCCGTCGGGGGCGGTGAGCCGGACATCCACGTGCTGTCCGGCCAGATGTCCGCTGAGGCCGGGGATGCGCAGCCGGAGCGTGCGCGCGGTCGGCGTCTCGAAGCGGGCGGCGATCACGTCCGCGACGCGCCAGGCCGTGCTCACCAGTAGCGCTCTTCCTTCCAGGGATCCCCGTACATGTTGTAGCCGTTGCTCTCCCAGAAGCCCGGCTGGTCCTGCGGAAGCATCTGCAGGCCGTTGACCCATTTCGCGCTCTTCCAGAAGTACAGGTGCGGCACGAGCAGCCGCGCGGGTCCTCCGTGCTCTGGTGCGAGGTCGGCTCCGTCGAAGGTGTGCGCGATCCAGGCCTTGCCGTCGAGCAGGTCGGCGAGCGGGACGTTGGTGGAGTACCCGCCGTATGAGTGCGCCATCGTGTACTCGTACTCGGTGTCGACGCCGTCGAACAGCGTGTCGATGGCGACACCCCGCCACGAGGTGCCGAGCTTGGACCAGCTGGTGACGCAGTGGATGTCCTGGGTCACGTCCTCCTGCGGGAGGGCGAGGAACTCGTCCCAGCTCCAGCGGTGCACCTGTCCCTTCTCCGTGGTGATCGTGAAGGCCCACTCGTCGTGCGTGATGCGCGGAGTGGGGCCGGCGGAGAGCACAGGGAAGCCCTCTGTGAGGTATTGGCCTGGCGGAAGTCGGGTGTCCTCGGTACGGCGGCGGCCGAGGAATCCGGAGGAGATGATTCCCATGCGCGCAGCTTATTCCCCAGCGGGCGGCGCGGTCTATGGTGATGGAATGACCGTCGTGAATCTCGGCACACCGCGGAGCGCCGCTCTGCGGGACGCTGCGCGACGGGAGACTGCGCCGCGGAGCGCGCCGAGCCTCGACGGACGCCCCGCTGTCCCCGGCCTGATCGACCGGTTCGGCAGGGTCGCCCGCGACCTGCGAGTGTCCGTCACAGAGAAGTGCTCGCTGCGCTGCACGTACTGCATGCCGGAGGACGGGTTGCCGAGCATCCCGCGCGAGGAGCTGCTGACCGCCGCCGAGATCGCCAGGCTGGTGCGCATCGCCGCGCGCGACCTGGGGATCACCGAGGTGCGGTTCACCGGGGGAGAACCGCTGATGCGCGCCGACCTCGCCGAGATCGTCGGGCTGTCCGCGGAGGCGGCGCCAGGGGTGGACCTCTCGATCACGACCAACGGGATCGGGCTGGACCACCGCATCCGGAGCCTGGTGGATGCGGGCCTCACCAGGGTGAACGTCTCGCTCGACACGGTCGACCGCGAGCACTTCGCCCGCCTGACCAGGCGCGACAGGCTCCCCGCGGTCATGGCTGGCATCCGCGCCGCCCACGACGCAGGGCTCACCCCGCTGAAGCTCAACGCGGTGCTGATGCGCGAAACGCTCGCCGGAGCGCCCGCCCTGCTCGCCTGGGCGATCGAGAACGGCTGCCGCCTGCGTTTCATCGAGCAGATGCCGCTCGACGCCGACCACACCTGGATGCGCGACAACATGGTGCCTGCCGCCGAACTCCTGGACGTGCTCGGCACCGGCTTCACGCTCACGGAGGCGGGGAGGGACGACCCGTCCGCCCCAGCGGAGGAGTGGCTGGTCGACGGCGGACCGGCGACGGTCGGGATCATCGCGTCGGTGACCCGCTCGTTCTGCGCCGCGTGCGACCGCACCAGGATCACGGCGGAAGGGACGGTGCGCTCCTGCCTCTTCGGCGACGACGAGACCGACCTGCGCGGTCTGCTCCGCGGCGGGGCGGACGACGCGGAGATCGCGCGCTGGTGGCGCGGGGCGATGTGGGGCAAGCAGGCAGGGCACGGAATCGACGCGGCCGGGTTCGTCCCTCCGCGCAGGAGCATGGGGGCGATCGGTGGCTGACAGTGCGGACGGGGCTGCGGCGACGGTGCTCGTGCGGTACTTCGCCGCGGCGGAGGGGGCGGCGGGGCGGCAGGAGGAGCGCATCCAGCTGGCGGACGCGACCCTCGGCGCACTGCGCGCCGAACTGCTCGCGCGCTACGGGGCGCCGATGGAGCTGGTGCTGCGGTCCGGGTCGTTCCTGGTGGATGCGGTCGTGTCCCGCGACCCTGAGCGACGGGTGACGGGGACCGTGGATGTGCTTCCGCCGTTCGCGGGCGGCTGACCCCGCATCCGCTAGGTTGGGGGCACAGGTGGGGCTGAGCAGGGGAGGCGCGCGATGAGTACACAGGCTGAGACAGGCACGCTGATGAGCGAGTTCGAGGCGATGCAGCGGCGGCGTCGCCGGGTGGCGCTGCTGGTGGTCGCGGCGGTCGTCGCCGGTGTCGGCGCGTGGCTGACAGGGCCGATCGGCGTCGTGATGATCGGGTTCGGGAGCGCAGCAGGCTGGGCGCTTGCCGCACTCGGACTGGTGCTGCTGGCCGCGATGGTCGTGGCGCTCGTCGCCGCTGCCCGTTCGCGGCTCGCTCCGGAGAGCCGTCCAGGAAAGGCCAACGCCCGATTCGACGAGCCGGTGCCCTCCCGCAATCCCAACGGCGGCCACGGCATGATCGGCTCCGGCATCGGCGGTCACTGACCCGGCACCCGGCCGGGGGGACGGCCGGACGGGGTCAGGCGGGGTAGACGCGGAGGTCGTCGGGGGAGACGGCGAGGGTGACGGGCGTGCCGGGGGCGAGCGCCAGGTCGGCGACGATCGACGGCGCGACCAGGGCAGGGAGAGTGTCGGTGCGCACCAGGACGAGGTCGGCGCGCGGCTCGAGACCGGTCACCACCGCGGAGATCAGGTTGGCCGTCGCCGTGCCCGGTTCCGCGGCGAGCACGCGCACGCTCGACGGGCGAACGGCCGCCGCGACCCGGTCGCCGGGAGCAGCGGCCTCCACGACGGTCGCCGCGAGTGAGAGGCCGTCGTCGGTGACGATCCCGGATGCGGTGCGCCGCCCCGTCAGCAGCGTCACCCCTGTCAGCTCGGCGGTGAACGCCCTGCGCGGCCGGTCGAGGACGTCGCGGACGGGGCCGTCGTCGACGATGCGGCCGTCGTGCAGCACGATCACGCGATCGGCGAGCAGGTAGGCGTCGAGCGCGTCGTGGCTGACGATGACGGCGGTGCGGCCGTCGAGGGCCCGTGCGAGCGTCTGCCGCACGTCGCCGGTCACCGCGACGTCGAGCGCGGAGAGCGGTTCGTCGAGCAGCAGCAGTCGCGGCTCCGCTGCCAGCGCACGGGCGACGGCCACGCGCTGCGCCTGGCCGCCGGAGAGTTCGTCAGGGCGGCGCGCGGCGAACCCGTCGACGCCGACCGTGCGCAGCCACCCGTCCGCGACAGAGCGGGCATCCGCACGGGATGCGCGTGCTGCCCGCGGACCGAACTCCACGTTCTGCCGAACGGTCAGATGCGGGAACAGCAAGGGCTCCTGCGCGAGCAGCGCGACCCCGCGGCGGTGCGGAGGAGTCCAGGAGCCAGGCAGGTCGAACAGCACGTCGTCGCCGAGCGTCGCCCGGCCGGTGTCCGGGCGGATCAGCCCGGCGAGCATCCCGAGCATGGTGGACTTGCCTGCGCCGTTCGGGCCGAGCACGGCGACGGTCTCCCCGTCTGCGACGGAGAGGTCGACGTCGACGCCGCGCTCAGCGAGTGTCGCGCGCAGCCGGACGGCCGCCCCGCTCATCGGGCGACCTTCAGACGGCGGCGGGCCGGCTCGCCCGCTCCGTGCGCGACGGCGACCACGATCACGGCGACCACGATCAGCACCAGGGACAGGGCGACCGCCGCGTCCGGGTCCGTCTCGCGCTGGAGGTAGATCTCCAGCGGCAGTGTGCGCGTGACGCCCTGGAGGCTCCCTGCGAAGGTGAGGGTGGCGCCGAACTCGCCGAGCGCCCGCGCGAACGACAGGATCGCGCCGGAGACCAGCGCAGGCAGCACCAGCGGCAATGTCACCCGGAACAACACGGTCGCCGGCCGGGCGCCGAGGGTGGCGGCGACGGCTTCGAAGCGGGTCCCAGCCGTGCGGAGCGCGCCCTCGAGGCTCAGCACGAGGAACGGGAGGGCGACGAACGTCTGCGCGAGGATCACCGCCGTGGTCGAGAACGCCACGTCGAGCACTCCGCCGAGCAGACCGCGCCTGCCGAACAGGAAGAGCAGTGCCAGGCCGCCGACCACCGGAGGCAGCACCAGCGGGAGCAGCACGATGGCGCGCACCACCCGTTGGCCGGGGAACGGCACGCGCGCGAGCACCGTCGCCATCGGCACGCCGAGCAGCACGCACAGCGCCGTGGCGGCGACGGAGGTGCGCAGGCTCAGCCAGAGCGCGTCCAGCGACGAAGGCGATGTGATCAGCGGGAGGAAGTCGGCCCAGTCGACCCTGACCAGCATCGCCACCAGCGGCAGCAGCACGAACAGGCCGCCGACGACCGCGATCACGACGACCCAGGTCGGCACGTCCAGCCGACGCGGAGACGATCCCACGGTCTACGGCGCTCCGAAGCCGGCGGTCTTCAGGACCGCGCGGCCCTTCTCACCGGTGACGAAGTCGACGAACGCCGCGGCCCCGGAGGGATTGGCCGCTGCCTTCAGAGCAACGATCGGATAGGTGTTGACGGTCGACGCAGCCTCCGGGAACGGCACAGAGTCGACCTTGCTTCCCGCGCCCTTGACGTCGGTGACGTAGACGATGCCGGCGTCGGCCTCGCCGGACTCGACCTTGCCGAGCACATCGGTCACCGACGACTCCTGGCTCACCGGCGTCAGGGTCACGCCGCTCGACGCCTCCACCTTCACGGTGGCTGCACCGCACGGCACCTGCGGGGCGCAGACGACGGTCTTCACCCCCGGCTTCGCCAGGTCGGAGAACGCGGTGATCTTCGCGGGGTTGCCGGGAGGCACGGCGATGGCCAGGACGTTGGTGGCGAAGTCGACAGGCTCGCCGTCGGCCAGCTTCGCGGTGGTGACCTTGGCCATGTTGGCCTCGTCGGCCGACGCGAACACGTCGGCGGGCGCTCCCTCGGTGATCTGGGAAACCAGATCGGACGATCCGGCGAAGCTGAACGTCACCTTCGCCCCAGGGTGCTCTGCCTCGAACGCCTTCCCCAGGTCGGTGAAGGTGGCCGTGAGCGAGGCTGCGGCGAACACGGTGACCGTCCCTGAGACGGCATCCGCCGACGGCGACCCCGTGGATGCGCTGGAGGCGGGGGCGGAGGAGGCCGCGCATCCGGTGAGGGCGAGAGCTGCTACCGCGATGACGGCTGCTGCGACGATCCGCTTGCGCACGGTCAGTCCTTTCCGATGGGGGTCTCGACGATGACGGTGGTGGCTTTGACGACCGCGACGGCCACGGAGCCGAGTTCGAGCCCGAGCTCCCGCACGGCCTCGCTGCTCATCAGCGACACCACCCTGTGCGGGCCGCACTGCAGCTCCACCTGCGCCATGACGGTGTCGACGACGATGCTGGTGACCAGGCCGACGAAGCGGTTGCGTGCCGATCGCGCCACACCCGACGGATCGGTGGGGAGCACGGCGTTCTGTTTGGCGAGCTGGGCGAGCTCGTAGCCGTCGACCACGGTGCGCCCTGCGTCGTCCTTCGCGCTGCCGAGCAGTCCGGCGTCGATCCAGCGGCGGACCGTGTCGTCGCTCACCCCGAGGTACAGCGAAGCGTCTTTCACCCGAATCTGCGGCACAGCGCCCACTTTATCCCCGCGTCTGCGCCTCCGCAGCAATCGAGTCCGAAGTTGTTCAGCTCAATGCCCGGCGTGTCGCCTGAACAACTTCGGACTCGATTGCGTGGGAGAGGGGCGGAGGGGAGGGCGAGGGGCGGCTAGAGGCCGACCCACTCGGAGACGCCGTCGGCGAAGTGCTGGCGCTTCCAGATCGGCACCTTGGTCTTGATGAGGTCGACCAGGGCGGCGCAGGCCTCGAACGCCTCCGCCCTGTGCGGTGCTGCGACGGCGGCGATGAGTGCTGGGTCGCCGATGGTCAGCGAGCCGACCCTGTGCTCTGCGGCGACCCGCAGACCGCTGCGCGCCGCGATCTCCTCGCAGCACTCGCGGAGGAATCGCTCGGCCTCCGGATGCGCCCGGTAGTCCAGCGAGACGACGCCACGGCCGCCGTCGTGGTCGCGCACGATCCCCTGGAACGACACGACGGCGCCGGACCCCGACCGCCAGACGAACTCGTCGACCGTCGAGCCGTCGAGGGGGTCGGCGCTGATGGCGGCGTACACGTCGCTCATCGGGTGTGGTCGCCCCCGCCGAGCTGGTCGAGCAGGTGCGGGAGCAGGTCGGCGAGCACGGCCAGGCCGTCGGCGACGCCGCCGCGCGAGCCGGGCAGGTTGACCACCAGCGTCCTTCCCGCGACCCCTGCCACGCCCCTGCTGATCGCGGCGAGCGGCGTGTGCTCCGCCCCGCGGGCGCGGAGTGCTTCCGCGACGCCTGGCAGGGTGCGGTCGAGCACGGCGGCCGTCGCCTCCGGGGTGCGGTCGGTGGGGGAGACGCCGGTGCCGCCCGTGGTCAGGAGGACGGCGGGGCGGGCGAGCACCGCATCCCGGATCGCGGAGGCGATGTCAGTGTCGGCGACCACGCGCACCTCCGCTGGAAGCTGCCGCTCGCCGAGCCACGCCGCGATCACCGGGCCGGTGGTGTCCTCCGCCTCGCCCGCTGCGGCCCGCGTGGAGGAGACCACGACGACGGCGGTGGATGCGGCGGGTTCCGTGGCGACCGCGGCCGTCGGTTCCGCCGCCTGCGACTCCTCCGACAGCGACTCCGCCTCCGTCTCCGCGCTCTGGCGCCGCCAGTCGCCGCGCTTGCCTCCGCTCTTCGAGACGAGCTGCACGTCCGTCAGCGTCGCCGCAGGGTCGACCGCCTTGATCATGTCGTGCAGGGTCAGCCCGGCGACAGCGACGGCCGTCAGCGCCTCCATCTCCACCCCGGTGCGCCCGTGGGTGCGGGTGGTCGCCTCGATGGCGATGACGCCGGCGTCGGCATCCAGGGAGAACACGATGTCCACGGCCGTCAGCGGCAGCGGGTGGCACAGCGGGATCAGCTCGGAGGTGCGTTTGGCCCCGCCGATGCCGGCCAGCCGCGCCGTCGCCAGCACATCTGCCTTGGGCAGGTCGTCGGCCCTGACCAGGCGCACGACGTCGGAGCGCGTCACGACGCGGCCGCTGGCCACGGCGACCCTGTCCGTCTCCTGCTTGCCTCCGACGTCGACCATCCGCGCCCTGCCTTCGCCGTCGATGTGGCTGAGTCCGCTCATAGGGTCCACACTGTCACGTCGTCGCCCTCCGCGAGGTCCACGGTGTCCGTCGGCACTTCGATCAGCACGTCGGAACGCGCCATCGCCGCCACCAGATGCGAGCTGGGGCCGGCGACCTGCTGCACCGTGCCGTCCTGCAGGCGCCTGCCGCGCAGGAACTGCCGCTTGCCTGCGACGGAGTGCACGGCCGCGGCGAGCGGCGCAGGAGACGGCGGTGCGGCGGGAAGCCCGGCGGAGGCGCGCAGCAGGTCGCGCAGGAACACCGTGAACGAGACCTGGGTGCTCACCGGGTTGCCGGGGAACGACAGCACGGGAACCCCGGAGACCACGCCGGTCGCCTGCGGCCCACCCGGCTGCATCGCCACCGTCACCACCTCGGCGCCGTGCGGCTCCAGCACCTCCCGCACCACCTCGTACGCGCCCTTCGAGATGCCGCCGGAAGTGACGACGATGTCGCTCACGCTCACCGCGTGCTGCAGGGCGCGCTCGAACTCGGCGTGGTCGTCGGTCGTCGCCGTCCGCACGGAGACGAGTGCGCCGCACTCCTCGACCAGGGCGGCGAGCGCCACCCCGTTCGCGTCGAACACCTGGCCGAACTCGGCGGTCGCGCCCGCGGCCACCAGTTCGGCGCCGGTGGTCAGGATGCCGACCCGCAGGCGGGCGCGCACCTCCACCGCCTCCGCCCCCGCCGCTGCGATGGCGGCCAGGTGGCGGGCGGCCAGCCGGGTGCCGGAATCCACCAGGGTGTCGCCGCGGCGCAGGTCGCTGCCGCGCTCGCGCACGTACTCTCCTGGGCGGCGGGAGCGGCGGATCTCGACAACGGCGCCGGAGAGGTCGTCGTCGCGGCCGAGCACCAGCTCGGTGTCCTCGACCGGCACGACGGCGTCCGCGCCGCTCGGCACAGGAGCGCCGGTCATGATGCGCACGGCGGTTCCCGGGGTGAGGACCACCGGCACCGTGTGCCCGGCAGGGATGTCCCCTCTCACTTCGAGGGCGACGGGCGTGTGCTCGATGTCGGCGGAGCGCACGGCGTATCCGTCCATCTGCGAGTTGCGGAACAGTGGCAGGTCGACGTCCGAGCGCACGGCGACGGCGGTGACCCTGCCGGACGCCTCCGCCAGCGGGACCCGCTCCGCGGCCGCAACGGCGAGCAGCGGCTCGACGAGGCGGGCGATGGTCTCTGCGTGCTCCTCGACCGTGCGCGGTGGCGTCATGTCCTTAGTATCGCGCCAGGTCGCCGTCGATGTCTCTGGCCCAGGCGTCGATGCCGCCGGCGAGCACGATCCCGGATGCGCCCGCCTCCGCCAGCTTCGCCCGTGCGGTCTCCGCGCGCACGCCGTGGTGGCAGACGATCACGAGAGGATCGTCGCCGAGCCGCGCAGCGACGCCTGCTGGGTCGGCCATCACCACCCCGAGCGGCACGAGCAGGGAGCCGGGGATCTCGGCGATGTCCGCCTCCCACGGCTCTCGCACGTCGAGCAGCGTGTGCGGTTCCCCTGCCAGCAGGCGGGCATGCAATTCGGACGGGCTGATGGTGTCTGTCACTCCGCAGAACTCCTCATAGTCGATCAGGCCGGTGATGGGGGATGCACCGGGGTCGCGCTCGTATGCCAGCTCGCGGGTGTCCCCGCGCAGGGCGTCGTGGATCAGCACGCGGCCGAGCAGCGGAACGCCGGTGCCGGTGACGAGTTTCACGGCCTCGCTCACCATGACGCTGCCGATCACGCCGCACACCGAGGGAAGCGCGCCGGCCTCCGCGCAACTCGCAACGCTGCCAGGCTCCGGCGGCACGGGGAACAGATCGCGGTAGTGCGGGCCGTGCTCCGCCCAGCTCACGCCGGCCTGACCGCCGAACTGGTGCACGGCGCCCCAGACCACGGGCAGCCCGGCGAGCACGGCAGCGTCGTTCACCAGGTAGCGGGTGGGGAAGTTGTCGCTTCCGTCGAGCACCAGGTCGAACCCGGTCAGGATGCGCTCGACGTTCTGCGCCGTCAGCCGCTCCGGGAACACGACGATCTCGGTCTCCGCGTCGAGAGCGCGGACGGTCTCCGCCGCGGAGGCCGCCTTGCCGCGGCCGACGTCGGCCGGGGTGTGAACGGTCTGCCTCGGCAGGTTGCTCGGCTCCACTCTGTCGTCGTCCACGATGCCGATGGTTCCGACGCCGGACGCGGCCAGCAGCGGGAGCACAGCGGAACCGAGCCCGCCGGCGCCGACCACGAGGATGCGGGCGTTGCGGAGACGACGCTGGGCGAGCATCCCGAATCCTGGCAGTCGCGCGGTGCGGGCGTAGCGGGATTCGCGCTCCGGCGAGAGCTCAGAGCCGGGTGCGACGAGGGGAGGGATGCCCATGCACCCAGTATCCTCGCTCGACGGCAGGAACCGTCACGGCGGGTCAGGCGACCGTGACCTGGATGCTGTGCAGGCCCGTCGCGCCGTTGGGCACGACGTCGGCGACCTTCGAGGTCTGGACCGTGCCGTGCGCATCGGTTGCGCGCACCGTGATGGTGTGGGTCCCCGTGGTGGCCGGCCAGGCGTACTTCCACTGGCGCCAGGTGTCCACCGAGATCGCGTCTGCGAGGGTCGCCTCCTCCCACGGGCCGCTGTCGATCCGCACGTGCACGGCGCTCACGCCGACGTGCTGCGACCAGGCGACGCCGGCCACCGCGACCGTTCCAGCGGCGACCTGACGGCCGGACGCAGGAACGTCGATGCGGGACGACAGCTTGACGGGCCCGCGCTGCGACCAGCCGCGATCCGTCCAGTACGAGGTGACCTTGTCGAACCTGGTCACGTTCAGCTCGACCACCCACTTCGTGGCGGACACGTACCCGTAGAGCCCGGGCACGACCATCCGCACCGGGTAGCCGTGCTCCAGCGGCAGCGGCTGGCCGTTCATCCCGACGGCGAGGATGGCGTTCCGCTCGTCGGTCAGGGCCTCGATCGGCGTGCTGGCCGTCCAGCCGTCCTGGCTCTTCGACAGCACCATGTCGGCGTCCGCGCTCGGTTTCGCGCGCGCCAAGAGATGCCGGATGGGGTATCCCAGCCAGGTGGCGTTGCTGATCAGGTCGCCGCCCACCTCGTTCGAGACGCAGGTGAGGGTGGTGGTCGACTCCTCCAGCGGCAGCTTCAGGAGTTCGGCGAAGGTCAGCTCGACCTCGTTCTCGACCATCCCGACGATGCGCAGCTTCCAGGTGGCAGGGTCGATGCCGGGGATCTGCAGTGCGGTGTCGATGCGGTAGAAGTCGGCGTTCGGCGTGACGATGGGGGAGAGCCCGGCGATGTCGAACGACGCTCCCGCGGGGATGGGCGGCGCGACGACCGCGGGCTTCGGCAGGTGGAACGCCGCCCGCGCCGCCGCGGCCGTGCGGTAGCCGGTCGCCACCACCTGGCCGACGATCACGGCGAGCGCCCCCGCCGCGGCCGTGGTGCCCGTCGCCGCGAGGAACCGGCGTCGCGTCACAGAGCCGTCCGGCGCGATCCTGGTGGGGGAGGTGCCGCGCAGCATCCTCGCCAGGATGCCGAGCGCGATGATGCCGACGGCCGCCGTGACCACGGAGGGCGCGGCATCCAGCAGCCCGGCGCCGGAGCGGGTGAGCGCGGCGAACACGCCGACAGCGCCGCCGACGCCGATCAGGATGCGCCCGAGCGGCGGCCGACGCAGTTCCAGCCATCCGGCGAGCGCTCCGGCAGCGAGCACGACGATGGCGAGCGAGACGACGAGCACCGCCTTGTCGCCCGTGCCGAAGAGGGCGATCACGCCTTCCTTCAGCCAGGCGGGCACCAGGTCGATGATCAGAGCGCCGACCACGAGCACGGGGCTGCCGTTCTGCACGAGGAACGCACTGACGAGTTCCCCTGCACCGACACCGGCGAGCACGCTCGCCACCCCGGCAGCGGCCGGACGCCAGAACGACACCATGGCGCGAGGCTAGGCGCGCAAGCTGTGACGATGTCGAGTGCGGCACGGGCGTGGGAGGCTTGGGTCACGATGTCAGAACGCAGTCAGCTCCGCGTCGGGACGATCCCCGGCTACACCGGTCCAGCCAGCCTGGACGACGACGCCCTCTACGACACCTTCGTGGCGTGGGTGGAGGAGGGCGGCATCAGCCTCTACCCGGCCCAGGACGAGTCGGTGATCGAGGTCGTCGCGGGAGCGAACCTCATCCTGAGCACACCGACAGGCACCGGCAAGTCGCTCGTCGCCGTCGGCGCCCACTTCGCCGCGCTCGCTCGCGGGGAGCGCAGCTTCTACACCGCGCCGATCAAGGCGCTCGTCTCGGAGAAGTTCTTCTCCCTTGTCGAGATCTTCGGCGCGGAGAACGTCGGCATGATGACCGGAGACTCCGCGGTCAACGCCGACGCCCCGATCATCTGCTGCACAGCTGAGATCCTCGCCAACCTCGCCCTCCGCCACGGGGCGGACACCCCGGTGGGCCAGGTGGTGATGGACGAGTTCCACTTCTACTCCGACCCTGACCGAGGCTGGGCGTGGCAGGTGCCGCTGCTGACTCTGCCTCGCACGCAGTTCGTGCTCATGTCGGCGACCCTCGGCGACGTCACGGCGCTCGCCGACGACCTCAGCGCGCGCACTGGCCGCGAGACGGCGACCGTCACCGGCGTCGAGCGTCCGGTGCCTCTGCACTACTACTACGAGGTCACCCCGGCGCACGAGACGGTCGAAGACCTCCTCAGCACGGGGCAGGCGCCCATCTACATCGTCCACTTCTCCCAGCTCGCAGCGCTCGAACGGGCGCAGGCGCTCTCCAGCGCGCGCATCGCCAGCAGGGAGCAGCGGGATGCGATCGCCGAGCTGATCGGCGAGTTCCGGTTCACGACCTCGTTCGGCAAGACCCTCTCGCGCCTGCTCAGGCAGGGCATCGGCGTGCACCACGCCGGGATGCTGCCCAAGTACCGCAGGCTGGTCGAGCAGCTGGCCCAGCGGGGGATGCTCAGGGTGATCTGTGGAACGGACACGCTCGGCGTCGGCATCAACGTCCCGATCAGGACGGTGCTGCTGACCGCCCTCACCAAGTTCGACGGCACCAGGATGCGGCAGCTCAACGCCCGCGAGTTCCACCAGATCGCCGGGCGAGCAGGGCGGGCGGGCTACGACACGGCAGGCACGGTCGTCGCCCAGGCTCCCGAGCACGAGTCGGAGAACCTGAAAGCGATCGAGAAGGCGGGCGACGATCCGAAGAAGCGTCGCAAGATCGTCCGCAAGAAGGCGCCGGACGGGTTCGTGTCGTGGGGCGAGCCGTCGTTCAGGAAGCTGATCGAGGCCGAACCGGAGACCCTCACCTCCTCCATGCAGATCACCAGCGCGATGCTCATCAACGTGATCGGCCGCGGGGGAGACGTCTACGGGCACGTCCGCGCCCTGGTGTTCGACAACCACGAGCCATGGAAACGGCAGCTCGCCCTCGCCAGGCGCGCCATCGGCCTGTACCGCTCCCTGCTCACCGCGGGCGTGGTGGAGAACGTCGACGGGCGCATCCAGTTGACGGTGGACCTGCAACCGAACTTCGCTCTCAACCAGCCGCTGTCCCCGTTCGCGCTCGCCGCCTTCGAGCTGTTCGACCCCGAGGCGCCGGAGTACGCGCTCGACATCGTGTCCGTGGTCGAGGCGACCCTCGACGACCCGCGCCCTGTGCTGTCCGCGCAGCAATTCCAGGCGCGCGGAGAGGCCGTCGCGGCGATGAAGGCGGACGGCGTGGAGTACGACGACAGGATGGAGGCGCTGGAGCAGGTCACGCATCCACAGCCCCACGCCGAACTGCTGGCGGCGGCGTTCTCCACCTATGCCGCCAGCCAGCCCTGGGTGGCCGACTTCGAGCTCAGCCCGAAGTCGGTGGTGCGCGACCTGTACGAGCGCGCGATGACGTTCGGCGAGTACATCGCCCTCTACAAGCTCGCCCGCTCGGAGGGAGTGGTGCTCCGCTACCTGTCCGACGCGTACCGCGCCCTCGGCCAGACGGTGCCGGCCGACCTTCGCACGGACGACCTCCGCGACCTGATCGAGTGGCTCGGCGAACTGGTCAGGCAGGTCGACTCCAGCCTGCTCGACGAGTGGGAGGAGCTCATCCACCCGGATGCGTCCGCCCACGCCGCCTCCGCGAGCGAGCTGGCCCCTCCTCCACCCCGCAATGTCACGACGAACCGGCGCGCGTTCTTCGTGCTGGTGCGCAACGAGCTGTTCCGCCGCGTGCAGCTCGCCGCCCTCGACAGGGTGCAGGACCTGGGAGCGGTGGAGGTCGAGGCGGCGTCACTGGCCGGCCTGGCCACCCCGACCTTCACGGAGCTCGACTGGGATGAGGCGCTGGAGGCGTACTACGCGGACCACGACGAGATCGGCAAGGATGCTGCGGCGCGCTCGGCGGCGATGATCATCGTCGACGAGACGGCGGCGGCGGCCGACGGTGTGTGGAAGGTGCGGCAGATCCTCGCCGATCCGGCGGGCGACCACGACTGGGGCATCACCGCCGAGGTGCTGCTCGCCGCCTCGGCAGAGGCGGGGGTCGCCGTGGTGTCGGTGACAGGGGTGGGGCGGCTGTAGCCCGCCCCACCGCCGTGGTCACCCCACGTGGTGCCGGCGCTCGAGTGCAGCGCCCTCCACATCCACGTTCGGCAGGACGCGGTCGAGCCAGCGCGGAAGCCACCACGCCGAGCGGCCGAGCAGGTGCATCAGGGCCGGCATCAGCAGCATCCGCACCACGAACGCGTCGACGAGCACGCCGAAGGCGAGGCCGAAGCCGATCGAACGGATCATCGTGGAGTCGCTGAACACGAAGCCGCCGAAGACCGAGATCATGATGAGGGCCGCCGCGATCACCACGGTGCGGCCCGCCCGCAGGCCCTTCACGACCGCCAGGCGCGCGGGGGCGCCGTGCACGTACGCCTCGCGCATCCCGGAGGCCAGGAAGAGCTGGTAGTCCATCGCGAGCCCGAACAGGATGCCGACCAGGATCACCGGCAGGAAGCTCAGGATGGGGCCAGTGTGGATGCCGAGCGCCTCGGCGCCCCAGCCCCACTGGAACAGGGCCGTGATGGCGCCGTAGGTCGCGAACAGCGACAGGATGAAGCCGCCCGTCGCGATCAGCGGCACCAGCAGCGAGCGGAACACCAGGATCATGATCAGCAGTGACAGCCCCACCACCACCAGCAGGTAGAGCGGCAGCACATCCGCGAGGTTCTGCGAGATGTCGAGGTTGATCGCGGTCTGGCCGGAGACGCCGAGGGTGATGTCGCCGTTCACCTTCCCGATGGCGCGGAGGTCGCCGACGAGCTTCTCGGTCGAGACGCTGTTCGGGCCTTCGGCCGGGACGACCTGGAACGCCATCAGCCTGTGGTCGTCCGAGACCGCGATCGGGGCGACGGCGACCACGTCCTTCTGGTCGGCGAGCTTCCCGGCGATGTCGAGCTGCGTCGATGTCACCTGGTCGTCCTGCAGCCCGGCCGGGATGTTCGCGGTGACCAGCAGCGGACCGGTCGCTCCGTCGCCGAAGGCGTCCGCCGTCTGCTGGAACGCGTTGTACGTGGTCGAGCCGACGGGCTCGGAGGAACCGTCCGGCAGGCCCACCCGCATCGACAGGGCGGGGATGGCGACGACCAGCAGCGCGGCGGCGGTCGCCACGACCGTGATCACGGCGCGCCAGGTCGACATCGGCTTGGCCGCGGTGTCGTCGTGGTGCACCTGGCCGACCTTCGCCCTCGCCCGCTTGGACAGCAGGCGGGTGCCGAGGAGGCCGAGGATGGCGGGCGTCAGCGTGATCGCGATGAGCACCGCGAGGATCACGGCGACGGCGCCGACCGTGCCCATCAGGCCGAGGAACGGCACGCCGGTGACGTTCAGGGCGAGCAGTGCGACGACGACGGTCGTGCCGGCGAACACGACGGCGTTGCCCGATGTGCCGTTCGCGAGGCCGACGGACTCGTGCGGCTCCGCACCCTCCAGGAGCTGGCGTCTGTGCCGCTTCACGATGAACAGCGAGTAGTCGATGCCGACTGCGAGGCCGAGCATGATGGCGAGCACGGGCGTCACGGACGCCATGTCCACGATGCCGGAGAACGCCAGCGAGCCGAGCGCTGCGACGCCGACGCCGAACAGGGCGGTGACGAGGGGGAGCGCTGCCGCGACGAGCGAGCCGAGCACCACGACGAGCACGATCGCGGCGAACACGACGCCGACGGCCTCGCCGACGCCGACGATCTGCGGAACGCCCTGCGCGATGTCGGTGGAGAACGAGACGGTCACCCCGTCGATCGGCTTCGACTCGAAGTGCTCGATGACGGCCTGCTTGGAGTCCTCCGACAGTTCGAGGCGCGGCTCGGTGAACGCCACGTTCACCAGCGCCGTCGCGCCGTCCTTCGACACAACGCGGATGCCGTCGGACAGCTTCAGGAGCTCCGACCCCTGCTCCAGCTCCTTCTGCTTCGCAGTGATCGTGGCCTCGTTCGCGTCGATCGTCTGCTGCTGGGCGTCGAGCTGGGTGGTCGGCAGCCCTGCCGCTTCGAGCTGCTGCTTCGCCGCATCCAGTTGCTGCTGCCCTGCGTCGAGCTGCGCGGATGCCTGGTCCAGCTGTGCGCGTCCGTCGGTGACCTGGGCCTGGCGATCCGCTCGCTGCTTCTCCGTGCTGAACGGGTCGATGATGTCTGCCACGTCCGGCAGGCCGTCCCCGTCCTTCACGAGTGCGCTGATGTCGTCGCGCTGCTCGGAGGTGAACGCCGTGCCGTCCTTCGTCTGGAACACCACGGTTCCCGAGGCTCCGGCGTAGTCGGGGAGCTTCTTGGTGAGCTGGTCCACCACGGCACCGGATGCGGTCCCCGGCACATCGAAGCTCGTCGTCAGGCCCTTGAATCCGATCAGGAATCCGCCGACGGCGATGCCGAGCACGATGATCCAGGCGATCACCACCCGCCAGGCTCTGCGTGCGGAGAACTTCCCGAGGCGGTACAGCAGTTCGGCCATTTCGCATCCCTTTCGTGGCGTCCGCGTCGATAATACGCAACGGTTCGTCTCGATAAATGCAGGTAAGCTGTGAGCCATGCCGGAAGGACGACGAGGAGCACCCCGCAGCGAAGCGGCGCGGCTCGCGATCCTCGAAGCGACGGCAGCGCTCTTCGCCGAGCGAGGCTACGACCACCTCAGCATCGAGGGCATCGCCGCTCGTGCAGGGGTGGGCAAGCAGACCGTCTACCGCTGGTGGTCCGGCAAGAGCGCGCTGATCGCCGAGTGCCTGCTCGAAGGCATGCTGCTGCCGGAGCGTTTCGTCCTCGCAGACACCGGAGACCTCAGGGACGACCTCACAGCGTGGCTCACCGAGGTGCTGTCCGTGCTCGAGGGCCCTGCGGGAGAGGGGTTGTTCCGTTCGCTGATCGCGGCGGCGACGGAGAACGCCGACGTCGGCAGCAGGCTGCGCGAGTCCCTCGCCGATCCCCGGCTCTTCGCCACCAGGCTGAGGGATGCACGCGCATCCGGAGAGCTGCGGGCGGACCTCCCGATCGACGACGTCAGCGAGACCGTGATCGGCGCTCTGATCTTCCGCGCGCTCGCCGGCGCGCCCTCCGACGCGGGATTCGCGGCGCGGCTGGTCGATCTCGTCCTCGGACCCCGGCCGCTCGCCCCGCGAGCCTCCGCGTGAAGTTGACCTGATCCCGCTGCCGTGTGAGTATTTTCGTGGTTGCCTAACAGCGCCAGGTCATTTGCATGAATCCCCGATGAACTCTGGCGGGGAGGACTGTGTCCCGACACGAGAAAGTATCCGGTGGATCTCACCCTCATCGTCGTGCTGGTCATCGCGCTGGCCCTGTTCTTCGACTTCACCAACGGCTTCCATGACACCGCGAACGCGATGGCCACTCCCATCGCCACCGGCGCCATGCGGCCGAAGGTCGCTGTCGCCCTCGCCGCCGTCCTGAACCTGGTCGGAGCGTTCCTCTCCACCGAGGTCGCGAAGACCATCTCGGGCGGCATCATCAAAGAGGGGTCAGGGGGTGTCCAGATCACCCCTGAGCTGATCTTCGCCGGTCTCGTCGGCGCGATCATCTGGAACATGGTGACCTGGCTGCTCGGACTTCCGTCCTCGTCCAGCCACGCCCTGTTCGGCGGTCTGATCGGTGCGGCTCTCGTCGGCGCCGGCCTCGGCTCCGTCGACTTCGTCGTCGTGCTCGACAAGGTCATCCTGCCCGCGCTGATCGCCCCGGTCACGGCCGGCGTCGTCGCGTACTGCGCGACCAAGCTCGCATACTGGATCACCCGCCGCTACGACGGTCGCCCCGATGGTCGCGGCGGGTTCCGTTACGGCCAGATCTTCTCCTCCTCCCTCGTCGCGCTCTCGCACGGCACCAACGACGCGCAGAAGACGATGGGCGTCATCACGCTCACCCTCATCGCCGCCGGGGTCCAGACGGCCGGGTCCGGCCCGGAGCTCTGGGTGGTCGTGGCCTGTGCGCTCGCCATCGCGATCGGCACGTACTCCGGCGGCTGGCGCATCATCCGCACGCTCGGCCGCGGCCTCACCGAGGTGAAGCCCGCGCAGGGCTTCGCGGCGGAGACGAGCACGGCGGCGACCATCCTGGCCTCCAGCCACCTCGGATTCGCCCTGTCCACGACGCAGGTGGCCTCCGGCTCCGTCATCGGCTCCGGTCTCGGCCGCCGTGGCGCCTCCGTGCGCTGGGGAACGGCCGGCAGGATCGCCCTCGGCTGGCTGCTCACCCTCCCCGCAGCGGGAATCGTCGGCGCCGTCTCCGCCTGGCTGGTCGACCTCGGCCCGATCGGCCTCGCCATCGACGCCATCGCAGCGGTCGTGGTGATCGTGTTGATCTTCTGGCTCTCCAGCCGCAACAAGGTGGACAGCAAGAACGCCGTCGCCCCTGCACCCGTGCAGGGCGTGAGCGAGGTGGCCGCATCCGGTCGCGCCGTCAAGATCAAGAAGGTGAAGCCGCTCAAGAAGCCGCGCGGCAAGGAGAAGGAGTCAGCATGATCGACTGGATCGCCTTCCTCGTCGTCTTCGCCGCATCCATCGTCGGCGCCTGCGTGGTCGTCGGCCTGTACGCGTTCGGCACGCGCCTGCTCGCGGTCGCCGGCCGCGCCCTGTTCGTCGAACCGGTCGAGTTCACGGACGCCATCACGGTCATCTCGCCGGAGGAAGCGGCCCGCGCGCTCAAGAAGGCGGCGAAGGCCCGCAAGAAGAACCCGCTGTCCGACGCCCAGAAGCGCTGGGCGCTGACGGGCGCGTACGCCTGCTTCGTCGGCTGCGGCCTCGCCGTGCTGTACGGGCTCTACCTGATCATCCCGTTCTTCCACCAGTAAACGGTGCGCCCGGCCGTCGCAGGCCGGGGCACGAGGTGTCCGCTCAGTCGGTGCCGCGGAGGCGGGCGATGGTGCGCATCAGGTGGTACACGACGATCGCGGCGATGGTGCCGAGGGCGATGCCGTTGAAGGTGAGCTGGCCGAGGTGCAGGGTGAAGTCTGCGATGCCGATGATGAGGGCCGTCGCCGCGGTGAACTGGTTGACCGGCTTGGAGAAGTCGACCTTGTTGTCGAGCCAGATCTTCACGCCGATGATGCCGATGAGGCCGTAGAGCGCCGTGGTCACGCCGCCGAGCACTCCGGCAGGGATCGTGTTGATCACCGCGCCGATCTTGGGCGAGAGGCCGAGCAGCACGGCCACGAAGCCCGCCACCCAGTACGCGGCGGTCGAGTAGATGCGCGTGGCGGCCATCACGCCGATGTTCTCGCCGTACGTCGTCGTGCCTGAACCGCCGAAGAAGCCGGCGATGGTGGTCGCCAGGCCGTCGGCGAAGAGCGCGCGGCCGGTGAGCTTGTTCACCGCCGGGTCGGTGAGCTGGGCGACGCCGCGGATGTGGCCGACGTTCTCCGCCACCAGCACGAGCACCACGGGGAGGAAGGCGGGCAGGATGCCGAACGTCGCGCCGGGGTTCTCGAACGGGTTGGCAGGGAACGCGAACGTGGGGAAGCCGATCCAGTCGGCCTTCGCGACGGCGGAGAAGTCGACCTCGCCGAGGATGACGGCGAAGATGTAGCCGACCACGACGCCGATAAAGATCGACAGGCGGCCGAGCAGGCCCCTGAACAGCACGGTGCTGAGCAGGACCGCGAGCAGCGTGACGATGGCCGTCCACGGCGCCGCCATGAAGTTCTTGCCTGCGGCGGGCGCCAGGTTGAACCCGATCAGCGCCACGATGGCACCGGCGACCACAGGCGGCATCAGGGCGTCGATCCACCCGGTGCCGGTCAGGACGACGATCCCGCCCACGATGGCCAGCAGGATGCCGACGGCCACGATGCCGAACAGGGCGCTGCCCATCCCGTTGCTGACCGTGGCGGCGGTGATCGGCGCGATGAACGCGAACGACGACCCCAGGTAACTGGGCAGCCGGTTGCCGGTGATCAGCAGGAACAGGATGGTGCCGATGCCGGAGAACAGCAGCGTGGTGCTCGGCGGGAAGTGCGTGAGGACGGGGACGAGGAACGTCGCGCCGAACATCGCGACGACGTGCTGGGCGCCGAGGCCGATGGTGCGCGGCCAGGTGAGCCGCTCGCCTGGCAGCACGACCGTGGAGGCCGAGACGTTCTTTCCGTCGCCGTGGAGTTTCCAGGGAAGTGGCATGGCGCATCCTTCGCGTCGTATGGGGCGGTGCGGGCGTCTAGGCTTGTTCCCGCGCATTCGCGCAGGAAAGCCCTCGCCAGATACTACGGGAGACGAACTTGTCCGCATCGCCAACGAACACCACGCAGGCGCCGACGTTCCGCAATCGGCTCGACCGGTTCTTCGAGATCAGCGCCAGAGGCTCGAACTGGGCCACGGAGCTGCGCGGCGGCGTCCTGACCTTCGTGACCATGGCGTACATCGTCATCCTCAACCCGCTGATCCTCGGCGGAACGGAGGACGTGGCAGGTCACTCGCTGCAGGGAACGCAGCTCGCCGCCGTCACCGCGCTCAGCGCCGGAGTGATGACCGTGCTGTTCGGCCTCGTGGCCCGTCTGCCGTTCGCGTTCGCGGCCGGGCTCGGCATCAACTCGTTCCTCGCGGTCAATGTGGTGAAGATCCTCACCTGGCAGGAGGCGATGGGCCTCGTCGTCATCAACGGCGTCATCATCGTGATCCTCGCCGCCACCGGCCTGCGCCGCCTGATCTTCAACGCGGTTCCCGCCCAGCTCAAGACGGCGATCACGGTCGGCATCGGCCTGTTCATCGCGTTCATCGGCTTCGTCGACAGCGGGTTCGTGCGCAGCACCAACCTGTCGTCGCCGCCCGTTCAGCTGGGCGAGGCAGGGTCGATCGCCACCGTCCCCACCGTCGTGTTCCTCATCGCGCTCGTCATCATGGCCGTCCTGATGGCACGCAAGGTGAAGGGCGCGCTCCTGATCGGCATCGTCGCAGCGACCATCGTCGCGATCATCGCCGAGGCGATCTTCCACGTCGGCCCGTCGCTCGGCAAGAACCCGGCAGGCTGGAACCTCACCGTCCCGCAGCTCCCCACCTCGCTCGTCGCGCTGCCGGACCTCAGCCTCGTCGGCCAGTTCGACGTGGTCGGCTCGTTCGGCCGCATCGGCGCCCTCGCGGCGATCATGCTCATCTTCACCCTGGTCTTCACCAACTTCTTCGACGCGATGGGCTCGATGACCGGCCTCGCCCGCAGCGCGGGCCTCGCCAAGGAGGACGGCACGTTCCCGCGCCTGCAGCCCGCGCTCATCGTGGAGGGTGTCGGCGCCATCGTCGGCGGCGGAACGTCCGCCTCCTCGAACACGGTGTTCGTCGAGTCGGCCTCCGGCATCGGCGAGGGGGCGAAGACCGGGTTCGCCAGCGTCATCACCGGTGCGCTGTTCCTGCTCGCGATGTTCTTCACCCCACTCACCCAGGTGGTGCCGCTCGAGGTCGCCGCCGCTGCGCTCGTCATCGTGGGTGCGCTCATGGTGGTGCAGATCCGCCACATCGACTTCTCGGAGTTCTCCAGCGTGCTGCCCGTGTTCCTGACGATCATCGTGATGCCGCTGACGTACTCGATCGCGAACGGCATCGGCGTGGGCTTCATCAGCTGGGTGCTCATCCGGTCGCTGGCAGGCAAGGCACGCGAGATCAGCCCGCTGCTGTGGATCGTGGCCGCCGGGTTCCTCGTCTACTTCGCCCGTGGGCCGATCGAGGCGATCCTGCCGCACTAGCGTGCGCAGGAAGTCAGGGTGACCCCTGAGCGGAATCGGGGGATAACCGGATGGTGCTGCTACGCATCCACCGGTTGACTGGAAGCACATCGTCAACCGAGGAGAACCAGCAATCATGACCACCAACGTCGCCTACCAGGCCCCCGCCAGGACGCTCAGCATCACGAGCTTCGTGCTCGGGCTCGCGTCGATCGTCTTCGGCTGGACGTTCGTCGCGCCGCTCGCCGGCCTCGTGGTCGGCATCATGGCTGTCGGCCGCGAGCCGCAGGGCAAGACGTTCGCCGTCTGGGGCATCGTCCTCAACGCGATCATGCTCGCCGGGGCCATCTTCGTCGCCATGCTCGCCGTCGTCGGCGCAGGAATCGGCCTCGCCTTCCTCCCGTTCGCCTGGCTCTAGCCACCGCATCCATCGAGCCCAGGGCTCTCACCGTTCCGTAGTTCGACGGTGAGAGCCCTGGGCTCGATCGTTTGGGAGAATGGGGGACGTGGAAGAGCAGAAGCAGGTCGGACGGCAGCGCAGTTTCGTGACCAGGGGACGGAAGACCGAGGCGCAGACCAGGGCGATCGACGAGCTCTGGCCGGTCTACGGCGTCGACTTCGACAGCGCGCCCATCGATCTGGATGCGGTGTTCGGCCGCACAGCGCCGCGCGCGGTGGAGATCGGCTTCGGCAACGGGGAGAACCTGCTCACCCTGGCGGAGCGGCACCCGGACACCGACTTCCTCGGCGTCGAGGTGCACGGGGCGGGCGTCGGCCGTGTGCTGGGCGAACTGCGTACCCGCGGTCTCGAGAACATCCGGCTGGTGCGGCACGACGCCGTCGAGGTGTTCGAGCACGGCCTCGCTGAGCACAGCGTCGACGAGGTCATGATCTATTTCCCCGACCCGTGGCCGAAGGCCCGTCACCACGGCCGCCGCATCGTGCAGCCGGACGTCGCGACGCTGATCGTGCGCGCCCTCGCGCCCACCGGCGTGCTCCGGCTCGCCACCGACTGGGAGCCGTACGCCGAGCACATGGTGCAGGTGCTGGATGCGGAACCCGGCCTGGTCAACGTCGCAGGAGACGCCCGCTTCGTGCCCCGCCCGGACGACCGTCCCGTCACGAAGTTCGAGCGCAGGGGCGAGGGCCTCGGACACGCGATCTTCGACCTGGAGTACCGGCCTGCCGCGCATCCGTAGGATGGCCGCATGACACCTGCGCAGACCGCCGCCGACCTCCGTGTCGCGTTCGACCGCGGCATGACCAAACCGCTGTCCTGGCGACTCGCCCAGCTGAAGGCCATGCGCAGGATGCTCACCGAGCGGTCGGCGGAGTTCGAGGACGCCCTGCTGGCCGACCTCGGCAAGAACCCGACGGAGTCGCAGATCGCCGAGCTGGGCTTCGTGGTCGGCGAGATCGACCACATGGTCAGGCACCTGCGGCGCTGGCTGCGGCCGAAGCGGGTGAGCGTGCCCGGCGCGCTGCTGCCCGCCGGCGCATCCATCGTCCGGGAGCCCGTCGGGCTGGTGCTCGTCATCGCGCCGTGGAACTACCCCGTGCAGCTGCTGCTCGCGCCGGCGGTGGGCGCCATCGCAGCGGGCAACGCCGTCGTGCTCAAGCCGAGCGAGCTGGCGCCCGCGACGTCCGCGGCGATGGCGAGGCTGATCCCGGAGTACCTCGACCGGCGCGCTGTCGCTGTCGTGGAGGGCGGCGTGCCGGAGACCACAGAGCTGCTCGCCCAGCGCTGGGACCACATCTTCTACACCGGCAACGGCCGCGTCGGACGCATCGTCGCTGCGGCAGCTGTCGAGAACCTGACCCCTGTCACGCTCGAGCTCGGCGGAAAGTCGCCCGTCTACGTGGACGACACGGTCGACCTGGCCGCTGCTGCTGCGCGCATCGCGTGGGGCAAGTTCATGAATGCGGGCCAGACCTGCGTCGCGCCTGACTACGTGCTGGCGACGCCCGCCGTCGCCGCCCGGCTGGCGACGGCGCTGGCCGCGGCCGTGACGACGCTCTACGGCGACGACCCGGCGGCCAGCCCCGACTACGGCCGCATCGTCGACGACCGCCAGTTCCAGCGTCTCGCCGCCCTGCTGGATGCCGGCACCACCGTCACGGGCGGAACGCGCGACGCGGCATCCCGCTACCTGGCGCCCACCGTCATCGTCGACGTGCCCCGTGACGCACCGGTGATGCGGGAGGAGATCTTCGGCCCCATCCTGCCGATCGTCGCGGTGGACGGGCCGGACGACGCCATCCGGTACATCGCATCCGGTGACAAGCCGCTCGCCCTCTATGTGTTCAGCGAGAGCGCGAAGATCCGCCGCCGCTTCCTCACCGAGACGAGCTCCGGCGCGGTGGGCTTCGGCGTTCCTGCTGCGCACCTCGCGGTGGCGGGGCTGCCGTTCGGCGGGGTCGGGGAGAGCGGCATGGGCGCGTACCACGGCGAGCGGTCGCTGCAGACGTTCAGCCACGAGAAGGCCGTGCTGACCAAGTCGCTGAAGCCGGACACCCTGCGGCTGATCTACCCGCCGTTCACCGAGGCGAAGGACAAATTCGCCCGGGGGCTGCTCCGCAAGCTCGGCTGAACCGTTTCGCCCGTAACCTCCGTGGATGCACGCGGTAGGCTCGTATGGTCGGTGGCCACGAACAACCGACATGAACAATGCCACCCGCACAACGACAGGCAACGGAGCCAACCGTGAATTCCCCCACAGCAATGATGGACGAGCCGAAAACCCACCCGATTCCCGTGATCGACGCTTCCCAGAACGTCTCAGATGTCCCGACCCCGACCGCGGACGGCGGCCCCGTCCGCACCGAATCGGACTCGCTCGGCACCAGAGAGATCCCTGCGGACGCGTACTGGGGCGTCCACACCTCTCGGGCGCTGGAGAACTTCCAGATCGCCAAGCGACCCATCTCCGTCTACCCCGATCTCATCGTCGCCCTGGCCAGCGTGAAGCAGGCCGCAGCGCGCGCGAACCTGGAGATCGGCGTGCTGGACAAGCACAAGGCCGCGCTGATCGACAAGGCCTGCCAGCTCATCATCGACGGCCAGTACCACGACCAGTTCGTGGTCGGCGTGATGCAGGGCGGCGCAGGAACGTCGACGAACATGAACGCCAACGAGGTCATCGCGAACGTCGCGCTCGAACTCGACGGCCACGCCAAGGGCGAGTACCAGTACATCAGCCCGATCGACGACGTCAACCGCAGCCAGAGCACGAACGACACGTACCCGACGGCCATCAAGATCGCCCTCACCTTCGCGCTCGGCCACCTGCTCGACGAACTCGCCAAGCTCCGCGACTCCTTCGCAGACAAGGGCAAGGAGTTCCGCCACGTCCTCAAGGTCGGCCGCACGCAGTTGCAGGATGCGGTGCCGATGACCCTCGGCCAGGAGTTCCACGGCTTCGCCACGACGCTCACCGAGGACCACGCCCGTCTCACGGAGACCAAGTGGCTGCTGGCCGAGATCAACCTCGGCGCGACAGCGATCGGCACCGGCATCACCGCGGACCCCGGGTACGCCGCCGCGGCCGTCCGCCACCTCAACGTGATCACCGGGCTCAATCTGGAGACCGCCCCCGACCTCATCGAGTCGACCTCGGACGCCGGAGCGTTCATGTCGTTCTCCGGCTCGCTCAAGCGCAGCGCCATCAAGCTGTCGAAGATCTGCAACGACCTGCGCCTGCTCTCCAGCGGCCCGCAGGCCGGTCTCGGCGAGATCAACCTCCCGCCGCGCCAGGCCGGTTCCAGCATCATGCCCGGCAAGGTCAACCCTGTCATTCCCGAGGTCGTCAACCAGGTCGCCTTCTCGGTGGCCGGCGCCGACGTGACCGTGACGATGGCCGCAGAGGGCGGTCAGCTCCAGCTCAACGCATTCGAGCCTGTCATCGCGCACTCGCTGCTGCAGTCGATCACCTGGATGACCCAGGCGTTCCACACCCTCCGCGTCAACTGCGTCGACGGCATCACCGCCAACGAGGAGCGCCTGGGCGCGATGGTCGGCTCGTCCGTCGGCGTCATCACGGCGCTCATGCCGCACATCGGATACGCGGCGGCCGCTGCGCTCGCCAAGACGGCGCTGCTGACCGGCGGCAATGTCGCCGACCTGGTGGTCGAGGCGAAGTTGATGAGCCGCGAGGACGTCACCAGGCTGCTCTCGCCCGCCCGGTTGAGCGGACTCGAGGCGATCACCACGGCCATCCCGATCATCGAGACAGAGGCGTAACGCAGGACGAACGCGGCGACACGCCGCCGGGGTCTCCGTTCGGACGGAGATACCGGCGGATGTCGCCGCGTTCTCCTGTTCTGCGGGCGCTCGCGACGTCAGTCGCGGCGGGCGTCCTCGGCCCGCTCCGCGCGGTGGAAGAGGGCGACCATGTCGCGGGCGAGCTGGTGCGGTGCGGTCTCGCACGGGCTGTGGCCGGTGCTGTAGACGGCGAGCGTCGCGCCGAGCGCCTGCGCGTTGGCGGCGTGCAGGTGGGTCGGCCACAGGTCGTGGTTGCCTGTCGCCACCAGCAACGGGATGCGCAGGGCGGCGACCCTGCCCCGCACATCCGGAACCCGCTTCATCAGCCCGACGATGTCGTCGACACTGGAGCGCCTGGTGAGCGAGAACCGGGAGCGCACGAACGCGAGCCTGGACGGCGGCACCTTGTTCTTGTTGGTGACGATTCCCCAGATCATCAGCCCAGCGCCCTGGCGGCCGTTCAGGAACCAGCTCAGCCAGCCGATCACGCGCACGCCACGGAACGCCTGCCCTGGCTCCGGCGGCGTGGTCAGCAGCGTGAGGCTGCGGAACAGGTGCGGATGCTCGACCAGCGCGAGCTGCGCCAGCACACCGGCGAACGAGTAGCCGAGCACGTGCGCAGGAGGACCGGACTGCAGGAACGCCACGATGTCGGTGACGAGCAGTTCGTAGGTGTAGTGGCCTCCCGGCACCGGACCGGCGTCTGCGGACTCGTACTGGCCGGCGATGTCGAAGCTCTCGACGTGGTATCCGGCAGCGACGAGGATCGGCGCGAGCAGGTAGAAGTCCTCCTTCGACCCCGTCACGCCGGGGATGAGGACGACGCGCGGGTCTGCCGGGTCGCCGAGCGAGACGACGGAGAGCTCTCCACTGGGGGCGGCGAACCGCGAGAAGACGGCGCCGACCGGCGCGACGGACCAGTCGATGTCGGGAAGCCCGGCATCGAGTCGCGCAGCGTCGTCGTCACCTCCGGCGACCCCTGGCCGCCTCTCACCGATGGACACCCTTCCACGCTAGCCGACACGCCGGACGTTTCGTGCCAAGCGCGCGTTTTCGTGACGCAGCTGCCCGCCCGATAGCCTGGGTGGGTGAGATTCTCGCACCTCAGCTCGACCACAGATCCAACGCCGCGTCTCGCGGCCGTCATCGGCGACGGCGCCCTCTTCCTGGAGGAGGTGATGGATGAGGCCCCTCGCGATCTGCAGGACCTCATCGAGCGGGGCGACGGCGCCCTCTCCCACGTCACGGCGGTCGTGAACAACGCCATCGCCCAGCACACGAGTCTCACGCCGGTCAGAGAGCTTCGTCACGCCTCGGCGGTGCTGCGCCCACCCTCGGTGATCGCGATCGGCGCGAACTACGCCGCGCACGCCTCCGAACTGGCGCTGCGCAGCGAGAAGGCGGCCACCATCTTCTCGCTCTGGCCCAACTCGCTCGCCGGTCACGGCGGCACGACGATGTGGCCAGGTGACCTGACGACCCAGGTCGACTACGAGGCGGAGCTCGGCGTCATCATCGGCAAGCCGGCCAAGGATGTGTCTGTGCAGGATGCGCTCGACTACGTCTGGGGCTACACGGTCGTCAACGACATCACGGCGCGCGACCTCCAGTTCTCCGAGGCGCAGTGGTCGCGCTGCAAGTCGTTCGACGGCTTCACCCCGAACGGACCCGTCGTGGTGACCGCCGACGAGATCCGCGACCCGCAGGACCTGTGGCTGACGACGAACGTCGACGGCACGATCCTGCAGGACGCGTCCACGGCCGACATGGTGCGGTCCGTCGCGGAGATCGTCTCCTACCTGTCGCGGTCTGCGACCATCCCGCCCGGCACCCTCATCTCCACGGGCAGCCCCGGCGGTGCAGGGTACTCGCGCACGCCGCCGGTGTTCCTCAAGGACCACTCGACGGTGACCGTCTCGATCGGCGGGATCGGCTACCTCACCACATACTGCCGCGTCACCTGATCAGGCGATGGCGCCTGGCGCCTCGTCGGCGTGCTCGTCCTCCCAGCGGCGGCGGGCGGCTCGGCGACGCCACGGCGACTCCTCCGGCAGGTGCATCCTGAGCGTGTTGTACGCCCAGCCGAGGCGGCGTCCGAAGCCGCGCCAGGTGCTGAACGGCCGGGCGGAGATGCCGACGGTGAGCCGCTCGTCGTAGCGCACGAGCTGGTCGGGGTCCAGGTGGATGGCGAGGTCGAGGTCGTCGTGGATCTCGCGCATCCCGCGGTGGACGCGGCCGCGCACGCGCTCCCAGACCTCGCGGCGCATGGCGAAGTTGGAGCCGAAGATCGGCGGGTGGCCGAGCCAGATCTCCATCGACCAGAAGTAGCCGCCGATGTAGAGCGTCTGCCCGAGGCCCGCGATGAACGTGTTGCCGTCGTAGAAGATGCCCGGACCGGTCAGCACGCCGATCTCCGGTGCGTCCACGAACTCGGCCTCGATGTGCAGCAGCCAGTCGACAGGAGGACGGGAGTCGGCGTCGAGCCGCGCGATGATGTCGGAGGTCGCCGCGTCGTACCCGGTGGATGCGGCCGGCCAGATCCCGCGCTGCGACTGCCCGATCACGCGTGCGCCCCTGGCCGCGGCGACCTGAGCGGTGTCGTCCGTGCTGCCGTTGTCGACGACGATGATCTCGTCGGCCTGCCTCAGCTGGGCCGCCAGATCGTCGAGGCAGCGCGCGAGCATCTCCGAGTCGTTCAGTGCTGGGATCACGACGGCGATGGTCGGCACGTGCGAGATCCCCTCCTCCTGCGAATGCGTGTAAGTCGCTGGAAAGCCTACGCCTGGGAGGACCTCCAGAGGTGCATTCCGGCGTAGCTGCGCCACGGAGCCCAGCGCGAGCCGTACGACGCGAGGGCGCGCGCCTCGTCCGGCAGGCCGAGTCTCGCCGCACCCTGGCGGATGGCGAGGTCGCTGGTGAGCAGGATGTCCGGGCTGCCGAGCACGCGCATCGCGATGTAGCCGGCCGTCCACGGCCCGATGCCAGGGAGAGCGGTGAGCCTGGACTCCAGCTCCTCGCGCGACTCGCCGACGTCGATGACGAGCTCGCCTGACGCGATGGCTGCTGCGGTGTCGACGATGGTGTCGATGCGCTTCGCAGGCCCGCGCAGCACCTCCCTGCCGTGCTCGGCGATGTCGGCGGCGGTGGGGAAGAGGCGGGTGAAACCGCCGAGGTCGATCGGCCGCCCGAGAGCGTCGGTGAGCCTGGTGAGCGCTGTGCGCGCCGCGGGGACGGAGATCTGCTGGCCGATCAGGGCGCGGAAGACGATCTCCTCCGCGTCCACGGCACCTGGCACGCGGCGTCCTGGCGCTGCGGCGACGCTCGCGGCGAGGGCCGGGTCGGCGGAGAGGGCGTCGTCGATGGCGGCGGCGTCCGCATCCAGGTCGAGCAGCCGGCGGACGCGGGCCACGAGCGGTGCGAGGTCCGCGACATCGGCCAGGGTGGCGTCGCACTCGACGAACGGGGCGGTCGCCGTGCCTCCCACGGCGAGCCGCACGACGGCGGGGCCGTGGGGGAGGGAGAGCGCGCGGGCGTATCCGTCGGCGCCTCCGGTCTCGACGCCCGCGATCGACCTGGCGCCGAGGAAGCCGAGGACGGCCGCTCCGTCGAACGGTGCGCGGGCAGGGAGCCGCAGGCTCATGGTCGCGGCGCCAGGGGCGGTGTCCGTGCCGGCGTGGTGGTCGGCGTGCCCGTCTGCGTGTCCGGCGGCGGGTCCGCCCGGCCTGGATGCCGTCCTGCTCTTCGCCGACGCGCGGATCGCGCCGGGGGTGGTGCGGTAGATGTCGGCCATCGTCTCGTTGAACTGGCGAACGCTGGTGAACCCGGCCGCGAACGCCACATCCGTGATCGACAGGTCGGTTCCTGCGAGCAGCAGCCTGGCAGTCTGCGCCCTGTGCGCCCTGGCGAGGGCGAGCGGGCCGGCTCCCAGCTCGGACGCGAGTACCCGCCCGAGGTGACGGGGCGTGTATCCGAGGCGCTTGGCCAGACCCGGCACGCCGTCGCGCTCCACGGTGCCGTCGGCGATGAGGCGCATGGCGCGGGCGGCGAGATCGTCGCGGGTGTTCCACTCCGGCGAGCCTGGCACGGCGTCCGGCAGGCAGCGCTTGCACGCGCGCAGTCCTGCCTCGTGCGCGGCCGCCGCGGTGAGGTAGAAGGTGACGTTGCCCGGTTTCGGAGCGACGGCGGGGCAGCTCGGGCGGCAGTAGATGCCGGTGGAGTGCACGCCGGTGATGAACTGGCCGTCGAACCGCGCGTCTCTGGCGCTCATCGCACGGTAGCGCTCGGCGAAGACGGGGTCGGCGAGCTTGTCTGTTTCGCGGTTCATGCCTCCAGCCTCGCACCAGCCACCGACGTTCGGTAGCGGAAAACGGACATTACCCGCGATCAATATGCTGAACCGCATGGATGTTCTGGAGTGGTTGTCCGCAGCGCTCGGCGAAGAGGCGGTCGCGGCCGGCGTGCTGAGCACCGATCGGGATGCGCTCGACGCGGCCCGCACGGACCGCTCCGGCTGGATCGCGGACGGCCGCCCGCTCGCCGTCGTCAACGCCACAGCCGTCGAGCACGTGCAGGCGACCATGCGGGCGGCGAGCGAGTTCCGCATTCCCGTCGTGCCGCGCGGCGCGGGGACGGGGCTCGCGGGCGGCGCCAACGGCACGGAGGGTTCCATCGTCCTCAGCGTCGCCGGCATGAACCGCATCCTGGAGATCTCCGGCGACGACGAGCTGGCCGTGATCGAGCCAGGGGTGATCAACGCCGACCTGAACGACGCCCTCGAACCGTACGGTCTCTTCTTCGCGCCGGACCCGGCGAGCAAGGCCATCTCGACGGTCGGCGGCAACATCGCCACCAACGCGGGCGGTCTGCTCTGCGCCAAGTACGGCGTCACCCGCGAGGCCGTGCTCGCCCTCGACGTCGTGCTGGCGGACGGCCGCCTCGTGAAGCTGGGGCACCGCACCGTGAAGGGCGTGACGGGGTACGACCTCACCGCGCTCTTCGTCGGCTCTGAGGGGACGCTCGGCGTGATCGTCGGAGCGACCGTGCGCGCCCTGCCGATCCCGGCGGGGCAGCCGACGACCATCGGCGCGATCTTCCCCGATGTGCGTGCGGCGGCCGCCGCGGCGGCCATGGTCACCGCCTCCCGCCTCCGCCCAGCGGTGATGGAACTGCTCGACGCCGCGTCGCTCGAGCGCATCTCCTCGTATCTCGGCGAGGACACCATCCGCCAGGCGTTCGGGGTCACAGGAGGCGGAAGCTACCTGCTGGTGCAGTTCGACGGCCCGAGCGCGCAGGCGGACGCCGACGCAGCGGCTGTCCTCGTCCGCGAGGCAGGCGGCGCCGTGCGCGTCTCCGCGGACGCTGACGAGGGCGAGCGGCTACTCGCGATCCGCCGCGCCTTCCATCCGGCGCTCGCCGCGACGGGGGAGGTGCTCATCGAAGACGTCTCTGTTCCGCGATCCAGGATGCCCGAGATGTTCGCCGCCATCGAGCGCATCTCCGAGAAGCACGGCGTCGCCATCCCGACCGTTGCGCACGCCGGCGACGGCAACCTGCACCCGAACTTCGTGTACTCCGGCGCCGAAGTGCCTCCCGTGGTGTGGGAGGCGGCCAACGAGCTGTTCCGCACGGCGATGGAGCTGGGGGGAACGCTCACCGGCGAGCACGGTGTCGGCGTCCTGAAACGCCGCTGGCTCGCCGATGAGCTCGGCCCGGACTCCTACGACCTGCAGGTCAAGCTCAAGTCGGTCTTCGACCCGCTCGGCATCCTGAACCCTGGCAAGGTCTTCGGCTGACCCGTCCGCCGGACAGCAGGTGGCCGCAGCGGATGCGCGTCAGCGCACCGCCGCGGGCAGCAGCACCTCCACGTCCGCGTACGCGTGCTCTGCCGTGCGAGACGGCACGTCGAACACCCGCGCCGCCTCAGAAGACGTGTCGAACGGCGTCCAGCCAGGGTCTCCGTCGACGATGAACGACACCGCTGCGCCGTGCACGTCGTCGGCGAGCGACTGCGGAGGGTTCGCCCCTGCGATGTATTCGACCCGTTCGGCCGCCAGGCAGTCGAAGAAGAACGGCATGTCCAGGCAGTGGCACGCGCCTCCGATGGTCGGGGACGGCCAGGCGAACCGGTAGAGCCAGGTGGGTGCGCCCGTCTCCGCCCGCTCTGCGGCGAGCGTCAGCGCCGTCGTGCGGAACATCCGGTCGGTGATGTACTGGCCGAGGATGTCTGCCGTGTCGCGACCGGCGTTGGCGTCGACGTAGGCCACGACGGTCTCCTCGGCGAGGCCGAATCTGCCGAGGACGGCGGCGGCGGGCACGGCGGCCAGCGCATCCCGCTGCGCCGTCAGCGCCATGTTGAACTCGTTGTCCGTGGCACCGAGCACGAGTTCCTTGTCGGCGCCGACGCCGGAGCGGATGGCGTCTGCGACGCTCTGCGGCAGCAGTTCCCCGTCAACGACAGGGCCCCAGACAAGGCCGCCGGAGGCGAGCTGGACGAGACCGGCGAGCGGATCCTCCTCTGTGCCTGGCTCGGGCGCTGGAGACGCGAGCTGCGCCTGCAGGCCGAGGACAGTCGCCTCGTCGAGCGAGGAGAGCCCCGCCCTGGTGGGCGGCACGCCGCCGAGCTCGGCCAGCCGTCGGCCGTACGTCTCCGCTTCGGCGACGGGCAGATCGCTGGTGGCGCCGGAGATGCTGATGGCACGCTGGAACAGCCCGGAGGCCCGGGGGACGGCGAGCAGGGTGAGCACGGCGCCGCCGCCTGCCGATTGGCCGGCGATCGTCACCAGCGCCGGATCGCCGCCGAACGCCGCGATGTTGTCGCGCACCCACTCCAGTGCGAGCAACCAGTCCAGGATGCCGCGGTTCTGCGGGGCGTCCTCGATCCAGCCGAACCCGTCGAAGCCGAGCCGGTACGAGACGGACACGGTGACCACTCCGTCTCTGTTGAAGGCGGCGCCGTCGTACCAGGGGCTCGCCGGGGAACCGGCGATGAATCCGCCGCCGTGGATGTAGACGAGGACGGGCAGCCGCGCATCCCGGTCGCCTGGCGCGGGTGTGAAGACGTTCACGTTGAGCGTGGAGTCGCCGGGGTACGACGGCTCGGGGATCAGGGTGATCTCCGAGAGCGCGGCGCGCTGCGGCGTGGCGCCGTACGCGGTCGCGTCTCGCACGCCGTCCCACGGCGCGTGCGCGACGGGAGCCGCGAAGCGGAGGTCGCCGATCGGTGCCTCGGCGAACGGGATGCCGAGGAAGGCGGCAGAGCCGTCGCGCCAGAGCCCGCGGACGCGCCCTGCTGTCGTGTCGGCCTCTGGGGCGGTCGGCTGGGTGGTCTGTGTTGTCGACATGGGGGTCGTGTCCTTTCTCAGCGGACGCTCTTGATGGGGATGAGCACGAGAGCCGCGAGCGCGACGGCCACCATGCCGAAGATGAACAGGGCTGGATAGCCGCCCGCGGCGCCGATCAGGACGGCGGCGATGGTGGGGCTGAGCGCCTGCGGGATGTTCGTCGCGATGTTCAGGATGCCGAGATCCTTCGCGGCCGCGGTGCCGCCGCCGGGAAGAACCTCGGTCATCAGCGCGGTGTCGCACGCCATGTACAGGCCGAAGCCGAAGCCGTTGACGGCGCTCATCACGAGCATCCCTGTCACGTTCGGCGCGATCAGCGGGATGCTGAGACCGACGACCATGAGCGCGCTGGCGGCGTAGATGAACACCTTGCGCCTGCCCAGCTTGTCGCTCAGCCAGCCGGCGAGGGAGATGGAGACGACGGTGGTCACCAGCGACGCCAGGCTGAGCAGCCCGATCGTCGAGTTGGCCTGCCCGATGGACATCCCGATGTAGTCGGTGAGGATGAAGAGCTGGTATCCGAACGTCACGAAGTAGCCGAGGATGAACAGGAAGCGCGCCGCGAACGCCCAGGCGAAGTCCGGATTGGTGCGCGGGTTGATCCAGAACCCCGACAGGAACTGCTTCGAGCTGAAGGGCGGATGCACGGCGTCCTTGCTCGAGAAGTCCCTGTTGAGCAGCACGAACGCGAGGGTGAGGACGAGAACCGCCGCCCCGAACACGGTGTAGCCGACGCCCACGTTCGCGGCGAGCTGCCCGGCGACGAGCACGCCGATCGTGCCGCCCGCCATCGTGCCGACGCCGACCATCGCGGAGGCGACACCGCGGCGGCTGCGCGGGAAGCGGTCGGGCGTGATCGCGCTGAGCGGCCCCTGCAGAGCGTTGAGGGCCACCTGGATGATGACCCAGAACACGGTGATCCAGACGATCGAGCTGAGCGATCCCAGCCCGGCGAGGAAGACGGCTCCGACCGCGGCGCCGATGATCATCCACGGAGCGCGCCGGCCGAGGCGGGACCGCGTCCGGTCGCTGAACGCGCCGACGATGGGCTGGGCGAACAGTGTGAAGACGAACGACACGGTGGTCACAATGGCGAGGTTGCCGACCTTGTTCGCCGGGTCGATGTCCTGCACCTGGTTGGGGAGGAGCACGGCGATCAGGCCGGAGTATGTCGCGAACAGCACGAGCGAGGTGACGGCGAGCGACGGCAGCAGGCGGCGGGTGGCGCTCGGCGACGAGGCGGTGGATGTGCGGGATGTGGGGGAGGTCGCGGTGGGGAAGGCGGCGGGGGTCGGCGCTGCTGTCGCGGCTGCTGCTGTCGCGGCTGCTGCTGCGGCGGATTGGGAGGGCTCTGGCGGTTCGACGACGGGATCGAACGCGGGGTTCTGAGTAGGCACAACACTCCTCTTCGTTGAGTCGGTGCGGCTGGGGAAGCCGGACGGCGCGAAAACCATGCGTCGCTCGGTAATGAGTATGGCGAAGACGGTTAGTTAATTCAAGGGTCGAATTATCGCGATTCGACTGCGATAGGGAGGGGCGGCAACGGAGGGGGCGAGGCGGCTCGCCTGCGGCTCTCCTGTCGGCCTCAGCGTGCGGCGAGGCGCAGGGGGTCGGCGATGGCCGCATCCCTGGCCTGGTGCAGTGCGCCGAGCAGCGCGGCGTCCGCACCGAGGCGGCCGGCGACGATCGGGGGTGTGGGGGCGAGCGCCCCGTCGACGCCGAGCCGCAGTCGCGGCGTCGTCGCCTCCGCGATCTGCTGCGACAGGTCGGCCCAGTAGCCGCCCAGCACGATCACGGACGGGTCGAGCGTCATCCGGAGGATCGCGATCGTCCTGGCGATCCACACCGAGGCGGAGGCGAACGCTGCGGTCGCAGCTGGCTCTCCAGCGCGCACGCGCTCGACGAACGCGGCGAGGGCGGCGGTGAGGCCGTCGCGGTCGCGGACGTCCGCCATTCCTGCGGCTGCGAGCACCACGTCTGGACCGGCGACGTTCACGAGGCACCCGCGCTGCCCGCAGGCGCAGGGGAGGCCGTCGTGGTCGACGGGGAGATGTCCGACGGCCCCGGCCAGCGCGTGCGCTCCCTGGACGAACGCGCCGTCCGCGAGGTATGCGCCGCCGATTCCACTGTTGCTCTTGAGGTAGAGCACGAAACGCTCGCCAGGCAGCAACTGCGCCTCGGCGAGCGCGGCGGGCTCGTCGGAGCTGAGGAGCGCGTCGGCGGGCAGGCGCGGCTCGCGTGTGCGGAGCATCCCGAGCACATCCACCTGTCCCCAGCCGAGGTCCGTGTCGGCCAGGACGATGCGCGGCTCCCCGCCGACCGGCGCGAGCACGACGACCGTGAGCCCGACCGGAGCGCGGCCGAGGCTGTCCAGCTCATCCAGCCCTGCGCCGATGACGTGTGCGGCGACATCGATGACCGCATCGGGGTCGCCCATCGGCCGACCGTGATGCTCTGCGACGCGCACCAGCTCCTCTCCGGCGAGGTCGTGGGCGAGGAAGATGGCCTGGTCGGCGTCGAGCTGCACAGCGGCGAACGCGAACCCGTCCGCCGCGAGCGTCAGCATCGTCCGGGGGCGGCCGGTGCCAGAGGCGACCACCGAGGACTCGCGCACCAGCCCGGCGTCGCTCAGAACATCGACCAGCGCGGTGACGGTGCCGCGGGATAGCCCGACCGCCGCCGCCAGTTCGCTGCGCGAGCTCGGTCCGTCGACCAGCCGGCGCATCAGCAGCCCCAGGTTGTGGATGCGGACATCGGCGCTGTCCAGGCCGGCGGGAGAACTCATAGCGTCAGAATCTCACACCGAGCCCGGCTGTTAAAGACTCGACGCCCGGTGGTGCGGCGATGCCTGCGACTCTCCCGGGCGACGAGTTGATCTTGTGATCTACCTACAGCGTGCTCCGCATCCCGGGCGAGCGCAAGAGCGGATTTCGGACATGCGCTCTCAGAGAACGGACTTTGACGCGGGGCTGCCCAGCCAGTTGGATGGACGCATGGCAGAAAACACCAACCAGAAGCCCGAAGTCGACGCCCCCGACGGCCCGGCTCCCGAGGCGCTCGAAATCGTCGACATCGTCGAGGGCACCGGCCCGGAGGCGACAGCAGGCTCCAAGGTGGACGTGCACTACCTCGGCGTCGAGTACGAGACCGGCGAGGAGTTCGACTCCTCCTGGAGCCGCGGGCAGTCCATCAACTTCCCGCTCAACAACCTCATCAAGGGCTGGCAGGACGGCATCCCCGGCATGAAGGTCGGCGGCCGTCGCAAGCTCACCGTCCCGCCCGCGCAGGCGTACGGCCCGGCAGGCGGAGGGCACCCGCTCTCCGGCAAGACGCTCATCTTCGTGATCGACCTGCTCGGCGTCTCCTAAACCAGCGCACGATTCATCCAGAAGGTGCGGTGCGGCTCGTCCGCACCGCACCTTCTGCGTGTGGGCTCCGGTCAGAGCGCCGGCGGGTGCATGAGGGTCGGGATGGCGATGCGGTTCCAGACGTTGATGGTCGCGATGGCGAGCAGCAGGTTCGCCAGCGCTTCCGCGCCGAACTCGGCGAGCGCCCTGGCGTAGAGGTCGTCGGAGACGCCGCCCTGGATGAGCGTGACCTCCTCTGTCAGCTCGAGCGCGACCCGTTCCCGCTCGCTGAACCACTCCGATTCGCGCCAGGTGATGACCGAGAACACCTTGCGCAGGGGATAGCCGCCCGCCTGCAGGTCGACGGAGTGCATGTCGACGCAGAACGTGCATCCGTTGATCTGGGATGCGCGGAGCTTGATGAGGTCGCCGAGAGGTTCCTCGACGTGCTGGCCGACGTAGCCGTCGAGGTTGATGACCTTGCGGTAGCCGTCGGGGACGACGGAGGAGATGTCGATTCGTTCTGTCATGTGCCCAGCCTAAAAACGTCAATGGCCGCGTGTAAGCTCCAATCCAGCACATTCCGATCAGGCCAATCTCGGGGGTTCTCGTGGACGTCCACGTGCAGATCGGCGGCAGGGGAGACCGCGCCGACCGCATCTACCGGCAGTTGCGCGACGCCGTGCTCGACGGGCGGCTCCGGCACGGCGAGCGCCTCCCGGCCACGAGAGAGCTCGCTGAGCGGCTGTCCGTCTCGCGCACGACCGTCGCGACGGCGTACGAGCGCCTCACCGCGGAGGGCTACCTCAGCGCGCGGGTGGGCTCTGGAACGTTTGTATCTGCGCCGACCGCCGAGCCGACCGGGTCCGCCGCGCGCGGGGAGAGAACGGCAGCGCGTCCCGTCGAGCGGTGGGCGAACATCCAAGACCCGCTGTGGTCGGAGCCGTTGCCGATCGCGTACGACTTCAGCGTCGGCACCCCAGACCCCGCGCTGTTCCCCGCCGAGTCGTGGCGCCGGTTCGTCGCCGCCGAGCTGCGCGGCGGCATCCTGCGCTCCGGCCACTACCGCGACCCGTCGGGGCTGCAGCGGCTGCGGGATGCCCTCGCCAGGCACCTCGGGGTTGCACGCTCGGTGGATGCGCTGGCCGACGACATCCTGATCACGAGCGGGGCGCAGCAGGCGTTCGACCTGATCGGCCGGGTGCTGCTCGAACCCGGCGACGCGGTCGCGGTCGAAGACCCTGGCTATCCACCGGTGCGCCAGCTGTTCGAGACGATGGGGGCGCAGGTCGTGCCGGTGCCCGTCGACGGCGACGGCATCCGGGTGGATGCGCTGCCCCCGGCCGCGAAACTCGTGTACGTGACGCCGTCGCACCAGTTCCCGCTCGGCGGCGTGCTCTCGTTCGAACGCCGCACGAGGTTGCTGGCCTGGGCGAGCGAGCACGACGCCGTGATCGTCGAGGACGACTACGACAGCGAGTATCGATACGCTGACCGCCCGCTCGACCCGCTTCAGCGCCTCGACACCGAGGGGAGGGTGGTCTACGTCGGCACCTTCTCCAAGACGATGCTGCCGGCGCTCCGGCTCGGCTTCCTGGTGGCGCCGCCGTCGCTGCTGCCCGCGCTGCGCAGCGCGAAGCGCCTCACCGACTGGCACAACGACCACGTGACCCAGGCGGCGATGGCGCGTTTCATCGACTCCGGCGGCTTCGCCAGGCACGTCCGTCAGGCCACGAAACACTACGGGATGCGGCAGCGCCAGATCCTGGAGCAGGCGGAGGCGCAGCTCGGCGGGACGCTGCGTGCCGTGCCATCGGTGGCCGGCCTGCACGTCTGCCTGCTGCCGGTGGACGGCGCGGCGTTCGACTCCGACCGTGCAGCAGCAGAGGCTGCCGCATCCGGTGTCTCCGTGCAGTCGATCGCGCGCTTCGGCATCGGCGCAGCACCGGTCTCCGGCCTGATGCTGGGCTTCGGCGCGATCGCGCCGGACGACGTGCCGGACGGCCTGCGCGTGCTCGCGCGCGCCGTGGCGCGGGCGAGCACGCGCGGCTGACGCGGCGCTCAGGCGGTGGACCGGCTCAGATCGCCGACCAGCCGCCGTCCGACGCGAGGACGACGCCGCTGACGTTGGCGGAGTCGTCGCTGAGCAGCCAGGTGATGGATGCGGCGAGCTGCTCCGGCTGCGCGACCGGCGGCACCATGGTCTGCATCAGCGGGCCGAGGCGCTGGCCGGCCCACTCCGAGCGGAACGGCGCCTCGATGTTGGTGGCGACCGGGCCGGGCGCGACCGCGTTGGTGCGGATGCCCTTCGGCGTGTAGAAGACCGAGGTGGACTTGGTGTACCCGACGACGGCGTGCTTCGACGTGGTGTACGCGACGCCGGCCGCCGAGCCGCGGAGGCCGGCCTCGGAGCTGACGTTGACGATCGAGCCGGAGCCCGCCTCCAGCATCACAGGGAGCACGGCGCGGGTGAGTCGCATGATCGCGGTGATGTTGATGTTCAGGACGCGGTCCCAGGTGGCGTCGTCGATCTCGGCGGCGGGCTGGAAGCCGTCCATGATCCCCGCGACGTTGGCGAGCGCATCCACGCGTCCGCCTGCGGCGGCGAGGATTTCCGCGATGGTCTCCTCGCTGGAGACGTCGCCCGCGACGGTCACCAGGTCGAGGTCGGGGTGCTCGGCGGTGAGCGCCTCCAGACGATCGGGGGCGATGTCGCTGGCGATGACGCGGCCGCCCTCCGAAGCGATGCGGAGCGCCGTCGCCCTCCCGATGCCGGAGCCGGCGCCCGTGACGATGGCGGTTTTGCCTGCGAAGCGAGCGGAATCGTTTGTGCTCATTCCAGAATCTCCTGTGTCGTGTGTGGCGCTCGAGGTGGGCGTCGATGTATTTATAGCACTCGGTGCCATAATGGGAGATGTGAATTCGCCAGCAGCCGAATCGGGCCCCCGCCGCCGCGGTCGCCCGGTCGACGTCGACCCGGACGAGGTCGCCCTGCTCGCCCTCCGTCACTTCGCCGAGCACGGCTACGAGGCCACCACGATGGACGACATCGCGCGCATCGCGGGGATCGGCAGGCGCACGCTGTTCCGCTACTTCCCGAGCAAGCCGGCGCTGGTCTGGGGCGGCATGGAGCCGGTCGTCGAGCGCACCAGGGCAGAATTGGATGCGGCCACGCCCGACGAACCGACCGCCTCCGTGCTGCGCCGCGCCATCGCCCGCTCGCTCGACATGCCGCCCGACCGCATCGAGGCGACCAGGCGGCGCCTGCTGCTGATCGGCTCCGACGACTCCCTGATCGCGTTCGGCCTCGGCAGGCTCGCGCTCAACAGGGACGTGCTCGCGGCCTTCATCGCCCGCCGCACGGCGTCGGAGCCCAGCGGCCTGCACGCGAGCGTGCTCGCCGACGCGCTCTCAGCCGCGTCGTTCTCCGCCCTCCTCTGGTGGGCGGCCAACAGCGACCAGGAGCCCGCTTCCGTCGTCGCCGAGGCGCTGGCCGCCATCGGCGGCTGACCCCAGGCGACGCGCTCGGGTTCTGTCGCTCAGCCGTTCGGCAGAATCACCGCCCTGCCGCGGATCTTCCCCTCGTGCAGCCGCTCGTACGCCTTCGGCGCCTCGTCCAGGGAGTACGTCTCGATCTCCACCTCGATGGACCCAGCGCGGGCCAGGTCGAGCACTTCGATCAGCTCAGCGCGGGAACCCCAGTACGGGGTGCGGACGGCGACGTCGTATGCGATGCGTCCGAATCCGACCGCCAGCGCTCCTCCGCCGATGCCGACGATCGTCACGTCGCCCTCTGTCGCCGCCATCGCTCCGGCGAGCTCGACGGTCGGCTGGACGCCGACGAAGTCGAAGACCGCGTTCGCACCGCGTCCGTCGGTGAGCTCTCGGACCCTCGCCACCGCATCCTGGTTGGACAGCAGCGCGTGGTGGGCGCCGACCGCCATCGCCAGGTCGAGCTTCTCCTGGTTGACGTCCAGGGCGATCACGGTCGCCCCGGAGATCGCGCGGAGGATCTGGATGCCGACGTGGCCGAGCCCGCCGGTGCCGATCACGACGGCCGTCGTGCCCGCGCCGAGCTTCGGCAGCGAGTTCTTGATCGCGTGGTACGGCGTCAGCCCGGCGTCGGTGAGCGACACGTTCGCCACGGGGTCGAGGCCGTCGAGCGGAACCAGGTGGCGCTCGCTGTCGACCACCAGGTACTCGGCCATCGAGCCAGGGGAACCGAGCCCCGGAGGGCGGATGCTTTCCGCCTGCGCGTTGAGGCAGTAGTTCTCCTTGCCCTGGGCGCACATCAGGCAGCGGCCGCAGCCCCACGGACCGTAGACCGCGACCGCATCGCCCTTCTTCACGCCGGTGACCCCGTCGCCGACAGCCTCGACGACGCCGGCGCCCTCGTGGCCGAGGGTGAGCGGGATGCCGTAGACGTACTGGTCGGCCGGCAGGCCCATGATGAACTCGTCGGAGTGGCAGACTCCGGCGGCGGTGACCTTCAGCAGCACCTGGCCTGGGCCGATCTGCGGGTCGGGGATCTCGACGACCTCTGGGCGGGAACCGATCTCACGATATTGGAGTGCCTTCATATGCCGCACGTTACTCCGGGCGGGTGTCCTCAGGACAGGCCGTCGGTCCCGTTCGCGCGCGGGGCGCATCCCCGCTGGTCTGGTAAGCTTTCCAGGTTGCCGTCTAACGGCCGCGGATAAAGAGAGCCCAGGCATTCGGCCATCGGGCACCGCGCAACGAGAGAAAGGGGATCACCTCTATGGCACTTGATGCAGACGTCAAGAAGGCGATCATCGAAGAGTACGCGACCCACCCCGGTGACACCGGATCCCCCGAGGTTCAGGTTGCAATCCTGACCAAGCGGATCAAGGACCTCACCGAGCACCTCAAGGAGCACAAGCACGACCACCACTCGCGTCGTGGCCTGCTCCTCCTGGTCGGTCAGCGTCGCCGCCTGCTCGGCTACCTGTCGGACATCGACATCGCCCGTTACCGCTCGCTGATCGAGCGTCTCGGCCTCCGTCGATAACGCAGGAGTCGCGCGCGTAGCAGCTCATCGCTGAAACCGCGAGCTTCTTACGAACGGGCCGTCACCCTCCGGGGTGGCGGCCCGTTTCGTCGTTCCTGGGCGAGTCGCGGCCGCTAGAGTCGTCGCGTGGCCTCTCGGTTCGTGCCGTACATCGTCGTCAGCGTCGTCCATCTCGTCTGTGTGCTCGCGGGCGCGGCGACACTCGTCGCCGTCACGAAGCCGCTGCTGATGCCCGTGCTGCTGGTGTGCCTGCTCTGGGCGCTTCCCGTCCGGCGCGGCGAGGTGGCACTCCTCGGGTCGCTCGCAGTGCTGTTCGGCTGGCTGGGCGACGTCTCGCTGATGGATGCCGGCCCCGGTTTCGTGATCGGCCTCGGCTTCTTCCTGCTCGGGCACCTCGCATACGTCGTGCTGTTCTGGCGGCGGATGCGGTTCCGCCGTCCGCGCTGGTGGAGCGTCCTCTACCTGGCCTGGTTCGCGGCCCTGCTCGCTGTGCTCGCCCCGCACGCGGGCGCCCTGTTGGCGCCCCTCGCGGCGTACGGGCTCGCCCTCGTGGCGCTCGGCGCATCCGGGAGCGCGTGCAACCGCTGGATTTCGGTGGGGGCTGCCTGCTTCGTCGTCTCGGACAGCCTGCTCGGCCTCGACCGGTTCCTCCCGGGGTTCGCGCTGTGGCAGATCGACTTCCTCATCATGCTCAGCTATCTGGCCGCGCAGGGACTGATCTGTGTCGGCATCGTGCGCACGGCGCGCTCGCGGCTGCCTGCCGCATCCGCTGTCGCGTCGGCCGCACGCCTCGTGCCGTAAGCGCGGTCGCGGAGGCGGTGACCGCACGTTTCGCACGAGTCGTGCGGCGAAGGCGGCGAAGGCGGGGAAGCGGCTAGGCGGTGCGCGCGACGACCGCGCGGTCGACGAGGGTCGCGGCGACGAGCGCCGACGCGACGACGGCGACGCCGATCACCACACCGAGCAGGCCGATCAGCGGCGACGCCAGCGGCAGCGCGAGCAGCAGCACCACGGCGATGCCGGTCTTCAACGGCCGCACCACCACCTCGTCCACCAGCGGCTTGTGCAGCACGTACAGCAGCAGCAGGAACACCGCGACCGGCACCGCGACCGCGTACTCCACCACCGCGTCCGACACCGCAGCGCCTCCCTCCGAGCCGCGCTGCACCGCCACCTCCAGGCCGGCACCGAGCGCTGCGAGCGAGGCGAACACCAGATAGTGCCCGTAGCCCCAGTAGAACGATCGGCCGCGCCGCGTGCTCAGCCCTTCCGCCGCCGGCTCCAGGAAGTACAGCCACCACAGCGCGAACAGCAGCACCAGTCCGGCCGAGGCGATCACCACCAGTGTGACGGAGACGCCGTTGGCCTCCAGCGCGTGCTGCACTCCGATCGCCGACGCCGACACCGACTCGCCGAGCACGATGATCGTGAACAGCCCGTAGCGCTCGGCGATGTGGTGCGGGTGCCACGAGGTCTTTCCCGTCCGCTCCGCCCAGATCGGCACGGAGAGGTCGAGCGCCGCCGCGATCAGGAAGGTCCATACTCCGGTCTCCGGCGGCAGGAACAGCCTGGACACCCACAGCACCTGCACCGCAGCCACGCCGGCTGCGTAGCGGAACGCCGTCGCCCTGCCCTGCGGATGCTCGATCCCGGCCCTGATCCACTGGCTCACCAGCCCGACGCGCATGATCAGGTAGCCGATCGTGATGGCCGTGAAGTCGCCGCCGCCGAACGCGCTCGGCACACCGGCAGCGAGCACGAGGACGCCGCCCATCTGCACGAGCGTCGTGATCCGGTACGGCACATCGTCGGTGTCGTACGCGGAGGCGAACCAGGTGAAGTTCATCCACGCCCACCAGATCGCGAAGAACACCATCAGATACGGCCCGATGTCACTGGAGAGATGCCCGCCCAGCGTCGCCTCCGCGAGCTGGGCTGCGACCTGGGCGATGGCGACCACGAACGTCAGGTCGAAGAGCAGTTCGAGCGGACTCGAGACGCGGTGGGGCTCGTTCGTGGCGCGGCCGGTCATCGGAATGCGGAAGGCGCTGGTCATGCACTCATTCTGGCGCGGAGGCCCCTGGTGTGCGCCGCCCGTCGGCGTGCGCCAGCATAGGGGTATGCTCCGCCGCCATCCCGTCCTCATCGTCGTCACGGTGGTGTATCTGCTCGCCGTCGCCTGGATCACCATGTCGCCGCAGCCGCAGGACTCTGCGCAGAACCATTTCATCCGCGACGTCATCGCCCAGATCGGCCGCTTCCCTCCCACCTCGTGGGTCACGTACAGCGGCGTCGAGTTCACCGCGAACATCGCGATGTTCGTACCGATGGGCGTGCTGTTCACGCTGCTGCTCGGGATGCGCAGGTGGTGGATCGCCCTCATCATCGGTTTCGCGGCGACCTGCACGATCGAGTTCGTCCAGCTCTTCCTGCCGACCAGGTACAGCGACGTGCACGACATCGTCGCGAACACCGCAGGGACGGTGATCGGCGTCGGGATCGTCGCGCTCGCCGTCTGGCAGAGACGGCGCGGGAATAGGAAGGCCATCCCCTCCGTTGATGACGATATCCATGCAAACGCATTGAAATAGGAGCAGCGGAAATGCAGTTCGGAATCTTCAGTGTCGGCGACATCACCACCGACCCCACCACCGGTCAGACGCCGACCGACGCCTCGCGTCTGCAGGACGTCCTCACGATCGCCCAGCACGCGGAAGAGGTCGGCCTCGACGTCTTCGCGATGGGTGAGCACCACAACCCGCCGTTCTTCCCGTCGAGCCCTGTCGCCATCAACAGCTACCTCGCCGCCAAGACCAGCCGCATCATCCTGTCGACCGCCACGACGCTGATCACCACCAACGACCCTGTGCGCATCGCCGAGGAGTACGCGATGCTGCAGCACCTGTCCGGCGGCAGGATGGACCTCACGCTCGGCCGAGGCAACACCGGCCCCGTGTACCCGTGGTTCGGCGAGGACATCCGCCAGGGCATCCCGCTCGCACTCGAGAAGTACGCGCTGCTGCGCCGGCTGTGGACAGAGGACTTCGTGGACTGGGATGGCAAGTTCCGCACCCCGCTCCAGGGCTTCCAGTCCACCCCGCGTCCGCTCGACGACGTGCCCCCGTTCGTCTGGCACGGCAGCATCCGCAGCCCGGAGATCGCCGAGCAGGCCGCGTACTACGGCGACGGCTTCTTCGCGAACCACATCTTCTGGCCGGCATCGCACACCCAGCAGATGGTGGCGCTCTACCGCCAGCGCTTCGAGCACTACGGTCACGGCACGCCCGACCAGGCGATCGTCGGCCTCGGCGGTCAGGTCTTCATGCGCAAGAACTCGCAGGATGCGGTGGCCGAGTTCCGTCCGTACTTCGACAACGCGCCGGTGTACGGCCACGGCCCGACTCTGGAGGAGTTCACCTCGCAGACGCCGCTGACCGTCGGCAGCCCGCAGGAGGTCATCGACCGCACGCTCGGCTTCCGCGACTACGTCGGCGACTACCAGCGCCAGCTCTGGCTGCTCGACCACGCCGGTCTCCCGCTGAAGACCGTCCTGGAGCAGCTCGACATCCTCGGTGGCGAGGTCGTGCCCGTGCTCCGCACGGAGTTCGCGAAGGACCGCCCTGCGCACGTGCCGGACGGCCCCACCCACGCCGCGATGGTCGCAGACCGCGACGCCGCTGAGCTCGTCGCCGACGCGGACGCGGCAGCCGCCGACGGCGCATCCACTGTTTCGGGGGTGAAGTGATGACCACCCGTAAGCTCGCCGTCGTCTCCGCCGGCCTCAGCCAGCCGTCGTCGTCCCGGCTCCTGGCCGACCGGCTCGCGGAGGCGACGGTGCGCAGGCTCGAAGAGCAGGGCATCGAGGTCGAGGTGACCACGATCGAGCTGCGCGATGTTGCGAAGGACGTGACCAACAACCTGCTCGCCGGATTCCCCAGCCCCGCCCTCGCCGACGTCATCGAGACGGTGACGGGAGCGGACGGCCTGATCGCGGTGACGCCGATCTTCACCACGAGCTACAGCGGGATGTTCAAGTCGTTCTTCGACATCCTCGACCCGACCGCGTTGGACGGGATGCCCGTGCTGATCGGCGCGACAGGCGGCACCGACCGCCACTCGCTCGCACTCGACTACGCCATGCGTCCGATGTTCACCTACCTGCACAGCGTGGTCGTGCCGACCTCCGTCTATGCGGCGTCGGCGGACTGGGGGAGCGGGGCGGACACCGTGAAGGCTCTTCCGGATCGCATCGAGCGCGCGGCGGGGGAGCTCGCGGCGCTGGTCAGCGCCTCGGACCGGTCGGCGCAGCTGAAGGACCCGTTCGCACTCGACGGCGACTTCGCCTCCATGATCGGCGGGTTCCAGGGCGACTGAGCCGCCGCAGGTTCGCGGGTCGCGACCGGGTCCCGATCCCCGTCGCGACCCGCGAGTATGTTCGGGGGATGAGCCCCGAGACCGTCGAGAAGTCCAGACCGGATGCGCCTGAGCAGTTCTTCGAGGCAGAGGCGGCAGGGCTGCGCTGGCTGGGCGACGCGACAGCATCCGGAGGCGCACGAGTGGTTGCCGTCGTGGAGGTCGCCCCCGGCCGGATCGTGCTGGAGCGCGTCGGCGGCGGCCGCCCGTCCGGGGATGCTGCCCGCGCGTTCGGCGCGGCGCTCGCGGTGACGCACGCGGCGGGCGCAGCGGCGTTCGGCGCGCCACCGGACGGCTGGGACGGCCCGCTCTACATCGGCAAGCGTCCACTGCCCTCCGCGGAGGAGGCGTCGTGGGGACGGTTCTATGCCCGCGACCGCATCCAGCCGTACCTCGACAGCGCGGTGGACGCTGGAGGGGTCGCGGCATCGCAGCTCCCGGTGATCAGTGCGGCCGTCGACCGGATCTCCTCCGGCGAGCTAGACGACGGGGAGCCGCCTGCGCGCATCCACGGCGATCTGTGGAACGGCAACCTGCTGTGGGATGCGCGCGGCGGCATCCTCATCGACCCGGCCGCCCACGGGGGTCACCGCGAGACCGACCTCGCGATGCTCGCCCTCTTCGGCGCCCCGCACCTGGACGAGATCACCGCGGGCTACGCCGCCGCCGCCCCGCTGCGCGCCGGCTGGCGGGACCGCATCCCGCTGCACCAGCTGCATCCATTGGCGGTGCACGCGGCGTCGTACGGGCCGTCCTACGGCGACGCCCTCGCGGACGCCGCGCGCGCCACACTCGCGCTTCCCGCCGGATTGACGGGCTGACCTGCTAGGATTCTTGCGGTTGGCTGTATGCCGACCGCAACTCAATACTGAGTACCAAACGGAGCAGGCTGGCAGGAGCTGGTCCTCGGTGGTGGTATCCGGATGCACGCATCGCGCAACCGTGTATTTCTACTGATGGCCAGACGGGCACAGAACCGCGCGCAGGCACTCGACGTCACACGACAGCCGATGCCACCTGTGCGCAGGAAGCCGCACGTACACGGAGGACTTCCGTGTCGATCTGCCTGTTCCCCTGCTCCGATGGAGGAGTCGCCGCCCATACGGGGCGACGACGTAAAACAAAGGAGAAAGACCTCTTGGAAGGTCCCGAAATCAAGTTCGCCGAAGCAGTCCTGGACAATGGACGCTTCGGCACCCGCACGGTCCGGTTCGAAACCGGACGCCTCGCACAGCAGGCACAGGGCGCCGTCGCCGCCTACCTCGACGAGGAGACCATGCTGCTGAGCGCGACCAGCGCCAGCAAGCACCCGAAGGACAACTTCGACTTCTTCCCGCTGACCGTCGACGTCGAAGAGCGTTCGTACGCAGCAGGCAAGATCCCCGGCTCGTTCTTCCGTCGTGAGGGCCGCCCCTCCACCGAGGCGATCCTCGTCTGCCGTCTGATCGACCGGCCTCTGCGTCCGTCGTTCGTCGACGGCCTGCGCAACGAGGTCCAGATCGTCATCACCGTCCTGAGCATCGCCCCCGACGAGTTCTACGACGCTCTGGCGATCAACGCCGCATCCATGTCGACCCAGATCTCCGGCCTGCCGTTCAGCGGCCCGATCGCCGCGGTGCGCCTCGCGCTCATCCCCGGCAACGGTGCAGCTGAAGACCAGTGGATCGCGTTCCCGAAGGCGTCGCAGCTCGAGGAGGCCGTCTTCGACATCGTCGTCGCCGGTCGCGTGATCACCGACAAGAACGGCCAGGAAGACGTCGCGATCATGATGGTCGAGGCCGAGGCCACCGAGGGCAGCTGGAACCTCATCCAGGGCGGCGCCACCAAGCCGAACGAAGAGGTCGTCGCACAGGGCCTCGAGGCCGCGAAGCCGTTCCTCAAGCAGCTCGTCGCCGCGCAGAACGTCGTCGCGGAGCAGGCGGCGAAGGACATCGCAGACTACCCGGTGTTCCTGCCGTACACGCAGGAGACCTACGACAACGTCGCCGGCCTCGCATACGACGAGCTCGTCAACGTCTACCAGATCGCCGACAAGATCCAGCGCCAGAACGCCGACGACGCCCTCAAGGAGCGCGTCAAGGTCGCCCTGACCGAGAAGGTCGAAGCCGGTGTGCTCCCCGCAGAGACGCTCACGCAGTTCTCCGCGGCGTACAAGTCGGTCTCCAAGGTCGTCATGCGCGGACGCGTCCTCCGCGAGGGCATCCGCATCGACGGCCGTGGCCTGACCGACATCCGTCCGCTCGACGCAGAGGTGCAGGTCATCCCGCGCGTCCACGGTTCGGCGATCTTCCAGCGCGGAGAGACCCAGATCCTGGGCGTCACCACGCTGAACATGCTCAAGATGGAGCAGCAGATCGACTCGCTGTCGCCCGTCACCAAGAAGCGCTACCTGCACCACTACAACTTCCCGCCGTACTCGACCGGTGAGACCGGTCGCGTCGGTTCGCCGAAGCGTCGCGAGATCGGGCACGGCTTCCTCGCCGAGCGCGCGCTCGTGCCGGTGCTGCCGAGCCGCGACGAGTTCCCGTACGCGATCCGTCAGGTGTCCGAGGCTCTCGGCTCCAACGGCTCGACGTCGATGGGCTCCGTCTGCGCATCCACCCTGTCGCTGCTGAACGCCGGTGTGCCGCTGCGCGCCCCTGTCGCAGGCATCGCGATGGGCCTCATCTCCGACACGGTCGACGGTGAGACCAGGTACGCGGCCCTCACCGACATCCTCGGTGCGGAAGACGCCCTCGGCGACATGGACTTCAAGGTCGCAGGCACGAGCGAGTTCGTCACGGCGATCCAGCTCGACACCAAGCTCGACGGCATCCCCTCCGCGGTGCTCGCCGGTGCGCTGAAGCAGGCGAAGGATGCTCGCACGACCATCCTGAGCGTGCTGAACGCCGCCATCGACCAGCCGGACGAGATGGCCCCGACCGCGCCCCGCGTGATCTCGGTCCAGATCCCCGTCGACAAGATCGGCGAGCTGATCGGCCCGAAGGGCAAGACGATCAACGCCATCCAGGACGAGACCGGCGCCGACATCTCCATCGAGGAGGACGGCACCGTCTACATCGGCGCCGTCGACGGCCCGTCTGCCGAGGCAGCCCGTGCCCAGGTGAACGCGATCGCGAACCCCACCAACCCGGAGGTCGGCGAGCAGTTCCTCGGAACCGTCGTCAAGATCGCCGCGTTCGGTGCGTTCGTCTCGCTCCTTCCTGGCAAGGACGGCCTGCTGCACATCTCCGAGGTGCGCAAGCTCGCCGGTGGCAAGCGCGTCGAGAACGTCGAGGACGTGCTCGGTGTCGGCCAGAAGATCCTGGTGGAGATCACCAAGATCGACGACCGCGGCAAGCTGTCGCTCGCCCCGGTGCTCGCCGAGGCCGACGACGCGGACACGCACGGCCGCGACGCCGCCAGCGAGGGCCCCACGGCTCCCGCCGAAGGCGAGTAGTCCCGTTCCCGACGAAGGCCGTCCCGACTCCGTCGGGGCGGCCTTCGTCGTCCCCGCCCCAAAAAAGTCGAGTCCGAAGCTATTCATGCGACACGCCGGGTTAGGGCGTGAACAACTTCGGACTCGATTATTTGGCGGCGTCGCGGGCGAGGAGGGGGTGCAGGCGGTACGGGATGAGCTCGCCCATGTCGAGGGCGGTCTCCGCGCGCTCGACGCCGTCCGCGGCCTGGATGGCGCCCGTGATGCGGAAGAGGTCCTCCGCGTCCGTGCAGACCACCCGCACGAGCAGATCGGACGGGCCGGACAGCCCGTGCGCCGACACGATCTCCGGGATGGTGGCGAGCTGTTCGACGATCGACGCGAGCTTCTGCTGATGCACGTGCACCGTCACGAACGCCGCGAGCGGATAGCCGGCGGCAAGCGCGCTGATGCGTCTGTCGAACGACAGGAACACCCCGGAGCGCTCCAGTTCTGCCACGCGGGACTGCACCGTGTTGCGGCTCAGCCCGAGCCGGTCGGCGAGGGAGACATTGGTCGCCCTCGGGTCCTCCGCGATGGCCACGAGGATGCGTCGGTCGGTGCTGTCGATAGTGCGCATAGTGTGAACGCTAGCACGCGGCGACACGCCGGGATGGTGCACTGTGCACGGTCGACACGCCGATGGTTGTGCGGGGTGACCCGAAAGCGTAACGTTCCCGGTAATTCCGGCAAGGAGGCCGGAAGCCGGTTCATGGCGCCACAAGCGCGAGGGCCGGACGTGAGAGTGAAGGTTGCGTGAACCGTGACGATCGACAATCAACCAGGCATCCGGATGTCAGACGACGACGGCCGGATGGACGATGTGCACCTCGGCGAGCTCCGTCTCGGCGGCATCGACACCGTACAGCTCCTGACTCCCGACGGGATGCGGTTGAGCGACGATCGGTACGACGCCTGGATCTCGGACATCGGCGACGAGCAGCTCCTCTCGTTCTACGAGGACATGGTCGTCATCCGCCGCATCGACACAGAGGCCACCGCCCTGCAGCGTCAGGGTGAGCTCGGCCTGTGGCCGCCGCTGCTCGGTCAGGAGGCCGCGCAGATCGGCTCCGGTCGCGCCCTCCGCTCCGACGACTTCGTGTTCTCCAGCTACCGGGAGAACGGCGTCGCATACTGCCGCGGCGCTCAGCTCACCGACCTGGTGCGGGTCTGGCGCGGCACAGCGCAGTCCGGCTGGAACCCGTACGACATCAACATGGCGACCCCGCAGGTCATCATCGGCGCTCAGACGCTGCACGCCACCGGATACGCCCTCGGGATCCAGGCGGACGGAACGGACGCGGTCGCCGTCGCCTACTTCGGGGATGGCGCGACCAGCGAGGGCGACGTGAACGAGGCCATGATCTTCGCCGCAACATACGCCGCTCCCGTCATCTTCTTCTGCCAGAACAACCAGTACGCGATCTCCGAGCCTGTCTCCCTGCAGGCGCAGCGGCCGATCGCCGAGCGCGCTCCCGGCTTCGGCATCCCGAGTGTGCGGGTGGACGGCAACGACGTGCTCGCCGTGCTCGCGGTGATGCGGTCGGCCCTCGAGCGGGCGCGGACCGGCGGCGGCCCGACCTTCATCGAGGCCGTCACATACCGGATGGGCCCGCACACCACCGCTGACGACCCCACCCGCTACCGCGACCCGGCCGAGCTGGAGCAGTGGAAGGTGAAAGACCCGATCGCCCGGGTCGGCGCGTACCTCAGCAGGCAAGGTGCGCTCTCCGCCGACCGGGAGGAGCAGGTCGCCGCGAAGGCGGACCGTGTCGCCGCCGAGCTGCGCGCCGGCTGCGTTTCGCTACCCGACCCCGACCCGATGACCGTGTTCGACAACGTGTATGCGGAAGCGCACACCGGCATCGCCCGCCAGCGCGATCACTACTCGCGCTACCTCAGAACGTTCGTCGGAGGTGACGGGCGATGACCACCCTCACGATGGCGAAAGCCATCAACGCCGGTCTCCGCGCTGCGCTGGCAGGCGACGAGCACGTGGTGCTGATGGGCGAGGACATCGGAACCCTCGGCGGCGTCTACCGTGTGACGGACGGCCTGCAGACCGAGTTCGGCCCGCGCAGGGTGATGGACTCGCCGCTCGCGGAGTCCGGCATCCTGGGCACAGCCGTCGGGATGGCGTACCGCGGCTACCGCCCGGTGGTGGAGATCCAGTTCGACGGGTTCATCTACCCGGCGTTCGACCAGATCGTCAGCCAGGTGGCGCGGATGCACTACCGCACGGCAGGCGCTGTGCGGATGCCGATCACGATCCGCGTGCCGTTCGCCGGAGGGATCGGGGCTGCTGAGCACCACTCCGACTCGCCGGAGGCCTACTTCGCGCACGCCGCCGGCCTGCGCGTCGTGAGCCCGTCGAGCCCGGAGGACGCATACACCCTCATCCAGCAGGCCATCGCCTCCGACGACCCCGTGCTCTACTTCGAGCCGAAGCGCCGCTACCACGTCAAGGGCGAGGTCGACGAGACCGCAGCCCTGGCGGACGCCCGCCCCATGGGCACGGCGCGCGTCGTGGTCCCCGGCGACGACCTGACGCTCGTCACGTACGGCGGGCTGGTGCAGACGGCACGGGATGCGGCCGCTGCGGCCTCCGACGACGGCCTGTCCGTCGAGGTGATCGACCTGCGCTCGCTCTCTCCGCTCGACGTCGACACAGTCGCAGAGTCTGTGCGGAAGACCGGCCGCCTCGTGATCTCGCACGAGGCTGCGCTGTCCGGCGGGATGGGCGCGGAGATCGCCGCCTCCATCACGGAGCGCTGCTTCTACTACCTGGAGCACGCCCCTGTGCGCGTGACAGGGCACGACATCCCGTACCCGGCCGCGAAGCTGGAGGGCGCGCACCTGCCCGACCTCGACCGCATCCTGGACGGTGTCGACCGCGCGATGGATCGCCCGAACTCGCTGACCGGGGTGGAGGAGCTGTGACCGTCAAGGAGTTCGCCCTGCCCGACCTGGGCGAGGGACTGACAGAGTCGGAGCTGGTGAGCTGGAAGGTCGCGGTCGGCGACACGGTGCAGCTCAACCAGATCATCGCAGAGGTGGAGACCGCGAAGGCGCTCGTGGAGCTGCCGGCCCCGTACGAGGGCCGGGTGTCGCAGCTGTTCGTGGAGCCCGGCGTGACCGTCGCTGTCGGCGAGCGGATCGTGGCGTTCGAGGTCGGAGCGGCGGAGGAGACGGCGGAGGAGCCTGCGGCCGAGCGGCCAGAGGTCGCGCCGGCAGTGGATGCGGCTGCCACGGCAGACGCGCCGGAACCGAACCTCGTCGGGTATGGGGCGAAGGCCGACTCGGCCACGAGGCCGCAGCGACGCGCCCGCCCCGGAATCGTGACCGTCTCCGTTCAGACGGAGACGAAACGGCACACGGTCGCTGGTGAGCGCCCACGGGCGACGCCGCCCGTGCGCAAGCTGGCTCGCGAGCGCGGCGTCGACCTGGCGAGCATCCCTGGGACGGGGGAGCGGGGGCTGGTGACGCGCCACGACGTGGAGGCGTTCCTGGCTGCGCCCGCCGCGCCCGCCGCACACCTGGCAACGTCCGCGGAGACGCCCTCTGCGGTGCCGGGGGCGCGGGAGACGCGCATCCCGATCAAGGGCGTGCGCAAGGCGACGGCAGACGCGATGGTGCGGAGCGCTTTCACCACACCGCAGGCCACCGTCTTCCTGACGGTCGACGCCACCCCGACGATGGAGCTGCTCGACCGGCTTCGTGCTGGGACGGACACCCAGGAGCGCCGCCCCGGCCTGCTCACGGTGATCGCGAAGGCGCTCTGCATCGCCGTGCGCCGAACGCCGGAGGTCAACGCCAGCTGGGACGACGCTGCGCAGGAGATCGTGCAGTTCGGCTACGTGAATCTCGGGATCGCCGCGGCGACGCCGCGCGGGCTGGTCGTGCCGACGATCCGGGATGCGGACGCACTCGGCCTCGGTGACCTGGCCGCGAGCATCCGGAGCCTGGCGGAGACGGCGCGGGCGGGACGCACCAGTCCGGAGGCGATGTCGGGCGGAACGATCACCATCACCAACGTCGGCGTGTTCGGAGTGGACGCCGGCACGCCGATCCTGACGCCGGGCGAGGCGGCGATCCTCGCGGTCGGCGCCGTGCGACGCCAGCCGTGGGAGCACCGCGGCGACATCGCGCTGCGCGACGTGCTGACGCTCGCCCTCTCGTTCGACCACCGCGTGGTCGACGGGGAGCAGGCCGCCCGCTTCATCGCCGACATCGGCAGGATCGTCGCAGACCCCGCCTCCGTCATCGCCCTGGTCTGATCCGTCCCGAGCTTCCGTCCGAACGGAGAACCGTGCCGCGCGCCCGGTTCTCCGTTCGGAAGGAGAACCCGCTCGCTGCGCCGGGTTTCTCCGTTCGGACGGACGAACCGGCGGCGTGTTGCGCCGGAGTTCCTGCTCAAGCCCAACGCAGGAGATCTCGGGCGACACGTCGCCGAGAACTCCGTTCGGAAGGAGATTCCTGGGGGTGTCGCCCCCGATCTCCGTTCGGAAGGAGATTCGGGAGGGGGAGTGGGGAAGGAGAGAGCGGGAGCGAGGGCTCTAGGCGTGCAGGGCGGCGTTGAGCTCGATGCCGCCGCCGGCGCGACGGAGGACCTCGACGGCGCCGGTGAGGGAGTTGCGGCGGAAGAGCAGGCCGGGCACGCCGGACAGCTCGACCGCCTTGACCGTGCGCGGCGCGCCGTCCGCGGTGGGGGCGTCGCCGACGACGACCACCTTGGTGCCCGCCGTCACGTAAAGCCCTGCCTCGACCACCGTGTCGTCGCCGATCGAGATGCCGATGCCGGAGTTCGCTCCGAGCAGGGCGCGCTCGCCGATCGCCACGCGCTGCGTGCCTCCGCCGCTCAGCGTCCCCATGATGGATGCGCCGCCGCCGATGTCCGAGCCGTCGCCGACCACGACGCCCTGCGAGATGCGGCCCTCGACCATCGAGGTGCCGAGCGTACCTGCGTTGAAGTTCACGAAGCCCTCGTGCATCACCGTCGTGCCGGGCGCGAGGTGCGCGCCGAGGCGCACGCGCGACGCGTCGGCGATGCGTACACGGTCCGGCGTGACGTAGTCGAGCAGGCGAGGGAACTTGTCGATGCCCGTCACGTGGATGCCTGCACGCTGCAGCTGCGGGCGCAGGCGGGAGAAGTCAGCGGGATGCACCGGGCCGGCGTTCGTCCACGCCACGATCGGCAGGTGGCCGAACACGCCGTCGAGGTTGAGGGTGTTCGGGGCGGCGAGGAGGTGGGAGAGCAGGTGGAGGCGGAGGTACGCATCCGGGGTCGACGCCGGGGCGGCATCCAGGTCGATCTCCACGGTCACGATGTCCACGCGCACGTTGCGGCGGGCGTCCTCGACGGCCAGCGCCTCGAATTCCGCCGGTGCGATCCAGCGGTCGCGCCCTGCCGGGATCGAGCCGAGACGCGGCTCCGGGAACCAGGTGTCGAGCACGGTGCCGTCGCCCGCGACGGTCGCGAGGCCGTAGCCCCAGGCGGTGCGGGGGGATGCTGGCGCGGCGGATTCGGAGGAAACGTCGGAGGGCATGGCTCTAGATTAGTAGGGTGCCCCTCGACCTCAGCGCCTCGTCCATCGACATCACCCGCCAGATCTGCGACATCGAGTCGGTGTCCGGCAACGAGAAGGAACTGGCAGACGCCATCGTGGAGGCCCTCAGCGGCCTCGGCCATCTGGAGATCATCAGGGACGGCGACACGGTTGTCGCCCGCACCAACCTCGGCAGGGACCGTCGAGCGGTGATCGCCGGTCACATCGACACCGTCCCGCTGAACGACAACCTCCCCACCAGGTTCGAGACCATCGACGGCATCCAGTACCTCTGGGGTCGCGGCACCGTGGACATGAAGTCGGGCACCGCCGTGCAGCTCAAGCTCGCCGCGGAGCTCACCGACCCCGCCATCGACATCACCTGGATGTGGTACGACCACGAGGAGGTCTCCGCCGACCTCAACGGCCTCGGCCGCCTCGCCCGCAACCGGCCGGACCTGTTCGAGGGCGACTTCGCCATCCTGGGCGAGCCGAGCAACGGCGTCGTCGAGGGCGGCTGCAACGGCAACCTCCGCGTCGAGGTCCGCACCTACGGCCTGCGCGCGCACTCCGCACGCGGCTGGATCGGTGAGAACGCCATCCACAAGGCGACGCCCATCCTGGACACCCTGGCCGCGTACCAGGCGCGTGAGGTCGAGGTCGACGGGCTGGTGTACCGCGAAGGCCTCAACGCCGTCGGCATCAGCGGCGGGGTGGCAGGCAACATCATCCCCGACGAATGCATGGTGCACATCAACTACCGCTTCGCGCCGTCGCGCAGCTCGGAGGACGCCATCGCGCACATGCACGAGCTGTTCGGCGACTACGAGATCACCGTCGTCGACCGCGCGGACGGCGCCCGCCCTGGGCTGGATGCCCCGCTCGCGCAGGAGTTCCTCGCCGCGGTCGGCGGGGTGGCCAAGCCGAAGTACGGCTGGACGGATGTGGCGCGGTTCAGTGCCATGGGCATCCCCGCCGTCAACTACGGCCCAGGCGACCCTCTGAAGGCGCATGCCGACGACGAGCGCGTCGCCGTCGACCAGATCACGGCCGTCGAGGCGGGACTCCGCGCCTGGCTCACCGGTGCTCCCCGCCGCTGAGCTGGACGCGCCGCAGCAGGCGGGGCCGGTCCGGCGCGCCTGGGCGCGGTGGTGGGTGCCCGTCCTGGCCGTGTACGCGGCGAGCAGGGTCGTCTCGACCGTTCTGCTGCTGATCTTCGCGAGTGTGCAGGGGCAGAACCCCTGGACGGGCGCGCATCCCGACTACTTCTCGTTCGCGACGATCTGGGACGGGCTCTGGTACAACATCGTCGCCGTCTCCGGCTACCCGTCCAGCCTGCCGACCGTCGACGGCGTCCACGTCACGGAGAACGCCTGGGCGTTCATGCCGGGCTATCCCGGCCTGGTGAACGTTGTCATGTTCCTGACCAGGATGCCCTGGGCGCCCGCCGCGGTCACCGTGTCCGTGCTCTGCGGCGCAGGGGCGGCGCTCGTGTTCTACCGGCTGATGCTGCGGGTCGGCCTGTCGGCGTCGACCAGCCTGTTCGCCGTCGTGCTGTTCTGCGTCTCGCCTGTCTCGCCGCTGTTCCAGCTCGCGTACGCAGAGTCGCTGTACCTGCTGCTGCTCGCCACCGCGCTGCTGCTCCTGGTGGAGCGCCGTTACGGCTGGCTGTTCCCCGTCGTCACCGTCATGGCGTTCACCAGGCCGAGCGGGCTCGCCTTCGCCCTGGCGCTCGGGATGCACGTGATCTACCGCTGGGTGGTGCGCCGACGCGATCCCTTCCCGGTACGAGACCGCATCCTGAGCGTGTCGCTGACGGTGTTCAGCGGGCTGGCAGGGCTGGCGTGGCCGGCCATCGCTGCGCTCGCCACGGGCTCGATCACGGCGTACACCGACACCGAGCTCGCCTGGCGCGCTCCATACATCGGCTACCAGCACCTCGTGCCGTTCTCGTCGTGGTTCCAGGGCGCGTACTGGTGGTCGAACACGATGCTCGGGCTGCCCGGCTGGCTCGGCATCGCGGTGCTCGTCGTCGTGCTCGCCCTGTTCGCCGTCGCCCTGTTCTCGCCAGGGGTGCGCAGGCTCGGGGTCGACCTGCGGTTCTGGATCGTGGCGTACGCGCTCTACCTGCTCGCGGTGTTCTTCCCGCAGTCGAGCACGTTCCGGCTGCTCATGCCCCTCTTCCCGCTGCTCGGCGCGATGGCGCTGCCGCGAAGAAGGGTGTACCGCGTGGGCATGGTGGTGCTGTTCGTCGCGCTGCAGGTGGGCTGGCTGGCGGTGGCGTGGGGTGTCGACGGAGCGGACTGGTCGCCGCCGTGATCGGCTGTCCGCCCCGAACGCGGGTGGATTCGATTTCCACCCGTCCGCCCCGATGACAGATAATAGACAAACATCCACGAAAGGGGAGCTGCATGGCGGCCATGAAGCCGAGGACCGGGGACGGGCCAATGGAGGCTGTGAAGGAGGGTCGGCTCATTATCGTGCGGGTGCCGCTCGAAGGTGGGGGACGGCTCGTCGTCTCCGTCAACGACGCGGAAGCCAAAGAACTTCACGATGCTCTCGCGAGCGTCGTGACGACCTCCTAGCGCACACGAACGACTACCCGAAGAACGGGCCCCCGATGGGGCCCGTTCTGCGTTTCCGGGGCACATGGCGCTCCGAAGCGGCCGAACGGCTGCGGCGCTAGGGCGTCAGCTTGGTGAGCTGGAGCAGGCCGTCTCCGGCCGGTGACACGGCGGCGATGACGGCGCCGGACGCCGCGGTCTCTGTGATGAGTGTGCGGAAGCCGGTCGCGACGTCGTCGCGGGCGGCAGGGTCTGCAACGCGTCCCTTCCACAGGGCGTGCGCCACGAGCACGGTGCCGCCTGGGCGGACGAGCCGCAGCCCGTGCTCGACGTACTCGATCACCGAAGCGGGGTCGGCGTCGACGAAGACGATGTCGTAGGAGTTCTCGTTCATCCGGGGGAGCACCTCCAGTGCCCTGCCGGTGATGAGGCGCACGCGGTTGGATGCGATGCCGGCCTCGGTGAAGAAGCCGCGCGCGTGCTGCTGGTGGTCGACCTCCGCGTCGATCGAGGTGAGCTGCGCGTCCGTCCCCCCTGTGAGAAGCCACAGGCCGGAGACGCCGACGCCGGTGCCGATCTCCACGATGCTCTCCGCCGCCGTCGCTGCGACCACGATCGCGGCCTGCGCTCCGATGCTCGGGGCGATCGGCTCGATGCCCAGTTCGAGCGACTGCTGGCGTGCGCGCGCGATGACGTCGCTCTCGACGATGACGTCGTCGGCGAACTTCCAATTCGAATCTTTGTCAGACACAGTGCTCCCGATGCTCTCTCGACCCAGGATACGGCTCCGACGCACAGCGTCACCGCAGGCGCGACCGCGATACCCTTGTCTCGTGTTCGGTCTGACTTTCGACAAGTTGCTCATCGTGGCGGTGATCGCTGCGTTTCTGCTTGGTCCCGAACGTCTTCCGACCTACGCTGCCAAGCTCGGCAAGTTCACCAGGTCGCTCCGTGATTTCGCCAACGGCGCCAAGTCCAGGATGCGCGACGAGATGGGCCCGGAGTTCGACGAGGTCGACTGGAAGAAGCTCGACCCCCGCCAGTACGACCCGCGCCGGATCATCCGTGAGGCGTTGCTCGACGACCCCGCCGCCGCAGCCACGGTCACGGAGAGCGCCATCAAACCGGTGACAGAGTCGGCGTACGCGCAGCGCAAGCGCAAGCTCGAGGCCGGCTCCGTCCCGCCGTTCGACACCGAATCCACCTGAGCCGAATCCACCTGGCGGCTCCCGCATCCAATACGATGCGGGAATGATCGCAACGGAGCAGACGGTCGCGCGCGCGACGGTCACCCGCTACGCCATCGGCTCGCTTGGCACGGGTGGCTTCTCCACCCTCCCCGGCCTCGTCCTCGTCTACTACCTCACAGACTCTCTGGGGGTCGCCGCGATCGTCGCCGGCCTGGTGGTGACGCTCGCCAAGGTGTGGGATGTGGTGATCGACCCTGTGATCGGCGCCCGGTCCGACCGGATGCTCGCCGTCGGGGGGTCCCGTCGCCCGATGATGGTGCTCGGCGCCGTCTCGCTCCCCGTCTTCTTCCTGCTGACCTTCGCCGTGCCTGTCGGAACGCCGCAGCCGCTGGCCGTCGTGTGGGTGTTCCTGGCGTTCCTGCTCACGGCGACGGCGTTCAGCCTGTTCCAGGTGCCGTACATCGCGCTCCCGGCGGAGCTGGCGTCCGGCTACGACCAGCGAACCAGGCTGCTGACCTGGCGCGTCGTGGTCCTCACCTTCGCGATCCTGCTGTTCGGCGCCGGCGGCCCCGCGCTTCGTTCCCTCGGCGGCGACGACAGCTTCGCAGGGTACTTCCTGATGGCGCTCGTGGCCGGGGTGGTGATCGGGGCGGGGATGCTCGTGTCGGCGTTCGTCGCGCCGCGCGGACCGGCAGCCACGGTCGTGCCGCCGAAAGTGGGCGTGCTGACGACGCTGCGCACCAACTACGCGGCAGGCGTACGGGTGCTCAGGGACAGCCAGCCGTTCCGCGCGCTGCTGCTGACTTTCCTGCTGCAGGGGCTCGCCACCGGGCTGATGCTGGCCGGCGCGAACTACGTCGCGACCTGGGTGCTGCACTCCGAGGACGCCGTGACGTTCCTGTTCGTCGCGCTGATCGGCCCCGCGCTGATCGTGACGCCGCTCTGGGGTGTGGTGTCGCGGCGGATCGGCAAGGAGCGCGGTTTCGTCGCGGCGAGCATCCTGTTCGGGGTGGCGGCGCTGTCGATGCTGCTGCTGCTCTGGTTCCCCGGCGCGTGGGTGTATGCGCCTGTCGCGCTGGTGGGAGCGGGGTACGCGGGGATGCAGTCGCTTCCGATGGCGATGCTGCCCGACGTCATCTCGCACGACGCCACGCGCAACGGGCCGGGAAGGGCAGGGACGTTCGGCGGTATGTGGACGGCGGGGGAGACGACGGGGATGGCTCTCGGCGCGACCGTGCTGACGATCATCCTGGCGCTGACCGGGTACGTCTCCAGCTTCGTGACGACGACGTCGCATCCCGAGGCCGTGCAGTCCGCCGGCGCCGTCGCCGGCATCGTGATCGGCTTCAGCATCGTCCCAGCGGGGATCGTGGCGCTCAGCCTCCTCCCGCTCTCCCGGTATCGCCTGCGCAAGGAGGACATCGATGGTCGCGTTTGACTCGGCGGCGATCCTGGGGCGGCTGGCCGCGCTCAGGCCGCGGACGCCCCGACCCACGGCGGGCGGGTGCTGAGCTACGTCTACGACTCCGGCCTCGCCGAGGTGGACGAACTCGCCGCGCAGGCGATGCGGCTGGTGCAGCCGGTCAACGGGCTCGACCCGACCACGTTCACGTCCGTCGCGGTGATGGAACGGGAGGTGCTCGGCTTCGCACGCGAACTGCTGCACGGCGCAGACGACGTGCTGGGCTCCGTCACCTCCGGCGGCACGGAGTCGTGCCTCCTCGCGGTGAAGACGGCGCGCGACGTCTGGCGGGCGGCGGGAGGAACGGGACGGGCACGGATGGTCGCGCCGGTGACCGTGCACGCGGCGTTCCAGAAGGCTGCGCACTACTTCGATGTGGAGCTGGAACTGATCTCTGTGCATCCGGAGACCGGGGTGGTGGACGCCGCCCCCATCGTCGACAGGCTGGGGCCGGACGTGGCGCTCGTCGTGGTCTCTGCTCCCGGCTATCCGCTCGCGGCCCTCGATCCGGTGGAGGAGGTCGCAGCGGCCTGTGCGGCGGAGGGCATCGCCTGCCATGTGGATGCGTGCATCGGCGGCTGGATCCTGCCGTTCTGGCGGGCCGCGGACGGTTCGCCGCTCCCGCTCTGGGACTTCCGCGTGCCGGGCGTGACCAGCATCTCGGCCGACCTGCACAAGTTCGGCTATGCGCCGAAGGGTGCGAGCGTGCTGCTGCAGCGCGGACGGGACAGGCAGCGGATGCAGTACTTCGCCACCACGGGCTGGCCGGGCTATCCCGTGGTCAATCCGACGATGCTCGGCTCCAAGTCGGCCGGCGCGCTCGCGGCGTCGTGGGCGATCGTGCAGGCCCTCGGGGCGCGCGGGTTCGCCGAGCTCGCGGAGTCCTGCCGCAGGGCCACCAGAGCGCTGGCCGACATCGTCGGCGACATCGATGGGCTGCGGATCGTCGGCGACCCCGTCGGGCCGCTGCTCGCCGTCGCCACCGACGAGTCCGTTCCCGCCGAGCGCCGGGTCGACCCGCACCACTGGGCGGACAGGGCAGGGCACCGCGGCTGGCACCTGCAGTTGCAGCCGGGACTGGTGCAGCCGGACGGCACGCGCCTCCCGCACACCACGCACCTCACGATCACCCCGGTGACCGAGGAGCGCGTGGACGAGTTGGAGGCGGCGCTGCGCGCATCCGCCGACGAGGTGCGCGGCGTGCCGCGTGTCGACCCGGCCGCGGTCCTGGGGGCACTTCCGCCCGGGCTCGCGGAGGGGCTCGCGGGTGGGCAGGCAGCCGGACAGCTCGACGCGGAGTCCGCCTGGGGCGTTCTCCAGGCGATCGGGCTGGCCGGCGCGAGCGAGGACACCTCCGGCGCCCGCTTGCCGGACGACCTGGCGCCGTTCCTGGCGCTGATCGAGGCGCTGCCGCGACCGCTCACCGAGCGGCTGCTGATCGAGCTGCTGGCTCGGATCGTGGAGCCGACGGAGAGCTGACGCTGGTCAGACCACCGAGATCCCGAGCTTGCGCCCTGACAGGCCTCGCGCCCTGGTGGCGAGCCGGTCGGCCACCGAGCGGATCGCCTCCGCCGCCGCATCCGCCGGGTCGGTCACCACGATCGGCGCACCCGTGTCGCCGCCCGCCCGCAACGGGATGCTCAGCGGCACGGAGGCGAGCAGCGGCACCTCCTCGTCCTGCCCGGCGGAGAGCCTGCGCGCGACCTCCGCGCCTCCACCGCTGCCGAACAGGTCGAGCACCGTGCCGTCCGGCTGGGGGAGCCCCGCCATGTTCTCGATGACGCCGATGACCTTCTGGCCGGTCTGCCTGGCGAGCACACCGCTGCGCTCCGCGACGTCGGCGGCGGCCGGCTGAGGGGTGGTCACCACGATCACCTCGGCGTTCGGCAGGAGCTGGCCGACGGAGATGGCCACGTCGCCTGTGCCGGGTGGCAGGTCGAGCAGGAGCACGTCGAGATCGCCGAAGAACACGTCGCCGAGGAACTGCTGGATGGTGCGGTGCAGCATCGGGCCGCGCCAGGCGACGGCGGCGGACGGCGAGTCGACGAACATCCCGATCGAGACCACCTTCACGCCGTATGCGACAGGGGGGAGGATCATGTCGTCGACGCGCGTCGGGCGCTGCGCGACCCCGTCGGCGTCGGTGAGGCCGAGGATGCCGGGGATGGAGAAGCCGTGCACGTCGGCGTCGACGATCCCCACCCGCAGGCCGCGCTCCGCGAGCGCGACGGCGAGGTTGGCCGTGACGGTCGACTTGCCGACGCCGCCCTTGCCGCTGGTCACCGCGTACACCCTGGTGAGCGAGTCCGGACCGAACTGCTGTGCCCTGGACGCCCTCCCGCCGCGCAGCTTCTCGGTGAGCGCCCTGCGCTCCTCCTTCGACATCACGGTGACGTCGACCGTCACGGAGGTGACGCCTGGCACGCTCGCGGTGGCGGTGCGCACATCCCGTTCGATCGTGTCGGCAGCAGGGCAGCCGACGATGGTCAGCTTGACGCAGACGGTCGCGTTGCCCGACGGGTCGACGGTGACGTCGCCGACCATGTCGAGCTCGGTGATGGGCTTGCGGATCTCGGGGTCGAGCACGCCGCCGAGGGCGCGCCTGACCGTCCCAGGCAGGTCAGACACGCGCCTGCTCGCTGTCGTCTTCACGCTTGTCCAGATCGTCGAGGAGGGCGCGCAGCTCTGCGCGGATGAAGTCCTTCGTCGCCATGTCCTTGATCGCGAGCCGCAGCGCGACGACCTCGCGTGCCAGGTACTCGGTGTCGGCGAGGTTGCGCTCAGCGCGCTGCCTGTCCTGCTCGATCTGCACCCTGTCGCGGTCGTCCTGCCTGTTCTGGGCGAGCAGGATGAGCGGAGCGGCGTACGAGGCCTGCAGCGACAGCACGAGCGTCAGAGCGATGAAGCCGAGCGAGATCGAGTCGAAACGCCAGGCGACGGGGGCGAGCGTGTTCCATGCCATCCAGAAGATGACGAAGACGGTGAGCCCGAGGATGAACCACGGGGTGCCCATCGCGCGGGCGATCCACTCGGTGAACCGGCCGAAACGGTCGTTGTTGTCGACCGTTCCGCGGCGGGGGATGACGGTCGTGCGGAGGCCTTTGGGCGCATCCAGTCTGGTGTCCTGCTTACCTCGTGCCATTGCCGCCCCTCCTTCCGTTCACAATGCGGATACTGCCGGTCTGATCGGAGACGGGCGCGCGTTTCACGAGCTCGTCTTCGTCGTCGCGACTTCGCCAGTCGTCTGGCAGCAGGTAGTCGAGGATGTCGTCAATGGTCACCACCCCGACCAGTCGGTGGTTGTCGTCCACGACGGGGACGGAGACCAGGTTGTAGCTCGCCAGGATGCGCGACACCTCGGCCGCCGACGTGTTGGCCGTCACCGGCTCCAGGCTCGGGTCGAGCAGGGTGCCGAGGCGGACGTGCGGCGGGTAGCGGAGCATCCTCTGGAAGTGCACGACGCCGAGGAATCGCCCGGTGGGCGCCTCGTACGGCGGCAGGGTGACGCAGACTGCGGCCCCGAGCGCTGGCGCGAGCTCGTGCCTCCTGATGAGGGCGAGGCCCTCCGCGACGGTGGCGTCGGCGGAGACGATGATCGGCTCCGTGGTCATCAGACCGCCCGCGGTGTCCGGTGCGTAGCTCAGGAGCATGCGCACGTCCTCCGCCTCCTCCGGCTGCATCAGCTCGAGCAGGTGCTCTCCTCGCTCGTCGGAGAGCTGCGCGATGAGGTCGGCGGCGTCGTCCGGCTCCATCTGGTCGAGCACGTCGGCCGCGCGGTCGTCGTCGAGCTGGGCGAGGATCTGCACCTGCTCGCTCTCCGGCATCTCCTCGAGCACGTCGGCGAGCCGGTTGTCCGGCAGTTCCTCCGCGACTTCGAGCATCCGCTGCTGGGGGAGGTCGAGCAGCGTGTTCGCGAGGTCGGCCGGTTTCAGCTCGGAGTACGTCGCGATCAGCTGCTCGGCGGACTGCGCCTCGCCGCGTTCCTGCTTCTCGCGCACCTCGTTCCAGGAGGCGAAGGTGGTCGGCCCCTTGCCGAACGGGGACGACCCGGTCTTCGGGCGGCGCACGAACAACTGGCTGATCGCCCACTCGCCCGTCGACGACTCTTCGATCGCGACGTCCTCGATGGTCGCCTCGCCCGTGCCGTCCGCGAACACCACCTTGCGGCCGAGCATCTCGGCGATCACCCGCACCTCGCCGCCGCGCTGCTCGAACCGCCGCACGTTGATGAGCCCGGTGGTGATGATCTGGCCACTGCCGATGCTGGTCACGCGACCGATCGACACGAACACGCGGCGCTTGCCGGGGATCTCGACGATCAGGCCCACGACGCGCGGCGGATCGCTTTTGCGGTAGACCACCAGGACGTCGCGCACCTTGCCGACCCTGTCGCCTGCAGGGTCGAAAACGGTGCACCCGGCCAAACGGGCGACGAACACTCTGGTGGCACTCACAGGTAATAACTTAAGCCCTCCAGACGTGAGCAGCCTGCGGATGGAAGAATGGGGCGATGAGCAGTCAGAGCCCGCTAGGCGGACGCACCCGTGCCCTGTTCCCCACGCTGCCGCGGGGAGAGGTCGTCGCGACCTACGAAACGTACCCGGAGGCGCAGCAGGCGGTCGACGTTCTGGCCCGTGCCGACTTCCCCGTCGACAAGGTCTCGATCGTCGGAAGCGACCTGAAGAGCGTCGAGCGGGTGACAGGCAAGCTGACCTGGGGTCGCGTCGCCGTGGCCGGTGCGGCCTCCGGCGCCTGGCTCGGAATCTTCTTCGGACTGCTGCTTGTCATCTTCTCCCCGCAGGTCAGTTTCGCGTTCGTGATCGCCGCCGTGCTGATCGGCGCCGGGTTCGGGATGCTCTTCGGCATCGTGTCGTACGCCATCAACCGGCGCCGCCGCGACTACACCTCGGTGATGCAGGTGATCGCCACCAGCTACTCGGTGCTGGTGGACTCCGAGCTCGTCAACCGCGCCCGAAACCTGATGCAGGGCGGAACGGACGGCGGGCGGGAGGCGCCCGTCGCGCATCCGGCCGACCCGCCGGCGGCTCCGCACCCGAGCGACCCGCCGCCGCCGTTCCCTCCGGCGCAGCATCCCAGCGACCCGCCGCCCGCTCCTCCGGCGCCTCCTGTGCCGCCCACCTCTCCCACCCCTCCTGCGCCGCCCGTCCCGCCGGCGCCGCCCGCGGCGGAGGAGCCCCGCTAAGCGCGAAAACGTTGTCCTGCGCCGCCCAGAAGGCGCATGATGAACTCGGCACGCCTACCCGGCACGACATCACCGAGGATCGTCATGAAGGAAGCCGCAGACCAGGACACTCCGAGCTCGGACGCGATCCGAGACCGGTTCGACACCCTGTCAGCACTCGCAGGAGACCTGGCAGGGCATTTCGCCGTCGAACCCCTGCTGGAGCGCATCCTGCGCCACACTCTGCACCTGCTGGACTGCGACAGCGGCTCGATCTGCACCGTGGACGAGACCGCTGGCACATACCGCAAGGACGCCGACCTCGGCGTCGGCTGCCAGTCCGGGCAGACCTTCCCGCTGGACGAGGGCGTCACGGGCGAGGTCGTTCGCGCCCGTCGCACGGTCGTGTTCGACGAGTACGCCGATGTGCGCGGCGGCCACATCACCGGAAGCGACCGTGACAGGCTGCACGCGACGATCGGCGTGCCGATCCGCTGGAACGACGCGATCATCGGGGCGCTCGTGCTGTTCAGCCGCGACCGGGCCAGGCGGTTCGGCTCCGCAGACGCCGCCCTGCTGGAGAGCTTCGCCGCCCACGCGGCCATCGCCATCACGAACGCGCGGCTGTTCGCCATCGCGGAGCAGCGCGCGCGGGAGGCCGCTGTCGCGTCCGAGCGCGAACGGGTGGTCAGGGATGTGCACGACACCGTGGGGAGAGGACTCGCCGACATCCTGCTCAACATCGACGAGGCCGAACGCCGGCTCGCGACGGGAGCCGATGCTGCCGTCGCCCTCGGCCAGGCGCGCGTCGCTGCCCGCTCCGCCCTCAGCGAGACCCAGCGCACGGTGCTCGGGCTGGGACCGGAACAGCTCGACGGTCGCTCGCTGAGCGAGGCGATCGCCCTGGAGCTCGCCTGGGCGGAATCCGCAGCGGGGCTGCGCACCGAGCTGGTCGCCGTCGGAGAGCCCGGCCTGCTCGCGGCGGAGACGGCCAGGCAGCTGTTCCGGATCGTGCAGGAGTCGCTGACGAACGTCGTCGAGCACGCAGGCGCATCCACCGTCAGGGTCGGCATCGTCTACGGGGAGAGCGACGTGACCGCGATCGTGGACGACGACGGCCGCGGGTTCGACGTCGCAGGGCTCGCCGACGCGCCGCGCCGCCCGCTGCGCGGCCTCGGGCTGCAGGGGCTCGCCGCTCGCGCACAGCACGTCGACGGGACGGTGCACATCGAGTCGACGCCAGGCTGGGGCACCAGGGTGCGCGCCGAACTCCCGGTGCGACCGGTGGAGCGCGACGAGCAGACGCACGCGCGCTGGCGGGTCATGGTTGTGCACGCGAGCGCCGTCATCCGGTCGGGGCTGGTCAGGATGCTCGCCCTGGCCGAGCCGGAGATCCAGGTGGTGGCGGAGGTCGCCGACGCGGAGAGCGCTGTGGAGGCGTACGACCTGCTGCGCCCGAACGTCGTGCTCGCCGACCTCGACCTGCCGCACGTCGACGGCGTGCAGCTCACGTCCTACCTGCGTGCGGCCGACCAGAAGGCGAGGGTCGTGCTGCTGATCGGGGCCGTCGCCGACGACAGGCTGCTGGGTGCGACAGGCGTCGGCGCCGTCGGGTTCATCGAGCAGAGTGCCGACGCTGCCGCCATCGCGCGCAGTGTCGTCGCCGCTGCCAGAGGCGATCTGCTGCTGAGCCCGGAGTTCCTCAGCAGGTACAGCGTCTCGCTGACCGGGGGAGGAGCGGACGACGCCTTCACCCCGCGCGAGCGGGAGGTGCGCGCCCTGATCCAGCTCGGCCGGCCGGACAAGCAGATCGCGGCCGAACTGCACATCTCGGTGAAGACGGTCGAGAAGCACGTCGGCTCGCTGCTGCGGAAGACCGGAGCGGCCAACCGCACGGCGCTCGCCGGTCTGGGCGCCCAGCGCGACTGAGGTGGGCGGGAGATCCCTACCTACCGGGTAGGGGGACCCCCGTGTCCGCAGCGGGCGCGGCCTGCATACGCTGGCAGCGGATCGAGGAGGTCGCCATGCCCGTCGTGTCGCTGAAGGAGATCGTGGACCGCGCGTTCGCGGAACGCTACGGCGTCCCCGCCATCAACATCGTCAACGACCTCACCCTCGAGGCGGTGCTCGCCGGGGCAGTGGATGCGCGTTCCCCCGTCATCGTGCAGACCTCCGTGAAGACGGTGAAGTCGATCGGCTCCGACGTGCTGTTCGCAATGTGGACGGCGATGACGAAGGACATCGACGTGCCCGTCACCCTGCACCTCGACCACTGCCCTGAGCGTGCCGTCATCACCGAGTGCCTGGACCGCGGCTGGAACTCTGTGCTGTTCGACGCATCCACGTTGACCGTCGAGGAGAACCAGCGGCAGACCGTCGAGGTCGTCGCGGAGGCGCGCAGGCACGGCGCGCACGTCGAAGGCGAGATCGAGGCGATCAAGGGCGTGGAGGACGGCATCGGCGCCGACACAGAGCCGGCCAGGCAGAGCCTCGACACCGCCATCCGCTTCATCACCGAGACCGGCGTAGATGTGTTCGCCCCCTCCATCGGCAACGCCCACGGCGTGTACTCGGCGACGCCGGAGCTCGACTTCGAGCGGGTCACCGACCTGGTGCAGGCCACGAACATCCCGATCGCCCTGCACGGCGGCAGCGGCATGACAACGCAGCAGTTCGGCGACCTCATCGCCAGGGGATGCGCGAAGGTCAACATCTCCACGGCGCTCAAGATCGAGTTCATGAAGGCCAACCTCGCCTTCCTGAAACAGGCGGAGGCGGACGACAAGTGGGATCCCCCCTCGCTGTTCCGCGACGTGCGCTCGCACATCGTCTCGCTCACCACCGGGCTCGCCGACACCTTCGGCAGCGCAGGAAAGGCCTGGTGAGCCGTGCCTGCCCTCATCTTCGACTGCGACGGCGTGCTTGCTGACACCGAGCGGAACGGACACCTCCCCGCGTTCAACAGGACGTTCGAGGAGGAGGGCGTCCCCGCGCACTGGAGCGATGACGACTACCGGCAGAAGGTGCTCATCGGCGGAGGCAAGGAGCGCATGGCGAGCATCCTGACGCCGGAGTTCGTCGCGGCCACAGGGCTGCCGTCCGACGCTGACGGTCAGCGGGACATGCTCGCCCGCTGGCACAGGCGCAAGACGGCGATCTACACCGAGCTCGTGGAGTCCGGCGCGCTTCCGGCGCGGCCGGGCATCCGGCGGATCGCGGAGCAGGCGGACGCTGCTGGATGGGCGCTCGCTGTCGCATCCACGTCGGCGGAGCCCAGCGTGCGCGCCGTGCTCGAGCACGCGGTCGGGCCGGAGCTCGCCGCGCGGTTCAGCGTGTTCGCCGGCGATATCGTGCCGGCGAAGAAGCCGGCGCCCGACATCTACCTGCTCGCCATCGACAGGCTCGGGATCGGCGTGGACGACGCCGTGGTGATCGAGGACAGCGGCAACGGGGTGCAGGCGGCCGTCGCCGCGGGGCTCCGCACGGTCGTGACGGTGAGCACGTACACGGTCGACGAGGACTTCAGCGGCGCTTCCATCGTGCTCAGCTCGCTCGGCGACGACGAGGAGCCCGCGCGGATCATCGCCGCGCCCGCCGGTGTGCGGCCGGGCGACACGGTGACCATCGACGACATCGCCGCGGTGCTCGCAGCGCCCAGGCCATCGGCGACGCCGGATAGGACAGCAGAGGACAGGACATGACGACGCAGAGCTTCAGCGACACCGAGTTCGTGGTCAACACGATCGCCACGACGGCGGTCGACAACGAGAAGGAGTTCGGCGACCTCGACTCCGTCGTCGGAGACGGCGACTTCGGCTTCTCCCTCGCCCGCGGATTCGAAATCGTGCTCACCGACTGGGACACCTACGACCGCAGCGACATCGGCACGTTCCTGCAGAAGATCGCCGTGGTCATCACCGGCCGCATCGGCGGCACCTCCGGGCCGATCTGGGGCACCGCGTTCCTGCGCGGCGCGGCCATCGCGAAGGGCAAGGACGAGCTCAGCGGCGACGATGTGGTCGCCATGCTCCGCTCCGCGATGGACGGCATCAAAGCCCGCGGCAACGCCGAACTCGGCGACAAGACGCTGCTCGACGCCATCGCCCCGATGACCGACGCCATCGAGAGCGGCCTCGCCGACGGCGCATCCAGCGACGAGATCGTCGCGCGCGCTGCCGCGGCGGCACGGGATGCGGCAGACGCGACGGTCACCATGCAGGCAAGACGCGGCAGGGCCGCGTACACGGGCGAGCGCAGCATCGGCTCGCCGGACCCCGGCGCCGTCGCCGTCGCGGTCATCCTCGAACGTCTCGCCTCCACCTGGGCGAGCCGACCTCTGCAGTCCCAGTGAACGACACCGAGCGAAACCCGTGGAGAGAACAATGAAGAAGTTCGTCAACGATCCGCAGCAGTACGTCCCGGAGATGCTCAAGGGCATCGCCCTCGCCAACCCTGACACCCTCCGGTACGTCCCGGAGTACAACCTCATCATGCGCACAGACGCGCCGAGGGAGGACAAAGTCTCGATCATCCAGGGCTCAGGCTCCGGGCACGAGCCTGCGCACGTCCTCACCGTCGGCCGCGGGATGCTCGACGGCGCCTGCCCAGGCGACGTCTTCGCCGCCCCGCCGATGGACTACGTCTACGAGACCACCAAGCTGCTCGCGTCGCCCAAGGGCGTGCTGCTGCTGGTGAACAACTACACCGGTGACCGGATGGCGTTCGACATGGCCCAGGAGATGAGCCTCGCGGACGGCGTCGACGTGAAGACCCTGTTCATCGACGACGATGTGTCGGTGAAGGACTCCACATACACGGTCGGTCGCCGCGGCGTCGCGGGGAACTTCTTCGTGATGAAGGCGGTCGGAGCGGCGTCCGAGGCGGGAGCGGACCTCGACGAGCTGATCAGGATCGGCGAGAAGGTCAACTCCGTCACCCGCACGATGGGGCTCGCCCTCACCGCCTGCACGCCGCCGGCCAAGGGCTCCCCGCTGTTCGAACTGGGCGACGACGAGATCGAGATCGGCGTCGGCATCCACGGTGAGCCAGGACGACGCCGCGCGAAGATCGAGCCGGCGAACGACCTGGTCGACGAACTCCTCGAACCGGTCATCGCCGACCTGCCGTACGTGAGCGGCGACCGGGTGGCGCTGATGGTCAACGGCCTCGGCGGCACACCGATCAGCGAGCTGTACATCGCGTACGGCTATGCGCACGAACAGCTCGCTGCGCGCGGCATCACGGTCGCCCGCAGCTATGTGGGCGAGTACTGCACCTCGCTCGACATGGCCGGCGCATCCATCACCCTGGTGCGGCTCGACGACGAGATCGAGCAGTTGCTGGCCGCGCCCGCCGAGATCGGACTGCACATCTTCTGACGCTGCGCGATCCGATCCGCGGCTGCGCTGGCCGACGCCCGAGAGCTCAGCGCAGCCGCCGGACCCACGCCTCGACGTCGTCCGCAGTGCGCGGGATGGCGATGGAGAGGTTCTCCGCGCCGTCCTCCGTCACCAGGATGTTGTCCTCGATGCGCACGCCGATGCCGCGGAACGCCTCCGGAACCGTGAGGTCGTCCGGCTGGAAGTACAGCCCCGGCTCGATCGTGAACGTCATGCCGGCTTCGAGCACGCCGTCGAGGTAGAGCTCGCGGCGGGCCTGCGCGCAGTCGTGCACATCCAGCCCGAGGTGGTGGCTGGTGCCGTGCACCATGTAGCGGCGGTGGTGCTGGTTGTCGGCCTGCAGCGCCTCCTCCGCGGTGACGGGGAGCAGACCCCACTCGGCTGTGCGCTTCGCGATCACGCCCATGGCGGTCGCGTGGATCTCGCGGAACCGGATGCCTGGCCGCACGATGGCGAATGCAGCGTCCGCTGCCTCGCGCACCGCCTCGTAGACCAGGCGCTGCGTCTCGCTGAACGTGCCGTCGATGGGGAAGGTGCGCGTGATGTCGGCGGTGTAATAGCTGTCGACCTCGACGCCGGCGTCGAGCAGGATGAGGTCGCCTGGCACCACAGGGCCGTCGTTGCGCGTCCAGTGCAGGATGCACGCGTGCGGCCCGCTCGCCGCGATCGTGTCGTAGCCGACCGCGTTCCCGTCAGCGCGGGCGCGTCCGTTGAACACGCCCTCCACCAGGCGCTCGCCCCGTGGATGCGCTGTGATCCGCTCCAGGTCGCCGATCACGTCGTCGAAGCCCAGCGCTGTGGCGGCGACGGCGGCGCGCAGCTCCGCGATCTCGTACGCGTCCTTGACGAGCCGCAGCTCGGACAGGTCCCGGGCGAGCTGGTCGTCCGCCTCATGCTGCTCCGGGTCGTAACCGGGGGCGGAAGCGTCGTCACCTGCGAGGACGATGCGCAGCGCATCCACCGTGTCGGTCAGCGCAGGGTCGGCTTCGCGCAGGACCAGGGTGTCCGCATCCGTGGCGTCGATGACGGCGTCGAGCTCGGCGATGCCTCTGGTCGGCAGGGCGAGGTCGCTGGCGACCTGCGCGAGCGACGGGCGGGGTCCGATCCAGAACTCGCCGATCTCCGGGTTGGCGTAGAACTCGTCGGAGTCCCTGCCCGCCCGCTCGCGGAAGTAGAGGGTGGCGTCGTGACCGGCGTCCGTCGGCTCGAGCACCAGGACGCTTCCTGGCTCGGAGTCGGAGCCCCAGCCGGTGAGGTGGGCGAACGCCGAGTGCGCGCGGAAGGCGTAGTCGGTGTCATTGGAGCGCTGCTTGAGGCGTCCAGCGGGAATGATGACGCGCTTGCCGCGATACAGCTCGGAGACCTTCGCGCGCCTGGCGGCGGCGAAAGAGGCCTGCTGCCTGGCCTCTGGCAGGATTTCCTCCCGCTCCGCCCACCCGCTTCCGATGTACTCCTTGAAGCCGTCGGAGCCCGGCGTGGTGGACCTGTTGGACGTGGCGCGAGGAGCGGGGGCGGCGGTTGCTGGCTGAGTCGGCTGCTGCGAGGACATGCCGACCATTCTTCCACTCCTAGGATGGAGTGCATGGCTGATGAGCGACGCTTCCGTGGTCCCATCGACCTGCACACCCACTCGTCCGTCTCCGACGGCACGGAGACACCGGCCGAGCTGGTACGGGCAGCAGCGGTCGCCGGGCTCGGCACCGTCGCGCTCACCGACCACGACTCCACAGCAGGGTGGCTGGATGCGGCTGCCGCCGGTGCAGAGGTCGGCGTCACCGTCATCCCCGGCATGGAGCTCAGCACCCGCATCGAGTTCGCGAGCGTGCACATGCTCGGCTACCTCTTCGACCCCGGCAACCCTGCGCTGGTCGCGGAGACGGCGCGCATCCGCCAGGGGAGGCTGACCCGCGCCGAGGAGATGGTCGAACGCATCGCGCAGGACTACGACATCACCTGGGCGGACGTGATGGATCAGGCGACGGAGGGCGCGACGGTCGGCAGGCCGCACATCGCAGACGCGCTCGTGGCCCGCGGGCTCGCCACGGACCGCAGTGCGGCTTTCGCCGGCATCCTGCACTGGCGGGGAGGCTACTACCAGCCGCACTACGCGCCGGCGCCGCTGACCGGGGTGCGGCTGATCCGCGAGGCGGGCGGCGTTCCCGTGCTCGCGCATCCCGCGACGGGCGGCCGCGGACGGGTGATCCCCGAGGATCGCCTGGCCAGACTGGTGGATGCGGGTCTGTTCGGCCTGGAGATCGACCACCGCGAGAACACCGAGGACGGCAAGGCCAGACTGCACGAGCTCGCCGCCAGATTCGGGCTCGCTGTGACGGGCTCCAGCGACTACCACGGGGAGGGGAAACCGAACCGGCTGGGGGAGAACACCACCGATCCTGAGGTTCTTGACAGGATCATCGAAGAAGCGACAGGCGCGGCGCCCTTCTACGCGTCCTGACTTTTTGTGCTTAGCCTGGGTCGGGCGCGAACGATCGCGCTTTGCGAGAACGCACGCGAATCGAGGTCTGGTGTGAGCCGAGGACGCTGGTCGGCGACAGCCGCAGCCGCGGTGCTCATCGCCGCCATCGTGACGGCCGGCGGTGCATCCCCTGCTCTCGCCGACACGTCATACCCGTCGTGGGACGACGTGCAGGCCGCGAAGGCGAACGCCGCGGCCAGTCAGGCGGAAGTCGACCGCATCAACGGCCTGCTCGCCACCCTGCAGACCTCGGCGAACGCGGCGGGCGACCTCGCCGTCAAGCGGGCGGGGGAGTACGGGCAGGCGGAGGCCGCCCTGCAGACCGCGATTCAGAAGGCAGACGACCTGCGCGGCGAGGCGGAGTCCGCCACGACGAAGGCAGCGTCGCTGCGTTCGCAGAGCGGAAAGCTCGCAGAGCAGCTCACACGCTCCGGTGGCTCGGAGCTGTCTGTCCGGCTCTTCCTGACCGGCAACAACTCCGCCACCTCATCCCAGCTCCTCTACCAGCTCGGCGCGATGTCGAAGCTGGCCGATCAGGCGAACACGCTGTTCGCGCAGGCGACGGCGCAGAAGAACCTGGCCGCATCCCTCAGCCAGCAGGCGGCGGCGGCACGCACCATCCGCGACCAGTTGGCGACGCAGGCCAAGACGGCGCTGGATGCTGCGAAGGCGGCGAAGCAGGCTGCGGATGCGCAGCTCGCCGACCAGAAGCAGCACGCCACAACGCTCTACGCCCAGCTCGCCACGCTGAAGAACACCGAGGCGTCCGTCGAGCAGAAGTACGCCGAGGGCGTCCAGGCCGCGCAGGAAGCGGCGGCTCAGGCGGCCGCAGCCGCTGCGGCGGCCGGCGACGGTGGAGCGGACGGCTTCGCGCCGCCGCCCGGCGTCGACGTCGATCCGGCAGGCGCCCAGAACTACGCCTCCAGCGTGCTCGGCTCGTACGGCTGGGGCGGCGATCAGATGGGCTGCCTCATCCGGCTGTGGAACCAGGAGTCCGGTTGGCGCACGGACGCGTACAACACCTCCAGTGGCGCGTACGGCATCCCGCAGGCGCTCCCGGCGAGCAAGCTCGCGAGCGCGGGCAGCGACTGGATGACCAACTACCGCACCCAGATCAACTGGGGCCTCGGCTACATCAGCGGCCGCTACGGCTCGCCCTGCGGAGCCTGGAACCACGAAATCGGCTACAACTGGTACTGATCCCCGCCGCCAACGCAATCGAGCCCGGACTTCTTCACCCGCCACGCCGAGGCGATGGGGGAAGAAGTCCGGGCTCGATTGCTGTGGGGCCTAGGCGGTGGGAGCCGCGGGGGCTCCACCGCGGGAGCGGCGGCGACGGCGGCGCGGTGCGCTGTTGCCGTCGTGGTGCTCTGCCCCTCCGCCGTCGTGGGTGCCTGCCGCCTGCACGGGCGCGTCCGCGGCGGGAGCGGTCTCTGCCGCTCCTGTTCCGCTCGGGCGTCCTCCGCGGGTGCGGCGGCGACGGGGCTGGCCGTCGCCTGCGGTGTCAGCGGAGCGCTGGCCGCCCTCGGAGCGTCCGCCGGAGCGACCGCCGTCCGAGCGTCCGCCGGAGCGTGGCGCGCTCTCGGTCTTCACGGCGGGAGTCGCCTTGAGGCGGCCCTTCGATCCTGCAGGGATGTCCAGGTCGCTGAACAGGTGCGGAGACGACGAGTACGTCTCGGTCGGCTCCGGCTGCCCGAACTCGAGAGCGCGGTTGATCAGCGCCCACTTGTGCAGGTCTTCCCAGTCCACGAAGGTGACGGCGATGCCCGTCTTCCCCGCGCGCCCGGTGCGGCCCGCGCGGTGCAGGTATGTCTTCTCGTCGTCCGGGATGGTGTGGTTGATCACGTGCGTGACGTCGTCGACGTCGATGCCGCGGGCGGCGACGTCCGTGGCGATCAGGATGTCCTTCTTGCCTGCCTTGAACGCGGCCATGGCGCGCTCGCGCTGCTCCTGGTTGAGGTCGCCGTGCACGGCTGCGGCGTTGAAGCCGCGGTCGTTGAGCTCCTCGACCAGTTTGGCGGCTGCGCGCTTGGTGCGCGTGAAGACGACCGTCTTGCCGCGGCCCTCCGCCTGGAGGATGCGGGCGACGACCTCGTCTTTGTCGAGCGAGTGCGCGCGGTAGATCAGGTGCTTGATGTTCGCCTGGATCTGGCCTTCGTCGGGGTCCGTCGCGCGGATGTGGATGGGGCGCGTCATGAAGCGACGGGCCAGCGCCACGATCGGGCCGGGCATCGTCGCCGAGAACAGCATGGTGTGGCGGGTGGCAGGGGTCTGCGCGAACAGCTTCTCGATGTCGGCGAGGAAGCCGAGATCGAGCATCTTGTCCGCCTCGTCCAGCACCATCTCGCGCACGTTGCCGAGGTTGAGGAGGCGCTGCCCTGCGAGGTCGAGCAGACGGCCTGGGGTGCCGACGACGATCTGCGCGCCGGACTTGAGCTGCGCGATCTGCCCTTCGTACGCCTTGCCGCCGTAGATGGCGACGACCTCTGTGTCGCGGTTCGCGGCGGCCTGCGAGAGGTCCTCGAAGACCTGGACGCACAGCTCGCGGGTCGGAACGACGACGAGCGCCTGCACGCCCGGCTCCGGGTGGAGGCCGAGGCGCTGGATGATCGGGAGGCCGAAGCCGAAGGTCTTGCCCGTTCCCGTCTTGGCCTGGCCGATGATGTCCTGGCCGTCGAGCGCGAGCGGGATGGTCTGCGCCTGGATGGGGAACGGCTCGATGATGCCCTTGGCTGCGAGCGCATCGACCATGTCCTGGTCGACGTTGAGTTCTGAGAATGTCACTGGTGAATATGCCTGTCGATCGTGAGTGAAAGGTCTACGCCTTGTCCTCGTTCGCAGGCGTAGGGCCGTCGATCCAGCGCCGACGGCATCACAAGCCTACTGGACGTCCCCGTTACACTGCTGTACGTGGCATCCCTGTTCTCCCGACGCCGGCCTCCGGTCGAGCTTCCCCGTCTGACGCCGCGGAGCACGCCGACGCAGGCGATCCGCATCGATCTGCACGAGGTGATGCCCGATCTGCTGCCGTATCTCGGCCAGGCCGCCTACCTCCAGCTCGAGGCGTTCCAGACGCTCTCCCGTGTCGTCGGCGAGGTGGATGCGCTCTCCGCGAAGGAGAAGGTGTCTGCCGCGGCCGGGCACGCGCTCTCCAAGCACCAGGGTGTCGTGGCGGAGATCAGGCGCAGGGGAGACGATCCGGCGGAGGTGATGAAGCCGTTCGCCGACGAGATCGACGGCTTCAGCGCGCTGACCACGGGATCGGACTGGCGGGAGACGCTCCTCGCCGTCCTGGTGACGAGCGGACTGCTCGACGACTTCTTCATCCGGCTCTCCGTCGGCCTTCCCGGCGACGTCGGCCCCCGCATCGGGCAGCTGCTCGGCTCCGACGGCGGACAGGACGGCATCCTGGACGTGCTGCGCGACGAGATCGAGGCGGACCCCAAACTGGCGTCGCGGCTCGCGATGTGGGGCAGGCGCCTCGTCGGGGACACCCTGCTCGTGGCACGCTCTGCGCTGCACCTCTCCGGCAATGCCGCGAAGGACGACGAGCGCATCGAGCCGATCTTCACCGAGCTGATCGCGGCGCACACGCGCCGCATGGACGCCCTCGGGCTCACCGCGTAACGGCTCGGCGCCGGGCAGCGGCATCCATCAGGTGGATGCGCGGACCGGGCTCAGCGCGCGACGGCGCCCTTGCTGAGGTCGGCGAGCAGACGGTCGTCCTGCGCCGTGCGGACGCGGCCGATCACGATGTCGGACACCGCGACGATGACGGCGGTCCCGACGAGCGTGATCCACCAGATCCAGCCGCCGTTCCACTTCAGGCCCGCCCAGGTGAGCGCGACCCAGAGGGCGCTCGACACCATGACCCCGAGAGCGGGGATGAGCACGGCGCCGTGCGTGTGACGGTGCGGCAGGAAGTAGCGCGCCGCGAGGCCGATGATGGCCCCGCCGAGTGCGACGAAGAGCAGTTCCACGCTGGCGAATCTAGCCGACGAAGCCGATGCGGCGCGACTCGTCGGAGCCGACCTCGACGTATGCGATGCCTGCCGTCGGGATGACGTACAGCTTGCCCTTGTTGTCGGTGAGGCGGACGAAGCCGGTGCCGCTCGAGAGCGCTGCCTCCACCTGCGAGGCGATCTCCTCCGCCGTCTGCGACGACTCGAAGCTGAGCTCGCGAGGAGCGTTGACGATTCCGATGCGGATCTCCACGTGTGGTGCCTTTCGAATCTGACCGGCGGATGTGAGTTCAGACTACGACACTCGCATGACGGCGCTGCGCAACGTTCTCTGTCGGCGGACGCCGGTACCGTTTCAGACATGACGATCCGAGGTTTCCGGCCGCGCCCCTCAGCGGGGCAGACCGCAGGAGACCTCGCTTCCCCGACCGAGCTGGACGACACGCAGGCGGCCGTCCTCTCCTTGCCGGACGGGGCATCCGGCTCGGTGATCGGGGCTCCGGGAACGGGCAAGACCACGACGCTCGTCGAGGCGCTGGCCGAGCGCGTGCTGCGCCGCGGATACGGAACGGGCGAGGTGCTCGCGCTCAGCGCGTCCCGGTCGGCGGCGACGCGCCTGCGCGACAGGATCGCGCTGCGGATCGGCGTTCCGACGAACGGCCCGCTGGCGAGGACCGCGACATCGCTCGCCTTCCAGCTCTCCGGCGAACGCGCACGGGCGAATGCCCAGGAGCCGCCCCGCCTCCTCACCGGAGGAGAGCAGGACCAGATCATCGCGGAACTCATCGCAGGCCATCTGGAAGACGGCACGGGCCCCGCGTGGCCGGAGCCGCTGGTCGCGGACGTGCGGCTGCTGCGTGGCTTCCGCACGGAGCTGCGCGAGCTCATGGCGCGCTGCGTCGAGCTCGGGATCACGCCGAGCAGGCTGTCCGAGCTCGGCGCGATCGCCGGTCACGACGAGTGGCGGGCGGCAGCACGGTTCATCGCCGAGTACCAGCGCGTCGTGGACAGCTATCGCGGCACCTTCGTCGACTCGGCCGAGCTGATCGCCGAGGCGGTGTCCGTCGTGCGTGCAGGGAGCTCGCTCGACCGGCTGCGCGCGATCTTCGTCGACGACCTGCAGGAGGCGACGCTCGCCACCGTCTCCCTGCTGCGCGCCTTCGCCGCCCGCGGCGTCGCCATCGTGGCCTTCGGCGATCCGGACGTCGCGTCCACGACGTTCCGCGGGGCTGAGGCGACGGCTATCGGCCAGCTCGAGGCACGGCTCGGCGTTCCTGTCGACAGGTTCGTGCTCGGCACAGCACACCGGCAGACGCCGGCGCTGCGCGACCTGACGACGCGGGTGACCGAGCGCATCGGCACGGCGGCGGCCGGTGTCCAACGGCTCGCAGCCGCAGGCAGGGATGCGCGCGCCTCCGGCCAGGAGGTCGTGCGGATCGAGGCGTCGTCCGCGCCTGCGGAGGCCGCGCGGCTCGCGCGACGGCTGCGCGAGCAGCACCTGCTGAACGGCGTGCCGTGGAACAGGATGGCGGTGGTCGTCCGCTCCGGCGCGCACGTCCCTGGTCTCGCCAGGTCGCTCGCCGTCGCCGAGGTCCCCACCAAGACCAGCGTGGCCGGCCGCGCGTTGCGCGACGATTTCGCCGCACGCCAGCTCATCACGGTCGTCGGCGTCGAGCTCGGCGCGGTCGAGCTCACGCCGTCCGTGGTCTCCGACCTGCTGCTCGGGCCGTTCGGCGGCCTCGACGGCATCAGCCTGCGCCGTCTGCGGCTCGCGCTCCGTCAGGAGGAGCTGGCCGGAGAAGGCAACCGCTCCGCCGACGACCTGCTGGTCGAGGCGCTCGGCGCTCCAGGTCGCTTCGCGACGATCGACTCAGCGCCTGCGCGGCGCGCCTCCCGGCTCGCGGAGACCATCGCTGCAGGAAGGCAGAAGGCAGAGGACGGCGCGACGATCGAGGAGCTGCTCTGGCACGCCTGGGAGCGCAGCGGCCTCGCCAAGCGCTGGCTGGAGCAGTCGGAGCGCAGCGGCATCGTCGCCGACGAGGCCAACCGGCACCTGGACGGCGTCGTCGCCTTGTTCACCGCCGCCAGACGTTTCGTTGAGCGCTACCCGGAGCGGCCGGCGTCCGACTTCGTCGTCGAACTGCTCGGCGCCGAAGTGCCGGAGGACACGCTCGCCGCGCAGACGGCGGGCGAGGCCGTGCTGGTCTGCACGCCGAGCGCCACCATCGGCGCGGAGTTCGACATCGTCGCCGTCGCAGGCCTCCAGGAGAGCGTCTGGCCCAACCTGCGGCTCCGCGGCTCCCTGCTGCACCCGCAGAAGCTCGCGGACGCCAACGCGGGCACAACGTCGGACACTGTGGACGAACGCGCCCAGGTGCTCGGCGACGAGCTCAGGATGTTCGCGCTCGCCGTGTCCCGCGCCAGAACGCAGGTCATCCTCACGGCCACCGCCAACGACGACGAGCAGCCGTCGCCGTTCCTGCGCCTGGCGGCCGACCTCGCGTTCGACGACACGGACGACTCCGTGCATCCCCTGTCGCTGCGCGGGATGGTCGGGCGGCTGCGGCGCCGTCTGGTCACGACCGGCGCGCCCGACGCCGCCGACGCGCTGGCCAGGCTCTCCATCGCAGAGGTCGAGGGCGCGAACCCCGGCGACTGGTACGGCTTGATCGCCCCGTCCACGGAGGAGCCGCTGGTCGACCTCGACGACCCGGATGCGGTGGTGCGCGTCTCCCCGTCGCGCCTGGAGACCTTCGAGAAGTCGCCGCTCGCCTGGTTCGTGGATGCGATGGCGTCCTCCCCGAGTGGGCTCGCCGCCGGAATCGGCACGGTGGTGCACGCGGTGATGGAGCAGGTAAGCACAGAACCGGACGGCGACCTCAGCGTCGAACGGGTGTGGCGTGGCGTCGAGGAACGCTGGAACGAGCTGCAGTTCGAGTCTCCGTGGCTCGAGGAGAAGGAGCGCAGGCGAACCAAGAAGCTCGCAGAGGGGGTCTCCGAATACCTGCGCGACTTCGAGCGGGCAGGAGGCGCGCTGCTCGGCTCGGAGGGCGCCTTCGAGCTCACGGTCGGCCGCGCCATGATCCGCGGCACCATCGACCGCGTCGAACGCACGCCGGAAGGAACCATCGTCATCGTCGACCTCAAGACGGGCAACACCGTGCCCACCGCTGCGCAGGTGGCAGGTCACGCGCAGCTCGGCGCGTACCAGCTGGCCATGGAGCACGGGGCGGTGGGTGCGGCGGGCGATGCCCCGTCCGGCGGGGCCAAGCTGCTCTACGTGAGCAAGGGAGTGCGCGGCAAGGGCTACCGCGAGGTCGCGCAGGAGCGCGTCGACAGCGAAGCGCTCGACCGGCTCACGGCCCGCGTCGAGGAGGCGGCGGCCGGGATGGCAGGGAGCACGTTCGCCGGGGTGGTCGACCTCGGAGACAGGGACCCGCACGCGAAGTACGAGTACCGCATCCACCTGGTCCCGGCGGTCAGCGCATGATCGAGGAGAACGGCGACGGCCTGCTGGAGTGGGGAGCGGAGGAGGCGACGCTCGACTTCGTGGAGCAGGCGTTCACGCTGGCGCACGAGGAGCATCCACACCCTGCGCGCAGGATCAGCGCGATCGAGATCGCCGAGGCGTTGGGCCTGCCGAGCCCGACGCTGCAGCAGCAGGCCGTGATCGAGGCGCCGCTCGAGCCGGCGATCGTCGTGGCGGGGGCAGGCAGCGGCAAGACGGAGACGATGGCCAACCGGGTGGTCTGGCTGCTCGCCAACGGTCACGTGCGCGTACCCGAGATCCTTGGCCTGACCTTCACCCGCAAGGCGGCGGGTGAGCTCGCGATCCGCATCAGGAAGCGGATCGAGCAACTCGTCGCCTCCGGACTGACCGACATCGAATTCGATCCCTTCGACGCGCCGGAGGTGGCGACGTACAACGCGTTCGCCAACGCTATCTTTCGCGAGAACGCGCTGCTGATCGGCCGCGAGCCGGAGTCGGCCGTGCTCAGCGAGGCGTCGGCCTGGCAGCTCGCCAGGCGTCTCGTCGTGACGAGCACGGACGACAGGCTGGTCGAACTGGAGAAGAGCGTCGACACCGTCACCTCCGCCGTCATCTCGCTGAGTCGCGCGCTCAGCGAGAACGTGGTGGACGCAGCGGACGTCGAGCGGATGACGGAGCGCTTCCTGACCATCGCCGACCTCCCGACCGGCAGCGGACGGGTCAAGGAGCTGTACGCCTCCGTGCGCTCGGCGATCGCCGTCGTCGGCGCGCTTCCCCCTCTGCTCGACCTCGCGGAGCAGTTCGCCGCCGAGAAGGTGCGGCGCGGTTTCGTCGAGTACTCCGACCAGGTCGCGCTCGCCCTGCGCGTCAGCGAGCGCGTGCCGTCCGTCGCAGACGACTACCGTGCCCGCTACCGGGTGGTGCTGCTCGACGAGTACCAGGACACCTCCGTGGTGCAGACCCGTCTGCTGTCCGGGCTGTTCGGCGGTCAGGCGGTCATGGCCGTCGGAGACCCGCACCAGTCGATCTACGGCTGGCGCGGCGCGAGCGCGGCCAACCTCGGCCGGTTCTCGCTCGACTTCACCGGAACGCGCGACGGAGCGGCCGAGTACGCGCTGAGCACGAGCTGGCGCAACCCGACGAGCGTCCTCGACGCAGCGAACGCGCTGGTCGCGCCGCTGACGGCGAGCTCGCCGGTGCACGTCGAGCAGCTCCAGCCGCGGCCGGGAGCGGAGCATGGCGAACTGATCGCCGTCTTCGAGCAGACCGTGGCAGACGAGGCGGAGGCGGTCGCCGCGTGGCTGGGCGAGCGCCTGGCCACCAGGGATGCGCGGGGAGCCGTGCCGAGCGCTGCCATGCTCTGCCGCTCGCTCAAGAAGATCGACGTCTTCACGTCGGCGCTCTCGCGCAGGAACATCCCGTACCACGTGCTCGGTCTCGGCGGGCTGCTCGAACAGCCGGTGATCGCCGACCTGGTGAGCGCCATGCGCGTCATGCACGATCCGACCGCCGGCTCGGAGCTCATCCGTCTGCTGACCGGCGCACGCTGGCGCATCGGCCCGAAGGACATCGCCGCCCTCCGCAACGTCGCGTCCTGGCTCGCCGCCCGCGACCACCGGTTCCAGGAGCTGGACCCGGAGGTTCGCAGGCGTCTCCGTCAGTCCGTCGCGGGTGACGAGTCCGCCTCCCTGGTGGACGCGCTGGACTTCGTGGTCGAGGCCAAGGAGGGCCACTCGCAGCTCTCCGCGTTCAGCGAGGACGGCCTGCACAGGATGCGCCTTGCCGGTCGCCAGCTCGACCACCTGCGCTCGCGGGTGGGCCTCGACCTCCTCGACCTGGTGACGCTCGTGCAGCAGGAGCTGCTGCTCGACATCGAGGTCGCGGCGAACGAGACGGCGCAGCTCGGGCAGGCGAGCCTCGACGCCTTCGCCGAGCAGGTGTCGTCCTACCTGGCGAGCGACGACCAGGCGACTCTCGGCTCGTTCCTGGCCTGGCTGGCGGAGGCGGAGCGCCGCGACAACCTCGCGCCGCGCAGCGAGGAGCCGGAGCCAGGCACGGTGCAGATCCTGACCATCCACGGGTCGAAGGGTCTCGAGTGGGACATCGTCGCCGTGCCTCGGATGGTCGACGGCGAACTTCCTGGCGCCCCGCAGAGCAAGCGCGGCTGGTTCGAGTTCGGCGCTCTGCCGTACGAGTTCCGCGGAGACTCCACCGAACTGCCCGTGCTCGCCTGGCGCACCGCAGAGACGCAGAAAGACGTAGACGAGTCGATGACGGCGTTCGAGGAGGAGATCGTCGCCAGGCACGCGGCGGAGCAGCGTCGGCTGATCTATGTCGCCGTCACCAGGGCGAAGGAGCACCTGCTGCTCTCCGGCTCGTACTGGTCGACGCAGAAGAAGCCGCGCGGACCGGGCGCATACCTGCTGGAACTGCAGGCGGCGGGGCTGCTGCCCGACGACGCGTTCCCCGAGTGCGACGAGCCGGACGAGAACCCGTTCGCCATCGACGCCCAGACCGTGACCTGGCCGCTCGACCCGCTGGGCTCGCGCCACCAGAGGGTGCACGCCGCTGCGGCCGCTGTCCAGGCGGCGATCGAGCGAGGGCCCGGCGACGGCGGCGTGTACGCGAACGACCTCGACCTGCTGCTCGCCGAGCGCGCGCGCAGGGAGAGCGACGCCGGACTGGTCGAGCTGCCGACGCGCATCCCCGCCTCGCGGTTCAAGGACTACGTGTCGGACCCCGCGTCCGTCGCCGCAGCACTCCGCCGTCCGATGCCGGAGCGGCCGTACCGGCAGACGCGCCTCGGAACGCTGTTCCACGGCTGGGTGGAGCAGCGCTACGGCACACTCGCCGGCGCAGCGGACGTGATCGACGCCGCGGCGAACGAGCTGGACGATCCGGCAGGCGAGCTGCTCGAGGCCGAACAGCTCGCCGAGCTGCAGCGCACCTTCGCCGCCAGCGAGTGGGCGGGCCGCAGGCCGGACGAGGTGGAGATCGAGATCCACGTGACCCTCGCAGGGCAGGTGGTCGTCTGCAAGCTGGACGCGGTCTACCCGGCCGACGACGGCATGCACAGCCACCAGATCGTCGACTGGAAGACCGGCAAGGCGCCGCGCGACGCCGCCGACCTGGAGCGCAAGCAGCTCCAGCTCGCGCTCTACCGGCTGGCGTACGCGCAGTACGCCGGGGTCGACCCGGAATCGATCGACGCCGTGTTCTACTTCGTGGCGGACGACGAGGTCATCCGGCCGGAGCGGCTCTACTCTGCGGAGGAGCTGCGGTCGCTCTGGTCGTCGTCGACGGGCTTCATCCCGCCGGCGTGACCGTATGCGTCCGAGTTCCGGTCGCCAGGAGTCCTGTCGAGCATCGCCTCGACGTCGTCGATCGCGAGGATCGGTCCCGTCGCGGTCGACAACGGGGTGACGGCGTTGCTGTGCACCCGGTCGACCAGGCCGTCGAGCATCCCGACGGCGTCGTCCACGATGCTCTGGTCGCGCACCTCGCGGCCGTGCAGCAGCCAGCGAGCGACCTCCAGTTCCGCGTAGAGCATCGCGCGCTGGGTGAACTGCCGGTCGGTGGCCACCTGGCGGGTGGAGGCGTACGCGCCGAGCGCGCCCTCCGTCGCCTCTGGGTTCATGGCGAGCAGCCAGTGCAGATCGCGGGCAGGGTCGCCGACGCGCAGCGCCGACCAGCCGAGCACGGCGAGAACGGTGTCGTCCTCGACCAGGAACGAGTCCGCCGTGAGCGCGCCGTTGACCACGGTCGGCTGGAACTGCCAGAGCGACTGGTCGGCGGACGCATCCCGCCAGCGGTCGCGCAGGGCACTCGGCAGGAGGCCGGTGGAAGCGGCGGACTCGATCAGCGCGGTGGTGGAGGTGTGGCACTCCGCCGCGCTCAGCACGGGAAGCCCTGCCTCGCCGACGAAGTTGGTCGGAAGGGTGTGGATGGCCGCGATGGCGTGCCCGATCGACCCGGCGAGCCCGTCGCCGGGCGGAATGTCGTCCACATCGATGTGGTGGCCGGGCAGGAAGTCGTAGACGATCGCTCGCGTTCCACCGACGGGTGCCTGGCCGAGGTAGCTCGGCACGTCGAACGGCAGACGGCTGCGGATGCCGGTCGTGAGAGCGCGGAGGGCGACGAGGTCGGCGCTCTGCTCGGTCTCCGCCGCCTGCGACGTCGGCACGCGGATGACCGAGGTCGCCCCGTCTCTGCCGCTGAGCAGCGCGGAGTCGAACTCGCCTGCGCCCCCGAGGGTGTAGCTGCGGGCACCGGAGACCTCGAGCCCCGGCACGGCCGAAGTGGCCAGCGCGGCTAGAGTGAGATGGGATCTGGCCATGCGCCAAGGTTAATTGGACTTCCCCGCGTGAGCCGTTCGCCACGCCCCGAAAGGACCTCGATGTCGCCCATCCCGTTCGATTCGCTGCCGCTCTCGCGTCACGCCGTCGACCGAGACCATGTGTCACGGTCGCGCCCTGCGCTCTTCGACGAGCTCTGGGAGGAGCCGTCGACCCGTGTGCTCGCGCTGTGGAAGGGCAGGGCGCTGCTCACGGCGGAGAGCGTCGAGGCTGCGACGCCCGCCGCCGACGGCTGGGGCTCATCCACTGCCGGGGGCGCGGCACTCGACCTGCTTCCCGTCGAGCGGGTGACCTCAGCGCTGGTCAGGGTGTACCTGGGTCGCACGCTCGTCGCCTCCGAACGCGAGCCGGTCGGCACCGCCGTCGTGCTCGAAGTGCTCACCGACGCCGCGGCGCAGGAGCTCGAACCCGACGAGGCCCGCTGGGGAAACCTCCGCACCGTCGCCACGGCCCTCACCGACCGGGATGCCGGCCTCTTCACCGAGGCGCTCGCGATCGCCAACTGGCACGCGTCGCACACCCACTGCCCGCGCTGCGGAACGCCGACCGTGGTGGAGCAGGCCGGCTGGGTGCGCCGCTGCTTCGAGGACGGCTCCGAGGTGTTCCCTCGCACCGATCCGGCGGTGATCGTCACCGTGCTGGATGCGGACGACCGGCTGCTGCTCGGCTCGAACGCGATGTGGGAGAACTCCCGGTACTCGCTGCTCGCCGGATTCGTGGAGCCGGGGGAGTCGTTCGAGTCCGCCGTGCAGCGCGAGATCTTCGAGGAGGCGGGCATCCGGGTGGTCGACCCGCAGTACAAGGGATCGCAGCCGTGGCCGTTCCCCGCGTCCGTGATGGTCGGCTTCACCGCCAGGCTCGCCGATGACCAGTCGCCGACGGGTCTCGCGCCGGACGGCGAGGAGATCCTCGACCTGCGCTGGTTCAGCCGCGCCGAGCTGTGGGATGCGCGTGAGCAGGTCATCCTGCCCGGCCGCTCCTCGATCGCCCGGGCCCTCATCGAGGACTGGTACGGCGGCTCGCTGGACGAGCCCCCAGCCGAGCCGTCGGCGGCGCAGTGAACCCGGACACGCTGCTCGACGGGCTGGACGCGCAGCAGAGGGTCGCGGCGGAGGCACTGCTCGGGCCGGTGTGCATCCTGGCGGGTGCGGGAACGGGCAAGACGCGCGCGATCACGCACCGCATCGCGTACGGGGTCGCCTCCGGCGCGTACGCGCCCAACCGGGTCATGGCGCTCACCTTCACCAACCGCGCCGCCGCCGAACTGCGCGGCCGTCTTCGTCAGCTCGGCGCAGCCGGGGTCGCCGCTCGCACCTTCCACGCCGCCGCGCTGTCCCAGCTGAACTTCTTCTGGCCGCAGGTGGTCGGTGGCCAGCTGCCGAGCGTGCTCGACGGCAAGGGCAGAGTGCTCGGTCACGCCGCCGAGCGTCTCGGACTGAAAGTGGACACCGCGACGCTCAGGGATGTGGCCGCCGAGGTGGAGTGGCGCAAGGTCTCCGGGCTCACCGTCGAGCAGTACGCCGCAACGGTCGCCGACCGCACGATCCCTGGCACCCTGACGGCGGATCAGCTGGTGCTGATGCTGCAGACCTACGAAGACCTCAAGGACGAGCGCAAGCAGATCGACTTCGAGGACGTGCTGCTGGTCTGCGCCGGCATGATCGAGATCGAGCCGGCCGTTGCGATGCAGGTGCGCGAGCAGTACCGCTTCTTCGTGGTCGACGAGTACCAGGACGTCTCCCCATTGCAGCAGCAGCTGCTCGACCTGTGGCTGGGCGGGCGCCGCGATGTCTGCGTCGTCGGAGACGCCAGCCAGACCATCTACTCGTTCGCGGGGGCGCGCAGCGAGTACCTGCTCGACTTCGAGCGCGCGCATCCGGGGGCGACAGTGGTGCGGCTGGAGCAGAACTACCGGTCGACACCCGCCGTGGTGAACGCGGCGAACCGGCTGATGCGCGGACGCGCTGGGGCGCTGACGCTGCACTCGGCAGCGGCAGCGGCAGCGGCAGCGGCAGCGGATACGGGCGCCGTGGATGCGGAGGAGCCGGGCACCATCCCAGCCCCGACCTCGCACGAGAACGACCGCGACGAAGCCCGCGCCGTCGCGCAGAAGATCGCCGCCGAGCTGGCCGGGGGAGCGAAGCCGGAGGACATCGCGATCCTCTATCGCGTGAACGTGCAGGCCGCAGCCATCGAGCAGGCCCTCGGCGATCTCGGGATCAGCTACCAGGTCCGTGGTTCCAAGCGGTTCTTCGACCTGCCGGAGGTGCGCCAGGCGATCATGTCGCTGCGCGCGGCCAGCGTTGCGGTCGGCGACGAGCCGCTGTTCAAGTCGGTCAGCGACGTGCTGCGCTCCCTCGGCTGGAGCCAGGAGCCTCCGGAGACGCGCGGCGCCGTGCGCGACCGCTGGGAGTCGCTCAACGCGATCATGGGGCTGGTGGACACGATGCCTGCCGGCACGTCGTTCCGCACGTTCACCGACGAACTCCTCACCCGCCAGGCCGGTCAGCACGAACCGACGCTGTCGGCGGTCACCCTCGCGACCCTGCACTCGGCGAAGGGCCTGGAGTGGGAGTCGGTGTACCTGGTCGGCCTCAGCGAGGGTCTCGTGCCGATCAGTTACGCGAAGAGCTTCGAGCAGATCGACGAGGAGCGCCGCCTGCTCTACGTCGGCATCACCAGGGCGCGCAGCAGACTCCAGCTGAGCTGGTCGCAGACCGGGCAGTACGCCGGGCGCTCGTCGGTGCGCCAGCCGTCGCGGTTCCTCACTGAGATGGCCCCGCCCGTTCCGGTGAATCGCTGAGCAGTCCGGCGTGCTGTCAGCGCTCCGGCGTCGGCAGCGTCAGGCAGCCGCACGCGGGATGCGGTTCCCAGCTCCGCTCCGCCCGAGCACCGTCCGCGTAGTCGACCGTCACGCTCGACCCGCTGAGCGAGCGCCCGCCGCCCAGCCGGTCGAGCACGGCGAACGCAGCGACACCGGCGGCGGCGCTTCCGATGAGCGGAGTCTCTCGCCGCGCATCCCTGGTGTGGAGCTGGGCGGCCATCGCGGGCCACGCAGGGTCGGCGTCCGTGCGGTGCAGGTCGACGCAGCCGAGGCACGGCCCAGCGCCGGGATCGACGAGCGGTCCGACGCGCACCCGTTCGTCGCCGAACACGACGGCGAGGTGCGGCACGTCCCTCCGCAGCCAGCGTCGGTGCCGCTCCGGTTCGATCGCGAACGAGCCGACGACGACCGCGACGGCGGCCGTGTCGACTGCCGGGTCGGTCCAGGACAGCCCGCTTCGCACGTCCACCCCTGCGGCGTCGAGCACTTCGATCAGCCGCACGGCGGTGTGACCGGCGCCGTCGACCACGGCGACCGGACGCCCGGCGCCTCGCTCGCTTTCCTGCTCCGCGCCGCGTGGCACGGCGAGCACGGGCGCCAGCCGTTCCAGCAACCGCGCGGGAGCGCCGGCGTCGGCCCGCGCTCTCCGCGCCACCATCTGCAGGCCGGACATCGTGACGCCGGCCTCGAGCGCCACGAGCATCCGCTCGTCGGCGTTGCTCAGGTCGTCCAGCGTCAGGATCGCCCTGTCCACGCCGAACTGCAGGCTGCTCGGCGACCGCCAGACCCGGTGGATGCGTGGATCGAGTGCGTAGACCATCCAGGCATCATGCCGCAGATCGCCGAAGCCCGCAGAAGTTATCCACAGGCGCGCAGCGCGCACGGAAAAGCGCCGCAGCCCGAGGGATGCGGCGCCAGGCGGGACGGGGCTGTCACTCCTCCGTCGGTCGCTCCGTGTCTCCGCGCAGGAGGTCGTCGAGCGCCTGGTCGATCGCGTCGCGCTCCGGCTCCTGGCCGTTCGCGGACGCGGTCAGGCGGGCGACGATCGCCGACGGGTCGTCGAGGTCGGTGGACTGGGGGAGCAGATCGGGGTGCGACCACAGGTCGTCTCTGGCCTCCTGGCCGACAGCATCCGTGACCGCCTGCCACATGGCCGCGGCGTCGCGCAGCCTGCGAGGGCGCAGCTCGAGGCCGACGAGCGTGGCGAACGCCGATTCGGCCGGGCCTCCGGACGCGCGGCGGCGGCGGACCATCTCGGCGATGGCGTCCGCCTTCGGCAGCAGCGTCGTGGCGTTGGCCGTGACCACATCCACCCAGCCTTCGACGAGAGCGAGCACCGTCTCCAGGCGGGCGAGCGCTTCCTGCTGCTCCTCCGTCTTCGGCGGGATGAGCGCGCCGCTGACCATCGCCTCGCGCAGCTCTTCCGGGTTGGACGGGTCGAAGCTCTCCGCCAGCTCTTCGAGCCGGTCGGTGTCGATGGTGATCCCCTTCGCGAACGCCGTGATCTGCGTGATCAGCTGGAGTCGCAGCCACTTGGCGTGGCGGAACAGCCTGGCGTGGGCGAGCTCGCGCACCGCGAGGTAGAGCTGCACCTGGTCGATCGGGATGTCGAGTCCGTCGCCGAACTCTGCGACGTTCTGGGGGAGAAGCGCTGCCTGGCCGTCCGCGAGGAGCGGGATGCCGATGTCGCCTCCCGAGACGACCTCCTTGGCGAGCTGGCCGACCACCTGGCCGAGCTGCATCGCGAACAGGGCGCCTCCGACGCTGCGCATGATCTGCCCGGCGTTGGCGAGCATCCCCTGCATCTCCTCAGGCGCCTGCTCGGTGAGCACACGGGTGAGCGCGTCGGAGATGCTGAGGGCGACGGGCTCGGCGAGCTGGGTCCAGAGCGGCATGGTCTGGCGTGCCCACTCTGCGCGGCCGATGAGCTGCGGAGGGCTGGTGAGCTCGGACACCGTGGTGACCTGGTCGAGCCAGAGTGCTGCGACGTTGAACGCCTGGTCGAGGGTGGCGCGCTCGGCCGGGGTGACGGCGTGCGCTCCGTCCGACGCGAGCGTGCGCGCCTGCTCCAGGGAGAGATCCCAGTTGATGCCGCCGTCGGTGCTGCGCATCGCGTTCTGCAGCTGGCCGATCAGGGCCTGGATGCTCGCAGGATCGCTCGGAAGCCCAGCGGCTCCCGCGAGCTGGCTCGGGTCGATGGACGCGTTGCCGGAGAGCATCTCGCGCAGCAGGCGGGCCAGCTCGTCGTCCGGCTCCTGGTTGGGATCGTCGGCCATCGTTACGCCTCTTTCCTGTGGTCCGGCATTCAGGCTCGGAATCTACGCTAGACCGTGAACGACGGCGCAGGGTGAGAATTGGCCTAGGCTCGGCCTGGCGGATGTGCGCCTGTGGCGAACAGGCGGCCGATCGGCCGACGCAACACACGAAAGGGACAGTGCGTGAGCCTCTTCACCGACGACGAACTGCAGCCGGATGCGGGAGGGAGCCCCACACGCGTCGCTCCGCCGAAGCGGGTGATCGCCGGGTGGATCGCCGTCGGCGTCGCCGTCGCGCTCACCCTCGTCCTCGCCGTAGCGCCCGCTCCGTTCGTGATCGAGCAGCCTGGCCCGGTGTTCAATACGCTCGGCAAGGATCAGCCGGTCGGCTCGAAGCCGAGCGACGACGCGAAGCCGCTCATCACCATCCCGTCGCAGAAGACGTACCCGACCTCGGGCTCGCTCGACCTGCTCACCGTCTCCGTCGTCGGCAACCCCGATCAGCGGCCGAGCTGGTTCGACATCATCTCCGCCTGGTTCCAGCCGAGCAAGGCCGTGCTGCCCGTCGACGTCGTCTTCCCTCCTGGAACCACCACAGAGCAGTCGAACGCCGAGAATGCAGCACTGATGGTCAACTCGCAGCAGGATGCGGTGGCCGCCGCCCTCAACCACCTCGGCTACCACTTCCCCGAGGCGGTGGCGGTCAAGCAGATCATCAAAGGGACCCCTGCCGCCGACGTCCTGAAGGTGGACGACGAGATCACCAGCGTGAACGGCGAGCCCGTGCCGGGGGTCGCAACACTGCGGTCGCTGATCGAGAAGAACGGGACGGACAAGGCGGCCGAGATCGGGATCATCCGCGGCGGCACGGCATCCACGGTGTCGATCACGCCGGTGAAGTCCGGCGGGCAGACCGTGCTCGGCATCGGTGCGGGAATGGACTACACCTTCCCGTTCGACGTGAAGATCCAGCTCGACAACGTCGGAGGTCCGAGCGCCGGCCAGATGTTCGCGCTCGGGATCATGGATCAGCTCACCCCCGGATACCTCAACGGGGGTGAGAAGATCGCAGGAACCGGCACGATCGACAACGAGGGCAACATCGGAGCGATCGGCGGCATCAGGCAGAAGATGTACGCGGCCCGCGACACAGGAGGGGCGACGTACTTCCTCGCGCCGGCGTCGAACTGCAACGAGGTGACCGGCCACATCCCGTCCGGGCTGCACGTGTTCGCTGTGAAGACGCTCGACGACTCGCTCGCGGCACTGAAGGCGATCAGCTCGGGAGGCAGCACCTCCGGGCTCGCAACCTGTCCGACTTCATAGAGCTCCTCATAGCGCTTACATAGGCTTCTCAGACGGGCGTGTGCGATACGGCGTTCTCCAAGCGAGCGACGCCTAGGATGGATTTCTGACCTTGCCACGCGAGAGCAATGAGGGCCATTCGTGAGTTCAACAGCAACAGTCCGACCCCCTGGGCGCCGCCGCGCGGCCATCTGGATCACCCTGGGTGTGATCGTCGCACTGGTGATCCTGTTCTTCGTCTTCGCCGGACTGTATGCCGACATCCTCTGGTATCAGCAGGTCGGGTTCCTGAACGTGCTCACCACGCAGTGGTTCGGCGCGATCTCGATGTTCTTCATCGGCTTCCTCGGCATGGCGCTCCCGCTCTGGCTGTCGATCCAGCTCGCGTACCGGCTGCGTCCGGTGTACGCCAAGCTGAATTCGCAGCTGGACAGGTACCAGCAGGTCGTCGAGCCGCTGCGCCGTCTCGCGATGTACGGCATCCCGATCGTCTTCGGCATCTTCGCCGGGGTCTCGGCAGGCAGCCGCTGGCAGACCGCCGCGATGTGGATCAACGGCACGGCGTACGGCAAGACCGATCCGCTGTTCCACCTCGACATCGGGTTCTACCTGTTCGCGCTGCCGTTCTACCGCGGCGCCGTCGGCTTCGCCTCTGCCGTCGTGCTGATCGCGCTGCTGGCCACGCTCGCCACCTGCTACCTCTACGGGTCGATCAGGGTGAGCGGCCGTGAGGTGCGCATCTCGAAGGCGGCGCGCATCCAGATCTCGGTCATCGCCGCGCTCTACCTGCTGCTGCAGGGCGTGAGCATCTGGCTCGACCGCTACGCCACCGTCACGGACTCCAACGTCAACGACATGATCAACGGCGCCGCGTACACCGACGTGAACGCGACCATCCCCGGCCGCGCCGTACTCGCCGGAGCCGCGGTCTTCGTGGCCATCCTCTTCATCCTCACGGCGTTCATCGGCCGCTGGCGGTTCCCGGTTGTCGGCACGGCGCTGCTCATCGTCGCGGCCCTCGTGGTCGGCGCGATCTACCCGTGGGTGGTGCAGCGCTTCCAGGTCGAGCCGAGCCAGAAGACGCTCGAGACACCCTTCGTGCAAGACGGCATCGACGCGACGAGGGATGCGTACGGCCTGAGCAACATCGACGTCATCCCGTACAACGCGACAACGGACGTCGAGCAGGGCCAGCTGCGGCAGGACGCGCAGACCACCGCGCAGATCCGCATCATCGACCCCGCCGTCGTCAGCCCGTCGTTCCGGCAGCTCGAGCAGTTCCGCCAGTACTACGCGTTCCCGAACAACCTCGCCGTCGACCGCTACGACATCGACGGCAAGGAGCAGGACGCGGTGGTCGCGGTGCGCGAGCTGCAGCAGTCCGGCCTCACCAGCGCCCGCAACTGGTACAACGACACCATCGTGTACACCCACGGATACGGTCTCGTCGCCGCGTACGGCAACAAGCGCTCGACGGACGGCCAGCCCGTGTTCCTGGAGTCCGGCATCCCGAGCCAGGGGTCGCTCGGCACATACGAGCCGCGGATCTACTTCGGCCAGCAGTCCCCGACGTACTCGATCGTCGGCGGCCCGAAGGGTGGAAAGAACGTCGAGCTCGACTATCCGGGCGGCGAGGGAGACGCGCAGCAGACGTACACGACGTTCAACGGCAACGGCGGCCCGAAGCTCGACAACATCTTCAAGCGGCTCGTCTACGCGCTGAAGTTCCAGGACGAGCAGATCGTGCTGTCGGACGCGGTCAACAACGACTCGCAGATCCTCTACGACCGCGACCCGATCAAGCGCGTGCAGAAAGTGGCGCCCTACCTGACGCTCGATTCGCAGGCGTACCCGACCGTGGTCGACGGCCGCGTCAAGTGGGTCATCGACGGATACACCACGAGCGACCAGTACCCGTACTCGCACGTCGGCAGCCTGAGCGACGCGATCGCGGACACCGAGACGCCGAAGCCCGCGTACGCGTTCGACGACATCAACTACATCCGCAACTCGGTGAAGGCCACGGTCGACGCATACGACGGCTCGGTCACGCTCTACGCCTGGGACGCCAAGGACCCTGTGCTCAAGACGTGGGAGAAGATCTATCCAGCCACGGTCAAGCCGATGAGCGACATGAGCTCGCAGCTCCTCAGCCACGTGCGCTACCCGGCGGACATGTTCAAGGTGCAGCGCTCGGTGCTCGGTCAGTACCACGTGACGGACGCCGGATCGTTCTACTCGCGAGAGGACGCCTGGACGACGCCGAACGACCCCGTGTCGTCGCCGACGGATCCGACGCTGCAACCGCCGTACTACCTGACGATGCAGATGCCAGGGCAGACTGCGCCGTCGTTCTCGCTGTACACCACGTTCATACCCCAGGCGTCCAGCGAATCGAGCAGATCGGTGCTCAAGGGCTATCTGGCTGTCGACTCGGATGCGGGCTCCACCAAGGGGAAGGTGTCCTCGGCATACGGCAAGTTGAGACTCTTGACCCTGCCATCGAGCGATACGGTGCCAGGGCCTGGACAGGTGCAGAACACCTTCAACTCGGATCCGACGGTCTCGGCGCAGCTCAACCTGCTGAGACAGGGCAAGACGGACGTGATCAACGGCAACCTGCTGACGCTGCCTGTGGGTGGTGGTCTGCTCTACGTGCAGCCGGTCTACGTCAAGTCGACGGGTGAGACCAGCTACCCGCTGCTGCAGAAGGTGCTCGTCGCTTTCGGCGACAAGATCGCGTTCGAGGACACCCTCGACCAGGCGCTCGACTCGCTGTTCGGCGGTGACTCCGGTGCGACGGCGGGCGACAACAACGTCCCGCAGACCGGGGGTGGCACGAGTGGCACCGGTTCCGGCAGTGGCGGAACGGGCTCCGGCTCCACTGGAGGCGGCAGCACGACCACCCCGCAGAACAACGCCGCGCTGCAGCAGGCGCTCTCGCAGGCCAAGCAGGCGCTCTCCGACCGCCAGGCTGCGCTGAAGGCCGGAGACTGGGCGGCGTACGGCGCCGCGGACCAGCGGCTCCAGCAGGCGCTGCAGGACGCGCTCGCCGCCGAGGGGACCACCGGCTCCAAGTAGCAGCAACTCCGCGAAGGGCGGGGTGTGCATCCAGGGGATGCGCACCCCGCCCTTCGTCGTGCGTCCACCGTGTATGTTCAGTCGCCGTACAAAGTAAGCGCCCGGTGGATGCGGACATTCCGCGGAATCACGGCCATGCGGCCCCAAGCATCACAAAATGCTTGCGAAAACTTTGATTGTCGACTTTACTAACAAACATGCTGGTCGACGAAGGACGGCGCTCCCTGGCGAGCGAACACGGCACGATCCCACAGGATCGCGGCATGGTGCCTGGGAGAGCCCTGCGCCCGCGCGGCAAGGTCCTTCCCGAGCACGCGCGCAACCACAATCGTTCGCTCGTGCTGCAGACCCTCTACCGCGCCGGTCAGGTGAGCAGGGCGGACATCGCCAGGGAAACGGGACTCACCAGGGTCACCATCTCGGACCTGGTCGGCGACCTGATCGCCGAGGGGCTGGTGATCGAGCTCGGCCAGCGGGACGACGCCCGGCCGGGCAAGCCCGCCGTGCTCCTCGACATGAACAGGGCGGCGACGCAGATCGTCGGCGTCGACCTCAGTGAGCACTCCGCGTTCCGCGGGGCGGTGCTCGACATCGACGGCACGATCCTCGCTACGGCCGAGGTCGCCCTGGCAGGGAGCCACGGCGACGAGGCGGTGGCGAAGGTGCTCGCCCTGGTGGACAGGCTGGTCGGCATGACGACGGCCCCCATCCTCGGCATCGGCATCGGTTCCCCCGGAATCGTCGACCCGTCGGGCACCGTCATCGCCGCTCCCAACCTCGGCTGGACGAACGAAGACCTGCACGGCCTGATCGCCGAGCACACCGCGCTTCCGGTGTTCGTCGCCAACGACGCGAACGTCGCCGTCCTCGCCGAGCACGGTTTCGGCGGTGCGCACGGCGACATGATGCTGGTGAAGATCGGTCACGGTGTCGGCTCCGGGCTGCTCGTGGCCGGCGCGCTGGTCCTCGGCAGCCGGTTCGCCGCCGGTGAGATCGGGCAGGTGATGGTCGGAACGGACGACGGGGCGGAAGCGCCGTACGACAGGGAGAAATGCCTGGAGGCCTGGCTCGCCGTGCCTCGGTTGGAGTCGCGCGTCGCTGCGGCTGCCATCGCTGGCGAGCCGGTTCAGCACGTGCTCCGGGAGGCCGGCCAGCGGCTCGGCGTCGCTCTCGCGCCGATCGTGGGAGCGCTGAACCTGTCGGAGGTGGTGCTCAGCGGCCCGGAGGAACTGCTCGACGGCCCGCTGATCGACGCGGTGGGGGAGACGCTGAAGAACAGGACGATGGCCGGTTTCCACTCGGATGCAACGCTGCGGATGACCAGTCAGGGGAGGGACATCGTGATCCGCGGGTGCGTCGTCATGGTGCTGTCCGCCCAGCTCGGGGTGTCCTGATGACCCTCCTGCTCGACCGGCCGCCCACCCTGGACGCGATCGCCAGGTCGTTCGCGATCTCGCCGGAGGCAGTGGATGCGCTCCCCGGCTTCCACGGGCGGTGCACGGTCGTCCGGCTCTCCACCGTCGACAACGAGGTGCTCGGCGTTCCGCGCTGGTCGACGCTCGCCGAGGCGTGGGGAGCGGAAGACTCGGACAGCGGGCAGCAGTGGTCGAGCAATCCGGTCGTGACCGTCGGTCAGGGCGACGACCCGAACCTCGTGCTGGCGACCCGGTCTCCCGTCGTGATCGTCGGGGTGGACAACGAGCGGCGTGCCTGGGTGCGCGCCGTCGTCGACGCTGTGCGCGCATCCTGCAGGTCGGTGCTCGTGGTGGATCTCGGCCACCGGCTGACCGGCCACAGTTACGCGGACATCGCGACGTTCGGCTTCGACAGGGCGCGCGGGGCGGCGCTGCTGGAGCTGCTGACCGGCGTGCGGGGGACAGCCCTCGAGGCGGCAGGGGAGCGGCGCGGCAGCGTGTCGGCGCCCGCGGCCTCCTAGAACGCGGAGCTCAGAGCGCCCAGCTCACCCCGAGGGTCGCCTGCATGGCGTGCTGGGCCGCGCCGCGGAACGGCTGTTCGAGGGCGATCTTGGCATAGCGGAAGCTGAGCGGCATCGCGGCGCGCACGGTGTGCCTGGCCGCCTCGGCGCGCAAGTGGCCGATGAACTCGTCGCCGAGCTTGGGCGCCGTTCCGCCGAGCACGACGTTCGGCACGTCGAGGGCGGCGCCGACGAGGAGCAGCGCCCGCGCGAGCACGCGGGCTCCCGTGGCGATCCGCTCCTTCGACTCCTGGGTGGATGCGAGCCCTGCCACATCCACGGACTCCAGGTCGGCGCCGTGCTGCAGCCCGAGCAGGTAGGTGACGGAGACGACCTCCTCCAGGCAGCCGCGGTTGCCGCACGGGCAGAGTGGAGCATCAGGGCCGAACAGCACGGGCACGTGGCCGATCTCGCCCGCACGGTGGGCGGCGCCGGCGAGGACCGTTCCGTCCACGATGAACGCAGCTCCCACGCCGGTGCTCAGCGAGACGAACATCTGATTGGCCCCGAACTGGTCGGAGCTGGAGTAGTCGGCGAGCGCTTCCGCGTCGGCGTCGTTGACGAGGTGCACGGGCGCGTCGACGATGCCGTCGAGCGCCGCGCCGAGGTCGAGGTCCGTCCAGCCGAGCTGCACCGATTCGCGGATGAGCGGGCCGTCCGCGATCCCCGGCACCTGGATGCCGACCGCGACCACCGTCGCCGGGGTGGATGCGGCGAGCCGGCGGACGACGGACTGCACGTCCTCGACAGCGCCGGGGGCGGACGGGCGCTGCGACAGGGTCGCCAGCTCGGCGCCGAGGAGGTTGACGACCGCGCCCCGCACGAGCCCCGGCTGCACGATCACCGAGAGCAGCACGTGTCGCTCCTGATCGACCTGCAGGGTCGTCGCGCGTTTTCCGCCCGTGCTCTCCGCGCGCTGGCCCTCCAGGACGAGGCCGTCCGCGATCAGGCCGGAGAGCAGGGAGGAGACGGTGGCGGAGGTCAGGCCGGTGCTCCTGGCGATCCCTGCCCTGGTCGCGGTGCCGCCGCCGGAGACGACGAGCTGCAGAGCGCTCCGCAGGTTGCGCTCACGGACGGCAGCCTGCGTCGCCTTGCTGTGATCGTCTGCCACGTCTGTCCGCTCCTCGGTGCGCGTTGCTCCCCGCTGACGACCATAGCGAATCGGCCGCCGAGGGGAGGGGCGACGCTCCCGGGCTGCCGGCGGACTGGCGGGTGGGCGGGGGTCGGCGGATGATGGACCGCATGGGTTACGGACTGATGCTGGTGGACGTGCAGCGCAACATGCTCGATGGCGAGACGGCGATCGAGGGTGCTGCTGCGTTCCGGGACACGATGTCCGGCCTGCTGGAGCGCGCGCGGGAGGCGCGCATCCCGATCGTGCACGTGCAGAACGACGGCGATCCTGGAGACCCGGACGAGCCGGGCACGCCCGGCTGGGAGTTCGTGTTCCGTCCGCTGCCGGGGGAGCCCGTGGTGCGCAAGGACGTGACGAACACGTTCGAGTCGAACCCTGCGCTGGCCGACGTGCTGCACGCGATGGGAGTCTCGACACTGATCGTCGCCGGGCTGCAGAGCGAGTACTGCATCCAGGCCACGGCGCTCGGCGCGCTGGAGCGCGGCTTCGACGTGATCGTGCCCGCAGACGGTCACGCCACGTACGACGACGCGGAACCGGCAGCGGAGATCAGCGAGCGGGTGGCGATCGAGCTCGCCGCGGAGGGCGTGACGATCGTGGATCTGGTCGAACTGCGGTTCGACTGACGGCCCGGCTCAATCACTTCGTATACGCCTGGACAAGAGAGAGCCAGGCGCTGCCGAACGGTCCGAAGTCTTCGAGCTCCAAGGTCAGGCTCTGAGCGGCCGCCGTCATACCGGCAGCCTTCAGAGAAGCGATCATCAGTGTCGCGTACATGAAGTGGGCGAGGTAATCGTGACCGTCCGCATCACCTCGACGCAATGGCGTGCGCGCGTTTCTGATTTTCCTGAGAGCGACATGCTTGATCTCGTTGTTCGTATTCCAGCTCAACTCGACAAGGGGGCGAAACGTGGTTCCAGCAGTGAGAAGCGGCTCGACCAGCTCAACTATCGTGTCCGTCGTAGTAGAGGTCTTGGTCGCTCCCGTGCTCTGCAGCCAGTGAGCGAGATGCTCCCAGGCGATGGCGAGCGTGCTGATTCTGGTTCGCCGATCCTGCGTGAGTGCGCGATGCTCGCTGCGCAGCACGGAAACCAGAAACGGAACCGCGTGACAGAGCCGCATCCAGCTCAGCACGCCACCAAGTCCGCCGATGGAATGGACGTCGAGCTTTCCCACCATGCCGACCTCCCTCCGAAGCCCCATCCAAGAACTTCTGGCGGCTTCGCCGAACACGGAGCGCGACCACCACTCGCAGTGCACGCGTTCGTCTGGGTGTTCCGGGTCAGATGAGAACACCCAGAGCTCGCGTACGGCGTCAAGTCCGATGCCGCCTACCGCCTCCAGAAGTGTCTGCGCCGCGACGAGCACCTCTCTGGCTTCGTCCAGCGATCTCGGCGTATCGAAGTGGAGATCGAGGCACGTTCGCTCCAGATCGCTGTCTCTGATCCTTCCGCGCGCACCCCACTCGTCCGAGAAATGGGACGAATACGGGAGAGCCGCGATCGTGGTCCCGCCCAAGAGGTCCGGGTCGAAGGCGGAGTCGAGTGCGTCGAGAACGGAAAGGTCGACCGGCCACAGGTGGCGGCCATCGACGCTGAGGTCGACCGCGGGCTCTGTGCCGGCGAAGAATCTGGCTGCGGCGCGTGGTTCCAGGTTGAGCGATGCTCCCGAGATGCGTGCGGGATCAGGACTGCCTTGACCAGCTTCGTACGCCCAGTTGATGAGGAGATCGTCAAGGAAAAGCTCTCGTGTCTCCATGCTCGAGTTGCCACCCGACACCGCGGCGTGGAATGTCGTTCCCGAGAATGAGTGTCCCTTCAACGACCTGGGGAGGAGCGGCCGCTGAAGGTCAGGCGGAAGCTGGATCGTCGGTCCTGATGGGTGCAGGCGAAGCAACGCCGCCTCGTCGATGTCGTGAACCACGACATTCAGACCTCGCTCGATCTCTGGTCGCATTCGACCGAGTGTACTGACGATTCACGCTGTCGGGCTCACCAGCCTCCGCCGCCTCCCCCGCCGCCTCCGCCTCCGGAGAACCCTCCGCCGCTCGCGCCGCCGGCGAAGCTGCTGCCGTCCGATCCCGAGTACGACGAGACGGGCGGGGAGGTCGCGAACGGCGCACCCTGGTAGAACGTGCTGAACGCGGCGATCTGGAGCGGGAGCAGTGCGGGGTTCGTCGCCCCCGGCATCCACTCCGGCTGCGTCGCCGTGACCTCGTAGGAGTGGGCGAGTTCGCGCATCCACTCCTTCTCGACGCCCCACACGATCGCGTACGGCAGCAGCTTCTCGTTGAGTTTGACCACCGCTGACCCGTCGCGCGCATCCACGCGTTCGGCGCCTTCCGGACTCTGCAGAACGCGGAAGCGGTCGGCTTCGGCCAGAGCGAGATAGTCGCGGAGGCCGAGCAGGTAGTCCCGTGCCTCGACGCCCTTCTCCGTGAGCAGGTCGGGCACTCTGGCGAGGATGAAGACGGCGACGGTGGCGACGATGACGCCGGCGAAACCCCAGCCGAGGACGGCGGTGGTGGCGTTCTCGTTGCTGGCCCAGGCGAAGAGCGCGATCCATCCGGCGAGGATCAGCAGCATGAGCGTGCGGGCGACGAACGGCAGCCTGCTCGCCGGGCGGGCGCGCAGCCCGCGCTCGTGGACCACGCGGTCGAGTGCGCCGCCGAGCCCGGCCAGCCGGTCGCCGAGCACCTGGTTCGCCGGGTCGAGCACTTCCTCGTCGCCTGGCTCTGCTGCTCCGACGACGCGCGTGAGAACGTCGCGTTCCGCATCGTCTCCCACTGTTGACGGGTCGACGAGCAGGCGCAGGCCGAACGGCTTGTGCTGCGTCGCATCCGAATGGTCGACGATCGCGGCGACCTTGGCGACGGCGAACCCGACGAGCTGCGCGGGTAGCGCGCGATCTTCGCGCTTCAGGAAGGCGGCGGCCAGGGCGGGGAACATCCCGGGCGGAGGGGTGTACTGGGGCACGATGATGCCGCGTCCGCGCGGTGTGCGCCAGAGGACGACCCGAGCGACCACGATGCCCGCGAGGATCAGCGCGGAGAGCGCCAGGAGGATCCACGGGAGCACGGCGAAGGGGAAGGCGTCCCTGGCGTCCGGAGGGGTGGCGAAGGTTCCAGACGCGAAGCCGACGGCCATCGTGACGTTCTGGTGCGGCGCGAGGGAGCTCTGGCTCGCCGAGATGACCGACCCGTCCGCCGCAGGGGTGGATGAGATGTCGCACGGAGTGGTGCTGCCCTCTTCGCCGGCGTAGCAGGAGGCATCGCCGGTGAGTGCGCTGGTCAGCTCGCTGTCGAGGTGGAGGCGTGCCGAGACGCGGCCGAACGGCTGAGCCCACGCCGTTCCGTTCACGTCCCAGTAGAACTCGTCGTCGTGCGTGTCGGCGAACGGCCGTACGACGTAGCGCTGCGTGTATGTGATCACGTAGGTCTGGCGGCCGTGCACGTAGCTGTCGGCCGAGCCGATCTTGAGTTGCGCGAAGCCGCCTTCGTCGTCGCGCTCGAACGGGATGCTCCCGCCGTCGGCGTTCGTCACCGACACGACGGAGAGCCGCAGGTCGGTGTGCTGGTAGGTCAGCGGGATGGCGCGGACGATGCCGTGGTTCTGGTCGAAGGACGGGAAGTCCGCGACGAGCGTCTCGACCGTGCGGAGCGCTGAGTCCTTGTTCGCGTCGCGCGTGAGGGTGTAATCGGCGTCGAACGACTCGAACGCGAAGTCGCTCGTGTCGGTGCGCACCGACCCGGCGGCTGCGGGTGGCGCGGCGGGTGCGGCTGGTGCGGCTGCGGCGCCGCTGAGACCGGCCGCGAGGACGACGGCGACAACGGATGCTCGAACTCGACGCCAGGACACGAGTCCGAGGCTACCGGAGTGTGCGACGGCCCACCCGTGCGGAGTCGCCAGGGTGTCTGGCAGTATCGGGGGGACGTGGATGCGAGGGGGATCGTGATGCGGGCGACGAAGACGACGCGCGGGGCGGGGACGGCGAAGGCGGACACGGGAGAGTTGTCGCAACTCCCTGCCGGGCCGATTCTGCTGCGCCTGCGCCGGTTGCTGATCACGACCGGCCTTTCCGCCGTCGTCTACGCCGTGCTCGCGACGGGGAGCAAGGGGCGGTGTTCCGGCGCGGGCGGGCCGGGAGCGGCGCAGGGCACCCAGACCTGTGTGAATCTCACCATGCACCCGAGTTGGGTGATCTTCGCGGCCTTCGCGGTGATCGTGTTCGTCGCCATCGGACGGGTCGCCCGCCGAGCGTCGACTCTGGATGAGGCCGGCCGCATCTTCGACACGGCAGCGATCGTCGTCATGGTGGTCGCAGCGGTCGCCGTCGTGGTGGGACTGCTGTGGATCACTTTCCTGCCGTACGACTCGCTGACCGAAAACGCGACCGTCATCTACCCGTTCCCGTTCAATTCTCCGCAGCTCAGCGTCACCACCACCCCGTGAGTGCGGTCGTGGACCACAATGGCGCCATGACATCTCAGCGCGCATCCCTGAGCTCACCCCTCCGCGAAACGCTCAGGGCCGTCCCATCGGTGGTCGGCGTCGCGCCGCCGTGGGAGCCGTCGTCCGCGCCGGACGACCCGCGTGACCTGTTCGTGACCTGGCTGACCGACGCCATCGACGCCGCTCTGCCCGAGCCGCACGCTGCGACCCTGTCGACGGTCGACGAGGATGGACTGCCGGACGCCAGGGTGCTCGTGCTGAAAGATGTCACGGACGACGGCGGATTCTCGATCGCCACGGCCGCCGAATCGGCGAAAGGCGCCCAGCTCACCCAGAATCCGGGTTGTGCCCTGAGCTTCTACTGGGGTCCGCTCGCGCGCGCGGTGCGCATTCGTGGCGTCGCCCGGCTTGCGCCCGCCTCCGTGTCGGCCGCGGACTTCCTCGCCAGACATCCCGCCGCTCGCGCGCAGGTGCTGGCCGGACGCCAGAGCAGTGTCCTGACCGACCGCGCCGAACGCGACAGGCTCCTCGCAGACGCGCGGGCCGCCGTCGACGCCGATCCGGGTCTCGTCGCCCCTCAGTGGACGGCCTGGACGATCGAACCGTCGTCGATCGAATTCTGGCAGGGCTCGCCCGACCGTGACCACCAGCGACTCCAGTACCTGCGCACCGCATCCACGTGGGATCGGCGCTCCCTCTGGCCGTAGCACCCGCCTCTGCTGGGGCTACGTAGGCGGGGAAAGATCGCCGGGGGAAAGAACTCCGAGGCAAAGAACAAGGCCCGGATTTCCGTGGAAATCCGGGCCTATCTGGTTGCGGGGGCAGGATTTGAACCTACGACCTCTGGGTTATGAGCCCAGCGAGCTACCGAGCTGCTCCACCCCGCGTCACAAGAATTTACTTTAGCACCGGCTGCTGTTCAGCAAAAATCGAGGCCGAATCCCGGGCGTGCCGCGCGCGCATCCCGTGTTTGGTAGAACGATCTGTCGATGCCCCGTGTTTCGGGGCGGGCCTGTTCCGGTGGCCGCCGGTAGAGTCGGTGGCAGGGAGGGCGTCCATGCCGAGTTCGCTTCAGAAGTACCGGGTCTGCGTGATCGAGGACGATCCCGACGTCGCCTTCTACATGAAGACCGTGCTGGAGAAGCGGGCGGATGCGGTGGTCGTCGCGATCACGGACCCGTCCAAAGCGCTCGCCGCCATCGCCGACTTCGAGCCGGACCTCGTGCTCACCGACATCGAGATGCCGGGGATCTCCGGGCTCGACCTGTTGAAGGTGCTGCGCAGCCAGTACCCGGGGATGCCGGTCGTCGTCATGACAGCGCACGTCTCCGTCGACTACGCCGTCTCCGCCCTGCGCGCGCAGGCGGACGAGTTCCTGACCAAGCCCGTCTCCTCCGTCGACCTGGTCTCGATCGTGACCAGGCTCGCGGAGCAGGGACGGACCAAGAAGGCGGCGCAGCGTCCGCAGGTGGTCCTCGCCATCGGCGCGCATCCAGACGATGTCGAGATCGGCGTCGGCGGCATCCTGTCTGCCCATCGGGAGGCGGGCAACACCGTCGTCATCCTCACCATGTCGCGGGGCGCCAGGGGAGGGGATGCGGACGACAGGCAGCACGAGTCGCTGTCGTCGGCGGAGCTGCTGGGCGCCAGGCTCTTCATGGAAGACCTGGAGGACACCCAGATCTCCGCGGCGGACCCGACCGTCGGCATCATCGAGCGCGTCGTCGCCGAGGTGCAGCCGGACATCGTTTACACGCACTCCGCCCACGACCGCCACCAGGACCACCGCGCCGTGCACTCAGCGACGCTCGTCGCGACGCGGTCGGTGCGCACGGTGTGCTGCTACCAGAGCCCGTCGGCGACGATCGACTACCGGCCGACCAGGTTCGTGCCGATAGATGGTTTCACAGACGCGAAACTGCGCCTGATCGACTGCTTCCGGTCGCAGACCGAGCTCCGCTCATACCTCGAACCCGACTTCGTGCTCGCCACGGCGCGCTACTGGTCGCGGTTCGGAGGCGGCCAGAGCTGTGAGCCGCTCGAAGTGATCAAAGACACCGCAGACATCTCGGTGCCCGCATCGTCCCTGACGGCGGACGCCCGAACCAGAGGAACAGAGAAGTGACCCGAGTTCTCGTGACAGGCGCCGGCGGCCCTGCCGGCGTCGCCGTCATCCGCTCCCTGCTGGCCCGCGACGACGTGCAGGTGCTCGCCGCCGACATGGACGGCTGGGCGAGCGGCCTGTACCTCGTGGCCGCCGCCGACCGGCGCATCGTCCCTGCCGGTAAGTCCGCCGGGTTCGTCGACGAGCTGATCCGGATGTGCGAGGCAGACGGCGTGGATGTTCTGTTCTCCACGGTCGACGTCGAGCTGCCCGGCCTCGCTGCACGGCGCGACGACCTGCTCGCGGTCGGGACGGCGCTCGCCGCCCCGAGCATCGAGACGCTGACGGTCTGCCTCGACAAGTACCTCCTCGCGGAGCGCTGCGCCGGGCGGCTCGCGGTCCCGGAGACCCGGCTGCTGAACGCGGACGGCGTCGCGCACGACTGGACGTTCCCTGTCATCATCAAGCCGCGCAGCGGGGCGGGGTCCCGCGGCGTGCGCCTGATCCAGGACCGCGACACGCTGGAGGCGCTCGGCACGGACGAGAGCATCCTGATCCAGGAGAACCTGCCGGGGGACGAGTTCTCCGTCGATGTGCTCGCGGCGCCCGACGGCAGCGTGATCGCCGCCGTTCCCCGCTCGCGCGAACGGGTGGACTCTGGCGTCTCGATCGCCGGCCGAACGGTCAAGCGCGACGAGCTCTCGCAGACCGCCGCCGACGTCGCTCGCGCCATCGGGCTCACTGGCGTCGCCAACGTCCAGCTCCGCTACAGCACCGCGGGCGTCCCCGCGCTGCTGGAGGTGAACCCGCGTTTCCCCGGCGCGATGCCGCTGACGATCGCGGCGGGCGTCGACATGCCGTCGCTCCTGCTCGACCTGGTGACCGGCGTCGATGTGCCGAGGACCGTGGACTTCGTGGAGCTGGCGAACGTCCGGTTCCTCGAAGACGTCTTCCTCGACCCGGCCGACGTGCTCGTCTCCGAGAACGCAGCCCACACCGAAGGCCCGGGCGAGGAGTGACCGCTTCCGGCCGCGAGCTGCTGCTGGGCGACTACCACGTCCATTCGACGTTCTCCGACGACGCGGTCAGCACGCTCGCGGAGAACCTGGCGGTGGCCGGCGCTGCAGGGCTGCGCGAACTGCGCCTGATCGACCATGTGCGCGCGTCGACCACCTGGGTGCCCGAGTTCGTCCGCGCCGTCGCGGCAGAACGCATCCCTGACGGCCTGGCGGTGTTCACCGGGGTGGAGACGAAACTGCTGGATGCGTCCGGCGCCATCGACACGCCGCCGGACCTCATCGTCGGCACAGGCGGGGTGGGAGCGATCGTGATCGGGGACCACCAGTTCCCCGGCACGGACGGGCCGTGGTCTCCGCGCGAGACGACGGAGCGTCTGGCAGCGGGGCTCTCCGCGGACGACGCGCTCGACCTGCTGATCACGGCGAGCATCCGCGCGATGAAGCGAACACCGAACGCGCAGCTCGCGCACTGGTTCTCGATCCTGCCGAAGGTGGGACTGTCCGAGGACCAGCTCGGGAGGGACAGGCTCGCCGCCTGGGCGGCCGCAGCGGCGAGCACGGGCACGATCGTCGAGGTCAATGAGAAGTGGGCGTGTCCTGGGCCGGACGCGGTCGCCGCCCTGATCGCGGCGGGCGCACGCATCGTCGCATCCACCGACAGCCACGTCGCGACGGACGTCGGCCGCTACGAGCGTGTGGCGCGCATACTGGAGGACGCCTATGGTCGTTCCCAAGCGAGCGCGGAACAATCGGCGCACACAGCGTCATCAACCAGCGCGGATTCGACCAACGCAGAGTCATTCAACGCAGGGGAGGAGGACCGATGAGCCCCATCGACATGAACAGCGAGCAGTACGACGAGATCCAGCGCGAGATCGACGCCAACAAGCGCTGGGAGTACCGCCTGCTCCCGTATGCGGGGATCGCCCTGGTCGTGCTGGCCGCGATCGTCGTCGTGCGCACGGTGTTCCTCTCATGAGCGAGGCAGGCGCGCCCCGCGTCGTCATCGCCGACGATGACGACGACATCCGCGGGCTCATGCTCATCGCCGCCACCCGTGCGGGCGTCGAGGTCGTTGCTGCCGTCGACAACGGTCCTGCAGCGCTCGAAGCTGTTCGTGCCGGCGGCATCGACCTCGTGGTCCTCGACATCTCGATGCCGGGTATGAACGGCGTCGAGGTCGCTGAGGCAGTCAGGGCCGACCCTGTCGCGAGCGCGACGCTCATCCTGATGGTGTCGGCATCCGTGCAGCTCCTCACCGACCACGGCGTCGTCGCCGAACGCTCGGACAGCTTCATCATCAAGCCGTTCAGCCCCAAAGTCCTGACCGCACGCATCAGGGACATGCTCGGGATGGAGGCGACGGTATGACCATCGACCGCTGGCTCGGCCGCATCTCGATCGACTCTCCCAGCCCGTTCGTCAAGCAGATTCCGACGATCGTCGGCTTCCTGATCGCCATCGGCGTCATGCTGCTGCCGCTCAGCCCCGGCCCGACGAACACCCTGTTCTTCTATCTCGGCGTCGCGCTCGCGGTAGTGGCGACGGTGGTCTCGTTCGCGTTCCCGTGGCGCAGGCTGCGCGCGGAGTGGTCGATCCTCATCCCCGTGCTGTCGCTGATCGCGGTCGGCCTGTTCCGGCTCGGCACGGGCGGTTCGAACTCGCCGTACGGCGCACTCCTGCTGCTCCCGTTCGTGTGGATCGCGACGGAGGAGGGCAGGATCAACGCCGTGATCGCGGCGCTCGGCACCTTCCTCGTGCTGCTCGGGCCTCTGGTGGCATCCACCGTGCCGACGACCGTCGGCGACCTGGTGCGCGCGATCTTCTCCCCGCTGATCTACATGATCGTCGCGGTCGTCATCAACGAGATCGCGCACAGGGTGCGTGTGCAACTCGCCGCCGCCAACGAGGCGGCGAAGCAGCGCAAGGAACTGCTCGAACAGGCCGTGCGCTCGCAGGACGAGCTGGTGCTGAACGAGTCCAGGCTCAAGACAGCGAACCGCCTGATCCAGAGCATCTGGAACGCCGTGACGGAGCAGTCGGTGATCGGCACCGACCTCGACGGGCTCATCGACGTCTGGAACCCCGGCGCAGAGAAGATGCTCGGCCTCACCGAGAAGCAGGCGCTCGAAGGCCACAGGCACATCATCGAGTTCCACCTCGCCTCCGAGCTGGAGGAACGGCTCCGCGACATGGATGCGCGTGTGCAGACCGTGTCGAGCGCCGAAGACTTCTCCGCCCTCGTGGATGCTGTCCGCTCCGGGTACGCCGACGTGCGCGACTGGACCTATGTGCGGGCGGACGGCAAGCTGGTGCCGGTCCAGGTGGCCGCGACGCCGCGCCTCGACGAGAACGGTCACAGGGTCGGCTTCATCTTCGTGGCGACGGACATGACGCAGGCGCGCGAGTTCGCCAGGCTGAAGGACGAGTTCGTCGGCCTCATCTCGCACGAGCTGCGCACGCCGCTGAGTTCCATCCTCGGCTACCTCGAACTGATGCGCGACGACGAGGACGACCCGCTGTCGCAGGAGCAGTTGCAGTACCTGGGCGTGGCGGAGCGCAACGCTCACCGTCTGCTGCGGCTCGTCGGCGACCTGCTGTTCACCGCGCAGGTGGAGTCCGGCCGCTTCCCGCTGGAGCAGAAGGACCTGGAGCTGGGACCGCTGGTCACCGCGTCCGTCGAGTCCGCCCGGCCGGTCGCCACGAACGCAGGGGTCGCGCTCACGGCCGAGCTGCCGGAGGAGTCCGTCACGATCTTCGGCGACCCGCTGCGCATCGGCCAGTCCATCGACAACCTGGTCTCCAACGCCATCAAGTTCACGCCGTCCGGCGGACGCGTCACCGTCGCCCTGTCCCGTGACGGCGGGGATGCGGTGATCGCCGTCACAGACACCGGTATCGGAATCCCAGCGGTCGAGCTCGGGCAGCTCTCCAACCGGTTCTTCCGCGCCTCCACGGCCACCCGCAACGCCGTGCCGGGCGTCGGGCTCGGGCTCACGATCACCAAGGCCATCGTCACCGCGCACGGCGGGAGCATCGACATCGCCAGCGAGGAGGGCGTCGGCACCACGATCAGCCTGCGCCTCCCTCTCGAAGTGGCTGCGACGGCGGCACTGGACGGTGGTCGCTGATGGACGAGGCCCAACGCGGCAGTGCAGAAGGCATCGCCGTCGCGGTCGTGCAGTTCGCGCCGACCGACGACACTGTGCACAACAGGGACTCCGTCGCGGCGTTCGTCGCCGTCGCCGCCGGGCGCGGGGCGAAGCTGGTCGTGTTCCCCGAGTATTCGTCGTACTTCGTGCATCCCCTCGGCGATGGGTTCGTGCGGAACGCGGAACCGATGGACGGCCCGTTCGTGGGCGCACTGGTCGCTGCCGCCCGCGAGCATGGCGTGTTCGCGGTCGCCGGGCTCGTCGAGAGAACCGACGACAAGCACCGGTTCTCGAACACCATCGTCGCGGTCGCTCCGACGGGCGATGTCGTCGCGACGTACCGCAAGCAGCACCTGTACGACGCATTCGGGGCCCAGGAGTCCGAGTGGGTGGTGCCGGGCGCCATCGACGCACCCCAGACCTTCGAGGCGCACGGCATCACGGTGGGGATGCAGACCTGCTACGACCTGCGATTCCCCGAGGTGACCAGGCTGCTGGCCGACGCGGGAGCAGAGCTCGTTCTCGTACCGGCCGAGTGGGTGCGCGGACCGCTCAAAGAGCAGCACTGGCGCACCCTGATCGCGGCGCGCGCCATCGAGAACACCCTCTACGTCGCCGCCGCGGACCACACGCCGCCGATCGGCGTCGGATCGAGCACGATCGTCGACCCGATGGGCGTCGCGCTGGCCACGATCGGCGAGACGACGGGGGTGGCCGTCGCCGAGGTCACCGCGGAGCGGGTGCGCGCCGTGCGCGAGGTCAATCCGGCGCTCGCGCTCCGGCGCTACCGGGTGGAGCCGATCGACTGACGGCGGGGGGCGACGGAAAGCCGGCCTCAGCGCCGCAGCTCCGCCAGCTGAGCGGTCGCCCGCTCCAGCACCTCGGTGCGCTTGCAGAACGCGAACCGCACCAGGGATGCGGTCCCCGCGGAGTACTCGTCCGTGCAGAACGCGGACAGCGGCACGGCGACTACGCCGGCGAGGTCGGGAAGCTCGCGGCAGAACGCCACAGCGTTCGGGAAGCCCAGGGGAGCGGCGTCGGCGACGACGAAGTACGTCCCGTCGGAGTCCGCGACCCCGAAGCCGGCAGCGCGCAGCCCGTCCGACAGCAGGTCCTTCTTCCGCCGGAGGTTCGACGCGATGCCGGTGAAGTAGTCGTCGCCCAGGCGGAGCCCCGCCGCGATGGCGGGCTGGAACGGCGCGCCGTTCACATAGGTGAGGAACTGCTTCACCGCGAGGATGGCGGTCACGAGCTCCGCAGGGGCGGTGAGCCAGCCGACCTTCCACCCCGTGGTGTTGAACGTCTTGCCGCCGGAGGAGATGCTCACGGTGCGCTCCCGCGCCCCCGGCAGTGTCGCGATCGGCACGTTCGGCACGCCGAAGGTCAGGTGCTCGTACACCTCGTCGGTGACGATGATGGCGTCGTGCTCGTGAGCCAGTTCGACGATCGTCTGCAGCACCTCTGTGCTCAGCACGGTGCCCGTCGGGTTGTGCGGGGAGTTCACGAGGATGATCCTGGTGCGGTCGGTGACCGCATCCCGCAGCTCGTCGAGGTCGGGCTGGAAGCCGGGAAGGCGGAGCGGGACCGTGCGGTGCCTGGCGTCCGCCAGGCCGATCAGCGCGCCGTACGCGTCGTAGAACGGCTCGAACGTCACGACCTCGTCCCCCGGCTGGAGCAGGGCCAGCAGGGTGGCGGCGATGGCCTCGGTGGCTCCCGCGGTGACCAGCACCTCCCTCTCCGGGTCCACGGTGAGTCCGTAGAAGCGCTGCTGGTGCTCCGCGATGGCGTGCCGGAGGTCGGGGATGCCGATGCCGGGCGGGTACTGGTTCTCTCCTGAGCGGATGGCGGCGACCGCGGCGTCGAGCACCTCGGCAGGACCGTCCTCGTCAGGGAAGCCCTGCCCGAGGTTGATCGCGCCCGTCCGCACGGCCAGCGCGCTCATCTCGGCGAAGATCGTCGCAGCGATCGCTCCGTCTGCGCCGAGCAGGCCTGCGCCGCTCGCCGCACGCTTCCACGCGCCTGATACCGTCATGGGCACATCCTCTCCGCGTCGTGCTGTTCCAACCTACGGGGTGTCGGTCGTCGCACGCATTCGGTACGTTGTGCAGAGTCATTGACAGGCAGTAGCTCGTCCACAGGGGCCGCAAATAGAACACCCAGGTTCGCATCCCAAGCTGTCAGTGCTTGGAAGGAGCAACACACCATGACTGACACCCCGATCACTCCGGAGCCCGCGAAGGCCCAGCACGACGCCGACACCGAGTCGGTCGCGGGTGCTGCAGCCGAGACCCCCACGAACGCCGAGGGGCAGACCGCGGCGGAGGCGACTCCGCCCGCCGAGGCCGCACCCGCCGCTGAGGCTGCTCCCGCAGCCGACGCTGCTCCGGCCGCACCGGCTGCACCGACCGCACCGGCCTGGGAAGCCCCGGCCGCCGCGCCGGCCGCTGCCCAGACGGATGCGCAGCCCACCCTCCCGCAGCCAGGAGCGCCCGTCGCACCGGCCGCCAGCCAGACCCAGCCGACGCAGCCGGTGCCGCCGCAGCCGTACGGCCAGCAGCCGACAGCGCAGCAGCCGACAGCGCAGCAGCCCAACTACGGGAACGGCTCGTTCGGGCAGCCCGCATTCCAGGGCGCACCGCAGCAGCCGTACGCCCCGCACGCCCAGCACGGCCCGTACGCCACCGCCCCTGGCGTCGCGACCGCCGCCAAGCCGGCCAAGAAGCGCAACACCGGCATGATCATCGCGACGCTCGCGATCGGCGCCCTCATCGGCGGCGTCGCCGGAGCGGGAGCGGGCGTCGGCATCTACGCGGCGACCAGCTCGAACAACGCGACCATCAAGACGGTCTCCGGTCCGCAGAACATCACGGTCAACGACGCCAACAACGCCACGACGGTCACCGCCGTCGCCGCGAAGGCGTCGCCGAGCGTCGTCACCATCTCGGTGACAGGCTCGAGCGAGGGAGGCACGGGCTCCGGCATCGTCCTCACCTCGGACGGCTACGTCCTCACCAACACGCACGTCGTCACCCTCGACGGCCAGGCGTCGAACGTGACCGTCAGCGTCCAGGACAACGACGGCAAGATCTATTCGGCGAAGATCGTCGGCACCGACCCGACCACCGACCTCGCCGTGATCAAGCTGGACGGCGCATCAGGGATGACCCCGATGAAGTTCGCCGACTCGAGCAAGCTGAACGTCGGCGACACCGCCGTGGCGATCGGCGCACCGCTCGGTCTCTCCGGCACGGTCACCGACGGCATCGTCAGCGCCCTCAACCGCAGCATCAGCATCGCGTCGTCCGCCGCCCCGAAGTCGGGAGACGACTCGTCCGGCGGCAGCGGGGGAGACACCAACGGCAACCCGTGGAACTTCGACTTCCCCGGTCAGGGCGGCTCCGGCTCCGGCTCGCAGCAGTCCACCACGACGGCGACGATCTCTCTCCCGGTCATCCAGACCGACGCCGCGATCAACCCCGGCAACTCCGGCGGGGCGCTGCTCAACAGCAAGGGTGAGCTGATCGGCGTCAACGTGGCCATCGCGAGCGCGAGCGGTTCGTCGTCGAGCGGCACCCAGTCGGGCAGCATCGGCGTCGGCTTCGCCATCCCGGCGAACCTCGCCGAGCGCGTTTCGCAGGAGATCATCAAGAACGGGTCCGCAACGCACGGCCTGCTCGGCGCCTCCGTCACCGACTCGTCCTCTGACGCCAAGGCGACCAACGTCGGCGCGATCATCAAGGACGTCACCTCCGGAGGGGCAGCGGCCGGCGCGGGCCTGAAGGCGGGCGACGAGGTCGTCAACTTCAACGGCCTGCCGATCACGAGCGCGACCGACCTGACCGCTCAGGTCCGCGCCCTCGCGGCCGGAGCCAAGGCGGACGTCACGTACATCCGCGACGGCCAGACCAAGACAACGACCGTCACGCTCGGTTCGCTCCCCGCGAGCTGATCGCCGACACCACCATCACGAGGCCGTCCCGCAGCAGCGGGGCGGCCTCGCGGCGTTCGGGGGCGGGCTCCCAGGCGCGCCTGGACGCGGCTGATAAGCTCGAACGACCCGAAAACGACGAATGGAACCGATGCCGGACAACACTGTGCACACCCTTCCCGGTGTCTCGTACGTGATGCCCGTTCTGAACGAAGTCACTCACGTGCGGGCTGCCGTCGACAGCCTGCTCGCCCAGGACTACGCAGGACCGTTCGAGGTGACCGTCGCGCTCGGCCCGAGCATGGACGGCACCACGGAGCTCGTCGAAGAGCTCGCGGCCGTCGACAACCGCATCCACATCGTCGAGAACGTCGTCGGATCGACGCCGGCCGGGCTCAACCTGGCCATCCGCCAGTCGCACTATCCGGTGGTCATCCGAGTGGATGCGCACTCCGTCCTGCCCACCGACTACGCCCGCATCGCGGTCGAGACGATCCTGGAGACCGGGGCGGACAACGTCGGCGGGCTGATGGATGCGCAAGGCACCACCGCATTCGAGCGCGCCGTGGCGCGCGCATACGGCAGCCGCATCGGTCTCGGCGGCACCAAGCTCCACGTCGGAGGCGAAGCAGGGCCGGCGGAGACGGTGTACCTCGGCGTCTTCCAGCGGGACAGGCTGATCGAGGTCGGCATGTTCGACGAGGACATCAAGCGAGGTCAGGACTGGGAGCTCAACCGCCGGCTGCGCTCGACCGGCGGCACCGTGTGGTTCACCCCGCGCCTCAAGGTCACGTACCGCCCTCGCCCCAACCTCTACCGCCTGGCCAGGCAGTTCGTGTCGACCGGCGTGTGGCGCGGAGAGCTGGCCCGTCGTTTTCCCGCCGCCAACGGCGTGCGCTACTTCGCGCCCCCGCTGATGGTGCTCGGCGTCGCGGTCGGCCTGATCCTGGGGATCGCCGGTATCGTCCAGGCCATCCTCGGCGCCGCCCCCTGGCTGCTCATCGGCTTCGCCATCCCCGCCTTCTACGTGCTGATCGTCGTCGCCTCGGCCATCGTGTGGGGGCGCAAGGACGGCTTTCGTTCGTTCCTCTGGTTTCTCGTAGTCTTGCCGTGCATCCATTTCTGCTGGGGGAGCGGCTTCATCCTCGGATACCTCTCGCTCACCCGCAACATCACGGCCCACACGGGAAGGTAGCCATGTCAGCCCCAGGCACCGGCGCGCACGGAGCGCGCCCGACCTCGATCGCCGAGCTGCGCGCGGTCGCGCAGCCGCCCGAGGTGCGCGGGCGTCGCAACGCCGAGCACTGGACGGCGTCGCTGTACCTGCGCAACCTGTCGCCGTACCTCACCTGGTTCCTGCTCAAGACCTCGATCTCGGCCAACGGCGTCACCGGCCTGATGATCCTCACGGGATGGGCGACGGCCGCGAGCCTCCTCATCCCCGGCATCGGAGGCGCCGCGCTCGCGCTCATCCTCGGCCAGCTGCAGATGCTGGTCGACTGCTGCGACGGCGAGGTGGCGCGCTGGCGCAGGACATCGTCGCCGGCGGGGATCTTCCTCGACAATGTCGGGCACTACTCCACCGAGACGCTGATCGCGATCGCGCTCGGCATCCGCGCAGCGGGCTACCCGTTCGAGGCGCCCGCCGACTACCTGTGGACGAACCTCGGCACGCTGCTGGCCCTCATCATCGTGCTCAACAAGGCGCTGAACGACATGGTGCGCGTCGCCAGGGCGAACGCGGGTCTCGGCAAGCTGGCCGACACCCAGGCGGCGTACGCGCCGACCCACGGCGTCATCGCCCGGCTGCGTCGCGCCGCACGTTTCGTGCCGTTCCACCGGCTCTACCACTCCGTCGAGCTGACGATCATGATCTTCGTCTTCTCGATCATCGGGCTCTTCATCGGAGATCAGCTCGCCAACCGCATCCTGCTCGCCGTTCTCGTGCCGCTGGCGCTGCTGGCGCTGATCGGGCACTTCGTGGCGATCATGTCGTCGAAGAGGGTTCGTGGCTGACCGGCAGGTCGCCGTCGTCGTGCTCACGCAGGGTACGCGACCGGCCGAACTGCGCCGCGGGATCGACTCCGTGCTCGCGCAGACCGGCGTCTCGACCGACGTGGTGGTCGTCGGCAACGGCTGGGACCCCGCCACGTCCGACCCTGCACTGCCTGACGGCGTCCGCACGCTGCACCTGCCGGAGAACGTGGGCATCCCCGCCGGACGGAACGCGGGCGTCCCTCTGGTCTCCGGCGACATCCTGCTGTTCCTGGACGACGACGCGTGCATCCCGTCGCAGACCTTCCTCACCGACGCCATCGGACAACTGGATGCCGACCCCGGCATCGGGATGATCCAGCCGCGCATCGTGGACCCCTCCGGAACGATGTCCCCTCGCCGCTGGATCCCGCGCATCCGGAAGGGCGACCCCGCACACCCGAGCAACGTGTTCTCGGTGTGCGAGGCGGTCATCGTGCTCCCACGGCGCGTCTTCGACGCCGCCGGCGGCTGGGCCGCCCCGTTCTTCTACGCCCACGAGGGAATCGACCTGGCCTGGAAGGTGTGGGATCAGGGGCTGCGCACCTGGTACGCGGGCGACCTGATCGCCAACCACCCTGCCGTCTCCCCGACGAGGCACTCGTACTACTACCGTCTCAACGCCCGTAACCGGGTGTGGCTGGCGCGGCGGAACCTGCCCGCTGTTCTCGTGCCGCTCTATGTCGGATCGTGGACGGGCATCCAGTTGCTCAGGTGGTTCAGGAAGCCGGCGGTGCTGAAGGCGTGGTTCGGCGGCTGGAGGGAGGGCTGGCGCACCCATCCGGGGGAGCGGAGGCCACTGCGCTGGCGCACGGTGTGGCGCATGACCCTCGCTGGACGCCCGCCGATCGTCTGAGACGCTGTCAGTCGTCCGCGCGTTCGTCGGCGTCCTGGTCCTGCTCAGCACGTTCCGGCTCGCCCGTGGTCAGTTCGCCCTGCCGTGCTGACCGCCGGCGAGGAACGGCCCCTTTGAGGACGGTGCCTGCTCGCATCGCCGCGGTCCCTGCGCTCGCTCCCATCCGCCGGACGCCGTCGCTCGTCGCTGCGATGGACCGTCCTGCGATGCCCGGCTTCTTCTCCCCGGCCGTGACGGCACGGACGACGGGGGCGGTGGCGGCGGGGAACACGGCGGGTGCACCGCCGAACGCCAGCCGTGAGTTCTGCACGACGCGCCGGCCCAGGATGTTGTTGCCCGCTCCGCCGATGACGGCGCCGATCCCGAACGGGATCGCCCTGCCGATCACGCTGGCGCCGCCGCGCACGGCGAACTGGCGGATGAACGCGCTCTTCAACCGGTCGACCAGCGGCCCGACCATCATCGACGGAAGGCTCGAGGTGACGAGCTCTCCCCAGTACGCTGTGCGCCCTGCGCCGCCTCCGGCGACCTGACCAGCCAGCTGGCGAACCAGGTCGGAGCCCTCCCTGCCCAGCATCATGGTGAGGACGAGAGCGCGAGCGCGCTCCGGGTCGTCGACGGCGATGCCGTGCAGCTCACTGAGCGACTGGGCGTACAGAGCAGTCGCTTCGAGGAATCCGGCCGTCTCCAGCCCGGAGAGCGCGATGGTGATGCCCGTGCCGATCGCGGGAATGACGGCGGTCACGCCGACAGCCGCGCCTCCGGTGGTCACGGCGGCGAGATAGCGGCGCTCTAGGATCGCGGCGATCTGTGCGGGGGACGCCGCCGGGTTCCTGCGACGGATGCCGCGCAGGTGGGCGAGGACGGCGGGCCGGTGGATCGCGAGCAGCCGATCGAGCGTGGTGTTGACCACGCGAGGCGTCTCGGCCCCCGTCTGCTGCCCGCCGGTGACCGATACGAGCGGTTTCTGCTGTTTAGCCATCGACCCCGAGTGTATGCGCACAATCTGCGAGGAACACAGGGATTGATTTTCCCCGTGTTCCTCGCAGTGCGTGTCTCGTGTCGGTGCTGGTGTGGAGAGCGGAGCTGCTCGGTCAGGGACCGAGCAGGCTGTTCCCGTGCCGCGACCGCAGGTACTCGGCGGCGGGCAGCACGCTGTATGCAGCGGGGAGGTGGTCCCCGTTCAGCCCTGCGGTGAGGGCTGCGACGTCCACACCGAAGACGCTCGCGATCCGCAGAATGGTCACGAGGCTCGGGTTGGCGACGCCGCGTTCGATCTTTCCGTAGTTGGTGACGTGCATCTGTGCGAGGTCGGCGACGTTCTCCTGGCTGAGGCCGAGCTCGACGCGGACGTTGCGCACGCGTGCACCGAAGATCACGGCGGCTGGGGACAAAGGCTCTGGTGACATAAACAATGAATACGACGATGCTGCGTCGGTCGCCAGAGCCGAGATGCCTCGGACACACTCACTGCGTGCATAAAGGATGTAAAATACATACCTCTCGCCCGGCTCAGAAGCTGACGTTCCAGAGGTATTCCGTGCCATCCGGCCGGAACCAGCGCACGACGAGGATGGTGTCTGCTGCGATGTCGGGGCCGATGACGGTCGCGTCGATGGCAGCGCCCGGCACGACGGCGGATGGAGCGCTCACGCTCAGGCGGGAGCGGCCGGCGATGCTGACGGTGACCCCGTGCAGGATCTCCTCGCTGGTGTTGACCAGGCGGTACAGGGGAGGCGCGCTGCGGTCGACCTCCCATGGCACGCGATGGGCGACGGCGGTTGTCTGGGTGGCGGACGATGGACTGCGTAATTCACGGCGACGGCGGATCATGGGAACAATCTAAAATTCGCGTCCGACGCTGGGGCTCTCAGATGGGGCGTCTAGGCCCTTTCTGTGGAGAACTCCTCGAATTCTTTTTTGTGGAGGGATTGGTGCACCCCAAAGAATTCGGTCTGATCAGGGTTTTCGATCAGCTTCCGTAATCGCGGTTGTAGAGGTCCAGCACCTCGTCGATGGAGCTGTCGAGCACCAGCGACCCCTTGTCGAGATACAGTCCCCTGTCGCAGAAGCGGCGGAGATCCTTCTCGTTGTGCGAGACGAAGAAGAGCGTCCTCCCGCCCTCGAGCAGTTCCTCGATGCGCCGGTAACATTTCTCGCGGAACCCGCGGTCGCCGACGGCGAGCACCTCGTCGACGAGGATGATCGGCTCCTCGAGCTGCGAGATGACGGAGAACGCGATGCGCACCTTCATCCCGCTCGACAGGTGCTTGTACGGGGTGTCGACGAAGTCGCGGATCTCTGCGAAGTCGATGATGCTGTCGAACCTCTCGTCGATCTGCGACCGTGACATGCCGTGCAGTCCGGCTGTCAGATAGACGTTGTCGCGTACCGTCAGGTCGTCGACGAAGCCGCCGGTGATCTCGATGAGCGGCGCGACGCCGTCGTCGACCTTCACGGCGCCCTCGTCGGGGAGCATGACGCCGGCGACGAGCTTCAGCAGGGTCGACTTGCCCTGACCGTTCCTGCCGACGACACCGATCGACTCGCCCTCGTTCACGGCGAAGGTGACGTTGCGGAGCGCCCAGAAATCGTCGGGACGCGTCCTTCGCTGACGGGAGCTGAACAGGTCCTTGAACGAGCGCCGGCCTCCTCGGTTGCGCCGGAACCTGACGCCAAGCCCGGAGACGTCGATGATGGGTGCCTGCATCAGATCTCCTTCAGGACGGCGCGCTCGCTGCGGCGGAAAACCAGGATGCCGATCGCGAGGAGGACGAGAGAGACCAGCGCGCTCGTCAACACCAGATACCAATCGAGCTCCTTGGCGAAGAAGGCAGCGCGATACAGGCTGAACAGCCCGGTGAGCGGATTGAACGCCGCCAGGTCTTTCAGGATGTGGATGTGCTCCAGGTCGCGCGCGCTGTAGATGATCGGGGACGCGTAGAAGAGGAAGCGCAGGAACAGCTTGATCGCACGCTCCAAGTCGCGGAAGAACACCACGAGCGGTGCGACGATCAGGCCGACGCCCATGGTCAGGATGACCTGGATCACGATCGCGAGTGGGAACAGCAGGATGTCGATGTTCACCCTCGCGCCGCCGACGATCGCGAAGAACGCAAGGACGGGGAGGGAGAGCAGGAACTCGATGCCCTTGGATGCGACGATCCTGTTGACCCAGATCGAGCGGGGGATCATCGTGGACCTGATGAGCTTCGACTCGCGCAGGAATGCTCGCGTGCTGTCCGAGACCGCGCCGTTGAACCACATCCACGGAAGCAGGGCGGCGAGCAGGAAGACGATGTACGGTTCCTCACCGACATCGCGGTGGAAGATCTGCGTGAAGACCAGCCAGTAGATGCCGCTCATCACCAGCGGGTCGAGGATCGACCACAGGTAGCCGAGCGCGCTCGTAGAGTACCGGACGCGCAGGTCTCGCTTCGTCAGCAACCAGAGGGAGTGCCGATAGCGGGCGAACTTCGTTCGCTGCGCAGGGCGCACTGCAGTGAATGTACTGGTCACGGAACCCATCGTATTGATCGAAGCTGCGTGCTCGTCACGCAGCGGATTCGACTATACGAAAAAACCCTGCACTAAACGAAAAGGTTCGCCCGCTCGAGGTCTTCCTGGAAGTCGACCTCGACCGCGTACAGGTCTGAAATGTCGACGGGCTCGACGAGCAGGGCGTCCTGCTCGATCGCGAGCTCGATGCCGCGCTCGAAGTAGTCCTGGTCGCCGACGCGCTGCAGCTGACGGAGCAGGGCGGCCTTGTCGGTGCTCGACACGTAGTTGATGCCGACGGCCTCGCCGAGACCGTTCTTGACGGTCTTGGAAAGCTCCTGGATGTATCCCTCGGCGCCGGTGGTGTACTTGACCTCCTCGTCGGCGACCGACGAGGTGTTGACGGTGACGAAGGTCTGGTCGCGGTTGACCGTCGCGGCGGCGCGAACGAGGACGGCGGGGTCGAAGACGACGTCTCCGTTCATCCAGAGCACTCCGCCGTTGCCCGACGCCTGCAGGGCGCGCATGAGGCTCTTGGAGGTGTTGGTCTGGTCGTACTGCTCGTTGTAGACGAAGGATGCGTCCGGGAACGCTTCGATGATGTGCTCGAGCTTGTAGCCGACGACGATGGTGACCTTGGCGTCCTTGCCGAAGGCAGCGTGGATGTTGTCGAACTGCTGCTGCATGATGGTGCGGCCGTCGCTGAGCTCGGTGAGCGGCTTCGGAAGGCTTCGTCCGAGGCGGCTGCCCATGCCGGCTGCCAGAATCACTACCTGGGTCGTCACAATTGTCTCCTTGGGTTCCGTGCGGACTGGAGATGATGACCTGCTGGACACCACTTAACCGAAGTCTGGTAGAGGGTTCGCCCAGGGTTCAGCCGCACTTACGCGTATCGACACCCCTTCATGCCTCGACCAGAATACCGGCGCACCCTTTCGAGGGGCAGGGGTTGACCGATGTCGTTGTTGGGTCGTTATGTTCCTCACAGGACTTTCCTAGGCTGCGGGACCCCGGCAGTTGGCGGGGTGGGGCTCACAACCCGCGGGCGGCTTGGTACGTTAGCTGGGTGAGTTCCGAGCAAGCGCGACCAGACAGCACCGAGCCGGTCACGGCGCGCACGCCGGCGGCTCCACGACGGAAGACGACAGACACGGCACCAAGCGCTGGGGAGCGGACGGGGGACGAGATGGCCGCGAATGCGACAGAGGGGGACGGCGTGACCTCGCCCCCGAAGAAAGCGGCCACGAAGCCGCAGGCGAAGCGCACGCCGGCCGTGAAGACGGCCGCTGCAGCGGCAGGATCGAGTACGCGCAGCGCATCGCCGCGCGCCCCGCGGACGACCAAGCCGCGCGCGACGAAGGCGGCTCTGCCCGTCGAGACCACCGCCACGATCGAGGTGGCTGCGCCCGCCGAGGTGGCCGCACCTGCCGTCGCCGATGCGCCGGCCCAGCCTGCGGCATCCACCGTCGCAGCGACGCGTTCGACCCCGTCCTCCTCCGCCAGCGTGCTCAGCGTCACCGGCCTGTACAAGCGGTTCGGCGAGACCGTCGCTGTAGACGGCGTGTCGCTGGACGTGAAAGAGGGCTCCTTCTACGGCATCGTCGGCCCGAACGGCGCGGGCAAGACCACGACGCTCTCGATGGTCACCGGCCTGTTGCGGCCGGACGCCGGGCAGGTGCTCGTGCACGGCATCGACGCCTGGTCCGACCCTGTGCGCGCAAAGCGCGCGATCGGCGTGCTCCCCGACAAGCTCCGCCTGTTCGACAGGCTGACCGGCGCCCAGCTGCTTCACTACTCGGGCACGCTCAGGGGCCTGAGCGCCAAGACCGTGCGCCTGCGCAGCGCCGACCTCGCGTCCGCGTTCGGCATCGAAGACGCCCTCGACCGCCTCGTCGCCGACTACTCCGCGGGAATGACCAAGAAGATCGCCCTCGCCGCTGCGATGATCCACTCGCCTCGACTCCTGGTGCTCGACGAGCCGTTCGAGTCCGTCGACCCCGTGTCGGCGGCCAACGTGATCGAGATCCTGCAACGGTATGCGGCCGCCGGCGGAACGGTCGTGCTGTCCAGCCACGGCATGGACCTCATCCAGCGGGTGTGCGACAGCGTCGCGATCATCGTGCAGGGCAAGGTCCTCGCGGCGGGCACCATCGACGAGGTGCGCGGAGAGCAGACCCTCGAAGAGCGCTTCGTCGACCTGGCAGGCGGACGCAAGGCAGCGGAGGGCATGGAGTGGTTGCACAGTTTCTCGGACTGAAGCTGCGCCTCATGGGCAACGCCTTCCGGCGGAGCCCGTGGCAGGTCGTCGGCCTGTCGGTCGGGCTGGTGTACGGCTTCCTCATCACGTTCGTCGTGGTGGGCAGCCTCATCGCCGCACGGTTCGTGCCGGACGTCGCCCAGGTGCATCACGTGCTGGTGGTCGTCGGCTCGATCGTCGTGGCCGGTTTCTTCCTGCTGCCGCTGGTCTTCGGCGTCGACGACACCCTGGACCCCCGGGCGTTCTCGCTGTTCGGCATCCCGAACCGCCAGCTCTCGACAGGACTGCTGCTCGCGGCGCTGATCGGCATCCCGTCCATCGTGCTGAGCATCTGCGCTGTCGCGACGGTCGTCACCTGGTCGCGGGATGTCGGCACGACGCTCATCGCGATCGTGTCGGCCGTACTGCTGGTGCTGACCTGCATCCTGGCCAGCCGCGTCTCGACCTCCGTTGCGTCGTTCCTGCTCGCCACGCGCAGGTCGCGGGAGTTCGGCGGCGTCATCGGAATCCTCATCATCGTGCTGATCGCGCCGGTCATCATCCTGCTGATCACGATCGACTGGGGCCGTGACGGTCTCGGCGTGCTGTCCGGATTCGCCGCCTTGCTCGGCTGGACGCCGCTCGGCGCGGTGTGGTCGGTGCCAGGCGAGGCGGCGGAAGGTGCGTGGGGCATCGCGGTGCTGAAACTGGTCGTCGCCGCCGCGACGGTCGGGCTGCTGTGGCTGGCCTGGACGTCGCTGGTCGCGAAGATGCTCGTCACGCCGCAGCGGGAGGCGCACGCCAAGGCGTACCACGGCCTCGGCTGGTTCGGCAGGCTCAAGGGCGGCCCGACCGCGGCGATCGCCGCCAGGTCGATGACGTACTGGGGCCGCGATCCGCGCTACTGGATCTCCCTGGTGATGATCCCCGTCGTTCCTGTCTTCGTCATTGTGGCGCTGACGCTGGCCGGGATCCCAGGGCACTATGTGTCGCTCGTGCCCCTGCCGCTGGTGTGCCTGTTCCTCGGCTGGACGATCCACAACGACGTCGCATACGACAGCACGGCCATCTGGCTGCACATCGTCTCCGGCACGCGCGGCATCGCGGACAGGGTCGGCAGGATGTTCCCTCCGGTGCTCATCGGCATCCCGGTCGTGGTGGTCGGTTCGATCATCACGGCCGCTGTCTACGGCGACTGGGCTGTGCTCCCCGCGGTCGGTGCGCTGAGCGGGGCGATCCTCCTGATCGGACTCGGTCTGTCGAGCCTGTTCTCTGCGCTGTTCCCGTATCCGGCGACCAAGCCAGGCGACAGTGCGTTCGCCCAGCCGCAGACCTCCGGCGCATCCGCAGCGCTGGTGCAGGCCTTGAGCTTCTTCGCGATCCTCCTTCTCGCGTCGCCGATCATCGTGTTCCTGGTGCTCGGCCTGACGCTCAGCCCGTTCTGGTTGGGGATCGCCCCCGTCGCCGCCATCGTGCTCGGCTTCGGCTCCCTCTTCGGCGGCCTCTACCTCGGCGCGAAGGCGTTCGACCACCGGGGGCCCGAGCTGATGGCCTTCGCCAACCGCAACGACTGAGCAGGCCACGAGCATCCGGGCAGCATCGAACGTAGACTGGATGCATGTACGAGGACAGCATTTCGGAACCTGGTGGCCTGCCGGACGGCGGAGGAACGGCGACGCTCGACCGCGAGCTCGAAGAGCTTCTGCAGAACGAGGCCATCGAGCCGGGTGACCACGAGCGCTTCTCGCACTACGTCAAGAAGGAGCAGATCCTCGAGTCGGCCATGACGGGCAAGCCGGTCAAGGCGCTCTGCGGCAAGATGTGGACGCCTGGCCGTGACCCGCAGAAGTTCCCGGTCTGCCCGAGCTGCAAAGAGATCTACGAGAAGCTCCGCGACGAGTAGTCGAGCCTCAGAGTCTCAGACGTAGAGCGTCGGAAGCACGGGGTCGCCCCTGCTCACCCGGAGCGCCTGGTCGGGCAGCTCTGCCAAAGCCATCGCGCGGTGTTCCCGCGCCGCGACGGTTCCCGCCTGTCCGAGGTGTTCGCGGTGCACGACCCCGTCCGTGATGAGCGGCACGAGCAGGTCGCGTCCGCGATCCTCCACGGATGCGCCGCGCTCGATCACGTGGATGGCCTCCGCAACAGCGGTGCCGTTCTCGTCCAGCCGCCGCACGGGATGCTTGCGGCCGCCGACCGTTGCCTTGCCGTCCGACTTCTTGGCCACGGAGATCCACTCGCCCGTGCCGTCCTCACTGCGGTGCGCGACCAGCTTGTAGACCATGCCGGACGCCGGATGGCCGGAGCCGGTGACCACAGAGGTGCCGACGCCGTACGAGTCGACGGGGGAGGCGGCGAGCCCGGCGATGGTGAACTCGTCGAGGTCGTTGGTGACGGTGATCTTGGTGTTCACGGCGCCGAGGGCGTCGAGCTGGGCGCGCACGCGACGCACGAGGTTCGGCAGGTCGCCTGAGTCGAGCCTGACCGCGCCGAGCTCCGGGCCGGCGACCCGCACGGCGGTGTCGATCGCCGTCTCGACGTCGAAGGTGTCGACCAGCAGCGTCGTGCCTGGACCGAGTGCATCCACCTGGGCGCGGAAGGCGTCCTCCTCGCTGTCGTGCAGGAGGGTGAAGGCGTGCGCGGCGGTCCCCATCGTCGGGACGCCCCAGTGCCGTCCCGCCTCCAGGTTGGAGGTGGCGCTGAAACCGGCGATGAACGCCGCCCGCGCCGCGGCGACCGCTGCCCGCTCGTTGGCGCGGCGCGACCCCATCTCGGCGACGGGGCGGCCACCGGCGGCCGTGACCATCCTGGCGGCGGCGCTCGCGACGGCGGAGTCGTAGTTGAACACGCTGAGGATGAGCGTCTCGAGGATGACCCCCTCCGCGAACGGCGCGTCGACGACGAGGAACGGGGAACCGGGGAAGAACACCTCGCCCTCGCGGTAGCCTGCGATGGTGCCGCTGAACCGGTAGTTCGCGAGCCAGTCGATGGTCGCATCCCTGACCACGCGGTTGTCGCGCAGGTATTCGAGCTCCGAGTCGCCGAAGCGGAACTGCTCGATGAGCTCGAGCAGGCGACCCGTCCCCGCCAGGATGCCGTAGCGGCGCCCGGCCGGCAGACGGCGGGTGAACGCCTCGAAGACGCACTCCCTGTCGTGCGTGCCCTTGAGCAGCGCGGCGTCGAGCATCGTGAGTTCGTAGCGGTCGGTCAGCAACGCGGAGGAGGCCATCACCCGCCCAGCCTAGCGAAGGCGGCGCTCTGCCCGTCGCTGATCCCGTCGTCGCCGGTCGGCGGCGGTGGTCTCCTGCCCATCGTTGTATGGTGGCTTCTTGTGACCGATGCACCGATTGGGATTTTCGACTCGGGTGTCGGCGGACTCACCGTCGCACGCGCGGTCCGCGATCAGCTCCCGAACGAGTCCATCCTCTATGTGGGCGACACTCTGCACTCGCCGTACGGCCCGAAGCCGATCGCCGAGGTGCGCCGGTTCTCGCTCGACGTGCTCGACTTCCTGGTGGACCAGGGCGTGAAGATGCTCGTCATCGCCTGCAACACCGCGTCCTCCGCAATGCTGCGGGATGCGCGTGAGCGCTACTCAGTGCCGGTCATCGAAGTCATCCAGCCCGCCGTGCGCCGCGCGGTCGCAGCGACCCGCAGCAACAGGGTCGGCGTGATCGGCACGGTCGGCACGATCAACTCGCGCGCATACGAAGACGCCTTCGCCGCCGCACCGTCGCTGGAACTGTTCACCAGGGCGTGCCCGCGCTTCGTGGAGTTTGTCGAGGCCGGGGTCACCAGCGGGGACGAGGTGCTGCAAGTGACGGCCGAGTATCTGCAGCCGCTGCGCGACGCCGACGTCGACACGCTCGTGCTCGGCTGTACGCACTACCCGTTCCTCAAGGGCGCCATCTCCTACGTGATGGGGGAGGGCGTCTCGCTCGTCTCCAGCGACACGGAGACGGCGAAGGACGTCTACCGCACCATCGTCGGCGGCGGACTGGAGCGCACCTCGCCGCTGCCCCCGACCATCCACTACGAGGCCACAGGCGCGGACACCGAGACGTTCCTGCGGCTCGCCCACCGCTTCATCGGCCCGCAGGTGGCATCGGTCGACCTCGTGCAGACGGGCACGATCGACCTGCCGCGCCCCTGACCATCATTCCCACCGCATCCAGCACCATCGAGGAGACACCGTGACCGACATCATCCGCGCAGACGGGCGCACCGCCGACCAGCTCAGGCCGGTCACGATCGAGCGTGGCTGGAGCAAGCAGGCCGAGGGCTCAGCGCTCATCTCGTTCGGCAACACCCGCGTGCTGTGCACCGCCTCGTTCACCAACGGCGTTCCCCGCTGGATGGCCGGCAAGGGCAAGGGCTGGGTGACGGCGGAGTACTCGATGCTGCCGCGTTCGACCAACAGCCGCATGGACCGCGAGTCGGTCAAGGGCAAGATCGGCGGACGCACCCACGAGATCAGCCGCCTGATCGGCCGCAGCCTGCGCGCCGTCGTCGACATGAAGGCGCTCGGCGAGAACACGATCGTGCTCGACTGCGACGTGCTCCAGGCGGACGGCGGCACCCGCACCGCGGCCATCACCGGGGCGTATGTTGCACTCGCGGACGCCCTCGAGTGGGGCCGCGAGCACCGCTTCATCGGCCAGAAGGCCACCCCGCTGATCGACTCCGTCTCCGCGGTCTCCGTCGGCATCATCGACGGTGAGCCGATGCTCGACCTCGCTTACGTGGAGGATGTGCGCGCCGAGACCGACATGAACGTCGTCGTCACCGGGCGCGGCCTGTTCGTCGAGGTGCAGGGCACGGCGGAGGGCGCACCGTTCGACCGCAGGGAGCTGGACGCGCTGCTCGACCTCGCCGTCGGAGGCGCAGAGACGCTGTCCGGCATCCAGGCCACGGCACTCGCTGCGGCGCTCGGTGGGGCGGAGGGCTGATGGTCCGCGTCGTCCTCGCCACCCACAACCAGCACAAGGCGGCCGAGTTCCAGCAGATCCTCGGGGATGCGGTCCCCGGCCTCGAGATCGTGGCGTACGACGGCCCGGAGCCGGTCGAGGACGGCGTCACCTTCGAGCAGAACGCGCTGATCAAAGCACGGGTCGCCACCCAGCACACCGGCCTGCCTGCGCTGGCGGACGACTCCGGCATCTGCGTGGATGCGATGGGCGGCGCCCCCGGGATCTTCTCCGCGCGCTGGGCTGGCTCGCACGGCGACGCGGAGGCGAACCTCCGGCTGCTGCTCGACCAGCTCTCCGACCTGCCGGTCGGCACGCGCGGCGCGCACTTCACCGCGACGCTCGCCCTCGTCACGCCGGAGGGGGAGGAGACGGTCGTGCAGGGCATCTGGCCAGGCCGCATCGCGCGGACGGCGCGCGGCAGCCACGGTCACGGCTACGACCCGATCTTCGTTCCGGAAGGGCACGAGAGCACGGCGGCAGAGCTCGGGCCGGCCGTGAAGAACGCCGAGAGCCACCGTGCGCGCGCGTTCGCGGCGATCGCCCCGGCGCTCAACACGCTGGTCGCGCGCTCCCGCTGATCGGTTCGCACCTCCGATCGGTTCACGCCGTTCCGTGCCCGCTGTTCCGGCCCAAGGACGCGCTGCGTGGTGAGAATGAGAACGGCACTCATTCCTATCTAGGCCGGGCATCTGGCGGGTCGCGCATCCACTGCATACCGTTGGTGGTGATGAGTCACAACCACGGGCATTCCGCCAACCGCAACCGACTGCTGATCGCGATCGGTATCGTCGCGACCGTGCTGGTCGTCGAGGTGGTCGGCGCCTGGCTGAGCGGTTCCCTCTCCCTGCTGGCGGACGCCGGGCACATGCTCAGCGACCTGACCGGGCTGATCGTGGCGCTGCTGGCGACCATCGTCGCAGCGCGGCCGGCGAGCGACAGGCAGACCTTCGGCTATCGCAGGGCGGAGGTGTTCGGCGCGCTCATCAACGGGCTGATCCTGCTGGTCGTCGCCGTCGTCGTGACCATCGGCGCCATCGGCCGGCTCGTCTCGGGCGAGTCGGAGGTGCAGAGCGTCCCGATGCTGATCGTCGCGGCGATCGGCCTGGTCGCCAATCTCGGGGCGCTGCTGCTCCTGCGACCGGCCGCAGGGCACTCGATCAACATGCGCGGGGCATACCTGGAGGTGTTCGGCGACCTGGTGGGGTCCGTGACGGTCATCGTCGCGGCCGTCATCATCCTCACGACGGGCTTCGTCCCTGCCGACGCGATCGCCTCGCTGCTGATCGCGGCGTTCATCGTGCCACGCGCCTACCTGCTGCTGCGGGATGTGATGCGGGTGCTCAGCGAAGCGGCGCCCGCGGACACGGACGTGGCGGAGATCAGGGACCACATCCGGAAGACATCGGGGGTGGTGGCCGTCCACGATGTTCACGTCTGGGCGATCACCTCGGGGGCGCCGGTGTTCACGGCGCACGTCGTGGTGGAGCCGTCCGTGTTCCAGTCGGGCAAGACAGGGGAGCTGCTCGACGAGCTGTCCGGCTGCCTGGCGAAGCACTTCGACGTCGAGCACTCGACGTTCCAGCTCGAACCAGCCGAGCACGCCGCGCACGAGGACGAGTTCCACGCCTGAGCGGCCGACGGCCGCCTGACCGCCAGCGATGGAGGTTCGGCCGTCAGACCGACGGTGTCACGACTCCGGCGTCGGGCGGGGTTCAGCCGCGGGTGCCGGTGCTTCCTGCGCTGCCGCAGCCTCAGCCGCCGCCGCCTTCTTCTTCGCCTTGTGCAGCGACTGGAAGTAGTGGATGAGGGTGGGCACCAGGGTGATCAGCACGGCGCCGATCAGGATGATGTCGATGTAGCTGGAGACGAAGTTGGCGACCGGCGGGATGTAGCCGATGAGGAAGCCGAAGTAGGTGAGACCCGCACCCCAGATGAGCGCGCCGATGGCGTTGTACAGCGAGTACTTCTTGTAGTTCATGTGGCCGACGCCCGCGGCGACGGGGGCGAAGGTGCGCACGATCGGCACGAATCGGGCGACGATGACGGCGAGGGCGCCGAAGCGGTCGAAGAAGGAGTTCGTGCGGCGCACGTTCTCCATGCTGAACAGACCGCTCTCCTTTCGCTCGAACACTTTCGGCCCGAGTTTGTGCCCGATCAGATAGCCGACTTCACCGCCGAGGAACGCGGCGAACGCGATCACCAGACAGACCCACCAGATGTCGATGCCGAAGACCAGCGCTGTGTGGGTGAGCAGCCCGGAGATCACCAGGAGGGTGTCGCCTGGAAGCAGGAATCCGACCAGCAGACCGGTCTCCGCGAACACGATCGCGCCGACGACGACGAGCGCCCACGGGCCGGCGGCGTCGATGATGGTGTGCGGGTCGAGCCACGGAATGAGTCCAGCGTGATGGATCAAGGTTCTCCCAGGAGAGGAAACGACGGGTGCTGCCGAGTTTACTGGCCTGAGGCTGCAGAGAACATGCGAATGTGCACGCGCTGAGCAAAGATCGTCCTATGGTCTGACTTTGCGCTTGCTGTGAGTGCGGGAGAAGGGACTTGAACCCTCACGCTCGAAAGCACAGGAACCTAAATCCTGCGTGTCTGCCAATTTCACCACTCCCGCGGTCGCGCTATGCGCGGCTACGACAATAGCTCATGCACGCGCGGGGCGACCTCTGTTCCATACAGCTCGATGGCCTTCATCAGGTGGTCGTGGCCAAGGGTCCCGTTGCTGATCTTGAGGTCGAAGCGCTCGATGCCGAGACCGTTCGCGGTGTACGCGATCTTCTTCGCGACCGTTTCGGGCGAGCCGACGAACAGCGCGCCGTCCTCGCCTGCCTCGTGCTCGAAGCGCGCGCGGGTCGCCGGCGGCCAGCCGCGCTCTCGGCCGATCCGGTTGGTCATCGCCTCGTAGTGCGGCCACAGCGTCTCCTTGGCCTCCTCGTCGGTGGCGGCGATGAAGCCGGGGGAGTGAACGCCGATCGGAAGGGACGCATCCTGGCCGAACTGCTCGAGCGCGTTGCGGTAGAGCTCGGCGAGCGGCTTGAACCGCATCGGTCCTCCTCCGATGATCGCGAGCATGAGCGGCAGGCCGTAGTGGGCGGCGCGCACGACCGACTCCGGGCTGCCTCCGACACCGATCCAGGTCTTCAGCAGGCCGTTCTCCAGGTGGGGGTACACCGACTGGCCGTCGAGGGATGCGCGGAGCGCGCCCGTCCACGACACCGGCTCCTGCTTGCGCACCTCGGTGAAGAGGTTCAGCTTCTCCTCGAACAGCTCCTCGTACTGGCCGAGGTCGTAGCCGAACAGCGGGAACGACTCGATGAACGAGCCGCGGCCGAGGATGACCTCCGCCCGGCCGCCGGAGACGCCGTCGAGCGTTGCGAAGCGCTGGAACACGCGCACGGGGTCGTCCGAGCTGAGCACCGTGACCGCGGAGCCCAGGTGGATGCGCTCGGTCTGGCCTGCGATGGCTGCCAGCACCACCTCGGGGGCGGAGACGGCGAAGTCCTTGCGGTGGTGCTCGCCGACGCCGATGAAGTCGAGGCCGACCTGGTCGGCGAGAACGCCTTCCGCGACGACATTGCGCAGCACCTGCGCCTGGGGGAGCGGCTGTCCGTCCGCGTCGTTGGTGACGTCGCCGAACGTGTCGATTCCGAGTTCGAGCTTCGTGCTCATCGTGTCCTCATCCCGTGCTGTGTTTACATGCGTTTGCATGTACTTCTAACACTGCTGCACAGAGACTATTCCGCGGTGGCTCTCCGCGGCGGCTAGCGCGTGCAACTACTCCGCGGGGCGGACGCGAGGGCGACGCGGCACGTAGCGCGGGATGTACCGCGCGAGCATCCCGGCGCCGACGAAGCCGAGCGCGCCGATGGCGCCCGCTGCGAAAGCGAGGGAGGCGACGGCGGTGAGCAGCGACACCAGCAGCGGAGCCGCGGCCTGGCCTGCGTCTCCGGCGAAGCGCCACGCGCCGAGGAACGGCGCGGGCTGATCCTTCGGCGCCAGGTCGGCGCCCAGGGTCATGATGATGCCGGAGCCGATGCCGTTTGCGACGGACAGGAAGAGGGAGACGCCGATGTACCAGGCGACCCGCGCATCCAGATCGTGGGTGAAGGCGAGCGTGAGGAAGCCGATCGAGAGTCCGAGCATCGACGGCAGGGCGCTCCACATCCGGCCGAAGCGGTCCATGATCTGGCCGCTCGCGTAGAACAGGGCGAAGTCGACGGCGCCTGCGATGCCGATGATGAGCGCCGTGTTCGCCTCGCTGAGCCCGATGCTGATCGCCCAGAGCGGCATGAGCACCGTGCGCGCGGAGCGGATGGCGCCGATCAGCGCGACGCCCGTGCCCATCCTGGCGAGCACGGCGCGGAACGACCAGATGGTGCGGAACAGGCCGTGCGTGCGCTCCTCCGCCTCCTCCTCGCCAGCGGTGAGCACCTCGCCGCCCTCGACCGCTGCTGCGGCGCTCTGGCCGAACATCTTCTCCGGGTCCGGAAGCACGATCAGCACGATGACGGAGCCGAGGCAGCTCACGATGAAGATCCAGAACACCGACTGCGTCGACCCGGTGACGCTGATGACCAGCGACGCGATCAACGGCCCGATGAACCAGCCGCCGCGGAAGATACCGCCGAGCGTCGACAGCGCCCTCGCCCGGTACTTCTGTGGAACGTACGAGGTCATGAACGCGTGCCTGGCGAGCGCGAACACCGCCGTCGCGAGGCCGACCACGAAGATCCCGGCCATGAGCACCCAGTAGTTGGGTGCGATCAGGCACACGCCGACTCCGAGGATCGCCACGACCGCCGCGTAGATCATCGACGCGCGCTCTCCGATGCGCGACACCACCCAGCCGCTGGGGATGTCGCCTGCCAGTTCGCCGAGCATCACCATCGAGGAGATGAACCCGGCGATGGCGAGGCTCGCGCCGAGGTTGCCGGCCGCGATCGGGATGATCGGGATGATCGCGCCCTCTCCGATGGAGAAGAGCAGCGTGGGGAGGAATGCGGCGAGAGCCACCGACTTGAAAGTGAATGGTCGCTCGTCGGTAGTCATTTCGTTAACACACTACAACTGGATGCGCGGGGCTCCGGCAGCCTGACCTCGCCCGGTAGTCTGGAAGGCGACATGATTGAAATCGATCTTTCCCAGCAGATCGCCGAACTGCGCTCGACGTTCGCCGACATCCGCTCCGTGGTCAACGTGGACGCTCTCACCGCCGAGATCGCCGCCCTCAGCGAGCAGGCGGGCGCTCCCGATCTCTGGGACGACACCGAGAACGCCCAGAAGGTCACCAGCGCGCTCAGCCACCGCCAGTCGGAGCTCGCCCGCATCACCACGATCGAGCGTCGCCTCGACGACCTCGAAGTGCTCGTGGAGATGGCCAACGACGGCGAAGGAGACGAAGCGACAGCGGCGGAGGCGAAGGCCGAGCTGGAGTCGCTGCAGAAGAGCCTCGGCGAGCTCGAGGTGCAGACCCTGCTGAACGGCGAGTACGACCCGCGTCCTGCCGTCGTGACGATCCGCGCCGGTGCCGGTGGCGTCGACGCCGCCGACTTCGCCGAGATGCTGCTGCGCATGTACCTCCGCTGGGCAGAGCAGCACAAGTACCCGGTCAAGGTCATGGACACCAGCTACGCGGAAGAGGCAGGGATCAAGTCGGCGACCATCGAGGTCGACGCCCCGTACGCGTTCGGAACGCTCTCCGTCGAGGCAGGCACCCACCGCCTGGTACGGATGAGCCCGTTCAACTCCGCAGGCAAGCGCCAGACGTCGTTCGCCGCCGTCGAGGTCATCCCGCTGATCGAGGAGACCGAGTCGATCGACATCCCGGACAACGACATCCGCGTCGACGTCTTCCGCTCCTCCGGCCCCGGTGGCCAGTCGGTCAACACCACGGACTCCGCCGTGCGCATCACCCACCTCCCGACGGGAACCGTGGTGTCGATGCAGAACGAGAAGAGCCAGATCCAGAACCGCGCGGCCGCCATGCGCGTGCTGCAGAGCCGGTTGCTCCTCCTGCAACGCGAGGCGGAGGCCGCTGCGAAGAAGGAGCTCGCCGGAAACATCACGGCGAGCTGGGGCGACCAGATGCGCAGCTACGTGCTCGCGCCGTACCAGATGGTCAAAGACCTGAGGACGGACTACGAGGTCAACAACCCCACCAACGTGTTCGACGGCGACCTGGACGGCTTCATCGCCGCCGGCATCCGCTGGCGGGCAGGCGCCAAGGCGGACGCGTGAGCGCGCAGCCGTCCGCGGTGGTCGAGGTCGCAGCAGCGGTCGACGACGAGCTGGTGGATGCGGTCGTCGGCTTGCTCCCGCAGCTCTCGTCCAGCGCGACCTTCGACAGGGCGCTCCTGGAGCGGGTCGTCGCGAGCGAGGCGGCGACGCTGTTCGTGGCGCGGCTCGACGGCGCGATCGTCGGCATGGCCACCCTCGTGACATACGCGATCCCGACCGGCGTTCGCGGACACATCGACGACGTGGTGGTCGATGAGAGCACCCGAGGCCGCGGCGTGGCCCGCAGTCTGCTTGAGGCGATGATCGCCCGCTCGGCCGAGCTCGGCATCCGCACTCTCGACCTCACCTCGCGTCCGTCGAGGGTGGCGGCGATCCGGCTGTACGAGTCCGTCGGCTTCGTGCGCCGCGACACGAACACGTTCCGATTCGCCGGATAGCGCGCTGACGGCTGGCGTTCGGGCCGCGTCCAGGCTTGCCGCGTATTGGTATGTCGCTACTGCGGATCGGCGCAGGGTTGCTTAGTCTCTAGAAGTCATGATCCGGTTCGAACACGTCTCCAAGCAGTACTCGGGCACCTCGCGCCCGGCACTCAACGCCATCAACCTCGAAGTGCTGCGCGGGGAGTTCGTCTTCCTCGTCGGTGCGTCCGGCTCGGGCAAGTCGAGCTGCCTGCGGCTCATCCTCAAAGAGGAGAAGCCCACCACGGGGAAGATCCATGTGCTCGGGCAGGACCTGGGCACCATCTCGTCGCGCAAGGTCCCGTACTTCCGCCGCAACATCGGCGTGGTGTTCCAGGACTTCCGGCTCCTGCCCAACAAGACCGTCTTCGAGAACGTGGCGTTCACGCTGCAGGTGATCGGCAAGTCGCGCGGCTTCATCCAGGAGGCCGTCCCCGACGTGCTGAAGATGGTCGGCCTCGACGGCAAGGCGCAGCGCCTTCCGCACGAGCTGTCCGGTGGTGAGCAGCAGCGCGTCGCCATCGCCCGTGCCGTGGTGAACAAGCCGCAGGTGCTGCTGGCGGACGAGCCGACGGGAAATCTCGACCCGGCGACCAGCGCCGGCATCATGGCGGTGCTCGACCGCATCAACGCCGGGGGCACCACGGTGCTCATGGCCACGCACGAAGCGGCGATCGTCGACCAGATGAAGCGCCGCGTGATCGAGCTCGTCAACGGGCAGATCATCCGCGACGAGCGCCACGGAGGGTACGGCGTCACCGCCGCCGTCCCGACACTGCAGGCAGCGCCGGCCCCGGTGGATGCGCAGCAGGCTTCTGCCCCGGCGCAGCAGCCGGTCTACGCGCAGCAGCAACAGCCCGCATACGCGCCGCAGCAGGCGGCGTACGAGCAGCAGCAGCCGATGACCAGGCCGCAGGTTCCGACCTCCGATCCGGCTGGACCGGTGAGTGTTCCTGTGCCCGTTCAGGCCGCGCCGCAGCAGACGCGACCTGCCCCTGGTGAGTCGCAGCAGCCGGCGCCGGTGCAGCAGCCCGGCCCAGCGCATCCGGAGTCGGTGCAGCAGCAGCCTGCTCCACCGGCCGCAGCGCCCGCCGCCTCGGCACCCGAGCCTGCACAGCAGCCGTCGCACTACCCGGCGCCCGTGCAGTTCGCGACAGCCGCGCAACCGGTGACGCAGGCGCCCCCGCCTCCGCCGCCCGCGAGCGAGGACCTGCCCGACCACCTCAACTTCACCGCGAACCTCGACCTCCGGGGTCTGCGAGACGACAGCGACCGCGACGGAGAGCAGAACGTGGGGCCGACCAAATGAGATTCGGCCTGATCTGGTCCGAGGCAGCCAACGGGCTGCGCCGCAACGTGTCGATGGTGGTTTCCGTCATCCTCGTCACCTTCATCTCGCTGACGTTCGTCGGCACCGCCGTGCTGCTGCAGATGCAGATCAACCAGATGAAGACGTACTGGTACGACCGCGCGCAGGTAGCCGTGTACATGTGCACGGAGACCGACAACTGTGTCGGAGGCGCGGCGAACGACCAGACCATCGCCGCGGTGAAGAAGCAGCTGGAGTCGCCGGAGCTCTCGCCGTACATCCAGAAGTTCTACTTCCAGGATCAGAAGCAGGGCTACGAGCAGTTCAAGCAGCAGTTCAAGGGCAACTCGATCGCCGACTTCGTCACGCCGGAGATGATCCCGCAGACGTTCTGGGTCAACCTCAAAGACCCGAGCAACTCGGCAGTGCTGACCGAGACGCTGTCCGGTGCTGCCGGCGTGCAGAGCGTCGTCGACCAGCGCAGCTACCTCGACCAGATCTTCTCGATCCTCCGCGCTGCCAGTTTCACCGCCATCGGGATCGCGGCCCTGATGCTCGTCGCGGCGGCGCTGCTGATCGCGACGACCATCCGCTTGTCGGCGTTCTCGCGAAGACGGGAGCTCGGCATCATGCGGCTGGTGGGCGCATCCAACCGGTTCATCCAGACCCCGTTCATCCTGGAGGGCGTGTTCGCGGCACTGATCGGCTCGATCATGGCGGCGGGGGCGGTGTATGCGATCGTGCACTTCTTCGTGCGCGGCTACCTCTCGGATCGCATCCAATCGATCAACTTCGTCGGGGACACGGATGCGCTCGTCGTCGCGCCCCTGCTGCTGCTGATCGGCGTCGTCCTGGCGGCCGCTTCGGCCAACTTCGCTATCAGTCGCTATCTGAAGGTCTAGTTCGCTATACACTGGATGGCTGCCCTGCGTTCGCGGGGCGGCATCCGATCGAACGCGTCAGGAGTGAGCTGTGCCCAGGGAACGTGGCCAGAAGGTGGTGGCCACCAATCGCAAAGCCCGCCACGACTACACCATCGAAGACACCTACGAGGCCGGACTGGTCTTGACGGGAACCGAGGTGAAGTCGTTGAGGGCTGGTCGCGCATCCCTCGTCGACGGCTACGCGTTCGTCGACGGCGGGGAGGCGTGGCTCGACGCCGTGCACATCCCGGAGTACGCGGACGGCACCTGGAACAACCACGCCCCGCGGCGCAAGCGCAAGCTGCTGCTGCACAAGGCGCAGATCCTCAAGATCCACAACAAGGTCAAAGAGGGCGGGTACACGATCGTCCCGCTGCAGATCTACTTCAGCGACGGACGCGCGAAGGTCGAGATCGCCGTCGCGAAGGGCAAGCGCGAGTACGACAAGCGCCAGGCGCTGCGCGAGCGTCAGGACAAGCGCGAGGCGGACAGGGCGATGTCGAGCAGGAAGCACCTCGGGGAGTAGCGGCACTGCTGCCGTGCCGGCGGCGCGTGGCAGGATGAACGCATGAGTTCGATCGAGCAGCGCATCCCGGTCAATGGCACGTACAACTTCCGCGATGTCGGCGGATACCGGGCGGACGGCGGCACCATCCGCTCCGGCAAGCTCTTCCGGTCGGACGGCCTGCACTCGCTGGGCGAGCCCGGCAAGAACGAACTGCGCGAACTCGGGGTGCGGATCATCATCGACCTGCGCGACGACTTCGAGAAGCGTGCGCTGCCGGACGACCTGGACGGTCTCGACGTCGAAGTGCTTGCCCTTCCGGTGTTCGAGGGCTCCGGCGCCTCCCAGTCGACGATCGGCGCCACCCTCGCCGACCTGTACGCCAAGATCGTGCTGCAGCACAGGGATGTGGTGATCACCGCCCTGCGCGAGATCGCCGACACGGGCGATGAGGGCGTCGTCGTGCACTGCACGGCGGGCAAGGATCGCACGGGTATCGTGATCGCCCTCGCGCTGCTCGCCGTCGGCGTCGACCGGCAGACTGTGGTCGACGACTACGCGCGCACGCAGGCGAACCTGGCCGGGCCGTGGCTCGAGGGGATGCTGAAGCTGGTGCAGAGCCACGGCGTCGAGGTGACGCCCGATCTGCGCGTGATCATGGGCGGCAGCCCGCCGGAGGCGCTGGAGTCGGCGCTCGACCTGATCGACCGTGAGCGTGGCGGCGTCCATGCGTACCTGCGGGACGGTGGCTTCGACGACCTGGAGCTCGCCAAGCTGCGGTCTGTGCTGGTCGACGCTGGCTGATACGGCGAGGGCGCACGGCGGGCTCGACCGGCGCGCTCGGCTCAGGATGCGGCGAAGCGCGCGTGCACCTGGACGGCGATGGTGATGTCCTCCGGCTTCAGCGCCAGCGTTCCTCCCGCGTGGTCGTTCGACGCCGCTCTGGCGAACATCGGTTGTTGCGTCTGCGGCGATGAGGTGTGGTCGCCGAGCATCCCGGGGTCGCTGAGCGCGAGCGGCTTGACGGAGCCGAGCCCGAGGCTGGTGGCGTAGACGGTCGCCTTCGCGACGGCGTTCTCGACCGCCCTGCGACGCGCCTCCTGCACCAGCGACTGCTTGCGCGCCTCTGTCAGCGCCCAGGTGACGCCCGATACCGTGACGCCGTCGAGCAGAGAGACCACGCCGACCCAGTCCGACAGCGCGCCGAGGTCGCTGAACTTCGCCTCGATGCCCACCTGCGCGTGGTAGACGATCGGCAACTGCTTGCCGTCCTGATTCCACGGTCGTTCGCCCCACACGCGCAGCTGGTCGGACGCCCACCAGGTGACAGGCCCCGACTGCGGGTTGTGGATGTCGCGCAGCTCGCTGGTGAGGGAGACGTGACGCTGCGTGGTGCGGGCGAGGACTTCATCCCTGCCCTTGCCGTCGTATGCGACGGTGAGGCGGACGGTGCCGCGCTCCGCCGGCTGGTGCAGTTCGTACTCGCCCTGGACGGTGATGATCGTGTCGGCCATCCTCCGATCGTGGCATAGAACGAGGGTTTCGGATGTTGTAAGATGAGAAGCTCGCCGCAAGCGGTGAGAACAGTATCTGGACAACTCAACAGCGCGTGACAGCGACCCAGCCTCACCGGCTGCGCACGGGGATGATCGGTTTCGACATTGTCTGCGAGAGTGTGAGAAGCGGGTCGAGGATGCATGCTTATCTCGTAAACGATGCATGCAAACAATAAGTGCCAATTCAAAGAGCACTGTCTCTGCCAAGGCAGACTTCGCCCTCGCGGCGTAAGTTCTTCTAAAGCAACTTATGAGACCGTCAAGCCGGGAATAGCTCTCTACCCGGATTCTGGCGTCATTTAGAGAGCTTGCTTCCACGTTGAGTATCAGGGCGCGGAGGGACTCACACTGATGCTGGGCTCGTCGGTTTAGGTGCCAGTGGCGAATTCCGGAGCCGAGTAGAACGACATCACTGGCTACACCCGTAGAAGGCACATGACCACAGCAGTGGACGGGGGTTCAATTCCCCCCATCTCCACCATTGGTCGCTGTCACGCGTTGTTCGAGTCGAAAAGGCCGCCAGGAATGGGCGGCCTTTTCTCGTTCCTGTGACCACAATGGTGGAACGATGAGCTCTTACTTCGAACGCCTCGACGCCACCCGTTTCCGCCCGCTGCACGATGCAGGGGGAGCGTGGAACGACGCGGAGATCCATTTCAGCCCGCTCGGCGGCCTCGTCGCGCACGCGATGGACCTGCACCGCGCGGCGCGTGGCGACGATCCGTCGATGTCGCTCGCGCGGCTCAGCTTCGACATTCTCGGGTTACTCGCCGCCGAGGTGTGCGAGGTCGAGGTGGAGACGGTGCGCCCAGGCCGCACGATCGAGCTGGTGCAGGCGACCGTCGTCATCGCGGGCAGGCCGGTCGTGCTCGCCCGCGGCTGGTACACGATCGACAGCGACACCAGGGCGATCGCCGGAGGGGAGACGGCGACGCTCGCCGTCCCGGATGAGCGTCACCGGTTCTCGATCGCGGACACCTGGCCGGGCGGCTACGTCGCGTCGCTCGAGATGCGAGCGCTCGAAGCGCCCCGCCCAGGGCGCGCGACGGCGTGGCTGCGCACGGAGCTCGACATCGTCGGCGGCGAGCAAGCCAGCCACCACGCGTCCTTCATCGCCCTGGTCGACACGGCCAACGGGGTCGCCGTGCGGCAGTCGCCGAACGAGTGGATGTTCCCCAACCTCGACCTCACCATCCACCTGCACTCCCAACCCACCGGCCGCTGGGTCGGGCTCGATACGACCGTGACCTTCGGGCCGACCGGCCAGGGCCTCACCAGCACCGAGCTCCACGACGAACGCGGGCCGGTAGGGCGGGCGGAGCAGACGCTGACGGTGCGGCCGATCCGCTGACACCGGCGGCGACGCCGCTGCGCACCGACGCCGCTGCGCACCGGCGCGCCCTCCCGTTAAGCACCCAGCCACCTCCCGGCCGCCTGCCCGCCATATCCTCCTGGGGTGGTGCAGCAGCAGCAGGTTCCCGGCCCCGTCGCGCGATCGCAGGATCTCGCCGTCGACCTGCGGCGGCGCATCCACTCAGGAGAGTTCGTGGCGGGGATGCGGTTGCCGAGCGAGGCGGCGCTGGCGGAGGAGTACCGCGTGACCCGCAGCCTGGTGCGCGGGGCGATGGCGAAGCTGGCCAGGCTGTCGCTCGTGCACTCGCGTCCGAGGGACGGGTGGGTCGTTCACGCGCGGCATCACGCGCAGGAGTTCGACCGGATGCTGTCGTTCGCGCAGTGGGCGGAGGCGGGTGGTCGCGCCGCAGGGGGAATGATCTCGTCCAGGGAGCGCCGGGCGGCGGGCGTGGCGGAGGCGCAGGGGCTCGGGGTGCGGCCGGGGGAGCGCATCCTGAGCTTCACGCGGGTGCGAACGCTGGACGGGCTGGTGGTCATGGTCGAGCGGTCGGCGTGGGCGCCGTGGGTCGCGGACGTGGTCGATGGGATGCCGGACGACGTGGCATCGACCACGGCGGCGCTCGCCGCGGAGGGGATCACGGTGACCTCTGGCCGTCACAGGATCGAGGCGGTCGCAGCGTCGACCCAGGATGCCGGGCTCCTCGGCGTGCGCAGGTCCAGTCCGCTGCTGCAGGTGACCAGGTCGACGGCGACGAGGGACGGCCGGGTGGTCGAGCTCGGGGTCGACCGCTACCGGGCGGGGACGATCGCGTTCGACGTGAACGCGGGGGAGAGCACCAGGGCCCTCACGCGCCCAGTGTGAACACTCGGCGCGCCGATTCCGCTGGAGAACCGCATCCCGCGTGATTGGTCGTCCTGCGTTCACCGCGGGTTTCCTTCGGTTTGGTCGGCTGTCCGCGGCTGTGAACGAACCAACACGAGGAGACCAATGTCCAGCGAGCCGGAAGACTTCATCCCGGACCCTTACCAGCGCGCGGAGACCGTTCCGCCGGAGATCCTGCGGTCCGGGCTGTCCAGGCGTGGGATGCTCAAAGCGCTCGGCCTGCTCGGAGGGGCAGCCGTGCTCGGCGGGACGACGGGGGCGGCCTTCGCCGGTCAGGCCGCATCAGGGAGCCAGCGCGAGACGGCAGCACGGTATGTGCTCCCCGAGGGGTTCGCCGGTGACATCAGCGACCTGAAGCACGTCGTGGTGCTCATCCAGGAGAACCGCGCGTTCGACCACTACTACGGGGCGCTTCCCGGGGTGCGTGGCTTCAGCGACAAGCAGGCCCTGCGGTTCCAGAACGGCACGGACGTGTTCTCGCAGCCGAACGGCTCGTCGTTCGTCAAGCCGAGCAGGGTGACCACCGTCGCCGGCACCACGACGGGACTCGATCACTCGTACTCCGGTGGCCTCGGCGCCTGGTCGAACGGCCGCTACAACAACTGGATCGGCGCGAAGGGACCGGCGACGATGCAGTACGTCACCGGCGAGGAGATTCCGTGGCAGTGGTCGCTCGCCAGCGCGTACACGATCTGCGACGCCTGGCACTGCTCCGTCATGGGCCCGACCACCCCGAACCGGCTCTACCACTGGACGGGCACCTCCAACGGGGTCACGGACAACGGCGCGGAGTCGAACGGCACGCGCGCCTGGCAGACCTACCCGGAGGCGCTGCAGAAGGCGGGCGTCTCCTGGCGCATCTACGTCGACAACAGCAACAACGGCAGCAGCTGGGTCGGCGACTACACCGACAACCCGATCCGCGGCTTCGCGACGTTCACCACCTCAGGCTCGACCGCCACCGACGCAGCCAACCGGGTGGATGCGGTCAAGAACGCACAGGGGACCGGGCTGGTCTGGCGGGCGGGCTCGGCCCCGTACGCGCCGACCGGCGCCCCGAACAACGACAGCGACGCCAACCTCAACGCCGTGCTCGGCGACTTCATCGCCGCCTGCCAGCCTGGCGCGGCGCATCCCCTGCCGCAGGTGTCGTGGATCGTCGCACCGTACGGCTGGACAGAGCATCCGTCGGCCAACCCCGAGCACGGCGCGCACTTCAGCAACCGGGTGCTGCAGACGCTGCAGAGCAACCCAGAGCTGTGGAAGAGCACGCTGCTGATCATGACGTTCGACGAGAACGACGGGTACTACGACCACGTCCTGCCGCCGTACGCCGAACCAGGCACCCCCGGCGAGTACTCGGGCAGCACGCCCATCGGCTACGGCGCTCGCGTGCCGGCCATCCTGGTGTCGCCGTGGACCAGAGGCGGCTGGGTGAACAGCGAGACCTTCGACCACACCTCGATCCTGCAGTTCCTCGAGACCTGGACGACAGCGCTCGGCACCCCGGCGCTCAGCACGACCATCACGGACTGGCGGCGCGGCATCAGCGGCGACCTGACGAGCGCGCTGGACTTCGCGCATCCGGTGGTGGACATCCCCTCGCTGCCCGACACGGAAGCACTGGTGCAGATCGCCCGCGCCGGAGGCATCATCAGCACGCAGGTTCTGCCAGCAGACAAGTGGGAAGGCGGAACGCTCCGTCCCCGCCCGCTCTCGTTCCACCCGCACGGCACGTTCGAGGAGGACAGGGAGACCGGTACGGTGACCGCGCGCCTCAGCCTCGCCGGAGGACCGGCGGGCAAGACGGTGAGCCTGCAGGCGTTCCCCGACAAGTACCTGCCGTTCACGAACACGCCGCACACCGTGTCCGCGACAGCGCCGGCGGCGTACAGCTGGGATGCGGCGGCGCACGACGGCCGCTACGCCTTCACGGTCTACGGCCCAGACGGCTTCGTGCGCTCGCACGCCGGCACGGTTCTGCCGGCCGGGCAGGACAACGCCGGCGTCCCTCGGGTGGACGTCGACCTGGTCACCGGCGGCGAGCCTGTGCTCGGCATCGCGCTGCACAACGACGGGCTGGAGGCCGTGCATTACGGCCTCGCCGCCAACGACTTCGCCGGAGGGACGCGCAGCGTGTGGGTGCACCCCGGAAAGGCCGAGAAGGTGACCTGGCCGACCACGGACGGCTACTACGACGTGATCATCACGGCCGACACCGGAAGCGGGTGGCAGCACCGCTACGCCGGACGGGTCGCCCAGCTCAGCGCCTGAGCGGCCTCGGGTCCCGTCAGCTCCGTTCCGATCAGCCGAGCACTCGTTCGCCCAGCCCCCGTTCGTCCAGACCCCGTTCGCCCAGACCCCGAAAGACACCCATGACCGTGCAGCGTCTCCTCCGTCGTCTCTCCCCGCGCACGCGAGCGCACCGCATCATCGCCGCCGCCGCCGCGCTGGCCGTGGCCGTGGTCGGCGCGGTCGCCGTGGTCGGCGCGTCGTACGCAGCGAGCGCGAGCCCGGCGTTCGACCCGCACGACGCCATCACGCCTGTCGCGTCGTACACCTTCGACGGCGACGCAGGAGCGACGGTCGCCGACTCGTCCGGCAACGGGAACGACGCCGCGTGGAAGGGGACACCGGCGTACGTCGGCGGTGTCTCCGGCAGCGCGGCCGTGGTCAGCGGCGGCGTCAACTACGTCAAGCTGCCGCTCGTCGCAGGCAAGACGGATGCGTCCTCCAGCTTCTCCTACGAGTTCTGGGTCTCCGAGCAGTCGCGGACCAGCTACGGCCCGATCGTCAGCAACCAGGACTTCGCGACATGCAACAACGCAGGACTGACCCTGTACAACCAGGCGACGGCCGGGGTGCTGGAGGCGTGCTGGGGGAAGACCGCGGGCGGCACCAAGGAGTATGTGCACGGCATCTCCAGCAGCATCCTGAACACCTGGCACCACGTCGCCGTCGTGGTCGACCGCGCGGCGAACACCGGGACGTTCTACGTCGACGGCGTGCAGAAGGCGACGGCGCCGGCCGGGTCGATCACGGCGGCGACGGCGTTCGCCAGCGGGCTCGCGTTCAACATCGGCGGTCTCAGCGGCAGCGAGGACGACACGGGGGACGGCTACATCAACGCCTCGATCGACGACTTCAACTTCTTCGCAGCGGCGATCCCCGGCAGCCAGGTGGCGGCGGACTACGCGGCCAGCAAGCCGACCGTCGTCGCGTACACGGTGGCGTTCGACGGCAACGGCGCAGGCGGAGGGGCGACGGCGTCGCAGACCCTGACCTCTGGTCAGGCGGCGGCGCTGACCGCGAACGGCTTCAGCAGAGCGGGCTACCAGTTCCGTGGCTGGGCGACCAGCGCATCCGGGGCCGTCGTGTACACCGACGGGCAGACGGTCAGCGATCTCGCGACCCAGGCCGGAGCGACCGTGACACTGTACGCGGTCTGGAACCGCTACCGCGCGCAGGGGGACACGGTCGCCCCGATCGTCTCGTACGACTTCGACGGGGACACGGGGAGCGCAGTGTCGGACAGCTCTGGCAGCGGCAACGCAGGCGCGTGGTCCGGCACGCCGTCGTATGCGGCAGGAATCGCGGGGAAGGCCGCGTACGTCAACTCGCCTGCAGGGAGTCAGCAGGGGGTCAACTTCTTCTCTCTGCCGCTGATCGCGGGCAGGACGGACGCCTCGTCCAGCTTCTCCTACGTCTTCTGGATGAACGAGTCGGAGACCAGCTCCGACTCGCCCATCGTGTCCAATCAGGACTTCACGCACTGCTACAACAAGGGCACGACGCTGTACAACACGGCCGGACAGCCAGGAATCCTGCGCGCCTGCTTCGGCAGGAACGGCACGTCGACCACGCAGAACTACCTCGCGAACGTCAGCGGCAGCTCTGTGATCGGCGCCTGGCACCAGGTCGCCGTGGTGGCGGACAGGACCGCCGGCACCATGACCACCTACCTGGACGGGCAGGAGACGGCGCGGAGCACGGGGCTGACCAGCGCGTTCTCCCTGGTCAGCGGCAACCCGTTCCGGGTCGGTGCCGAGGGATCCGGCGCGGACACCGGCGACGGCTTCGTCAACGCCGCCATCGACGACTTCGACTTCTACGACGCGCCGATCAGCGCCGCGCAAGTGCTGAACGAGTACACCGCGACGCAGCCGAGCACCGAGCCGTCCGACACAGGAGCGACCATCGCCCGCGGGTTCGTGAGCGACACCTTCCGCGCGCCTCAGGTGCGGGTGGGCGGCGCGGTCGCGCAGCCGGTCGGCGGCCTCTGGAACGGCGACGCCGTGACCGCGTACAGCAAGGTCTCCGGCGACGACTGGCTGAGCGTCGGAGCGGACGGCACGGTCACCGGCACGGCCCCGGCGACGGCGCCGGCCGACCCCGCGACCATCACCGTGCAGGCGACAGACGGCGCCACCACGTCGCGCATCGAGGTCGAGGTCCCTGTCCTCGCCGCCGACGAAGAACCGCAGCTCGCCGCGGCGACCTGGAACCTGTGGGATGCGGGCAGTCACGTGAACGACGCGACGTTCAAGGAGCTGGCGGTGATCGCATCCAACGGGCTGGACGTGATCGGCGTGCAGCAAGACGACGGGACGGCGGCGGCGAGGCTCGCCCGTGCGCTCGGCTGGCACTCCGTCGAAGGGGACGGAGGGGTGGGCATCGTCTCCGCATACCCTCTGGATGCCGGCGCAGGGCTGCGATCGACGGCGGCGGGCACCACTCTTCCGGCCGTCTGGGCGACGGCCGACGTGCTCGGGCGGGACGTGCGCCTGTGGAGCGCAGGGCTCGACAGCGACGCATACGGCCCGCACGCTGCCTGCCAGGGCGGCGTGACAGACCAGGCTGCGCTGATCGACGCGGAGAAGGAGACGGCGAGGTACGACCAGTCCGTGGCGCTCGCGACGGCGGTCGGCGCGGACGCGAAGCGCGCTGGCGCGACGCCGGTGATCCTCCTCGCCGACCTGGAGTCGCCATCGGGCGAGGACTGGACCACCGCGACCGCCGCTGCGCACTGCGGCGTCGGCTCCGTGACCTGGCCGGTGCCCGCCGCTCTGACGAAGGCCGGACTGACCGACAGCTACCGCGCCGCCCATCCAGACCCGACGACCGCCGCCGGCAACTCGTGGTCACCCCTGGTGGCGACCGACCCCGCGTCGGGGACGGCCGAGCCGCAGGACCGCATCGACTACGTCTACTCCGCCGGCGCCGACCTGACGGTGGTCGGCTCCAACACGCTGGTCGCGGGCTGGCCATCGGCGAGGAACGTCGCGGGCAACGCCTGGACGAGCAACCACCGCGCGGTCGTGACGACGTTCCGGCTCGCCCCGGTCGCGGTGACGACGCCGACACCGACGCCCACTCCGACCCAGACGCCGAATCCGACCCAGACGCCGAATCCGACCCAGACACCGAATCCGACCCAGACGCCGACGCCGACCCAGACACCGACGGAGACCCCGAACCCGACGCAGACGCCGGCACCCTCCGGGACGCCGTCTCCGACTGATCCGGTGATTCCGTCGGCGACGGGCTCGGCCGATCCCGGCGATGCCCAGGCAGGCACGACCCCGCCGCACGGGCCGGGCGGCGACGGCCTGGCCTGGACGGGCTCGACCGTGCCCGTCGCGCTGGTCATCGCGGCGATCGCGGCCATCCTGGTCGGCCTCTTCGTCCGCCGCTCGCGATACCGCGCGAACCCCGACCGGCGCTAGCCGGCCACGGGTCGTGCGAAAGGTGCGGGCCAGCAGGCGCTGCCGCGCCTTTCGCACGACGCGATCCGGCGGCCGTCACGCGGGGTCGCGCAGCCAGACCAGTGCGAGCGGCAGTGCGGCCAGCGCGGAGACGTGGCCGTCGCGCTGGCGCAGCAGCAGGTCGGCGTTCGGGATGCGATCCAGCAGGGCGTGTGCGTGCGCAACAGGCACGACGCGGTCGGCGCCGCCGTGCACGAGCAAGGTCGGCGCCGTGACGGCCGCGAGGTCGATGCCCCAGGGCGTGACGTACGCCACGTCGTCGTCCGACTCGCCCGCCGGCCCTGAGGCGGAGCCGGCCTGCGCGTCGGCGCCGAGCGGGCCCCAGGCGCCGGAGAGCGCCGCCCAGTCGCGGTCGGTGAAGGAGGACTCGTCGAACTCGGCGCGCTCGGCGTGGTGGAGGCGCGCATCCCTGCCCATGATGGCGGTGAGCAGCGCCTCGGGGGAGGCCATGCCGTCGAACCAGTCATCGGTGTCCCAGCGGGGCGCCAGCGAGGCGATCGTGGCGACGGCTGTGACCCTGTCCGGAGCGATGGCGGCGCAGGCGAGCGCGTGCGGGCCGCCGCCCGATGCCCCGGCGGTCACGAACGTGTCGATCCCGAGCGCATCCAGCACCAGGAGGGCGTCCGCGGCCGCGGAGGCGATGGTGCGACCCGGGTTCTCCGTAGAACCCGGATACCCAGGGCGCGCCACAGAGACGACGCGCAGCCCTGCGGCATCCGCCGCCGCCGCGATCGGTGGGATGATCGCGCCCGTCTGCGGTGTGCCGTGATGCCAGAGCACCGTGCCGCCCGTGGTGGGTGCGCCGGTGTCGAAGTACCGGACGGTGCGGCCGTCCGGGGTGGTGAGCTCCGCGCCACCTGTCGGACCCTGTTCGCCCGCGTCGGCCTCGTCGCCCGCGGTGCCTTCCTCCTGCATGGTCATAGCCGGATCGTACGCCTGGTCCCTCCCGGCGCCGATGGATCACCGTCGTCCGTGGTCGAGCGCGGTCAGTGGATGATCGCTTTGAGGATGATCATGGCGACCCCGAACAGTGCGGTGCAGACGGCGCCGAGGATCCTGATCGGCCAAGAATCGCCGCGGAGCGCAAAGACGGTGAAGCCGAGGACGGCCAGGATCGCCACCCCCAGCCAGAGCGCCACCCAGAGGGCGACCGTGTCGTCGACGATCCGGAGGGCGCCGAGCAGGAGGACGACGGACGGCGGGATCGCGGAGGTGAGGAAGCCCACCGAGCGGCGCAGCGACCGGTTGAGCGAAACGGACAGGGGGGCGCGTTTGCCCATGTCGACGCCGTGGCCCGCGATTGTCCCCGAATACACGTGCGCCGCCCAGAAGACGACGACGGTCGTGATCACGGACACGAAGACCGACATCGAACTGGCGCCGTGAGCGCCGGCGGCCACGATCATCCCGTTGACGAGCACGGTGCCGTAGACCGACTCCTCCGTGATGAAGTCGACCCTGGCCTGGCGGAGGGCATCGGTCGTCGTCATGTCGCCCCCGCCGCGCGCGGCTCACGGGGATGCGCGCCGGTCGCGTCCCTCGGCAGGAACAGGGCGGCGACCAGGCCGCCGAGCCCGAGGATCGCCAGCACGGTCATCGCCGACCCGTACGCTGCGGAGCCCGCAGCGACGTTGGCGATCAGGATGGTGCCTGCCACAGCGGTACCGAGCGTCGAGCCCAGGTTCGATACGCTGCGGGAGAGCCCGGAGATCTCGCCCTGCGCCTTCTCCGGGAAGGCCGACTGGACGACGTTGACCGACGGCGTCAGCATCAGGCCGAGGCCGGCGCCGATGAGGAACAGCCCTGGGACGAACGACCAGTCCGTGCTGCTGCCGGCGACGAGCCAGATCAGGAGCACGATCCCCGGTACGCACAGGACGAAGCCGGTCAGGATGAGTGCGCGCTGCGAGAACCGGGTGGCGAGCCGCCCGGCGATCAGCGAGGTCAGCAGCAGCCCGACCGTCGCGGCCGTGAAGATCACCCCTGTGGCGATGGCGCTGTGCCCGCGCACCACCTGCAGGTAGGCGGAGACGGTGAACGACGTGCCCATCAGCACGATCCACTGCACGTTCTGGGTGATGAGCGCGATGTTCGAGAGCCGGTTGCGGAACAGTGCGGTGGAGAGCAGCGCCTCCTTGCCTGCGTGCTCGCGGCGCCGCACCCACCAGAAGAACAGGACCAGGATCACGATCCCCGCCCCGATGAGCACGATCATGAGAGGCACGCTGTTGTCCGCGGCGAGGATGCCGAGCACGACGGCGAACAGGCCGAGCGCGGAGAGCACGGCTCCGACGACGTCGAACGGGCGGCGCGGATCGGCCGGGACCGGATCGGTGAGCCGCCTGCTCAGCAGCAGGATGACGACGATGATCAGCGCCTGGAACAGGAACGCGGCGCGCCAGCTGATCACGGTGGTGATCAGGCCGCCGATCAGCGGCCCCGCCGCCGCCCCCAGGCCGCCGAGCCCACTGATCACGCCGAACGCCCACGCGCGTGTCGGGATGTCGGAGAGGTAGAGCGTGGTGAGGATGTAGACGGGCGGGATGAGGAGCGCGGTGCCGACGCCCTCCAGCAGGCTGTTGCCGATGATGAGCGCCCAGAGTCCTGGTGCCACCGCGCTCACCAGCGCGCCGACGCCGTAGACGATGAGCCCGAGGGTGAAGCAGCGCTTGCGGCCGATCTTGTCGGTCAGTTTTCCCGCCGGGATCATCAGCGCGGCCATGGTCAGCAGGAACAGGGTGATGCTCACCTGCACTCCCTGCACGGTCGTGCCGAGATCGCGCGAGATGTCGTTGATCATCACGTTCATGTTCGAGCCGGCGAAGCTGCAGATGAATTGCGCGAGAGCGAGCGGAGCGATGAGCCGGCGGACCCCGGCGTGGGATGAGGCCGTGAAGGATGCGGTCATGACGACCTCCTGCCGGAAAGGTGGGCTTTCCGCTGGCACCGGATCATAGTCCCAGACGGCCGCGAGGATAACCCTTGTGCTGGCTGTCGGCGCACACGCGGGTCTATAGTGGGCGCCATCGTCCGAGGAGGGCTCCCATGATGGAGACACCGAGACAAGAATTCCCCGATATCGCAGAGCACGGGCTGATCGGCGACCTGCAATCCGTGGCACTCGTCTGCACGGACGGGACGATCGACTGGTTCTGCGCTCCGCGATTCGACTCGCCGGCGGTGTTCGCGTCGCTGCTGGACAGGGAGAAAGGCGGCTTCTTCCGCATCCACGCCCTGGGCGACGACGTGCGGGTCAAACAGATGTACTTCCCGCAGACGGCGGTGCTGATCACCCGGTTCATGAGTGCGTCCGGGGTGGGCGAGGTCATCGACTTCATGCCCGTCGCAGACGATCCGACCGTTGCGACGGAGGAGCGGCGCATCCTGCGCGGCGTGCGGCTGGTGCGGGGAGAGCTGACGTTCCGGCTGGAATGCCGCCCGCGGTTCGACTTCGGACGCCGCCCCCACACCGCATCGCGGGCAGGAGGATGGGTGCGCTTCGACGACGGGCTGTCCGGCGCCGCGCTGTCCGGCGTGCACGACGACGAGCAGGTGACGGAGCTCGACGACGGGGATGCAGTGCTGGACGTCACGATGTCGGCGGGAGACCTGCGGCTGTTCGCGTTCCACACCGCTCCGGAGGCGGAAGGCCACGGCCTCACCGTCGACCGCGGGCAGGAGCTGTTCCGGCAGACCGTCACGTTCTGGCGGGACTGGCTGAGCATCGGCACGTACACCGGCAGGTGGCGCGAGTCGGTCGAGCGGTCGGCGATGGTCCTGAAGCTGCTCCAGTACGCCCCGAGCGGCGGACTCGTCGCGGCTCCGACGGCCGCACTGCCGGAGCAGCTCGGCGGCGTGCGCAACTGGGACTACCGGTACACCTGGATCAGGGACGGCTCGTTCTCCGTGCACTCGCTGCTGGCGCTCGGATACACGGAGGAAGCCATCGCGTTCTCGCTGTGGGTCGCCGACCGCGTGGCCGAGCAGGCAGGCGAGGCGTCAGGCCCGCTGAAGATCATGTACCGGATCGACGGGTCGAGCGATCTGGAGGAGCTGGAACTCGACGGGTTCGAGGGCTACGCGGGGTCACGTCCCGTCAACGTCGGCAACGGTGCTGCCGATCAGCCCCAGCTCGACATCTACGGCGAAGCCCTGGACGCCCTGTTCGTGACGAACCAGTACCGCAGGATCGGGCATCCGGGCTGGAGCAAGCTGCGCGCCGTCCTGGACTGGCTGGTCGAGAACTGGGATCAGCCGGACGAGGGTGTCTGGGAGACCAGGGGAGGGCGCAAGGACTTCACCTACGGGCGGATCATGTGCTGGGTCGCCTTCGACAGGGCGATCACCATCGCGAGAGAGCGCGGCCTCCCCGCGCCGCTCGACGTCTGGATCCAGGCTCGCGACGCCATCTACGAGCAGGTGTTCACGCGCTGCTGGAACGCGGACCGTCAGGCGTTCGTGCAATACCCTGGCACCGACGTCGTGGATGCGATCACCCTGTTGATGCCGCTGGTGGGGATGATCTCGCCGCACGACCCGATGTGGCTGTCCACGCTGGACGCGATCGGCGAGGAGCTGGTGACGGACAGTCTCGTGTACCGCTACAACCCCGCAGCATCGCCGGACGGCCTGCCGGGCGAGGAGGGGACCTTCTCGCTGTGCTCGTTCTTCTACGTGATCGCCCTGGCCGACGCCGACAGGGTCGAGGAGGCGCAGTACGCGTTCGAGAAGATGCTGACATACGGCAACCATGTCGGCCTGTTCGCCGAAGAGATCGATCCAGCCGGCCGCCAGCTCGGCAACTTCCCGCAGGCGTTCACGCACCTGGCGCTGATCCGCGCCGCCATCGTGCTGGACGCTGCCCTCACCCGGCAGGAGTCGCGGGGCCGGTAGGAGTTGTCGCGGGAGCAGGGGTCGCGGGAGCAGGGGTCGCAGCGCCGCTGACCCGCAGATACACGATCAGCCAGCTGAACACGACGACGCCAGCGACCAGCTCCGTCGCCGTGAGCACGTAGTAGCCGACAACGTAGAACAGCAGCATCACCACGATGGTGGCGAAGAACACGTAGCCGAGGATGAAGAACGACGCCGGAGCCTGCGGGAGCGCCGCACGCACCCAGAACACGACGAGGGAGAAGGTCAGCACCATCCCGACGGCAGAGACGTTGTGCAGCACAGCGGAGACGTTGAGCGGGAAGACCCCAACGCCGGCGAGGAGCACCCCGATCAGGATGAGGGCCACCCGCACCCGGAGGAGCGCCCAGCGTCTCCGGCGGGCTCCGTCCTGACCAGTCGCTGTGCCGGTTGATTCCGGCGCGAGGCGGCGCACATCCGTCGCGTAGCGTGCGAGCGCCGTGACGATCACCCCGGCGACGATCAGGGTCAGGTTGAACGACAGCGACGACACGCTGCTGGACATGCCGAGGGCGCTGAGGTGGAGCATCCACCAGTGCGGGTCCGGCGCGCTGAGCATCGACGTGAGGATGCCGACGATGACGAACGCGGCGAGCACCGTCGACAGGCGCATGAGGTCCATCTGCACGGACGACAGGAACACGACGTACGCCGTGACAGCGCAGGCGACGGCGGCGAGGGCGGCAGCGGACAGGAAGTAGACCGTCGCGTCCTGGAATCCGTTCGCGAGCACGGCGCCGAGCGCGAGCCAGCCGAGAAGCGCGACCACCCCGTGCGCGACCGCGATGGCGATGGTATCGAACACGTCGACGGGGGAGACGTGCTGTGCGCGGCCATCCGTTCCCGCCGCTGTCCGGAACGGTCGGAAACCGTCTCGCGGCCACAGCCGACCAGCGATGTAGACCAGCACGCCGATGACCCCTGCCGCGATGGCCACGAACTGGCCGAGCGAGCCTGGACCGGCGATGGGCAGGCTGGCGCCCCAGAACACCGGGAGCGCGATGACGACCACCAGCACGAACGTGCCGCCGCCCGCGACGATGGCCGCGCCCTCGGCACTGAGTAAGGGCGTGCCGCGCACGGGAGCGCGGGGCTGTGCAGCGCCGGGCAGAGGGGTGCGTCCTACGGTCGGCCTGGTGCGCGCCATCGTCATCACCCCCGGGGATGCAACGCGCTCACTGTATCGCTGTGGCGTCAGCCGCGCCAGGCATCGACCTCCGAGAGCAGCTCCTTCTTTCGGGCGTCGGAGGCGAACGACGCCTCGATGGAGGTGCGCGCGAAACGTTCCGCCTGCTCGGCCGTGACGCCGAGCGCATCCCGGACGGCGGTGAAGTTGTCGCCGACATAGCCGCCGAAGTATGCGGGGTCGTCCGAGTTGATCGTCACGCGCACGCCCGCCGCGTCCAGTCGGAGCAGCGGATGGTCGTCAAGCGTGTCGATCGTGCGGAGCCGCAGGTTGGAGAGCGGGCACATCGTCAGGGCGATGCGCTCCTCGGCGAGGCGGACGACGAGTTCGGGGTCTTCGACGGCGCGGATGCCGTGGTCGATGCGCTCGGCGCCGAGCAGGTCCAGCGCCTCGCGGATGTACGACGCAGGCCCCTCCTCGCCCGCGTGCGCGACGACGTGCAGGCCCTCGTCCCGTGCCTTGGCGAAGACGTCCTGGAACAGCGACGGCGGATAGCCGACCTCCGCCGAGTCCAGGCCGACGCCGAGCAGGAGCTCGCGGCGGCTGAGCCCGGCGTTCAGAATCGTGTCCGCCGCCTCCACCGGTTCGTCGCGGAGGAAGCTCAGGATGATGCCGCCCGTGATGCCGAGGTCGCGCTCCGCCTGCTCCAGCGCGGTGGAGATGCCGTCGATGACCGTCTCGATCCTGATGCCGCGGGCGGTGTGCGCCTGCGGGTCGAAGAACAGCTCGACGTGGCGGAGACCCTGGCTCGCCGCCGTGGTCAGGTAGCGGCGGGTGAGCTCGGCGAAGTCGCTCTCGGTGCGGAGCACATCCATCGTCGCGTAGTAGAGGGTGAGGAACGACTGCAGATCGGCGAAGTCGTACTGCGCCGCCAGCTCCTCCACCGAGGAATACGGCAGCGAGACGCCGTTCTTGCCCGCCAGCTCGAAGACGAGGTCGGGCTCGAGCGTTCCCTCGATGTGGAGGTGCAGCTCGGCCTTGGGCAGAGAGAACAGGGCAGAGTCGGAAGGTGCGGTCATCCTCCGATTTTCTCATCCGCGCGAAGGACGCGGCGACCGGATGCGCGCGCCTAGCCTCAGAGGATGACCAGACTCGGCCGCCGTGCCCGCCTCGGAATCGCCGCCGCGTGCGTGCTGCTCGCCGGGCTGGCGGTGCACGCGTTCGCGGACGGCCCCGTCGGCGGCTTCGCGGGGGATGCGCTGTACGCGGCGCTCATCGCGGTGCTGTTCGCATGGCTGGCGCCGCATGCCGCCGGCTGGGTGGCGCCGGTGGTCGCGCTCGCGTTCTGCTGGGCGATCGAGTTCCTGCAGCTCACGTCGGTCCCGCAGGCGATCGAGACGCGCATCCCCGGCAGCTCCTTCGTGCTCGGGTCGACGTTCCAGTGGATCGACCTGGCGGCGTACGCGGTGGGCGTCACTGTGGTCGCGCTGGTCAGCCGACCTGCAGCAGGATCTTCCCCAGGTGAGCCGACGACTCCATCCGGCGATGCGCCTGCGGTGCGTCCTCGAGAGGGAACACCGCGTCGATGACCGGGCGCACCCGTCCCGCGGCGATCTGCGGCCAGACGTGCTCGCGCACCCCGGCCACGATGGCGACCCGTTCGGCCAGCGGCCGCGCCCGCAGCGTCGTGCCCCAGATCCTGGCGCGCTTGCTCATCAGCAGGCCCGTGTCGATGGATGCAGGAGTGCGGTCGCGGGTGGCGATCGACATGATGCGGCCGCCCGTCGCGAGCGCATCCAGGTCGCGGGCGATGTACGCGCCCCCGACGATGTCGAGCACCACGTCGACCCCGCGGCCGTCCGTGACGTCGCGCACCACCTCGACGAAGTCGCTCTCCCGGTAGTCGATGGCCGCCTCGGCGCCCAGGGTGCGGCAGAACTCCACCTTCACCTGGCTGCCCGCCGTCGCGATCACGTGCGCGCCGAACACCCGGCCGAGCTGGATCGCCATCGAGCCGATGCCGCTCGATCCTCCATGCACGAGCAGCGTCTCGCCCTCTGCGAGCTCTGCGAGCTGGAACACGTTCGACCAGACCGTCGCCGTGACCTCCGGCAGGCCGGCGGCCTCCACGAGGTCGACGCCGGGCGGGACGGGGAGCACGAGGCCCGCATCCACGGTGACGTACTCGGCGTATCCTCCGCCTGGCAGCAGAGCGCATACCTGGTCGCCGGCCGACCAGCCTGACACCGAAGCGCCCACCTGGTCGATCGTGCCGGAGACCTCGAGCCCCGGCCACTCCGGCGCACCGGGGGGCGGAGGGTAGAAGCCGCGGCGCTGCGACAGGTCCGCGCCGTTCAGCCCGGCCGCCGCCACCCGGATGCGCACCTCGCGGTCCGCGGCGACGGGCTCCGGGACGTCGGCGACGGTCAGCACGTCCGCGTCCCCTGGAGTGGAGACAACGACGGCGCGCATCAGGAACGTGCCCCGGCCGTGTTCGAGCGCCTGGTCAGCACATCCCGGATCTTGACCTTGTTGGTGTACTCGATCGAACCGTAGCGGAACAGGCGCACCGCGATGCGGAGCACCACGGCAGACAGCACGAACAGCTCGACGATGATCACGATGGCCTGCCACAGCGGCAGCGTGCCGAACGCGTTCAGGATCAGCGCCGTGATCGGGGCCGTGTACGGGAAGAACGCGAGCACCTGCACGATCGGCGACTGCGGGGAGCTGATCGCGAAACCGGATGCGTAGAGCGGGATCACGATCGAGAAGATGACGATCGAGAACAGCGGAGCCGCATCCTTCGCCGTCGGCATCACAGCGCCCACCGCGACGAGCGTGCCGGTGAACAGCGCGAACCCGCCGATCAGGATGAGCGCGCCGACGATCATCTTCTCCGGCTCGAACACCAGCCCGGACAGGTCGAGGCTCGGAATGGAGAGCTGTTCCCGGAAGAACAGGTACCCGAACACGACAGGCAGGGCGAACACCGCCATCTGGATGATGCCGATCATGAACAGGGAGATGACCTTGCCGATGAGCAGACTCGTCGGGTTGATCGTGGTCAGGATCATCTCGGTGACCCTGTTCTCCTTCTCCTCGAGGGTGGAGTTCAGCATCTGGTTGCCGAGGAACACGATCACGATGAAGAACGCCACCAGGAAGATCAGGGCGGGGATGATCGCCTCGAAGCCGGGGGCGACGGCGCCGTTCTTGAACGTGGTGGTCGACGTCTGGATCTCGCCGCGCAGCACGGCGACGTCGGTGGGGGAGCCGATGCGCTTCTCGACGCTCGCCGAGAGCACGGACTCCGCCGCCGAGGAGTACTTGGCGTTCTGCAGCAGCCCGGCGTCCGCCCCGTAGACCTTCACCGTCTCCTTCGCCGGGTCGGCGGGGTAGTCGAAGAACGCCTCGGACGAACCGGCCTTGACGGCGTCCACACCGGAGGCGCTGCTGTCGGCCGGGGTGCCGCCGAGCTGCCTGGCGACGGCGGGATCGACCAGCCCGGACGCATCCACGTACTGGAACTCGAAGCGCGCGTTCTTCTGCGCATCGGCGGTCTGCGCCGTGGAGACGTTGGAGGCGACGATCAGGCTGATCAGCGCGATGGCGAAGATCGGCACGACGAGAGTGATCGCCCAGAACCGGCGCTTCGACACCGTACGGAGGAACTCGAACGAGACGACCGTCCCGAGGTTGTGCTGGGCCATCAGTCAGCCTCCCTGCTGTCTGCTCCGTACACTTCGACGAAGATGTCGTCGAGCGATTTCCTGGTCGGCGCGAACCGGGTGACGTCGAGGCCCGCATCCACGAGGGAGCGGAGGATGGCGGCGGTGTCTGCGTCGTTGGCGACGTCGAGCTCTGCGTGACCGTCCGCATCCCGTGCGATGTCATATGCCGAGGAGGAGGGGATCGTGCCGTCGTGATCGACGTGGATCACAGTGCCGCCGAACTGCTCCTGCACCTCGGAGACCGTGCCGTATGCGCGTGAGCCGCCGTCTTTCAAGAGGATGACCCTGTCGCAGAGACGTTCGACCTCCTCCATCTGGTGGGTGACCATCATGACCGTCGACCCCGCGCGCCTCTGGTCGTCGATGATGTCCATCAGCAGGCGGCGGTTGACGGGGTCGAAGCCCTTGGTCGGCTCGTCCAGGATCAGCAGCTCAGGGTCGTTCATGATGGTGACGCCGAGTTGCACCTTCTGCTGCTGGCCGCCCGAGAGCTTGTCCAGCCGCACCTTCTCCTTGTCGCCGATGCCGACCCGCTCGAGATAGTTGCGCGACCAGGTGCGCGCCTGCTCCTTGCCGAGACCCTTGAGCTTGCCGAAGTAGACCATCACGTCGATGACGGACTCCTTCTTGTAGAGCCCGCGCTCCTCCGGCAGGTAGCCGAGCCTGTCGCCGGCCTCCGGGCTGAACGGGCGGCCGTCGATGTGCAGCACGCCTCCGGTCGGCTGGTAGATGCCGAGGAGCGCGCGGATCGTGGTGGTCTTGCCCGAGCCGTTGCTGCCGAGGAAGCCGAACGTCTCGCCGCGGGAGATGTCGAAGGAGAGATCGCGGATGACGGTCGTGCGACCGAAGTCCATGCGGAAGTGGTCGATGTGCACGAGTGGTTCGCTGCTGGGACTGCTCACCCGTCCCACATTAGGGGTTGACGGTGGCCGCGACCGGGATTATCTTATTCAACGTAATAGTTGATAAAGGAAATCGTTGGATATGAATGCGGACAGCGAGGCCAGGCTCGACAGGGCGTTCCAGGCGCTTGCCGATCCGGTGCGACGCGCGATCGTCGCCCGCCTCAGCACGGGGCCTGCGACGGTCAATGAACTGGCGGAGCCGTTCGCGATCACCACGCAGGCGATCTCCCGCCACATCCACGTGCTCGAAGAAGCCGGCCTCGTCACCAGGACACGGGATGCGCAGCGTCGCCCCGTCCACCTCGAACCATCCGCCCTCGAAGAGCTCACCTCGTGGATCGACCGCTACCGGCTCGTCCACGAACAGCAGTACCGCAGCCTCGACAGCGTGCTCGCCGACCTCGGCGACACCGTCACACACAAGGAGAAGAAGAAATGAGCAACCCCGTCACCATCACCGCGCCGGACGGCCTGCCGTTCGTCGACATCGAGCGCGAGTTCGACTTCCCGGTCGAGAAGGTCTTCCTCGCCCACAAAGACCCTGCGCTGCTCTCGCAGTGGAGCGGTCCGCGCGGCTACGAGATGGACATCAAGGAGTACGACTTCAGCACGGGCGGCCGCTACCGCTTCGTGCACCGCGACCCGGAGGGCGCCGAGTATGCGTTCCGCGGCGTCTTCCACGTCGTTCGCGAGAACGAGTTCGCCATCCAGACCTTCGAGTTCGAGGGCTACCCGGATGTGGTGAGCATCGAGTCGATCACGTTCGAGTCGCTCGACGGCGGACGCACCAGGGTCAAGGCGCACGCCGTGTACCCGACCATGGAAGCCCGCGACGGCATCGTCGCCTCCGGTCAGGCCAAGGGCGTCACCGAGGGCTACGAGCGCCTCGAAGAGGCCCTCTCCGCGCTCTGACGACCCCCTCCCGCCCTGCCGTCGCCATCGAGCCGGGACCTGTGTACGCCGCCGCCCGGCGTGTCGCGTACACAGGTCCCGGCTCGATCGTGCGTCAGGCGAGCGCGTCGAGGAGGGCGGGGTGCAGCAGGCCGTTGCTGGCGAGGGAGGAGCCGTTGCCGGGGCCGGCGTCTCCGGTGACGGAGGTGAACGTGCCTCCCGCCTCCTGCACGATCGGGATGAGGGCGGCGAGGTCGTAGGTCTTCACGTCGAACTCGCCCACCGCATCCAGCACCCCCTCTGCGAGCAGCATGTACGACCACATGTCGCCGTATGCGCGGTCCCGCCACACCCGCCTGGTGAGCGCGACGAGCTTGTCGAGGTAGCCTGCACCATCCCACTGGGCGATGCTCTGGAAGCTGATGGATGCGTGCTCCAGGTCGGCGACGGCGGAGACGCGAAGACGGCGGGGCGCGGCGCCCGACTCGGAGAGCCAGGCGCCGGCATCCCGTGCCGCCCACCAGCGCCGGTCGAGTGCCGGCGAGCTGACGACGCCGACCACCGGCACGCCGTCGACGGCGAGCGAGATGAGCGTGCCCCACACCGGGACGCCACGCAGATAGTTGGCCGTGCCGTCGATGGGGTCGATGATCCACTGGCGGGAGGCATCGCCCTCTGTGCCGTACTCCTCGCCCAGGATGCCGTCGCCAGGTCGTTCGGCGGCGATCAGCTCGCGGATGGCCCGCTCGACCGCCAGATCGGCCTCGGTGACGTGAGTGCGATCCGGCTTCGTGTCGATGTGCAGATCCAGGGCACGGAATTTCTCCCGGGAGATCGAATCGGCGACGTCGGCGAGGCGCAGCGCGAGCGCGAGGTCGTCGGCGAACGGGGAGGATGCGGAGTCGGAAGTCACCCGACGAGCCTACCGACGCATGGTGAACAGACGGTGCCGAAGTCGAAGGATGCTCGATTGGCAATGAGGGCGAAGTGGATGCTAGTGTTGAGCCTCGTTCGGGTCGCCGAACAAAACGCACCTCTAGCTCAATCGGCAGAGCAACTGACTCTTAATCAGTGGGTTCTGGGTTCAAGTCCCAGGGGGTGCACCACAAGAAAAAGCCCGGTCGGATCATTAATCCGGCCGGGCTTTCTCGTTGCTCGGGTGAGGGTCACACGAGCGCGCTGATCTCCTCGCGCGCCGCGGCGATCAGTGCGTTGCGCGCGTCTACGACCGGCTGGTATGCCGCACGGTAGTCGTCGCTCCAGTAGACGACGCCCGCCTTCACGGCGTCGCGGAAGCTTTCGAGAGCAGAACGGACCTCGGCGGCGTGTGCCACGACGGCGTCGCCGCCGACGAGTTGCAGGGTGCGGAACTTCTGCGCGACGTCGCTGTCGACCAGCCAGTATCTGTCGGAGTCGGCAGCGAGCGGATCCGGGCAACCGTCCGCCATGCGACCGAGGGTGTGCGCTGCCGAGTGCGCAGCATCGATGAACGCGATGTAGCGCTCAGAGCGGGTCGTCCGCAGAGAGTCGGCCAACGCCTCCCTGCGCGCCTTCCTGTGGCGGATCGACTCGGCGGCGAACGAGCCGACGGCTCCGAGGATCAGGGTCACGATGGGGAGGGCGACGGTCAGCCAGTTCACGTCCTTCATTGTGGCGTAGGCGCTGCTGCCAGGGCGACGCCCCCAAATGGGACAGTTCAATCCCTCAGCCCGCAGCCGGCGCCGGCGCGGATCCTCAGCGCAGCTCTTTCCTCGGCATCACGATCTCTTTGATGATCAGGATGATGCCCGCGGAGATCGGGATGGCGACCAGCGCGCCAGGCAGCCCGAACAGCGTCGACCCCGCCAATGCCGAGATCAGCACCACGGAGCCTGGCACCTGCACGGCCTTGCCCATCACCTTCGGGGTGAGGATGTATGCCTCGACCTGCATGTAGATCAGCATGAAGATCAGGACGAACAGGCCGGACACGGGGGAATGGATGAAGGCCAGCACCGTCATAGCGGCCGTCGTCAGCACGGTTCCGATCAACGGGATGAGTGTGATGAAGAACGCCAGGATACCGATGAGGAAGGCGCCTGGCACGTCCGTGAGCAGGAGCAGGATCACGCTGTAGACCGCGTTGAAGAACGCGAGGATCACCATGCCGCTGAGGTACTTGCCGAAGTTGCGCAGGATGCGCTCTGCGTAGCTGATGAACGTCGCCCTGTGCGATGCGGCGACCAGCTTGTACGCGGCCTCCTTGGTCGCGTCGTAGGTGGCGATGAAGTAGATGGTGAGGATCGCGATGAAGAACCCCGAGGTCAGGCCGTTCACGATCGAGAGGCCGAAGCCGACCAGACCGGTGCCGAGCGACGCCCACACCTCCGGCTTCTGGACCTCGCTCGCCACCCAGTTCACGAGGGCGCCGAGCACGCCGTTGCTCGACGCGTTGGCCGGGTCGAACCAGCCCTGGTCCTTGAGGTTCGCCACTTCTTTCGGGATGGTCGTCACCAGGAACTGGACCTGCTGGATCACCAGGGGGAGCACCACCCAGACGATGGTGATGATGACGGCGATGAGGAGCAGGATCACGGTCACGATCGCCCACGGCCTCGACATGTGCCTGCGCTGGAACCAGCGGATGAGCGGATCGAGGCCCACCGTCGCGAACATCGCGAGGAAGACCATGAAGATGATCGAGCGCAGCCCGTACAGGGCGAACCCGGTGACGATCGCGCCCACCGCGCCCAGGGTGACGATGTAGCCGAGCGCCAGTGGGCTCCGCTGCAGCATGGACGGCTGCGGCTGGTCTTCGGTGGCGGCCGGTGGGGCTGGCTTGGTGAGGCGCATCACGCCCTCCTCGGCTCGGTGTATGGCTGGTGCTGAGCGTATTGCCCCCTGGCGGTCCGCGACAAGTCATCAGGCGGCACGGCGAGGCACGACAGGACGGATGCGTGTTTCGAATATGTAAACCCGTTTACTTCTATTCGCTTTGGTCTTGACGCCCGCATCCTGCCCATGCTTCACTTACGGCAGCAATTAAGCAACGAGGTTTCATTGTAAGCGAGCGGGAGTTTCGACGAATGGTATTCGGTGGACGCGGCCAGGAGCCCGACGCTTCGCGTCAGAGGGCGGCGAACGCCGCCCGGTGCGCGGTCGCCGTCCGAGAGGGCGGCAGGGGGACCGTCGCCCAGATCGCCTCCCGAACGGGACTCTCCCGGCCCACCGTCGAGGTCGCACTCACCACGATGCGCGAGCGCGGTCTCGTGCTCGAGGTCGATGAGCACACGCTCGGAGGCCGCGGAGCAGGCAGGCCGGCCCGCCTCTACGACTTCGCCGCCGACCTCGGCTACCTCGTCGGCGTCGACATCGGCATCCACCGGGTGCGCGTCGCCGTCGCCAACCTCGCAGGAGCGATGGTCGGCTGGGCGGAGCAGGAGGTCGACGAGTCGTTCCTCGGGGCGAGCAGGATGAGCGTGGTGCGGAAGGTCGTGGCGGACTGCCTGGACGGCAACGGCATCGACAGGTCGCGGCTGATCGCCATGGCGGTGGCCGTCTCCGGGCTCGTCGGCGAGGACGGCAGGCTCATCGTCTCCCGCAACTTCCCGGACTGGGAGGGCGTCGACATCGCCGGTCACCTGCGCTCGGAGTTCGGCTGCGAGGTGGTGGTGGAGAACGACATGCGTCTCGCCGCTCTCGCGGAGCACAGGATGGGCGCATCCAGACTGGTCAACGACTCGGCGTACTTCTTCCTCGGGCACCGCATCTCGATGGGCCTCATCATCGACGGCAAGCTGCGCCGCGGAGCGCACTCCGCCGCAGGCGAGGTCGGCGAGATCGTCTTCTCGATGAAGGTCAGCGCGACCGGCCAGCTCAGCTGGAACTCCGCGCCGACAGGCGAAGAGGTGTTCCGGATGGCCGTGGACGGCGACGACGAGGCGCGCGAGGAGATCGAGTCGTTCGTCGGCGGCCTCGCCACCGGCATCGCGACCCTGACGATGGCCATCGACCCGGATGTGGTCGTGGTCGGCGGCGGTCTCTCCCGCGCGGGGGAGGCGCTGCTGGAGCCGTTGCGCAGGGCGGTGATGCGCGAGATCCGTCTGCCCATCCACCCCACCATCATCCAGTCGGAGCTCGGCGCAGAGTCGGTCGTGCTCGGAGCGCTTGCGCTCGCCTTCGGCCAGTCGGCCGAGCGGGTGTACGGGACGGCGGACGTGCCGGAGCCCGATATCGACGTCGCAGGGGCGAAAGCCCTCGCAGAGAGGATCGCAGTATGACTTCGCAGGACGCAGGGGCGCCGCTGAGGCTGGCCGTGATCGGTGTGGGGGCGCGGTCGTACATCGCCGGTCACGCCGTCGACTCAGGGGCCGGTGTCATCGTGGCGGTGGCCGACCCGAGCGCGACAGCGCGGGCGCGCGCCGCCGAGGCGTTCGGCGACCAGCTCACCGCGTTCCCCGGCCACCGCGAGCTGATCGAGGCTCGGGATGCGCGCGGAGGCAACATCGTCGACGCCGCCTTCGTCACGTCGCCCGACCACACGCACGCCGAGATCGCGATCGACTTGCTGCGCGCCGGGATCGCGGTCTACCTGGAGAAGCCGCTCGCGATCAGCCTGGAGGACGCAGACGCCATCCTCGCCGCGGCGGCGGAGAGCGGGAGCAAGCTGTACGTCGGCCACAACATGCGGCACATGGCCGTCGTCACCCTGATGCGCGACATCATCAAGCGCGGCGAGATCGGCGAGGTCAAGGCGGTCTGGTGCAGGCACTTCGTCGGCAACGGAGGCGACTACTACTTCAAGGACTGGCACGCCGAACGCGCCAAGTCGAACGGGCTGCTGCTGCAGAAGGGCGCCCACGACATCGACATCATCCACTGGCTCGCCGGAGGATACTCGGAGCTCGTCACCGGGATGGGCGGCCTCAGCCTCTACGGCGGCATCGACGCCCGCCGTGACAACTCCGACCGGTCGATGCCGGACTGGTTCTCGCTGGAGGCGTGGCCGCCGCTCAGCCAGACGGATCTGAATCCCGTGATCGACGTCGAGGACATCTCGATGGTGAACATGCGGCTCGACAACGGCGTATACGCGTCGTACCAGCAGTGCCACTACACGCCGGACTACTGGCGGAACTACACCGTCATCGGCACGGAGGGCAGGCTGGAGAACTTCGGCGACACCGATGGGGCCGTGGTGCGGGTGTGGAACACCCGCACGCTGTACGACCCCGTCGGCGACGCCGAATACCGGGTGAACGGAGACGAGCGGGGGCACCGTGACGCCGACAGGCTCACGGTCGCCGAGTTCATCCGGTTCGTGACGGACGGCTCCCGAACGGAGACGTCGGCGGTCGCGGCACGCAACGCGGTGGCGACAGCCGTCGCAGCGACAGAGTCCATCCGAGACGGTTCACGGCCCATCGCCGTCCCCGCCGTGGATGAACACGTGGCCACGCTGGTGTGACCACGGGGAATCCCCGGGCCGACGAGGACTGATCGCCGACCCGGGAGGCACCACAACAACACTCACATTTCAAGGAGAACCAATGCGAAAAGCCCTACTAGCCGCCGGGGCGGCGGTTGCAGCCGCAGCCCTTCTGGCCGGATGCTCGTCCAACACTGGAAGCGGCTCCGGTGCCACTGCCGATCATAATCTGTCGGCTTCGATCTCTTACGCGTTCTGGGACGTCAACCAGAAGCCGGCGATGGAGGCGCTCATCAAGGACTTCAACAAGGAGTATCCGAACATCAAGGTGACCACCCAGGTCACCCCGTACCAGAACTACTTCACCAAGCTGCAGACGCAGGGCTCGTCCAAGACGCTGCCAGACGTGTTCTGGATGAACGGTCCGAACTTCCAGCTCTACGCATCCAATGGGCTGCTGGAACCGGTGGGCTCCGGCATCGACCCTGCGAACTACCCGAAGGCGCTGAACGAGCTGTACAGCTACGACGGCAAGCAGTACGGGGCGCCCAAGGACTTCGACACGATCGGCGTCTTCTACAACAAGGCGGTGTTCGACAAGGCGGGAGTCGCGTACCCGACCGCCGACTGGACCTGGGACGAGTTCCACCAGAAGGCCAAGGATATCTCCGACAAGCTGAAGGCGGACGGCGTCTACGGCGTCGCCAGCGGTCTGAGCGGCGGCCAGGAGGTGTACTACAACACGATCCTGCAGGCGGGCGGCGAGATCATCTCGTCCGACGGCAAGAAGTCCGGTTACGACTCCGCCGCGTCGATCAAGGGTCTGCAGTTCGTGCGCGACCTGGTCGCCGACGGCTCTTCTCCGACGCCGTCGCAGCTGTCGGACACCCCGCAGGACCAGTGGTTCATCAACAGCAAGTCCGCGATGATCTGGTCGGGCACCTGGCTGAACGCCGAGCTGCTCGCCTCGCCGATCAAGGACACGATCGCACTCGCTCCTCTGCCCAAGGGCGAGAAGCAGGCGACCGTCATCCACGGTCTCGCGAACGTCGTCGCGAAGGACTCGAAGAACAAGGCCGCTGCCGTCGCGTTCCAGAACTACCTCGGCGGCAAGCAGGCTGCGGAGACGCAGGCAGAGATGGGCGCGGCGAACCCCGCGTTCAACGGCACGCAGGACGCCTTCGTCAAGACGGCTCCCTGGGACCTGAACATCTTCGAGAAGGCGGCGGCGGACTACGCGTACCCGTACCCGATCTCGAAGAACACGGCGGCCTGGAACAAGGCGGAGAACGACCTCCTGCCCGACGCCTTCTCCGGCAAGCGCCCGGTGGCCGACGTCGCCAAGGACCTCGCCAAGCAGATGAACGCGGACCTCGCCAAAGAGTAATGTCCGTTTCCATCGCACCCCAGGAGGCGGGCGCCGTGACCACGGCGCCCGCCACCCGGTCGACGCCGCCGCGCAGACGGCGCACCGACCGGAAGGAATGGCTGTGGGCGGCTCTGTTCGTCGCCCCGCTGCTGTTCGGCGTCCTCGTCTTCTACATCTGGCCGATCATCCGCAACGCATACTTCAGCTTCACCACGTGGGGCGTCTTCGGCGGCGCGACCTGGAGCGGCCTGTCGAACTATCAGGCGATGCTGGCGGACCCGTCATTCTGGCGGTCGATCGTCAACACGCTCGTCTACATCGGCTTCCTGCTCATCGGCATCCCGCTCGCCGTGGTCTTCGCCAGCCTGATGAACCGGCCGGGGCTGCGCTTCGCGACCCTGTACCGCACGGCGTTCTTCCTGCCGTACGTCGCCATGCCCGCCGCGGTCGCGATGGTCTGGCGGATCATCTTCAACGGCGACTTCGGCGTCATCAACTACACACTGTCGCTGGTCGGGATCAAAGGACCCAACTGGCTCTCCACCGAGTGGTTCGCTCTCATCGCGGTGGGCCTGGTCGGGATGTGGATCTCGCTCGGCTTCAACCTGATCGTGCTCTCGGCCGGGATGAAGGGCATTCCGCCGGAGATGTACGAGGCGTCGTCGCTCGACGGGGCCAGCCGGATGCGGCAGTTCTTCTCGATCACGGTGCCGCTGCTCAGCCCGTCGATCTTCTTCGTCTCCGTCATGACGGTGATCACCGGCTTCCAGCTCTTCGACCTGCTCTACGCCCTGATGGGCACGCAGAACCCGGCGATCAACCAGACCCAGTCGATGGTGTACCTGTTCTTCGCCCACCAGCAGACGGGCGACAACGGCTACGCGGCCGCGGTCGGCATGGCCATCCTGCTGCTCGTCGGCGTGTTCACGATCATCCAGTTCCGGATGCAGAAGAGGTGGGTGACGTATGTCTAGCTCCGTCGTGGTCGGTTCCAAGACCGGCAAAGCGAGGATGGGGACGGGGCTCACCCACCTCATCCTGATCGTCGGATCGCTCATCATGGTCTTCCCCTTCATCTGGCAGATCCTGATGTCGCTGTCCACGAACGCGCAGGTCACCTCCGTGCCGCCGACCGTGTGGCCGGGCACGCTGCACTGGGAGAACTTCGCCCACGTGTTCGACCAGCTCCCGTTCCTCAACCAGCTCTGGGTGTCCGTCGCCGTCACGGTGATCCGCACGGTCGGTCAGCTCCTGCTCTGCTCGATGGCCGGATACGCGTTCGCCAGGATGTCGTTCCCGTTCAAGCGCACGATCTTCGCGCTGGTGCTGGCCATCCTGATGGTGCCGCCGCAGGTGTACCTGCTCCCGCAGTACCAGATCGTGCAGGGCCTCGGCTGGCTGAACACCATCGCCGGCATCGCGGCCCCCGGCATCTTCAGCTCCTTCGGCACATTCCTGATGCGGCAGTTCTTCCTCGGTCTGCCGGACGAGCTGGCGGAGGCTGCACGCCTCGACGGCGCCAACCACTTCCAGACCTTCTGGAAGGTGATGCTGCCGCTGGCCAAGCCCGGCCTGTCCGCCCTCGCGATCATCACGGTGCTCGCGTCCTGGAACGACCTGCTCTGGCCGCTCATCGTCGCGACGGACTCCACCCAGATGCCACTCTCCGCCGGCATCGCGACGCTCACCAGCCAGCGGTCAATCCCCGACTATCCGCTCCTGCTCGCAGCCAGCCTGCTCGCGATGGCGCCGGTGCTCATCCTCTTCCTGATCATGCAGAAGCGCGTCATCGACGGCATCGCATTCTCGGGCCTGAAGTAGAAAGAAACGAACACAGTGAAAACTCTCCGAGTCGGCCTCATCGGCGCCGGCGGGATCTCCCAGGTGCACGCGACCGCATGGGCGGCTCTCGGCGTCCAGGTGACCGTCTACTCCCACGAGGGGGCCGAGGCGCTCGCCGCAGAGTACGGTTTCGCCATCGCGCCCGATCTGGATGCGCTGCTCGCGGCGAGCGACGTCGTCGACATCGTCACGTCGAGCAGCAGCCACAAGGAGCTCGCGCTGGCCGCCATCGCCGCCGGTCGGCACGTCATCTGCGAGAAGCCGCTCTCTGTCACCTCGACCGAGGCGCGGGAGCTGGCGGACGCGGCCGACGCGGCAGGGGTGCGCCTGTTCCCTGCGCACGTTGTGCGGTTCTTCCCCGAGTACGCCGAAGTCAAGCGTCAGGTGGACGCCGGCCGGATCGGCGACCCAGCAGTGCTGCGGTTCGTGCGCGGCGGCCAGGCTCCGCGGGCAGGCTCCTGGTTCTTCGACGAGAACGCCGGGGGCGGCATCGTCCTCGACCAGATGATCCACGACCTCGACCAGGCACGCTGGCTCGCCGGCGACGTCACCCAGGTGTACGCGGTGCAGAGCCCGGCGAGCGTGGACGGCATCGTGCCGGGCATCGTCACCGCCCACGTCACCCTCACCCACGCGGGCGGGGCGATCAGTCACGTCCAGGGCACCTGGGGACCGGCAGGCACAGTGTTCCGCACCAGTGCCGACGTCGCCGGCACCAGGGGCACCCTCGAGATCGACTCGCGGACGGACGCCGCCAGCGTGCTCGACTTCCCGGCCGGCGCATCCGGAGACGGCTATCTGCCTCCCGCCACCCACGCGGTCAGTCCGTACACGACGCAGCTCGCCGCTTTCCTCCGTGCCATCGCCGATGGCACGGACAGCGTCGTGACGGCAGAGGACGGAATCAGGGCGGTCGCCATCGCGGAAGCGGCGGCGGAATCGCTCCGCACCGGACGCGCCATCGAGGTCGACACGGCGACGGGGCTCGCCAGGATCACCGGGATCGAGAACGCCCTCGCACAGAAGGTCGGCGCATGACCGCCGGAACAGGAGACACCGTGACCAGCACGCTCAAGATCGCCGTTCTCTCGTTCGCGCACCCGCACGCGATCGGCTACTGCCGGCTGCTCGCCGGCCGCGACGACATCGACCTGATCGTGACAGACCCGGACGGTGCCACCGCGCCGGACGCTGCGCTCCGCGGAGAGGCGCTGGCCGCATCCATCGGGGTGCGCTACGTGGCCGACTACGAGACAGCGCTCGCCTGGGGGCCGGATGCGGTGATCGTCACGGCGGAGAACTCCAGGCACCGCGAACTGGTGGAGGCGGCCGCCGCTGCCGGGGCGCACATCCTGTGCGAGAAACCCCTCGCGACGACGGTCGACGACGGCCGCGCGATGCTCGACGCCGCCGAACGCGCTGGCGTCACCCTGATGACCGCATACCCTGTGCGCTTCGCGCCGTCGTTCGTGGACGCGCTGGCGCGGGTGCGCGCCGGTCAGCTCGGTGACGTCGTGGGCATTCGCGGCACCAACAACGGCAAGCTGCCGTCCGACCGCGCCTGGTTCACCGACCAGACGCTCGCGGGCGGGGGCGCGCTGGTCGACCACGTCGTGCACTGCGCCGACCTGCTCGACGAGCTCCTCGGCGCGCTGCCGACGACGGTGCGGGCGGTGTCCAACCGACTGCTGCACGCCGACGACGGTCTGCAGGTCGAGACGGGCGGCCTCGTCACGGCGACCTACCCTGGCGGGGTAGTTGCGACCATCGACTGCTCCTGGACCATGCCGGAGAACGGACCGACCTGGGGCGGCCTCACACTGCAGCTCACCGGCACGAAGGGGAACATCACCATCGCGCCGTTCGCCCCCCACGTCTCAGGGCAGACGGTGGATGGCCAGGTCTGGGAGGGCGTCGGCGACAACCTCGACGCGCTGATGCTCACCGAGTTCCTCGACGCCGTGCGCACCGGCCGTGCCGCCGTGCCGGACGGGCGCGTCGGGCTGCGCACGCTCCAGGTGGCGGATGCGGCGCGCCGCTCTGCCGTGGACGGGCAGCCGGTCACTCTGTAGGCATTCCACGCGGCGCGAAACCCGCGCCGCGTGGATCGTGTCCGGCTCCGTCTAGGAGGGGCCCAGTCAAACCCTCGAGTTCTAGAGCGAGTGCTCCACCGACCCCACCATGGACATGTTCGCCGGTCCCACCGGGTGACGACGCACGAAGGCCAGCAGGCCGGCCGCTCAGCGCGGCCTGGCGATGACCGAGAAGTCCTTCTCGCCGTCGCCCGCGTCGACCGCGTCCTCCAGCGCCGCCGACACCAGGGCGACGGCGGGGAGCGGTTCGTGCGAGGTCGCCAGCATCAGACGGGTGTCCTTCGCGAGGAGGGCAGCTGAGAACTGGGTGTCGTCGAAGTCGCCGGCCACCACGGGGCCGCCCTTCATCGCGGCGATCGGGGCGAGGGCGGTGATGCCGAGGGTATCGAGCACCTGAGAGGTGCTGAGCCCGCCGGACTCTCCGAGGCGGAGGGCTTCCACCAGCCCCTCGAAGGAGACGGCGAGGGCGAGGTTGGCGACGAGCTTGCCGGTGGCGGCCTGCGCAGGGGTGTCGAGCATCCGGAGCTTGTTGGGGTCGGCCCAGAGCGCGACGACGGTGCGCGCTGTGCGTGCGGCGTCGTGCTCGCCGCCGATGAGGACGCCGAGGGCCGCTGCGCGCGCAGGCGCGAGGGAGCCGATCACGGGGGAGTGCACGTAGCTCACGCCGGCGTCGGCCGCCCACGCGCTGAACGCGTCGGCGTCGGCGGGAGAGACCGTGGTCACGTCGATCCAGACGGCGCCGGATGCGAATGGGAGCGCGCCGTCGACGATCACCTCGCGCACGGCGTCCGGCCCGAACAGTGCGGAGACGACCGCCTCTGCGCCGTCGACCGCCTCAGCCGCCGTCGCCGCCACGCGCGCGCCACGTCTGCCCATGGACTGGGCGGGCTCCGGCGAACGGTTCCACACGGTCACCCGGTGGCCGGCGTCGATGAGATGGGGGACGAGCTCACGGCCCATGCGGCCGAGCCCGAGGAATGCGATGTTCATGCATCCACTGTGCGCCGATGCGCGCGGCTAGGGAAGAGCGGCGCGCGAACGGGTGAGGAACGCGCGCTCGGCCGCGTTGTCGGTGAGCGCCAGCGCCGCCTCGTACTCGGCGGCTGCCTCTGCGCTGCGGCCGAGCCTGCGCAGCAGGTCCGCGCGGATCGCGTGCAGCAGATGGAAGGCGCCGAGCGCATCCAGCAGCCGGTCGGTCTCGGCCAGAGCCGCGGATGGGCCGTCGACCTCGGCCACGGCCACGGCGCGGTTGAGCGCCACGACGGGCGATGGATGCACGGAGAGGAGCTGATCGTAGATCGTCACGATCTGCGGCCAGTCCGTCTCGGCCGCGATGGTGGCGTCGTCGTGGACGGCCTGGATCGCGGCCTGCAACTGAAAGCTCCCCGGCCTGCCGCGGGCCAGGCAGCGCCGCAGGATGGCCTGCCCCTCCGCGATGCGGTCGGCGTTCCAGAGCGCGCGGTCCTGGTCGGGGAGCAGGACGAGACCGCCTGCCGCGTCGAGCCGGGCGGAGCGGCGGGCGTCGACGAGCAGGAGCAGCGCGAGCAGGCCGTGCGCCTCCTCCTCGTCCGGCATCAGCTCGACCAGCACCCTGGCCAGGCGGATCGCCTCGTCACAGAGCTCGTCGCGCACCAGCCGGTCTCCTGCCGACGCCGTGTAGCCCTCGGTGAAGATCAGGTAGACGACCGTGAGCACGGAGGCGAGCCTGTCGGGAAGGTCGGCGTCGGACGGAAGGCGGAACGGGATGCGTGCATCACGGATCTTGGCCTTCGCCCGCGACAGGCGCTGGCCCATCGTCGACTCCTGCACCAGGAACGCCCGCGCGATCTCCGCCGTGCTGAGGCCGCCGAGCAGCCGCAGCGTGAGCGCCACCCTGCTGGCGGGAGCGAGCGCTGGATGGCAGCAGGTGAAGATCAGGCGCAGCCGATCGTCGTCCACTTCGCCCTCCTCTGCTGTGGGTGGCGCGTCCTGTTCGTGCAGGAGCGCGGCCTCCGCCTCTCGATCGCGGCCGGTCGCCTCACGGCGCAGCCGGTCGATGGCCTTTCGCCTGGCGGTGGTGATGATCCAGCCGGCCGGCGCCGGTGGGATCCCGGACACCGGCCAGCGGTCGGCGGCGGTCACGAAGGCGTCCTGCACCGCGTCCTCCGCGATGCTCAGATCGCCGAAGACGCGGTACAGGACGGAGACCGAACGGCCGTACTCCGCACGGAAGACGCGGGCGATGTCGTCGCTGCCGTCGCGATCCACGCGGGGCTCAGCCGGCGAACGGGCGCACTTCGATGGGCAGGGTCGTCGCGAGCGCGAGCCGCTTGCCCCAGTCGAGCGCCGCATCCAGATCGGGCACGTCCACGATGGTGAAGCCGCCGAGGTGCTCCTTGCCCTCGGCGAACGGGCCGTCCGTCACGAGCACGTCCTGGCCGCTCGGCCGCAGCACGGTCGCCGATGCCGCGGGAAGCAGCCCGTTCGAGAAGACCCACACGCCGGCGGCGCGCATGTCCTGGTCGACCGCATTCACGTCGGCCTCGATCGCGGCGAGCGCGTCCGGCTCCGGGATGGGGCCGTCCGGCTGGTAGACGCTGAGCAGGTACTGAGTCATGGTGTTCTCCGTTTCTCTCACCGTCTACACGAACGCGGCAGCGTTATTTCGACATCGCATCGCGATCAGGATGCAGTTTTCTCTCTGCGCTCCAGTTTCGCCACCCCGATCTTGGAGTCCGCCATGCCGTAGAACACGAAGAGCCGGCCGTCGATGTCCTCGATCGCGGTGGGGAAGACGACGTTGGGCACGATGCCGCTGCGCTCGTCCTCGGTCTCCGCCGCCAGCAACGGTGCGTCCGTGCGGTCGATGACACGCCATGGCTCGTCGCCGTCGAGGATCATCGCGCCGGCGCCGTAGTTGACGTTCTGCTGCTGCGCCATCGAGTTCATGATCACGCCGGTGACGCCGTGGTGCAGCAGCAGCCAGCCCTCCGGTACCCGGATCGGGGCCGGCCCAGCACCGATCTTGAGCTCCTCGAACGGGTACTCCGGCCCGGCCAGGAAGCGGTTGCCGCGCCAGCGGGCGAGCTCGCGGCGGTCGGCGAGCACCGCATCCAGGGGGATGAACGCGATCCAGATGCTGGGGCGAGGATCGGGGACGGTCGCCGGCGGCCGGTTGCCCTCGCCGGGCCGCACCTCGCCGAGCTCCCACACCGGGCGGTGCAGCACGGCGAGGCAGAGCGTGCCGTCCGGCGCCGTGACCGGCTCTGGGAAGAACACGGTGTCCTTGTTGTGGTACAGCCCGAGGTCGACGCCGAGGGCGTCGTCGTACTCGAACGTCACCGGTCCGAGGCGCTGCCACTCCCGCAGGTCGTCGGAGACCGCGACGGCCGTGCGGGGGCCGAGCGGGCCGAACGCCACGTACGTCATCACGTGCAGCCCCAGGCTCGGGATGAACGTCACGCGCGGGTCCTCGACGCCCGCGTTGTTCGCACCGGCCTCCCACTCCCTCTCCGGCTCCAGCACGACGCCATCGCGGGTGACGCCGACCGGCACGCCGTCGGTGAGCTCCACCCTGGCGAGGCCGACGCGGGAGACATTGCCGGCGGCGACGAGCCTGGGCAGCAGGTAGAGCGTGCCGTCCGGCGTGTGGCCGGTGGCCGGGTTGAGCACCCCCTCCACCTCGTGGGCGTTGCCCGGCTCGGGGGTCATGATGACGCCGGCTCTGGTGAGGGCGTACGGGAAGTCGTCGGGGGAGCTCATGCTTCCTCCTCGGTCGTTGGCTGGTGGCGTGGTGTGGTGTGGTGCGTGGATCGATAGAAGTACATCTCGCGTGTCCCGGCGGGCGCATCCCAGCCCTGGGCGAATGTCCACTCACCGGTGAGCTTCTGCAGGCCGCCCCAGGCGAGCGAGCCGCCGCGGTGGACGGCGAGCTGCGTGAACGGGTCGTCGGGCGAGTACAGCGCCTGCGCCGCGGCGAAGTCGCCGTTCTCGTCTGCGTAGAAGAAGTCGAGGACCAGGTGATCCCCGTCGACGACGGCGCAGGCCACCTCGTGCAGGGAGCCGTTGAGCGGTGTGAGGTCGAGGTACGGCTGCTCGGCGAACGTCCACTGCACGAGGTCGTCGGAGTGGCCGACCATCGGGCGGCCTCCACATCCCTCAGAGAGGAACATCAGGTACTCGCCGCCGATGCGCACGGCGTTGCCATCCGCATCCCGTGGCACCACGGCGCCCTTCGCCCAATTCTGCGACACGTCGTACGGCACCGCGAGGCCGCGCTTCTCCCAGTGCTCGAGATCGTCCGAGGTCGCGACCATGATGTCGCAGGCCACCTCGCCGTCCTCCGTGCGCCGGATCGCGTTGTAGAACAGCACGTAGCCGTCGCCGACGGCGTAGACCTTGGGGTCCTCGCAGCCGAGGGTCTCGTTCTGCAGCGTCGGATAGATCACCGGGTTCGCCTGCGAGTCCGTCCACACGCCGTCGCGACGGACGGCGTGCCCGATTCGGCTGGCGGTCGACTCCTTCCGCGGGGATGCGCGGTAGAAGAGGTGCAGCTCTCCGTCGCGTTCGATCGCGGTGGGGTTGAAGATCGAATCGCTGGTCCAGCCGATGCCGGTGGGGTCCGCCCACTGGCCGTCGAGATGGAAGGTGAGCGACGCATCCCTGGCGAACGGTCCGATCGCCCAGGCCGGACGCTCGGGGTAGCTGGACGAGAACTGGTCGGTCGAGATGCGGTCGGTGAGCGCGTTGGTGTGCGCGAGGGCTTCGGCGTAGCTCGCGCGGAGGTCGTCGATGTCGACGGCTTTCACTGGTCTCCTTCTGTCGGAAAGGACGGTTCTGAACAGGGATGCTGTCGCGTCAGCCCTTCACGCTGGAGCCGATGTCGGTCGAGGTGAAGTAGCGCTGGAACACGATGAACAGCACCACGACGGGCGCGGCGAGCACGACCGCACCGGCGAGGATCGCGCCGTACGGATTGGTGGTCGACGCTGCGACGGTGCTGATGTAGTTGGCCAGCGAGACCGCGAGCGGCTGCATCGTCTGCTCCTTGGTGATCAGGAACGGCCAGAGGAACTCGTTCCACGGCCCGATGAACGTCAGCAGCAGCACGGTCACCAGCGCAGGACGCACGAGCGGGAGCGCAACCCTGCGGAGGATCATGAACTCGCCTGCGCCGTCGATGCGGGCGGCGTCGAACAGCTCCTTCGGTATCTGCAGGAAGTACTGCCGGAAGATCAGCACAGCCGTCGAGTTGATCGCGAACGGGAGGATCATGCCGAGATAGTTGTCGGCCAGACCGTAGTTGCGCGCGATCAGCACGTAGAGCGGCACCATCAGGAGCTGGAACGGCACCACCTGCACGAGCAGGGCGAGCGCGAACGTCACGCCGCGGCCGCGCCACTGCAGGATGGACAGCGCGTACCCGGCGAGCAGCCCGAACACCACGGTGCACAGCAGCACGCCGCCGGTGAAGATCGCCGAGCTGGCGAGCCCGCTCCACAGGTTGATCCTGTCGTTGATGTTGACATAGTTGTCGAGCGTCAGGTTGCCTGGTGACGGGAACGCGCCGGCGACGGTGGTGTCCGGCGTCGCCTGCAACGAGCCGACGAGCATGTAGTAGAACGGGAACAGGAAGGCGATCGCCCCGATGGTGAGCACGACGCCCTGCAGGATCGCCTGCCCGCGGCTGAGCTGCCTGGGCGACGACATGTCCACGTTGCGGCGCTTGCGCTGCCTCCCGCGATCCCTGCCGGTCGGCGCCGCGCCGGTGTCGCCGGACGCTGGTGCTGCTGTCGTTGTCATGAGTCTCGGTCTCCCGCGAATCGGTTCTGCAAGAAGGCGATGATGAGCACGACGACGACGAGCACGATGCCGATCGCTGCCGCGTACCCCGGGTGGCCCTGCTGGATGCCCTGCTGATAGATCAGCAGCACAGGGGAGGTGGATGCGCCGTTCGGCCCTCCGCCCCCCGTCAGCAGGTACGGCTCTGTGAACAGGTTGGCCCCGACGATGGTGGACAGCAGCAGCACGAGCACGGTCGCAGGGCGCACGCCTGGCACCGTCACGGAGAAGAACTGCCGCACGCGGCCTGCGCCGTCGGTGGATGCGGACTCGTACAGCTCCGTCGGAACGTTCTGCAGCGCTGCCAAGTAGAGCAGGATGTAGAAGCCGAGCTGCTTCCAGGTGACGTAGACGGCGATCATCGGCATCGCCAGCGTCGGGTTGACGAACCAGCTCGGGTTCGGCGCGAGCGGGCCGAGGATCTGGTTGACGAGGCCGTCCTGGTTGAACAGGAACAGCCAGACGCCGATGATCGCGACGCTCGCCGTGACGTACGGCACGTAGTAGCTGACCCGCAGGAAGGTTCGGAACCGCTTGATGCTGTTGAGACCGCTCGCCAGCACGAGGCTGAGCACGACGGTCAACGGCACGTTGATGATCAGGAAGATGCCGACGTTCGCGAAGGACTGCAGCACGGCAGGGTCTGTGAAGGCCGTCACGTAGTTGTCGAGTCCGACGAACGGCCGGTCGACGTTCGCGCCGGGAGCCGCGAAGAAGTAGTCGAAGAACGACATGTAGATCGCGAACAGCAGCGGGTACGCGAAGATCACGATGACGAACACCAGGTACGGCGCGCTGAACAGCCAGCCGAGCGGGTTGCGCCCGAAGATGCGCTGCCGCAGCGGCTTCACGGCCTGATTGGGGCCGCGGCCGCCGTTGGGCTTCCGCCCGGAGGCGGGGGCAGTGCTGCCCCCGGCCGCCGGGGTGGTGCGGATGCTGGACATCAGCTGCCTACTTCTGGGTCTGCAGCTTGTTGATCTTGTCCGCTGCCGCCTTGAACGCGTCGTCGACGCTGCCGGAGCCGGAGATCACGGACTTGGTGTACGCATCCCGGAGCGCCTGCAGCTGGGCGACCGTGTTCGGGCCGGACGGGTCGTCGACTGTGCGGGCGGACTGGGCGCCGAACTCCTTGTACGCCGGGTGGGCGGCGAAGTAGTCGGCGTATACGGTGGCGAGGTTGTCACGGATCGGCATCTGTCCTGTGACGTTCAGGAGCTTGTTGTCCTGGTCCTTGCTGGTGGCGAACTTGAGGACGTCCCACGCCGTGCCCTGGTTCTTGCACGAGGTGTACATTCCGACGTTCTTGGCGTCGGGGAAGGTGTATGTCTTGTCCGCCGCGATGCCGTCCTTGGTCGGCACGGGAACGGATCCCCACTTCACCTTGTCTCCGTAGTACGCGATGGCCCACGGGCCGACGATGGCCATGGCCGCCTTGCCGTCGGCGAACGCGTCGCCCTGGAACTGCTCCTTGCCGGCCAGGCCGGCGGAGTAGATGCTCTTCCAGAAGTTCGCGACCTCGATGCCGTCAGGGCTGTCGATCGTGGCCTTGCCGTTCTCGATCAGGCCCTTGCCGCCCGTCTGCGCTGCCAGCAGCGGCAGGTAGTCGAAGTTCGGCTGGAAGAACTCGCTGGTCGGCGCCGGGTAGATGGCGTACTGCGCCGCTCCGCTGGAGGTGACCTGCTTGGCCGCCGCCAGGAACGAGGCGTATGTCGACAGGTCGGGGTTGTTCGGGTCGAGGCCGGCCTTGGCGAAGATGTCCTTGTTGTAGAAGATCATCACCGGGTTCTGCTTCCACGGCATCTGGTAGAAGTCGCCGTTCGCCGACTTGTACTGGTCGGCCGCGCTGCCGCTTCTGGCCTGGATGTACGAGTTGCCGTCGGAGAACTTCGACAGATCGACGAGGCCGCCCTGCTTCTCGAACTGACCGGTGACCGCCGGGAGGTTGTTGAACACGAGGCACGGGGTCGTTCCCGCCGTGATGGCCGCGCCGAGCACTTCTTCGGTGCTCTTGCCTGCCGGCACCTCCTGCGCCTTGATGGTCTCCTTCGGGTGAGCGGAGTTCCAGGAGGCGACCATCGCCTTGCCCCACTGCACCTCCTGCGCATTGTTCGAGTACCAGATGGTGATGGGGCCCTTGGCCTTCATCGCGTCGGACGAGCCGCCTCCGCTCGAGCCGCACGCCGCGAGGGCGCCCGCGATGGCACCCGCCGTGACGATACTGAGGATGATCCTGCGTCTGTGCATGATGATGATTCCTTACTGTGGGTCACTGACCGGCGGCGGGCGCCGCGGTCGATGCGCGCACGACGAGTCGTGCAGGGGGCAGGGCGACGTCGGCCGGTTCGTCGTTCTCCACCAGCCGCAGCAGTGCGGTGGCGGCGGCGATGCCCCATCCGGTCGGGTCGTTGTCGAGAGTGGTCAGGGACGGATACACGTACGTCCCGATCTGCGAGCCGTCGAGGCCGGTGATCGAGAGGTCCTGGGGGAGGCGCAGCCCGCGTTCGTGCGCGACGCCCATGCCCGCGATGGCCATGGGGTCGTTGCCGTAGATGATCGCCGTCGGGCGGTCGGCGCCGTCGAGCAGGGCCTTCGTGGCCTCGGCGCCCTGCTCCGGGGAGAAGTCCGTCGGCACGACGACGGGGTCGAGACCGGCGGCGATCATCGCGTGCTCGTAGCGCTCGCGGCGTTTGCGGCCGTGCAGCATGCGCTCGTCGCCGGAGACGTGCACGATCTTCGTGTGCCCGAGGCCGACCAAGTGCGCGACGAGCTCGTCGATGCCCGTGTCGTAGTCGCGGCTGATGACGGGGAACGGCGTGCGGTTGGTCGGCTCTCCCAACGAGACCGCCTGCATCCCGAGCCCGTCGATGAGCGGGATGCGGGCGTCGTCGGCGAGCAGGTCGGTGAGCAGGAAGCCGTCGACGCGCTTGTCTGCGGCGAGGCGGGTGTACGCCCTGCGTTCGGCTTCCTCGTCGGGGACGACCGTGAGGACGAGCACGAGTCCACGCTCGGAGAGCACCGTCTCGACGCCGGCGATGAACGCCGCGAAGAACGGGTCGACCTCGATGGTGTGCGGGTCGCGCCGCACGATCAGCCCGAGCGCGTACGCTCGCTTCGTGCTGAGCCCGCGGGCGCTCGGATTGGGACTCCAGCCGAGCTCGCGTGCCGCCTCCAGGATGCGGTCCCTCGTCTCCGGCGCCACCCCGCGGCGGTCGTTGAGGGCGAGGGAGACGAGCCCCTTGCTGACCCCGGCCGCGCGGGCGACGTCGTTGATCGTGACGGTGCCGGAGCTCATCGCGGCACCACCGTGGTGAATCCGCCGGCCTCGACGGCGACGATGGCGTGGCCGCCGAGCCTGGCGGGGGAGCCGACCTGGTGACCGGTCTTGTCGAACCTGGTCACGGTGACGGGGCCTGTACTGTCGAGCTTCTTCAGCGTCGGCAGCTTCGTGCCGTTCACGTACACGTCCAGGCCGGTGGATGCTCCGGCCAGCCCGAGGTGCGACACCACCGGCTGCACGAGCACGGCGTCGAGACTCACCTGTCCGCCGACCCGCGCCGTGATCTTCGTCACGGACGGGAGCACAGGGATGGGCAGCGTCTGCGGCTTGAGGTACACCGTCGTCGGCGCGATGCCTTGCGCTCCCACGGCGGCGTTCGCGCTCGTGCCGATCGGCAGGGTGAGCTTTCCGGCCGTCGCCGTCCAGCGCGTCGTGCCAGAGCCTCCGGAGCCGAGGTCGGCGATGGGCAGGATGCGCGCTGTGGCGTGTCCGGCGGGAAGGGAGATGGTGATCGTGTCACCGGTCTTCGCTGCCACGTACTTTCCGCCGGACCAGTTGGCCGACCCCGTCCACGCCGAGGGAGGCGTGACGACGCTGGCCGAGCCGGTCAGCGTGCCGTTCTCCGCTTCGATGACCGTGATGCCGTCCGTAGCGGTGGTGCGGGTGAGGGCGGTGGCCTGCGCTGCGACGGCGGGATGCGCATCCAGTGCCAGCATCGACAGCTCGGTGTGGATGACGGACTCGGCGCCGCAGTTGCGGTTCACCGTCGTGTCCGCCCCGATCCCGTCGACGCAGACGCCGGTGGCCGGATCGTAGACGGGGACTCCCGCCGGGTTGGCGCCGAAGTACCAGGCGGCCTGCGCAGCGGCGAGCTGGGTGAGCCCGGAGGCGCCGGTGGCGTCGGCGACGGCGAGCAGTCCTTCGAGGCGCGAGTCGACCCCGTATGCGATCTGAGTGGTGTCCGCCGGGGTCGGGGTCCAGCCGTTGTCCGGACCGCCGGAGGCGAGGAGCTGGGCGGTGAACTGCGCGGCGTCCGTCGCAGCGGTCGTCTGCAGGTCACTGCGGCCGAGCACCGTCGCTGCGCGGGAGAGCGCTGCGGGCTCCATGCCGCCCCAGGCGTGCCAGAAGGTGGGGGAGTTGGCCTCCGGCAGGATGGCACCGAACGGCCACTGACCGATGCCGCCGCTCGCGAGCTTCGCGATCCCCTCCGAGTAGCGGGAGAGGGCGGTGGTCGCCTCGGCGTCGCCGGGCGCGGCCTTCACGTACGCGCTCAGGCCGAGCACGGCCTCGGAGGTCGCGCTCGCGCTGCCGACGATCAGCCAGGCGGGCACGGTGACGCCGTTGGCCTGCGCGGTGCTGCCGTACTTCGCCAGCGACTGACGCTGCAGCGCTGCGATGGAGAGGTCCATCCGGTCTTTCAGGAAGGACGCGAACGCCGGGTCGGCTGTGCGGAAGCCCGCGTAGCCCTCGCCGAGCGCCCAGACCGTGCGGGCGAGCCAGAAGGACTCGGCCGAATCGCTCGGGTCGGGGAGCTCGACCGGGATCGCGGACGGGTTCAGCGTTCCGTCCGACTGCTGCCACAGCACGACGCCGCCCGCGTTCGGGCCTGTCGTGGTCTGCAGGTAGGTGAGGGAGCGCAGCAGCTGGTACGCCGACTGCTTGCTGCTCGCCGTGCCGTTCTGCGCCCAGTCGCGCAGGTAGACGACGGCGGCGCGGGAGATGTCGTCCGCGTCGAACGCGCCCTGCGCATACCAGCCCTTGGCCGCATCCGTGATGGGTCCGCCGCCGACGCGCGTGAAGCTGCCGTCCGCGTTGCGGTCGGCGTAGACCCACGGTGCGCGAGCCGTCGGCTCCTCCGCCTGTCGATAGGTGGTGTGGCCCGCGACGCCGGCCAGTAGAGGCACATCGGCCTGCAGCCAGTCGAGATGCGCGAGATTGGTCAGTTTGGCCGGCGCCGCTGCTGTCGCGGCCGTGGATGCGGCGGGTGCGATGGTGGCGGCCTGTGCCGGAATCGCGCCCATCGTCGCCGCCACCGCCGTGCCGAGAATGAGAGCGACGGCCGCTGCCGAACGTCGCTTCGCGCTGTGATTTCCGAGGTGTCGCATCGTTGCGTCCTTTGTCTCTAAACCGGTTTAGATGACGGTAGGCGCGTTTTCAGGGCTTGTCAACGGGGAGGGGCGAGACCAGACTGGCGAGACCGGACAGTGCGCGACCGAGGGAGTCGGAAATGGAATACAAAGACATTCCCACGAAGGCCGACATCGAGAGGATCGCAGCCCTGCGGCAGCCGGGATGCGTGACCATCTACCTGCCGACCGGAACCGTCCCAGCCGACGCGGACCGCGCCAGGATCGAGCTCAAGAACCATCTGGCGCAGGCGGTCAGAAAACTCGAGGAGGACGGCATCCCGAAACCGCGGATCGCCGCGATCCAGCGTGAGGGAGAGGCCATCCTCGAAGACAGGGACTTCTGGCGGTACCAGTCACGGTCGCTCGCCGTGTTCCTCGACGGCGACCTCAGCGAGACGTTCCGCCTTCCCAACCGGCTCGGCTCGTCCTGCGACATCTCCGACCGCTTCTACGTCAAGCCTCTGCTGCGCACGGTGACCTTCCCGCAGACGGCGCTGATCCTCGCCCTCGCTCAGAACTCGGTGCGACTCATCCAGGTCTCGCCCCAGGCGCCGGCGGCGACCATCGACGTTCCCGGCCTGCCGAAGGACGTCGCCTCTGCCGCGGGGCTCGCCTCGATCAGCGGCAGGGCGCCGGACGGACGCATCCAGGGCTCAGAGGGGCAGAAGGTCAGGATGCTCGAATACGTCCAGGCGATCGAGCGGGCGCTGCACCCGATCCTGGCGAACTCGACCGACCCGCTCATCCTCGCGGCGGCCGAGCCCCTGGTAGGCATCTTCCGCAACGCCAACACGTATCCGAAGCTCGTCTCGGAGACCATCACAGGCAACCCGGAGGAGAAGACGGACGAAGACCTCGCAGCAGAGGCGCGCTTGGTGCTCGACCAGGTGTATGCGGCCAAGGCGGAACGACTGAAGTCCGACATGGAGGCGCGCATGGCGGCGGGTACGGCCACCACCGACCTGAGCGACATCGCGAGGGCGGCCACGTACGGCGCGGTGGAATCGCTCATCGTCGACATCGATAGGCGGGTGCCAGGCACCCTCGACGAGGAGAGCGGCGCGATCACATACGCGGACGACGACGAGCCGGGGAACTACGGCGTGGTGGACGAGATCCTGCGGCGTGCGCTGGCGTCCAAGGCGACCGTCTACGCTCTGCGCGCGGAGGAGATTCCCGGGGGAGCAGCCGCGGCGGCCGCCGTGCGCTTCCCCGTCTGATCGGCGGCGGGTCGGCGGCGGGTCGGCGGCGGGTCGGCGGCTACCGGTCGCCCTTCCACAGCGCGTTGACGAGCGTGTCCTGCACGAACGCCAGCCAGTCGTAGATCGCGCGCAGCAGCGCGGTCTCATCATCGTGGACGTCGCCGTCGTCTCCGTCCTCGACGATGCCGAGCCGGGAGGCCAGCACCAGGCGGATGTCGCCGATGGCACGCATCCACGCCGTTGCGTCGTGGGCGTCCAGCCGCACCTCGACGCGGCCGCGCGAGCCGGCCGGCCGGCCTGCCGCGCTCAGCGACTCCACCACCGTGACGGCGTTGAGTGCCTTCCGCTCTGCGAGCCCGTCCGCCGTGAACCGGCGGAACTCGGCCGACGCCTCTGCGTCCTCCGGGTATGCATCAGGGAGCAGCCGCAGCAGGGCTGGATCGCTCGCCGGATCGACGCCCGACCGCACGGACTCGACCAGCTCGGCGGCCTCTCCGGCCAGCCGCGCGATCACCTCGGCCTCCTCACGCTCGAAGACGGCGACGATCGCGCCGTCCCTCGCGCGCCGGAACGGCCTCACGCGTCCGCCTTGGTGAGCGTCGCCCACAGTCCGAAGTCGTGCATGGCCTCCACGTGCCGCTCCATCTCCTCACGCGTGCCCGTCGCCACGACAGCGCGACCCGCGTTGTGCACGAGCAGCATCAGTCGCTCCGCCTCCGCGCGAGGGAAGCCGAAATAGCTCTGGAAGACGTAGCTGACGTACGACATCAGGTTGACAGGATCGTTCCAGACGATGGTCACCCACGGCGAGCCGAGCTCGAGGCGTTCGCCGAGCTCCGTCTCCTCGACGGTCGATGCGTCCGTCATACCGCATCCCGTCTGGACGCATCCGTTTGAAGGGGGAACACGTTCACCGAGTCTACCGTCGCTGGTGCACGACGCTCCTGGTCGGTGCGTGCCCGACCCCCAGCGCATCCGAGATCGCGTCCGCAGCGCGCACCAGGGTCAGATGTGTGAGCGCCTGCGGCGTGTTGCCCACCTGCGACCTGCCGGAGACGTCGTATTCCTCCGACAGCATCCCGACGTCGTTGGCGAGCGCGACCAGCCTGTCCATCAGTGCGGTGGCGTCGTCGATCCGGCCGGAGCGCGCGTACTGCTCGACCAGCCAGAACGAGCACGCCAGGAAGGGATGCTCGCCTGGCGGCAGGCCGTCCACGCCGTTCTCGGTGTGGTAGCGCAGCAGCAGACCGTCGCGCATCAGATCGGTCTCCAGCGCGCGAACCGTGCCGAGCATCCTGGGGTCGTTCCAGTCGCAGTAGCCGACCTGGGCGAGCTGCAGCAGCGAAGCGTCGACGTCGGTCGAGCCGAAGGTCTGCACGTATGTGCCGCGTTCAGGATCGAACCCGTGCGCTTCGATGTCCGCCCGCACCTCGTCCCTGCGTGCACGCCACCGGTCGACGGGGCCGTCCAGCGCGTGGTCCTCGACGGCACGGATGGCGCAGTCGAACGCTGCCCAGACCAGTGCCCGTGAGTGCGTGAAGTACCGCGGGACGCCGCGGATCTCCCAGATGCCGTGGTCCGGTTCGTGCCAGTGCTCCTCCAGATAGCCCATCAGCGCCCGCTGCAGCGCCCAGGACAGACGGGTCTCCGCGACCCCGTTGCGGCGGCCGTGGTCGAGCGCGAGCATCACCTCGCCGATCACGTCGGCCTGGAACTGGGTGGATGCGTCGTTGCCGATCCGCACGGGAGACGCGCCCTGGTAGCCGGGCAGGGTGGTGATCTCGCGTTCTGTGAGATCCCGCTCCCCGGAGAGCCCGTACATGATCTGCACGTCGCTCGGGTCGCCGGCGACGGCGCGCAGCAGCCAGTCGCGCCAGTGGTCGACGTAGTCGTCGTAGCCGTGGGCGAGCAGCACGGAGATGGTGAGCGACGCATCCCGCAGCCAGACGTAGCGGTAGTCCCAGTTGCGTTCGCCGCCGAAGCTCTCCGGCAGCGAGGTGGTGGCCGCGGCGACGATGCCGCCGGTCTGCAGGTGGGTGAGCGCACGCAGGAGCAGCAGGGAGCGCACCACCTCCGACCGGTATGGGCCGTCGTGCTCGCAGCCCTCCGCCCACCTGGTCCACCAGTCGCGCGTGCGGGCGAGGGCCTTCTCCACGTTCGGCGCGGACGGGGTGTGCCGGTGGGAGCGGAACCAGGTGAGGCTGAGGTCGATGGTCTCGCCTGCGGTGATACTGAACTCGCCGGAGTGCGAGTGGTCCGTCGCGCGCAGCGCAGAGCCACGCACGACGATGGCGTCAGGGCCGGCGACCGCGATGAGGGCTGGAGGGTGCTCCGTCTCGTCTTTGCGCACCCAGGGCATCGCGGAGGCGTAGCCGAACCGGATGCGCAGGTCCTGCCGCATCCTGACGGTGCCGCGGATGCCGCGCACGCGCCGCACGAGGTCGGCGCGTCCGTCGCCCATCGGCATCGCGTCGGTGACCTCGACCTCGCCGTCGTCGGTGGTCCAGGTGGTGACGAGGATCATCGTGTCGCCCTCGTAACGGCGCTCCGCGTGCGCAGCGGGGTCGGAGGGTGCGAGTAGCCAGCGACCGTGGTCCTCTGTGCCGAGGAGGGCGCCGAACATGGACTGCGCGTCGTAGCGGGGGAGGCAGAGCCAGTCGATGCTGCCGTCCCGTCCGACGAGTGCCCCGGTGAAGCAGTCACTGATCAGGGCGTAATCCTCGATGGGGAGCGACATGTGTTCCAGTATGGCCGTACTGTGATGGACATGACGCAGCAGGTGACCACTCTCGTGATTCTCGGAGCGAGCGGCGATCTTTCGTCCAGACTCCTCCTCCCCGCTCTCGGCCAGTTGCTGACGGATCACCCGGAACGGTCGGTGAAGCTGGTGGGCTCCGGCGTCGAGGACTGGACCAACGCGCACTGGCGCTCCGTCGTCCGCGCCGCGTTCAAGACCATGAAGTGCTCAGGCCCTGCCGTGGATGCGCTGCTCGCAGGCACGACGTACGTCCCAGCCGATGTCACAGACCCGAAAGACCTGCAGCGCATCCTCGATGCGGCGGACGGCGTGCCCGCGCTCTACTTCGCGCTGCCGCCAGCCATCGCTGCCCAGGCGTGCACGGCCCTGGAGAAGCTGACGCTCCCCGCCGGCACGACGCTCGCTCTGGAGAAGCCGTTCGGCACCGACCGCCGCAGCGCCATCGCGCTCAACAAACAGCTCGCGAAGCTCGTCCCAGAGGACCAGATCCACCGGGTCGACCACTTCCTCGGCCGGTCGACCGTGTTCAACCTGGTGGGGCTGCGCTTCGCCAACCGCATCTTCGAGCCACTGTGGAGCAGCCAGCACATCGAGAGGGTCGACGTGATCTACGACGAGACCCTCGGGCTGGAGGGCAGGGCGCGCTACTACGACAAGGCGGGCGCGATGATCGACATGATCCAGAGCCACCTGCTGCAGGTCCTCGCCGTGCTCGCGATGGAGCCGCCGTCCACGATGGGCGCCCAGGACATCCGGGATGCGAAGGGCGCCGTGCTGCGCGCGACACGGGTCTGGAACGACAGTCCCCTGGAGTCGAGCAGGCGCGCCAGGTACACGGCGGGCACCGTCGAAGGCGAGAAGGTGCCGTCGTACGCCAAGGAGCCGGGCGTCGACCCCGCCCGCGAGACGGAGACGCTTGCCGAGGTCGCCTTCCAGATCGACACCTGGCGCTGGGCGGGAGTGCCGTTCACGCTGCGCTCCGGCAAGGCGCTGGGGGAGCGCAGGCGCGAGATCGTCGTCACGTTCAAACCGGCCCCGCACATCCCGACCGGGTTGAAGGGCGTCAAGGAGCCGACCAAGCTGCGCATCATGCTCGCGCCGGACGAGATGTCGCTCGACCTCAACATCAACGGCCCTGGCGACCCGACCGAGATCGAGCGCGCCTCCCTCTCCGTCGAGTTCGGCCCCGGCCAGCTTCTGGCATACGGCGAGGTCCTGGAGGGAATCCTCGACGGAGACCCGTCGCTCTCCGTCCGCGGGGACACCGCCGTCGAGTGCTGGCGCATCGTCGGTCCGGTGATCGCCGAGTGGCAGAAGGACGAGGTCCAGCTCACCACCTACCGGGCCGGCTCGCGCGGCCCCTCCGCCTGGCACCCCCTCGGCTGACCGGGCACGGGCGACGACGCGATCGAGCCCAGGACCCCTCACCGTTCGACACGGCGTGTCGGGGGAGAGAGCCTGGGCTCGATGGATGCGTGCGGGGCTTACGCGGCGGAGCGCTCTGCCAGCGTGGGGATCTCGCCGGTGACCGGCTTGCGCAGGTCGGTCCAGACGGTGATCGGGGCGGGCTCCCAGCCGAAGGCTGCCGGCTCGTCGTTGGCGGGGGATGCGGCTTCTGCCGGTGCTGTCGCGTCTGCGTCCGGTGCAGCGGCTTCGGAGGCGGCAGCGTCGGCGGAATCGGCGGTGGTGTCCGCCTCGGACGCGAGATGCTGCGGCTCCACGGTCGCGATGATCTCGCCCGCTGCGACGCGCTGGCGTGCGTCCACCAGGGCGGTCGTGATGCTGAGGCTGACCGATTGCGCGAGCACGGAGTGGAAGATCGTGTCTGTGTCGTCTGCGGCGCGGCGGGACACGGTCCATTCACCGTGCTCGCCGATCAGCTCGGCCACCTTGGTGTGCACGAGTTCGAGGATCTGCGCGTCCGTCAACTGCGGGACCGGAGGAACCGGTGCCAGGGCCGCCGGAACCGCGGCGGCGTGCCGCCTACGACCAAACATGGTCCAACCCCTTCCAGGCTGTTCTTGCACTTGAATACAAGTGTCCTGGAAGAAATCTCAGATTCGGCGCGGACACGCCGTGCGATCAGCGGGATTTCTCGCTGATCTCGGCTTCTTTCGACTCTTCGAGCACCGTGCCGACCGCGATCACGAGTGAGAGGGCCGCGCTGATCCACAGCAGGGGCACCCGCCAGTCCCTCGCCCCCGAGCGGGTGGTCTGGATGGTCGTCCAGAGTCCGAAGGCCGCACTGATGATCGCTCCATTGAAGATGAACTTGCGCATCCGCATCCTTTCGCTTCCGGTCAACGCTACCGGGTGCTGCCCATAGCGTACGCTCGCAGAGGCGCGCCGAGAAGGCGGCGGCGCCGGATGGCGGCCGATGGCTCGAAGGAGGATGGATGCGCACCGCGATCGTCGGCGCTGTGCTCCTCGTGCTCGGAGTCGTCGCGGTCGCGACCGGAATCCTGCCCGTGCCGGAGGTGGCGCAGCTCTGGGACAGGGTGTGGCCCATCCTGCTGTTCGTGGTCGCGGTCACCGTGGTCACCGAACTGGCCGCGGAGGCCGGCCTCTTCACCGCGGTCGCGCAGCAGACCGCGCGCTGGGGTCGCGGGCGAGCCTGGGTGCTCTGGCTGCTGGTCGCCGCCGTCGCAGCCCTCAGCACGATCTTCCTCTCGCTCGACACGACCGCCGTGCTGCTCACCCCCGTGGTGATCGTGCTCGCCAGGCACGCTGGACTCGACCCGCTGCCGTTCGCGCTGACCACCGTGTGGCTGGCGAACACCGGATCCCTGCTGCTCCCGGTCTCGAACCTGACCAACCTGCTCGCGCAGCACGCGATGGGCGATCCGAGCCCGCTGCAGTTCGCCGCGCTCACGGTCGTTCCGGCCCTCGTGGCCATCGCCGTGCCGGTGGTCGCGATCTTCCTGATCTACCGCCGTCGCCTGCTCACCAGGTACGAGACGGGGGAGGAGGACGGCATCGAGGACCCTGTGCTGTTCTGGTGGAGCGCCGCCGTGGTGGTCGCCCTCATCCCGCTGCTGGTGTCCGGCATCCCGGTGTGGCTGCCCGCGTCGGCAGCTGCCGTGCTGCTCGGCGCCGTGTTCCTGGTGCGCCGCCGCGCTGTGCTGCGGTTCGGGCTGGTGCCGTGGCAGCTCGTGGTGCTGGCGTCCGGCCTGTTCCTGTTCATCGAGGCGCTGCACGCGGTGGGGCTCGGCCATCTGCTCTCTGTCGTCTCGGGCACAGGGGAGTCGCCGCTCGCGCTGCTGCGCCTGTCGCTGACCGGGATGGTGGGGGCGAACGCGATCGACAACCTGCCCGCCTACCTCGCTCTCGAGCCGTCAGCCGATACTCCTGTGCGGTTGGTCGCGCTGCTGATCGGCGTGAACGTCGGGCCGCTCATCACGCCGTGGGCCTCGCTCGCGACCCTGCTCTGGCACCAGCGCCTCACGTCGTTCGACGTGCAGATCCGCTGGAGCCGCTACATGCTCCTCGGCCTGATCGTCGCCCCCGTCACCGTCGTCCTGGCCACCCTCGCCCTCGCCGCCACCCTCTGAAGGGACTACTCGGCGGGGAGGAGCTGGGCGACGCGGACGATGCGTTTGCGGGCGACGGCGATGAGGGAGAGCGCGAAGCCGAGGGCCGCCCAGAGCAGCAGACCGCCGAGGCCACGCCAGACCCCGTCCGTCGACTCGACCACACCGCGGAACGCCGTGATCGCCGCCGACGTCGGGAACCACTGCATCGCGCTGGTGAAGAACCCTGGCACGGTCGACACGATCCCCGCCGCGAGCGTCACCACGACGACGAGCATTGACACGAACCGGCCGATGCCGCCGAGCAGCGCCACCAGCCCGTGGTTCACCGCAGCGAAGGCCACCCCGACGGCCATCGCGACGCCGGCGAACCCGAACCAGTGACCGACATCGAGCGACAGCGCGAACTGCATGATGCCCGCCACGAAAACGCCCTGCACGGCGCCGATCGCGGCAGCGGGAAGGAAGCCGTCGAGGGCGATCCTGCCGGACGCCCTGGTGGTGAGGATCGCCCTGCGGGACACCGCCTGCAGCACCAGGAAGGTCGCGAGCGCACCGAGCCACAGCGCGACAGCGCCGAACAGCGGGATGCTCGACTGGCCGAACCCGCTGGTGTCCGTGGACTTCTGCGTCACCGGCTGCGACGCGACGGTGGCGAGGTTGGAGCGCTCGTCGCTGGAGTAGCTCGGCAGCTTGGCCGTCGCCTCGGTGAGCCCTGAAGCGAGGGACGCGGTGCCTGCGCTCGTCTGGTCCGCCCCTGTCGCCAGCCCGGTCACGCCGGTGGCGAGCTGCTGCGCTCCGCCGGCGAGCTGCGATGCGCCCGCCGCCGACTGCGCTGCTCCGGAGGCGAGCTGATTCGCGCCGGACGCGCTCTGTCCGATCCCTGCTGTGAGCGCCGGCATCCCCGCCGCGAGCTGCTGCGTCCCGGTGGCGACGGAACCGGCCGCATCCACCAGGCTCGGGTTGCCGCCCTGACCGGTGGTCATCCCTGCCATGGTCTGCTGGAGCCCGGCGCAGATCGGGTCTGCCGCGCCGTGCACGGCCGTGCACCCTGCCGCGAGCTTCTGCAGCCCGGCGACGGTCGCGTTCACGCCGCCGGCCACGCCGGAGGTGCCGGCGGCCAGCTGCTGGGTCTGGGCGGGAAGGGCGGCCGTCTGCTGCTGCAGTGTCGTCAGACCTCCCGCGAGCGACGAGACGCCGTCCGAGAGCTGGCCGACGCCGCTCGACAGCGAGGAGGCGCCCGATACCAGCTGCGTGGATGCGTCGCCGAGCTGGTGCGCACCCGCCGCGAGCTGCGACACCCCTCCCGATAGCTCCGTCGCTCCGCTGGCCGCCTTCGCGATCTGGTCGTGCAGCGTGTTGAAGCCGACGTAGACGTTCTCCAGGTAGGTGGAGGTGAGCTGCTTGTTCAGCACGGAGGTCGCCGTCGTGGTGACCGCCTGACTGATCGCAGGGTCGACCAGCTTGGACTTCTCGCTGGTCTGCACGTCGATGGTCGCCTGCTCGGCGTCGGCGGCGGAACCCGACGGGGAGGTGGCGGCCTTCGAGAAGTCTTTGGGGACGGTGACGACCGAGACGTACGTTCCGTCGGCGAGCCCGGCGTCCGCATCCTTCTGGTCGGTGAGCACCCAGCTGTAGTTGTCGCTCTTGCCGTTGAGCAGGCCGGCGGAGAGCTGGCGGCCGAGCGGCACGGTCTGGCCGTTGATCTGCACGGGCTGGTCGAGGTTGACGACGGCGGCCTTCACGTCGCTGAGCCGGTCTGTCGGGTTCCACAGCGCCCAGACGAGCAGGCCGCCGATGACGAGCGGAACGAGCAGCAGTCCGGCGATGGTGAGCCAGGTGACGCGCCGATCGGTGCGCATCCGTTCGAGGGAGAACAGGGAGCGCGGGCGGCGGAGCTGGGAGGTCGGGGTGGTCATCGGACGATCGCCTTCTCAGTGGTGCTGTCTGTCGTGCTGTCTGTGATGCTTGCCGCGGTGTGCGCAGGCGCCGTGTGCTGGCGGACGGTGTGCTCGCCATCGTGGTCGAGTTGGTCCGTCACGACGATCGAGGTGGGGTCGACGCTGTCCGGCAGCACGTCGTCGAGACCGGCCGGGTCGACCACGCTCACGACGAGCGCGAACGGGCGCTCCTCGATCCGCGCGCGGTTCACGGCGTCGGAGAGCTCGTACCGGATGCGCCTGCGCTCCACCGGATCGGTGATCGCGTCGACGGAGTCGATCGCCAGCACCTGCGGGTGGCCGGCCAAGGCTCTCCTCACATCGTCGACGGGGGTCTCCGTCGCGCCGAGTCGGACGACGGCGGTGCGGGAGCGCACCCCGGCCGCCCTGGTCGGCAGGGCGAGGCCTGCGACCTTGATCGTGCCGGCGTCCGGCTTCGTGCGCCCGGTGATCGCCATGAGCAGCGCGAGGGACGCCGTGCGGTCGTCGCCGTGCACGACGAGCACGTCGCCGTCCGAGATCCGGAACGAGACGTCGGAGAACAGGCGACGCCTCTTCGCACTGATCGCCAGGCCGTCCGCTGCGGCGATGTAGCGCCCGCCCGGCTCCGGCCAGTCGGCCAGGTCGAGCTCCTTCTGCAGGCCGTCGCCCTCCACGTCGAAAGACGGCAGGATGCGGTCGAGCCAGCGCGGCATCCACCAGGCTTTGTCGCCGAGCAGCTTGAGAACGGCGGGCACCAGGGTCATCCGCACGATGAACGCATCGACGAAGACGCCGACGGCGAGCCCCAGGGCGATCGGTTTGATAGAGGTGTCGCCCTCCGGCACGAACGCTGCGAAGACCGAGATCATGATGATCGCGGCGGCCGTCACGACCTTCGCGGAGCCGACGAACCCGCTCTCGACGGCGCGCCTGGCGTTCCCGCCGTGCACGTAGTCCTCGCGGATGCGGCTGACCAGGAACACTTCATAGTCCATCGCCAGCCCGAACAGCACGCCCATCAGGATGATCGGCATGAAGCTGATCACCGGGCCGGTCTTGGCGACGTTGAGCGCATCCGACAGCCAGCCCCACTCGAAGACGACCGTCACCGCTCCGAAGGCGGCACCGACCGACAGCAGGTAGCCGAGCGCTGCCTTGATCGGAACAGCGATCGAACGGAACACCATCGTCAGCAGCACGAGCGACAGTCCCACGACGAGGATGCCGAACGGCAGCAGGGCGCCGCCCAGCCGGTCGGAGACATCGATCTGCGCCGCGGTGTTGCCGGTTACCTTGAGGTCGACGCCGTACTCGTCGAGGAAGTGCTGGTGTTTGGCGCGGATGTCGGAGACGAGCTGCGCCGTCTTCTCCGAGTCAGGGCCGGTGGTCGGGATGACCTGCACGATGCCGGTGTCCGCCGTCTGGTTGGGCGTGGCGAGGGGCACGGCCGCCACGCCGGGCATGTCCGCGAGCTCGTCGCCGATCTTCGTCATGAGGCCGACAGGGTCCGTGCTGGAGATGATCGAGCCTGTGACGATCAGCGGACCGTTGTATCCGGGGCCGAAGTGCTCGGAGATGAGGTCGTACGCGATGCGGGCAGGGTCGTCCTCGGCGTGCGAGCCGGCGTCCGGCAGGGCGAGCCTGAGCTGCGCGGCAGGGATGGCGGCGATGCCGAGCACGGCGACGACGGCCACGATCGTGACGATCGGGAACCTGGTCACGGTGCGCACCCAGCCGCGGAAGAACCCAGGAGGAACGTCGGCCTTGGCCGCGTGCGCGAGCGTCGGCGCGGATACGCCGGCCGCGGGCTCTGCTGCGGCCACGGTCGTGTCGACGTCGGCTCCGGATGCGCCTGCCGCCTTCGCCGCGCGCCGCGCTGCCCGCTTGGCCGCTCGACGGCCCGGCGTGATCCTCGCCCCCGCGAACCCCAGCAGCGCAGGCGTCAGCGACAGCGAGATGAGCACGGCAACGGCGACCGCTGCTGCTGCGGCGACGCCCATCGTCGTCAGGAACGGGATGTTCGCCACCGACAGCCCGAGCAGCGCGATGATCACCGTGATCCCTGCGAACAGCACGGCCGACCCCGCCGTCGCTGTGGAACGCGCGGCGGACTCCTCCGGATCGACCCCGGCCTTCAACTGGCTCTGATGCCTGGAGATGATGAACAGCGAGTAGTCGATCCCGACCGCGAGCCCCAGCATCAGCGCGAGCAGCGGCGTCGTGGACGAGATGGGCCCGAACAGGGTGGCGATGAAGATGAGCGCCATCGACAGCCCGACCCCGAGCAGAGCGGTCAGCAGCGGCATCCCTGCGGCCAGGAACGAGCCGAAGGTGAGCACCAGCACGACGAGCGCGATGCCGACGCCGAGCAGCTCTGTGAGGCTGAGGGTGGGCAGGCTCTGAGAGAAGAGCTGCCCGCCGACGGCGACCTGCGACCCGGCCGGAAGCTGCTTCTGGAGCGCGGTGCCCGCATCCTGCAGGTCGGTCTTGGTGTCGGAGGGGACCGTGGTGATCTGGCCCTTCAGCTGCACGGTGACGATGGCGGCGGAGCCGTCGTCGGAGATGGAGCCCTTGACCTGGTCGCTGTACGGATCGGTGACGCCGGAGACGCCATCGAGCTTCTTCAGCTGCGCGACGGTGTCCTCGACCGGCTGTTTGACCCCCGCGTCCGTGACGGAATCGCCCTTCGGTGCGACGACCACGACCTGCGCCGAGGTGCCGCTGACCTGCGGGAAGGTGCGGCTGAGCGTGTCGAGCGCCTCCTGCGACTCTGTGCCGGGGATGCTGAACGAGTTGTCCGTGCCCTGGTTGAACAGCACAGCGCCGCCGCCGAGGGCGACGAGGAGCACGATCCAGAGGGAGACGACCAGCTTGCGGGCGCGAAACGCCCAGCGGCCGATCGAATACAGAATCGAGGACACGCGTTCTCCTAGATAATCGGGTGAAGAGTGAGGCAGTGGGGTTCGATACACCGTCGTATCCGATACCCGAATGTATCGGATACACTGGTGTATCCGGAACTCAGTTCAGGAAGGTTTCAGCTTGGAAACGACAGCTCTCAGAGAGGAAGCGCCGGCCGAGTCCGCGCGCCGCCAGAAGACCAGGTCCCGCCTGCTCGACGCCGCGTTCGACATCTTCGCCGAGCACGGCGTCCACGCCGCCAGCGTCGAGATGATCACGGAGGCCGCCGGCTTCACCCGCGGCGCGTTCTACTCCAACTTCTCCACCAAGGAGGAGCTGTTCTTCGCCCTGATGGAGCGCGAGATGTCGATGCGCATCCAGCAGCTGAGGGCCGGCGTCGCGCAGTACGTGGTGCCGAACGAGGACGACACCACGGCCCTCGGAGACGACGAGGTCGTCGAGATCATCACCAAGGTGCTCGAACTCCAGTCAGACGACCGCCGCTGGTGGCTGGTGCAGACCGAGTTCCTGCTGCTCGCGCTCCGCGATCCCGCGATCTCCGCCGACTTCCTCCACTCGCAGGATGCGTTCTTCGCCCAGCTCACCGACATCGTCGTGGAAGCGCTGGAGACCGCCCACCGCCGCTTCACCATCGCCCCGGAGGAAGCGGTCCGCGTGATCGCAGAGCTCTGCGCGAACGGCGAGGCGCGCGCGCTGCTCTCCGGAGACGAGCGCACCTTCCCCGAACGGCTCTCCGCGAGCGTGCCGGCGGTGCTGCTCGCGCTGACGGAGCGCGTCTGAGCGCTGCCGCAGTTCGCACACCGCGCGTTGAGCCGCAGCACGGCGAGCATCGAGCCCGCCCCCAGAATGCGCAGGTAACGTAGACCGGATGCGACGCAGAGCCATCGTCATCCCGATCATCGCCGTGGTCGCTGTCTGCGCGCTCGCCGGGGGAGCCGCCATCGCCTGGTCGGCGAACGCCGGCGGCGACGACGGCATCCGTGCGGGGGCGCCTCTCCGCCAGGAGACGACGCCGACACCCACGCCCACCGTCGATCCGTTCCCCGACGAGCCGCTGACGCCGGACACGCGCTATGTCGCCCTCGGTGACTCGTTCGCCGCCGGAATGGGCGCAGGGGACGAGACCGGCCGGTGCGTCAGCAGTCCGAAGAGCTACCCGGACGTCTTCGCGGAGGAGTCCGGTGTCGACCTGATCGCGAACGCATCGTGCAGCGGCGCGACCACCTCCGACCTGCTGAAGCGTCAGCTCATCGCCCTCGACGACCGCACCGATCTGGTCACCCTCAGCATCGGCGGCAACGACCTCGGCGTCGCCGACATCGCCAGCGACTGCGCAGCAGGCAAGGCCATCCCGTGCCGGAACGAGCTGTCCTCGGCACTGTCGCTGCTCAACGTCCTGCCCGACCGATTGGATGCGGTCTACACCGCCGTCGCGAAGGCGGCGCCGAACGCGCGCATCGTCGTCACCGGTTACGCGCTCATGTACGACGCCTCCGACCCGAACGCCCCGGACTTCGGGCTGGCGGCCGCCATCAACGCCGCGACCGTCGGCCTCAACGAGGTCATCCGCACGGCGGTGGACGAGCAGCGGGCCAAGGGTGTGCCGATGATGTTCCTCGGCGTGAACTTCGACGGACACGGCATCGGCAACAAGACCCCGTGGGTCAACACGACGGGCTTCGCCGCGTTCCACCCCACCGCGGCCGGCTACCGGGAGTACGCGAGCGCGCTGATCAGGACGCTGGGGAAGGCGCAGTAGTCGACCCGGTGTGCGCTCTGGCGAACTCGAGCGTCTCCCCGAGCATCCCGAGCCGTTCGTCGTCCGTGCGTGCCTTACGGGTGTTGACCTCGGCGACGATGCTGCCTGACCAGCGGCGGTCGGCGAGCATCCTGAGCACCTCGGCGACCGGCTCGCCGCCGTGACCAGGCAGCAGATGCTCGTCGAAGACGCGGTTCTCGTCCAGGGGGCCTGAGCCGTCGCAGAGATGCACGTGCCGCAGGCGGTCGCCGAGTTCCGTGGCCAGCGCGAGAGAGTCGACGTTGCTGAGGGCGGCGTGGGAGAAGTCGAGAGTGACGGCGTCGCAGTCCATGGCCGCCGGATTCCAGCCGGGGGAGTACGCGCCAAGCGCCCTCCCGGCGAGCTTCCACGGGAACATGTTCTCCACGGCGATCTCCGTGCCGCTCGCCGCCGCGGTCTCGCGCACGATCGCCAGGAAGTCCTCCGCGTATCCCGACTGCCAGCGGAACGGAGGATGCACGACCACCGTGTCCGCGCCGACCGACGCCGCCAGCTCCGCCGACCGCTGCAGCTTCACCTGCGGGTCGCGCCCCCAGACGAAGTGCGTCAGCAGCAGCACGGGCGCGTGGACGGAGAGGATGGGCATCCCGTACCGGCCTGACAGGGTGAGCAGCGCATCCGGCGACTGGGTGGTCTCGTCGCGGGTGACCATCACCTCGACCCCGTCGAAACCGGCCTCCGCCGCGTAGCGGAAGCCGTCCTCGACCCCGAGCGGGTAGACGCACGACGTGCTCATGCCGATTCGCATCACGCGCGTCACTGTACCCACGGGGCCTGAACGCCGCATGACCGCCCGGAGAACGCCGGCGGCGCACAGGCGCCCTGGGTGGGGCTAGAACACGCTGGTACCCTGGCATACAGTGCGCAATGGCCGCGACCCAGACGGATTGGACACACCATCACACCCCACCCAAGCTCCTCCACGACCACCGAATCCACCGCGGAGTCCGAGACGTACGAACTCGTGATCGTCTCCAACAGGCTCCCCGTCGACCGGGTCACCGACGACGACGGCACCGCGAGCTGGCGGCCGTCGCCCGGGGGACTCGTCGCCGCACTGGAGCCCGTGATGCGGGCGGAGGACGGCATCTGGATCGGCTGGGCGGGCGTCGCGGACGAGGACATCGACCCGTTCGAAGCCGACGGGATCAACATCCTTCCCGTCCGGCTCAGCGAGCAGGACCTGCAGGAGTACTACGAGGGCTTCTCGAACGACACCCTCTGGCCGCTCTACCACGACGTGATCGCTCAGCCGAGCTTCCACCGCGAGTGGTGGGACACCTACGTCAAGGTCAACCAGCGCTTCGCGGATGCGGCTGCCGAGGTGTCGGCCAAGGGTGCGGTGGTCTGGGTGCACGACTATCAGCTCCAGCTCGTGCCCGCCATGCTGCGTGCGCAGCGACCCGACCTGGTGATCGGCTTCTTCAACCACATCCCGTTCCCGCCGTACGGGATCTACTCGCAGCTCCCGTGGCGCAGGCAGATCATCGACGGGCTGCTGGGAGCGGACGTGATCGGTTTCCAGCGCGTCGCAGACGCTGGCAACTTCTCCCGCGCCGTCCGGCGGCTCAAGGGTTACGAGACGCGCGGCCCGATCATCGAGGTGCCGATCGACACGGATGATCCGGATGCAGGGTCGCACCGCCACGTCACCACGAACAAGCACGGCGGCCTGGCGCGCACCGTCCTCGCCAGGCAGTTCCCGATCTCGATCGACGCCGAGCGCTACCAGGAGATGGCCAAGCGGCCGGAGATCCAGGAGCGCGCCCGCCAGATCAGGGAAGAGCTCGGCAACCCGGAGAAGATCCTGCTCGGCGTCGACAGGCTCGACTACACCAAGGGCATCGGGCACCGGTTGAAGGCGTTCGGCGAGCTCCTGGCGGAGGGGAAGCTCGACTCGGAGCACGTCACCCTCGTGCAGGTCGCGAGCCCCAGCAGGGAGCGCGTCGAGACGTACATGCAGCTCCGCGACGAGATCGAGCTGACGGTCGGCCGCATCAACGGCGACTACTCCACGCTCGGCCACACCGCCATCGCATACCTCCACCACGGCTACCCGCGCGAAGAGATGGTCGCCCTCTACCTCGCAGCGGACGTGATGCTCGTGACCGCCCTCCGCGACGGGATGAACCTGGTCGCCAAGGAGTACGTCGCCACCAGAGCGGACGACGACGGCGTGCTCGTGCTCAGCGAGTTCGCCGGGGCATCCGACGAACTCCGCCAGGCCCTCCTCATCAACCCGCACGACATCGAAGGGTTGAAGGAGACCATCCAGCAGGCCATCGCGATGCCGAAGCGCGAGAGGACCAGGCGGATGCGCGCCCTGCGCAAGCGCGTCCTCACCAACGACGTCGCCAAGTGGTCGGCCTCGTTCCTCGACGCGCTCACCCGCAGCGCCCACGGTGACCACCCGCTGCAGAACCCGCCCGTGAACCGGCGCTGAGCCGCATCCACCGACCTCGCGCCCGTGCAGGGCGACACGCACGACCAGAGAAAGCAGCATGACAGACACCGCCCCCGCAACACCGTCCGCCTCCGCCGTCGCCCTCGTCGACGCCCTCCGCGCGTTCGCCTCGACGGAGCGGATGCTCCTCGCGCTCGACTTCGACGGCACGCTCGCCCCGTTCGTCGACCGGCCGAAGGCGGCCAGGATGCTCCCGCAGGCCAAGGAGGCGCTCGACCGCCTGGAGGCGCTGCCGAACACCTGGGTCGCGTACATCTCCGGCCGGCCGCTCTCCAGCCTCGAGATCGTGACGGAGGCCGACGCCGACGCGCTCCTGATCGGTTCGCACGGCGTCGAGATCCGGTTCGGCCGCGACGGCGTCTCCCTCGACCTCAGCGTCACGGAGCAGGAGACCCTGCAGAAGCTCGGGGACGTGCTCGGCGCGCTCGTCGAATCCATTCCAGCCACGAGACTGGAGACGAAGCCGGTCGGATTCGGGGTGCACTACCGGCTGCTCGACGGTGACGAAGGCGCGAAGGCCGTCGAGGCTGCGTACGCTGCCGCGGCGTCCGTCAGCGACGACCTCACCATCCGCGACGGCAAGGACATCATCGAGTTCTCGGTGCGCGGCGCCAACAAGGGCGACGGCATCGAGCGACTGCGCGAGTACACGAAGGCGACGGCCGTGCTGTTCGCCGGAGACGACGTGACGGACGAGGACGGCTTCGCCGTGCTCCGGCCGGGTGCAGGCGACGTCGGCATCAAGGTGGGCGAGGGGGAGACCGCCGCGCAGTTCCGCCTGTCCGACGAGAACGCCGTCGCGACCATGCTGACGCTGCTCGCCGACGCACGCAGTTCCTCCGCAGCCTGACCGTTCAGCGGCTTCTCCGCAGACCTGGGACATATGTTCAGAGCAGCATCTGGGACGTCCTAGAGTTGATCCATGCCTGACATCGATTGGAAACCGCGTTCGCGCGTCGTCACCGACGGAATCGAAGCAACCACGAGCCGCGGGATGCTTCGGGCTGTCGGAATGGGCGACGCCGACTGGGAGAAGCCGCAGATCGGAATCGCGAGCTCCTGGAACGAGATCACCCCGTGCAACCTGTCCCTCGACCGCCTCGCGCAGGGGGCGAAAGAGGGCGTGCACTCCGGCGGGGGATACCCGCTGCAGTTCGGCACCATCTCCGTCTCCGACGGCATTTCGATGGGCCACGAGGGCATGCACTTCTCGCTCGTCTCGCGTGAGGTCATCGCCGACTCCGTCGAGACCGTCATGATGGCGGAGCGTCTCGACGGCACCGTGCTGCTCGCCGGATGCGACAAGTCGCTGCCCGGCATGCTCATGGCCGCAGCGCGCCTCGACCTCTCTGCGGTGTTCCTGTACGCCGGTTCCATCGCGCCCGGCTGGGTCAAGCTCTCGGACGGCACGGAGAAAGACGTCACGATCATCGACTCCTTCGAGGCGGTCGGCGCCTGCAAGGCGGGCAAGATGAGCGAGGAAGATCTCAAGCGCATCGAGTGTGCCATCGCCCCAGGCGAGGGCGCCTGCGGCGGCATGTACACCGCGAACACCATGGCCTCCGTCGCCGAGGCGCTCGGCATGAGCCTTCCCGGCTCCGCGGCTCCGCCCTCGGCAGACCGTCGCCGCGACTACTTCGCCCACCGCTCCGGCGAGGCCGTCGTCAACCTGCTGAAGCTCGGCATCACGGCGCGCGACATCCTCACCAAGAAGGCGTTCGAGAACGCCATCGCCGTCGCGATGGCGTTCGGCGGCTCGACCAACGTCGTGCTCCACCTGCTCGCCATCGCCCGCGAGGCGGAGGTCGACCTCACGATCGACGACTTCAACCGCATCGGAGACAAGGTCCCGCACATCGGCGACCTCAAGCCGTTCGGCAAGTACGTCATGAACGACGTCGACCGCCACGGCGGCGTCCCCGTCGTCATGAAGGCTCTGCTCGACGCCGGCCTGCTGCACGGCGACTGCCTCACCGTCACCGGCAAGACCGTCGCGGAGAACCTGGCCGAGATCAACCCGCCTGCTCCGGACGGGGAGGTCATGCGCTCGCTCGACAACCCCATCCACGCCACCGGCGGCATCACCATCCTCAAGGGCTCTCTCGCCCCGGAGGGCGCTGTCGTCAAGACGGCCGGCTTCGACGCCGAGGTGTTCGAGGGTCCTGCTCGCGTGTTCGAGCGCGAACGCGGAGCCATGGATGCGCTCACCGAGGGAACGATCAAGGCGGGCGATGTCGTCATCATCCGCTACGAGGGCCCCAAGGGCGGGCCGGGGATGCGCGAGATGCTCGCCATCACCGCGGCCATCAAGGGCGCGGGCCTCGGCAAGGATGTACTACTATTGACGGACGGACGATTCTCAGGCGGCACAACCGGCCTGTGCATCGGCCACATAGCACCCGAAGCGGTGGACGCAGGTCCCATCGCCTTCGTGCGCGATGGTGATCTGATACGGGTCGATATCGCGGCTCGCTCCCTCGACCTACTTGTCGACGAGTCAGAGCTGACCGCCCGCCGTGAAGGCTGGGCGCCTCTTCCCCCGCGCTATACCCGTGGCGTCCTCGCGAAGTACTCCAAGCTCGTGCACTCCGCAGCGGAGGGCGCGGTCACGGGGTAGCTCCGCTTCCTCGCATCATCCGTTTCGTACGTAAGGGACTCGCCCACACATGTCCTCGGAACCTAGTTCTCCCAGTACCGTGTTGCCATCCGCGACGCCTGGAAAGGCGTCGCCCGAATCACTGACGGGCTCGCAGTCCGTCGTCCGCACCCTGGAGCTCCTCGGTGTCACCGACGTCTTCGGGCTCCCAGGTGGGGCCATCCTCCCCATCTACGACGCGATCATGGACTCCACCAAGATCCGTCACATCCTGGTCAGGCACGAGCAGGGAGCGGGCCACGCCGCAGAGGGCTACGCATCGTCGAGCAACAAGGTCGGCGTGGCGATGGCCACCTCCGGCCCTGGCGCGACCAACCTCGTCACGGCCATCATGGACGCGCACATGGACTCCGTCCCCGTGGTGTTCATCACCGGTCAGGTCTTCTCCACACTGATGGGGACGGACGCCTTCCAGGAGGCCGACATCGTCGGCATCACCATGCCGATCACCAAGCACTCGTTCCTGGTGAAGAGCGCGGAGGACATCCCGGCGACCATCGCTGCGGCGTACCACATCGCAGGAACGGGCCGCCCAGGTCCCGTGCTCGTCGACATCACCAAGGACGCGCAGCAGAACGCGGTGCCGTTCATCTGGCCGCCCAAGCTGGACCTGCCGGGCTACCGGCCGATCACCAAGGCGCACGGCAAGCAGATCCTCGCGGCCGCACAGCTGCTCGCCGAGGCCAAGAAGCCCATCCTGTACGTGGGCGGCGGCGTCATCCGGTCCCGCGCATCCCAGGAGCTGCTCGAGCTCGCCGAGGTCACAGGTGCGCCGGTGACCACGACGCTGATGGCCCGTGGCGCCTTCCCCGACTCGCACAAGCAGCACCTCGGGATGCCGGGGATGCACGGCACGGTTCCCGCCGTGCTCGCTCTGCAGGAGGCGGATCTCATCGTGTCGCTCGGAGCGCGGTTCGACGACCGCGTCACCGGCAACACCTCGCTGTTCGCCCCGAACGCGAAAGTCGTCCACGTCGATGTCGACCCGGCTGAGATCTCCAAGATCCGGATCGCAGACGTGCCCATCGTCGGCGATGCCAAAGACGTCATCGTCGATCTGACCGCCGCCTTCACGGAGGCAACGAAAGAGCACGCACCGGACACGGTCGAGTGGTGGACGTACCTGAACGGGCTCCGCGAGGAGTTCCCGCTCGGCTTCGCCCCGACGACGGACGGCCTGCTCGCCCCGCAGCACATCATCAAGCGGATCGGCGAGCTGACCGGGCCGGAAGGCGTCTACGTCGCGGGAGTCGGCCAGCACCAGATGTGGGCAGCGCAGTTCATCAAGTACGAGCGCCCCAACGCCTGGCTCAACTCCGGCGGCGCCGGCACGATGGGGTACTCCGTGCCGGCCGCGATGGGCGCCAAGGTCGCCCAGCCCGACCGCGTCGTGTGGTCGATCGACGGCGACGGCTGCTTCCAGATGACCAATCAGGAGCTCGCCACCTGCACGATCAACAACATCCCGATCAAGGTCGCGATCATCAACAACTCGTCGCTCGGCATGGTGCGGCAGTGGCAGACGCTGTTCTACGACGGCCGGTACTCCAACACCGACCTGAACACGGGCCACGACACCGTGCGCGTCCCCGACTTCGTGAAGCTGGCAGAGGCGTACGGCGCTCTCGGCATCCGCGTCACCAAGGAGGAAGAGGTGGATGCGGCGATCAAGCTCGCGCTGGAGACCAACGACCGCCCCGTGGTCATCGACTTCGTCGTGAGCGCGGACGCCATGGTCTGGCCGATGGTCCCGCAGGGCGTCAGCAACAGCTACGTCCAGTACGCCCGCGACCACAGCCCGGCCTTCGGAGAGGAGTAACCATGAGCACGCACGTTCTGAGCCTCCTCGTCGAGGACAAGCCGGGTCTGCTGACCCGCGTGGCAGGCCTGTTCGCCCGCCGCGGCTTCAACATCGAGTCTCTGGCGGTCGGTACGAGTGAGGTCGACGGCCTCTCCCGCATCACCGTCGTGGTGGATGTGGAAGACCTCCCGCTCGAGCAGGTCACCAAGCAGCTCAACAAGCTGATCAACGTCATCAAGATCGTGGAGCTCGACCCTGCGCAGTCCGTGCAGCGCGAGCACCTGCTGATCAAGGTGCGCGTCGACAACACCACCCGCTCGCAGGTGCTCGAAGCCGTCAACCTGTTCCGCGCCCGCGTCGTCGACGTGGCGACGGACGCCCTCGTCATCGAGGTCACGGGCGACAGCGGAAAGACCCAGGCGCTGCTCAAGGTGCTCGAACCGTACGGGATCAAGGAGATGGCGCAGTCCGGCCTCCTCGCGATCGGGCGCGGCTCGAAGTCCATCACAGAGCGCGTCTTCAAGAACTAACTCGTCTGTCCGGGCGACGAGAGATTCAACTCGCCTGTCCGGGCGACGAACGACTCACTGCAGAACCACACGAACAAGGAGAATCCACCAGTGGCTGAGATCTACTACGACAACGATGCAGACCTGTCGATCATCCAGGGCAAGAAGGTCGCCGTCATCGGCTACGGCTCGCAGGGTCACGCGCACGCGCAGAACCTCCGCGACTCCGGCGTCGAGGTCGTCATCGGCCTCAAGGAGGGCTCGAAGTCGAAGCCCAAGGCCGAAGAGGCAGGCTTCCAGGTCCTGAGCGCCGCGGACGCGGCGAAGTGGGCGGACGTCATCGTCATCCTCGCGCCCGACCAGGTGCAGCGTCACCTGTACGCCGACGACATCCAGCCGAACCTCGAAGATGGCAACGCGCTCGTCTTCGGCCACGGCTTCAACATCCGTTTCGGCTACATCGAGGCGCCTGAGGGGGTCGACGTGATCATGGTCGCCCCCAAGGGCCCAGGTCACACCGTGCGTCGCGAGTACGAGGCCGGCCGTGGCGTTCCCGTGATCGTCGCCGTCGAGAAGGACGCCACCGGCAACGCGTGGCCCCTCGTCCTCAGCTACGCCAAGGGCATCGGCGGACTTCGCGCAGGCGGCATCAAGACCACCTTCACCGAGGAGACCGAGACCGACCTGTTCGGTGAGCAGGCCGTTCTCTGCGGTGGCGTCTCGCAGCTCGTCCAGTACGGCTTCGAGACCCTGACCGAGGCCGGCTACCAGCCGCAGGTCGCGTACTTCGAGGTGCTGCACGAGCTCAAGCTCATCGTGGACCTGATGTGGGAGGGCGGCATCGCCAAGCAGCGCTGGAGCGTGTCAGACACCGCTGAGTACGGCGACTACGTCTCCGGCCCGCGCGTCATCGACCCGCACGTCAAGGAGAACATGCAGGCCGTTCTCGCCGACATCCAGTCCGGCGCGTTCGCCGAGCGTTTCATCGCCGACCAGGACGCAGGGGCTCCCGAGTTCCTCGCACTCCGCAAGAAGGGCGAGCAGCACCCGATCGAGGCCACCGGCCGCGAGCTGCGCAAGCTGTTCGCCTGGAACGCGTCGAACGACGACGACTACGTGGATGGCGAGGTCGCCCGCTGATCGTCGCCTGAGCGACCGACTGGCTAGTCTGGAGAGGTGCCGCTTCCGCCCGCGCGGAGGTCGGCACCTCTTCTGTCTTTCCCGGCCGCCGGTCCGCGTCGGCTTGATCATTTCGGAGGTTCCGTGTCCCGTCGACTCGCCGTCGAGATCGCCGTCCAGGACAGGGCGGGCGTACGCGTCGCCCTCGAGGCGGGAGCCGACCGCATCGAGCTGTGCTCCGCGCTCGGCGTCGGCGGCCTCACTCCGTCGGCCGCACTCATCCAGGCGGCGGTCGAGGAGGCCGCATCGGCGGGACGCGACGGTTTCGTGCACGTCCTGATCCGGCCGCGCGCCGGCGGCTTCGTCTACGACGCTGACGAGGTGGAGCTCGCGGTGGCCGACATCCGGTTCGCCAGGGAGGCGGGCGCATCCGGGGTCGTGGTGGGCGCGCTCGACGGCATCGGCGCTGTCGACACGGACGCCGTCGCACGCTTCGTCGAGGCCGCGGGCGACCTCGACGTGACCTTCCACCGCGCCATCGACATCGTTCCCGACCCGCTCGGCGCGCTCGACGCCCTCGCCTCGCTGGGCGTCCGGCGCATCCTGACCTCTGGCGGAGCATCGCGCAGCGTCGACGGCGTCGGGATGCTCGCCGCCCTCAGCGCGGAGTCGGCCGGTCGTGTGCAGATCATGGCGGGTGGGGGAGTGAGCGTCGCCGACATCGCCGCCATCGCGGTCACGGGCGTGGATGCGGTCCACCTGTCGGCGCGCACCACCGTCACGGGGTCGCCGTCCGGCCCAGGCGGGGGTGACGCGGCGTACGACGTCACTGACGCGGCGGTCGTGCGCGAAGCGATCGCGGCCGCGGGCTGAGCCCGCGCGTCAGGCCGGGGAGACCACCGCAGCCACGGCGAGCAGCGCCAGGGCTGCGACGCCCGGCACCACGCGCAGCAGGTGGAACGAGACCCACCGGTCGCGGTGCTCCTGCCAGTCGGCGGGCAGCGTGTCGACCGTCCAGGTCTCGATGGTCTTCACGATCGGCACCTCGACCGTCATCGTGACGACGAGGGTGAGCGCGAGGAGCACGAACGCGATGCCGGCCAGGATCAGGGTCGCCGGCTGTCCGAACGCCGCCACCACGACGACCGCGATGGTGGACAGCAGCGCGAGCGGCATGAGCAGCGTCATCACGGGCGCCAGGTTGGCGCTCAGTCGACGGACGAGCGGCAGCAGCACGGCGGGCTCGAAGGTCGCGATCGTGCGGGTCAGCGCGATCCACGGTCCCCAGTAGACGCCGACCACCAGGGCGACGAGCACGATGCTGACCACGATGAGGATGGACATGGCACTCCTTTACATAATTACAGTCACAGTATAAATCGCGTTGCTGTAAAATCATCGGGTGAGCGATCGAACGGTGGTCTGGGAGCACGACGACGCAGGGAAGAAGCTCGGCCTGCGCGAGCAGAAGAAGCGCAGGATGCGCCGCCTGCTCTCCGACACGGCCACCGAGCTGTTCGTCGAGCGGGGCTTCGACGCGGTCCAGGTCGCGGAGATCGCCCGGGCCTGCGGCGTCTCGGAGAAGACCGTCTTCAACTACTTCCCGAGCAAGGAGGCGCTGCTGCTCGACCGTGGCGATGTCACCAGCGCCGGTCTCCAGCGTGCCCTGGAGGACCAGACGGCACCCGCCTCCGCAGTGGTCGCTGCCATGCTCGACGGCGAGCTCGGACGCCTCACGGCCTGGATCGACGCTCAGCCGGATCCGCGCGAGGCGTACAGGAAGACCGCCAGGTTCGGCGACCTGATCGCCGAGACCGCGTCGCTGCGCGCGCACCAGCGCGAACAGCTCGACACTCTGGTCGTCCAGGCGAGCGGACTGCTCGCGCGCCGCTACGGCTATGCCGACGACGACCCTGAGCCGCGGATCGCGGCGGTGGCGCTGATCGGCCTGGTCGAGATCCAGGCGCTCGCGCTGCGCCGAGAACTCGCGCTGGGGACGCCCACCGCTCGCCTGCGCGCGGCGGTGGCGTGCGACGTCAGCCGCGCATCCACTGTCGTCGCTGCGGTCGAGGGGCGGCTCGGAGCGCGCTGAGGCCGCGGCCCTGGGCGCTTCGCCTCGCGCTGATCAGAGCGCGCAGAACACGCACAGCGCGATGAGCAGCAGCTGCAGCAGCAGGCGCGGCACGAGCGGCGTGCCGAACGCGCCGAACCGGTCGGGGTGGCGCGCTGCGTACGCATTCGCGGGGAACACCGCCACCAGGAAGATCACCAGGCAGATCGCCGCTGCGACACGGGTCGCAGGCACCAGCAGCCCGATGCCGCCCGCCAGCTCGCACACCCCGGTGAACGCGACCAGCACTTTCGGGGAGAGCGGGCCACTCCAGCGCATCCTGGGCGGGATCATCGCCGCCATTCCGCGTGCTGGGGCCGGGACGAAGTGCAGCACACCCATCCCGATGAAGACGCAGGCCAGTGCGATCCGCACGACGAGCTGGGCGATATCGAAGGCGGTCACGCTTCCCAGTCTGCACTGTCCAGCGACCTGCTGGATGCGCGGCCCGCGCGCAGGCGGCGCCGGGAACGCCGCGTAACGCGGCGAAAGGAGCTCCCGCGCAGCCGGTAGAGTTGAGGCGATCCGCGCCCCGATGACCTGTGGCGCTTTCTCCCAAGCCAGCCTCTGCAACTCTGTAAGGAACTGCCACGTGACAAAGCCGGTCGTGCTGATCGCCGAAGAACTTTCGCCCGCCACCGTCGACGCCCTCGGGCCGGACTTCGACATCCGCACCGTGGACGGCACCGACCGTCCAGCGCTGCTCTCCGCCGTGGCGGACGCCGACGCCATCCTGGTGCGTTCAGCGACCAAGGTCGACGCCGAGGTCATCGGCGCAGCCCCCAAGCTGCGCGTCGTCGCCCGCGCTGGCGTCGGGCTCGACAACGTCGACATCAAGTCGGCGACCAACGCCGGCGTCATGGTCGTGAACGCCCCGACCTCCAACATCATCTCGGCCGCCGAACTCACCGTCGGCCACATCCTGAGCCTCGCCCGCCACATCCCCGCCGCGCACAACGCACTCGCCCAGGGGCAGTGGAAGCGATCGAAGTACACCGGGACCGAGGTCTACGAGAAGACCGTCGGCATCATCGGCCTCGGCCGCATCGGCGCGCTCATCACGGCCCGCCTGCAGGCGTTCGGCACCAAGGTGATCGCCTTCGACCCGTACGTCACGTCCGCGCGCGCCCAGCAGCTCGGCGTGCAGCTCGTCACGCTCGACGAGCTCCTCGCCGAGGCCGACTTCATCACCATCCACATGCCGAAGACACCGGAGACCACCGGCATGATCAGCGACGACCAGCTCGCGCTGATGAAGCCGACCGCGTTCATCGTCAACGTGGCCCGCGGCGGTCTGATCGACGAGGACGCGCTCTACCGCGCCCTCTCCACCAAGTCCATCGCCGGCGCGGGGCTCGACGTGTTCGTCACCGAGCCGCCCACCGATTCGCCGCTGCTCGCGCTCGAGAACGTCGTCGTCACCCCGCACCTCGGAGCATCCACCGACGAAGCGCAGGAGAAGGCGGGTGTCTCCGTGGCCAAGTCGGTGCGGCTCGCGCTGTCCGGCGAGCTGGTCCCGGATGCGGTCAACGTCGCAGGCGGCGTCATCGACCCGTACGTGCGCCCCGGCATCCCGCTGGTCGAGAAGCTCGGCCAGGTGTTCTCCGGCCTCGCGCACAGCCCGCTCACCAGCGTGGACGTCGAGGTGCGCGGCGAGCTCGTCGACTACGACGTCAGCGTCCTCAAGCTCGCGGCGCTGAAGGGCATCTTCACCAACGTCGTCAGCGAGACCGTCTCCTACGTGAACGCCCCCCTGCTCGCCGACCAGCGCGGCATCGAGGTGCGTCTCATCACCGACTCTGTCAGCGAGGAGTACCGCAACCTGATCACCCTGCGCGGCGCGCTCAGCGACGGCTCGCAGGTGTCGGTGTCCGGCACGCTCACCGGCACGAAGCAGATCGAGAAGGTCGTCGAGATCAACGGCTACGACGTCGAGGTCCCGATCGCAGAGCACCTCATCGTCATGGTCTACGACGACCGCCCCGGCATCGTCGCGGTCTACGGCCACGAGTTCGGCGAGGCCGAGATCAACATCGCAGGCATGCAGATCGCCCGCACGTCGGCCGGAGGCAAGGCGCTCAGCGTGCTCACGGTCGACTCGCGCATCCCGGAGGGTCTGCTCGAGAAGGTCAAGGTCGCGATCAACGCCGACCTGATGCAGGAGATCGACATCACCGAGTCCTGACCGGACCCGAACGCTGCACTCCGTTCGGACGGAGAACCCGCGCGCCACGCCGTGGGATTCTCTGTCCGGACGGAGTTTCGTGCATCCGGAGCCGGAATCTCCTTCTGAAAAAGTTCGGTGGGCTGTCGATTTCCGCGGTTGACTGACGTCGTAGTGGTGTTCACATCCGCTGCGCGCGAGCGCGAGAAGCAAGGAGACATCATGTCGGAGGAATACGTCCTGCTCATCAGGGAACCGAACTGGGACCCGACCTCGATGACAGAAGAGCAGTGGGAGGCCGGGATGGCCGGCCACCGGGCGTTCCAGGATGCGGTGGTCGCGGCCGGAGAGAAGATCCTCGCCTCGAACGCTCTGCAGCCGGTCAGCGCCGCCACCAAGATCACCCCGCAGGACGGCGGCGCCCCGGTGTTCACGGACGGTCCGTTCGGGGAGACCCGCGAGGTGGTCACCGGGTTCTACAGCTTCACCGCCGCCACGCCCGAGCAGGCGAAGCAGCTGGCCGCGCTCGTGCCGACGGACGGCTGGACCGAGCTGTACCCCGTCCTGGTGCTCGACAGGGTCAACTGATTGTGCCGGTGGTCGCAGCTTGTTTGAATGGGCTGTGACCACCGCCATCGAGCGCGCCTTCCGCACGGACGCCCCGCGCATCCTTGGGGCGGTCGCCCGCACCGTCGGCGACCTCCTCATCGCGGAGGACGCCGTGCAGGAGGCGTTCGCCCGCGCTGTCGCCGAGGCGTCGGCCGGGCGCGAACCGGCGAACCCCGCCGCCTGGATCACGACGGTCGCCAAACGGATCGCCGTCGACGCGCGACGCAGGGAGAGCACGGCGGCGCGCGCCGCACCCATGCTCGCCGCCGAGGCGGCCCGCGCGGCCGACCGGCAGGCGGAGATCGACATGCAGGCGAACGAGGTGTTCACCGGGGACGAGCGGCTGGAGCTCATCCTGCTGGTCTGTCACCCCGAGGTGGCGGAGGAGACGCGCGTCGCGCTCGCCCTGCGGTTCGTCTGCGACGTGCCGACCGCGCAGGTGGCCGAGGTGTTCCTCGTGCAGGAGGCGACGATGGCCGCGCGGCTCACTCGCGCGAAGAAGCGCATCCACGACTCGCGGCTGCGGTTAAGGGCCGGCGACGACGCCGACCTCGCCGCCAGGCTCCCGGATGCGCTCACCACCATCTACCTGCTGTACACGGTCGGTCACGCCCGCGCAGACGGCCGCCTGCGCACCGCGGGCATCGAACTGGCCAGGGATGCGTACCGCCTCCGCCAGCAGGACGACGAAGCGGCCGGACTGCTCGCGCTGCTGCTGCTAACCGAGGCGAGGCAGACCACTCGCCTGTCCGACGCCGACGAGTTCGTCACCCTCGCCGAGGCAGACCGCTCGCTCTGGAACGCGGCGATGCTGGCGGAAGGGGAGCGGCTCGCCACGGTCGCGCTGACCACGGCCGCGGCCGATGGGCCTGGCCGGTTCGCGCTGCAGGCGGGGATCGCCGGGCTGCACGGACTGTCGCCCACCTGGGAGAGCACGGACTGGCCGGCCATCGCGCGACTCTACGACGGACTGGTGCTGCGCTGGCCGTCCGCAGCAGCGCAGCTCGGCCGCGCCGTGGCGCGCGGGTACAGCCCCGACGTCGGGCCGGAGGCGGCGCTGGCGGAGCTGGACGCGCATCCCGAGCTGTTCGCCGGGGTGGTCGCCGCTCAGGCCCTCGCCGTGCGCGCCGACCTGTTGCGGCTGGCTCTGGATGCGCGGGCCGGGGAGGCGTACGAGCTCGCGGTCGACGCAGCCCAGGATGCGCGGGTGCGGCGGTTCCTGGAGAAGCGGCGCGACGCGCTCGGCGGCTGACCGTCGGCCGCGCCTGTCGGCCGGTGCCTGTCAGCCGGCGGGGGAGTCCGCCAGGCGCTTCACCAGCTCGATCACCCTGTCCATGTCGGTCTCGCTGCGGAGCACGGCGTTCGTGTCGGGGAGCAGGGCGGTGTTGTAGTACATCCCGTCGCCGATCAGCATGATGACGCGGGCCACCAGTGGGTCTCCGACCGTGGACTCCAGGATCTCCAGCCAGGAGCGCTGCATGGCGGACAGCGCGTCCCGTGCCCGGCTGTCGGCGCTCTGGGCGAGCCGGGCGACGGCCACGATGGAGCGTTCCAGGTCGTTGTCGGTGGGGACGGACGTGCGGATGAAGTAGGCGACGGGGCCCTCCGGAGCAACCCGCATCCGTTCGAGGTCGGCGTCGACCTGGGAGCGCAGCCGGTCGAGGACGCCGTCGACCATCGCGTCCTTGGAGGCGAAGTGATAGAGCAGGCCGCCTTTGGAGACGCCGGCGCGCGCGGCGACGGCGTCGAGGGTCGCTGCGCGCTCGCTCTGCTCTCCGAGCAGTTCTTCGAAGGCGTCGAGGATGCGATCGCGGGCGGAGGGGGTGTCTGCCATGACGCCATCGTAGTCCGTCGGGGTTGAAAACTGTACCGTCCAGACGGTACAGTAGGCGCATGTCCACCACGACTCCCACTACATCGACGCCCACCGCCGCCCCGCGTGCCGGTGCGCGCCAATGGGTGGCGCTCGCGGTCCTCATGCTTCCCGTCCTGCTCGTCTCTGTCGACAACACGGTGCTCAGCTTCGCGCTTCCCGCCATCTCCCAGGCCCTCGAACCGAGCGGAACGGGGATGCTCTGGATCATCGACGCGTACCCGCTCGTGCTCGCGGGCCTTCTCGTGTCGATGGGCAGCCTCGGCGACCGCATCGGCCGCCGCAGACTGCTCATGATCGGTGCCACCGGCTTCGCGCTCGTGTCCGTCGGTGCTGCGTTCGCGCCCACCACGGAACTCCTCATCGCGGCCCGCGCGAGCCTCGGCTTCTTCGGCGCCATGCTCATGCCGTCCACGCTGTCGCTGCTGCGGAGCACCTTCGTCGACCGCGAGCAGCGCCGCCTGGCCATCGCCGTGTGGGCCTCCGGATTCGCTGCAGGCTCCGCCCTCGGGCCGATCGTCGGCGGCATCCTGATCCAGCACTTCTGGTGGGGGTCCGTGTTCCTGCTGGCCGTGCCGGTGCTCATCCCGCTGCTGGTGCTCACGCCGCTGCTCGTGCGCGAGTCGCGCGACCCGAACCCCGGACCGATCGACGTGCCGAGCATCCTGCTCTCGCTGCTGACGATGGCCCCCATCGTCTACGGCATCAAGACGCTCGCCTCCGACGGGGTCTCCGTCGCCGGGGTGCTCGCGATCCTGATCGGACTGGTCTCCGGCTGGCTGTTCGTGCGCAGGCAGCTGCGCCGGCCCATCCCGATGCTCGACATGCGGCTGTTCCGCCGCGGCTCGTTCAGCGGGGCGGTGCTGATCAACCTGCTCAGCGTGGTGTCGCTCGTCGGTTACCTGTTCTTCGTGTCGCAGCACCTGCAGCTCGTGCTCGGGCTGAACCCGATCGACGCCGGGCTGGTGCTCATCCCCGGGCTCGCGACCATGATCGTCGCCGGCCTCGTGGTCGTGCCGATCGCGCGGCGGGTGCGTCCGGGCATCGTGGTGCCTGTCGCGCTCCTCATCTCGGCGGGCGGCTACCTCCTGGTGGCGTTGACAGGCGGCGGTGCCCAGACCGGGGTGCTCATCCTGTCGTTCGTGATGCTGGGGCTCGGCATCGGCGCCGCGGAGACCGTGTCGAACGAGCTGATCCTGTCGAGCGCGCCCGCTGAGAAGGCTGGGGCGGCGTCGGCGGTGTCGGAGACGGCGTACGAGCTGGGCGCCGTGCTCGGTACGGCGACGCTCGGCACGATCCTCACCGTGTCGTACCGCACGGGCGTGGTGCTCCCCGACGGCCTGACGGCCGCGCAGGCGCACGCCGCGGGGGAGACCCTCGGTGGCGCGACCACTGTGGCGGGTCAGCTCCCTTCGGCCCTCGGTGAGCAGCTGCTCGCCTCCGCCAGGGCGGCGTTCGACTCCGGCGTGGCGCTCACCGCGGGCATCGGTGTGGCCCTCATGGTCGCCGCCGCCGTGCTCGCCGTCGTCTCCCTGCGCACGGTGCGTGGCTGACCGCCGGTAATGTGGTGATGGTCCGCCCGCAACGAACAGCAGGAGTGCCATGTCCGAGTCCGCCCCGTCCGTCGTCAAGCTCGCCGTCATCCCAGGAGACGGCATCGGACCGGAGGTCGTCGCCGAGGCGGTCAAGGTGCTGGACGCCGTCACAGCGGGCACCGATCTGACGTTCGAGAAGACGCCGTTCTCTCTGGGCGCGCAGCGCTACCTGGAGACGGGTGACGTGCTCACCGACGCGGACCTCGACGCGATCAAGGAGCACGACGCGATCCTGCTCGGAGCGGTCGGCGGCGTGCCTGGCGACCCGCGCCTCGCCGGTGCGAACATCGAACGCGGGCTGCTGCTGAAGCTCCGCTTCACGCTCGACCACTACGTCAACCTTCGCCCGACCACGCTGTTCCCCGGCATCGCCAGCCCGCTCGCCGACCCGGGAGAGGTCGACTTCGTCGTCGTCCGCGAGGGAACGGAGGGACCGTACGTCGGCAACGGAGGCGCCATCCGCCAGGGAACGCCCCACGAGATCGCCAACGAGGTCTCCGTGAACACCGCATACGGCGTCGAGCGCGTTGTCCGCTACGCGTTCGAGCAGGCGGAGCAGCGCAGCAAGAAGCTCACCCTCGTGCACAAGACCAACGTGCTCACGTTCGCAGGATCGCTGTGGAAGCGGATCGTGGATGCGGTCGCCGCCGAGCATCCGGAGGTCGCCGTCGACTACCTGCACGTCGACGCCGCCACGATCTTCCTCGTCACGAATCCTGCTAGATTTGACGTGATCGTCACAGACAACCTCTTCGGCGACATCCTCACCGATCTCGCGGCCGCAATCAGCGGCGGCATCGGACTGGCGGCCTCGGGCAACATCAACCCTGCAGGCGAATTCCCCAGCATGTTCGAACCGGTTCACGGATCGGCCCCCGACATCGCAGGCCAGCAGAAGGCCGACCCCACCGCTGCGATCCTCTCCGTTGCACTCCTGCTCCGTCACCTCGGACGGACGGAGCTCGCGGAGCGCGTCGAGCAGGCGGTGACCGCCGACCTCGCCAGCCGCGGCACAGCATCCCGCGCCACCGCCGAAATCGGCGACGCGATCGCCGCCGCCGTGGCGCAGAATTAGTTCATCCGCTTCGAACGAGCGCAGCGCAAAGGATTCTCATGACATCTCCGACCAGCATCACCCTCACGGGCGCCCCGACCCCCAGCGGACTCGCGTTCGCCGTCACTCGCAACGAGGAGGCGCGCAGCGCAGCCGAGCGTGAGGAGATCCTCGCGAACCCGGGCTTCGGCAACTACTTCACCGACCACATGGTCGATCTGTGCTGGTCGGTCAAGGGCGGCTGGCACCGGCCGAGGGTCTCGCCGTACGGCCCGATCCAGCTCGAGCCGTCCGCGGCCGTCCTGCACTACGCGCAGGAGATCTTCGAGGGGCTGAAGGCGTACCGCCACGAGGACGGGTCGATCTGGACCTTCCGCCCGGAGGCCAACGCCGCCAGGATGCAGCGCTCCGCGTACCGCCTCGCACTGCCTCAGCTGCCGGTCGAGTACTTCATCGACTCGCTCAAGCAGCTCATCGCCCTCGACGGCGACTGGGTGCCGAGTGCGCCGGAGACGAGCCTGTACCTGCGGCCGTTCATGTTCGCCAAGGAGGCGTTCCTCGGCGTGCGACCGGCCAACAAGGTCGCGTACTACCTGATCGCGAGCCCGGCGGGCGCATACTTCGCCGGTGGAGTGAACCCGGTCTCGATCTGGCTCTCCGACCACTGGTCCCGCGCAGGCAAGGGCGGAACGGGAGCGGCGAAGACCGGCGGCAACTACGCATCCAGCCTGCTGCCCCAGGCCGAGGCCGCTGAGCACGGCTGCGCGCAGGTGCTGTTCCTCGACTCCGTGGAGGGCAAGTACCTCGAAGAGCTCGGCGGGATGAACGTGGTGCTGGTCTACAAGGACGGCACGCTCGTCACCCCGGAGTCGGACAGCATCCTGGAGGGCATCACGCTCGAGTCGGTGCTGCAGCTCGCCCGCGACCGCGGCCACACGGTGGAGCAGCGCAAGGTGACGATCGACGAGTGGCGCGTCGGCGTGGAGTCCGGCGACATCGTCGAGGTGTTCGCGTGCGGCACGGCCGCGGTGATCACTCCGATCGGCGAGCTCAAGTCGGACACCTTCACGGTCGGCGACATCACCGCCCCTCCAGGCGAGCTCACGATGGCCCTGCGCCAGGAGCTCACGGACATCCAGTACGGCCGCGTGCGCGACCGCCACAACTGGATGGTGCGGCTGGACGGCTGATTCCGCGGCGGGGTCAGCCCCTGCCGAGCGCGCCGGCGACCCGCTCGATGTCGTCGGACGTGTTCCAGAGGTGGAACGCCACCCTGACACGTCCGGCGCGTCCGGAGACACGGAGACCGGACGAGGCGAGCGCTGCGAGTGCAGAGCCGTCGGCGTCCGGCCAGGTGACGATCGACTGTCCGAGCGCCGGGATGCCCAGTCGCTCGCTGAGCCCGTCGCCCAGGCCGGCCGTGTGCGCGCGCACCTCGTGCAGGTCGAGGTCCGCGAAGAACCCGAGCGCGGCCGCCGTGCCGGGCCAGACCGGCCAGGCGGGGGAGACGTCGAAGCGGCGCGCATCCCCTGCCAGCTGCATCGTGGGACCGTAGCAGGACGACCACGGATCGTCGCCGGCGAACCAGCCCGCCTGGGCGGGGCGGAGGTCTCCGAGCATCCGGTCGCCGACGGTGAGGAACGCGGAGCCGCGCGGGGCGCAGAGCCACTTGTACGCGTGACAGGCGGTGACGTCGAAGCGGGAGGCGTCGACGGGCAGCCATCCCGCAGCCTGGGTCAGGTCTGCGAAGGTGCGGGCGCCGTGGCGGGCGGCGGCGTCGATGACGGCGTCCGCGTCTGCGATGGCGCCCGTCGCCGACTGGACGAGCGAGAACGCGACCAGCCAGGTGCGCTGCCCGATCGCGTCGGCGAGCCGGTCGAGCGGAGCGTGCACGACGCTGACCCCGCGGTGCGCCTGAGCGAGGAACGGGAAGACCATCGAGCTGAAGTCACCGTCGACGCAGACCACCTCCGCTCCGTCGGGGACGGAGGCCGCGACCAGGGCGGCGAGCACGGAGACCTGCGAGCCGATCGCCACGCGGTCGGCGGCGACGCCGACGATGCGGCCGAACGACGCGCGCGCCTGCTCCACCGCAGCTCCGTATGCCGCCGGCGTCGCCTCTCCGCGTTCCCAGGCGTTCAGCTCCGCCAGGGATGCGCGGAGCGTCGCGTGCAGCGGGAGCCCCTGCGTGCAGGCCGCCAGGTAGCCGTCGCCCAGCACGAACGCGGCACGCGCGGCGGCGAGCCGGTCTGTGGCCGTGGCTGCGGTTGCGGCTGTGCCGGTCGCTGTGATCGTGACGGGTGCGGGCATGAGACCAGCGTGACGGTCGCGCATCCATTCGAGAAGAACAGGTGTTGAATCCCATCCATCATCTGTGGTTATGTATGGCTGTGTCCCTCGACGACCTCGACTCCCACAGCCTGCGCGTGGTCCGCGCCATCGCAGACCACGGGTCCATCACCCGCGCCGCCGACGCGCTCGGCTACAGCCAGCCCGCGATCAGCCAGCACCTGAAACGACTGGAGGCCAGGCTCGGGATGCCCGTGGTCACCAGGGCGGGTCGCGGCGTGCGGCTGACGGAGGCGGGGCGGGTGCTCGCCAGGCACGCGACGACGGTGACGACGGCCCTGGACGCTGCGGCGGGCGAACTCGCCGACCTGCACGGCCTGCGCTCTGGGCGGGTGCGGCTGGCGGCGTTCCCGTCCGCGTCGTCGACCATCGTGCCCCGGCTGCTGCGCACGATGGGGGCGGCGCATCCCGGAGTGACGATCACCTACACGGAGGCGGAGCCGCCGGAGGCCGTCGCGGCCGTGCGGGCGCAGACCGCCGACCTCGCGATCACGTTCAGCTATCCAGGTGACAGAGTCGACCCGCATCGGGAGAGCGCCAGAGGGCTCGCGGTGGTCCCTGTCTGGCGCGACGAGATGCTGCTCGTCCTCCCCGCAGGGCATCGGCTCGCCGACGCGGAGGAGGTCGACCTCGCCGACCTCGCGGACGAGTCCTGGATCGCCGGCTGTCCTCGCTGCCGCGGCCACCTGCTGGAGCTGACGGACGCGCGCGACTTCGTGCCGAGGATCGCATACGAGACCGACAACTTCGTGGCCGTGGTGAGCATGGTCGCCGAGGGGGTGGGCGTCGCGCTCATCCCGTCGCTCGCGGTCGGCTCGGCAGGGCGGAACGACGGCGTCGTGGTCCGCCCGACGGTCAACCACGACCACCGCACCATCAATCTCGTCGGGGCGGCAGGGGCGGATGCTGTCCCCGCCATCGCGACCACGGCCTCCGCGATGCTCGGGCTGGACGGGGCGGCGTGGTCGCTAGCATCGGTGTCATGAGCACCGAGCAGCGCCCCACCATCGCCGTCGTCGGACCGGGGGCCGTCGGCGGTCTCCTCGCCTGGCTGCTGCACCGCGCGGGCCACGACGTGGTGGCGGTCGGACGACCAGCGACCGTCGCCGCTTTCGAGGAGCACGGCATCGAGGTGCGCGGCGACGGCGCAGCGGCCGCCTTCGCCGCCGAACGATTCGGCACCGGCGTCGAGCCCGTGCGGGCGAGCATCGACGTGCCGGAGGGCGCGAGCATCATCCTGGCCACCAAGACCTACGGGCTCGACGACGTGCTGCCCGGGATCGCCGCCTCCCATCCGGTCGAGGTGCTGTCGCTGCTGAACGGCGTCGAGCACATGGCGCCGCTCCGGGATGCGCTGCCCGGGGTGCCCGTCGCCGGCGCGGCCATCGCGGTTTCCGCGCTGCGCGCATCCAGGTCGGTGATCGAGCTGCGGAGCCCGTGGGTGCGGATCGAGGCGCCGGAGGCGGCGGCAGGGTTCTCCTCAGTGGCGGCGCTGACGGACGCAGGGCCCGCCGTGCGCGTGCGAGGGACGGAGGTCGATGTGCTCTGGGCCAAATACCGGATGCTCGCCTCGATCGCGTTGCTCACGTCGTACTGGCGACAGCCGGTCGGCGCGGCGATCAGCGAGGACCCGGAGCTGACGGAAGCGTTGCTGACCGAGGTGGTCGCGTGCTCGAACGCGTCAGGGGCGCCTGCATCCACACTGCAGCTCGTCGAGGTCCTCGGCGGTGTCCCAGGCGGGATGCGCACCTCGCTGCAGGAGGATCTGGCGGTCGGAGCGCCCAACGAACTGGATGCCCTCGGCGGAGCGCTGCTGCGGATCGGCGCGGCCAGCGGCATCCAGACGCCGGCGGTCGAGCGGATCGTCAGCGCGCTGACCGTCGCCTGACCGCAGTAGGCTCGGAAGCGTGAAAATCGCACGCTTCAGCCACGAGGGCGCCATCGACTACGGAATCGTCGACGAGGACGCACTCGTCGTCCTCGCTGGGGACCCGATGTTCGCCGGGTTCGACACGACAGGGGAGCGGGTGCCGCTCAACAAGGTGGGCGCGCTGCTCGCCCCCGTCATCCCGCGCTCCAAGGTGGTCGCCGTCGGCAAGAACTACCGCGACCATGCCGCGGAGATGGGCGGGGACGCTCCGGAGGAGCCACTGCTGTTCCTCAAGCCGAACACGGCCGTGATCGGGCTGGGCGACGCCATCGTGCTGCCGCCGCAGTCCCAGCAGGTCGACTTCGAGGGCGAACTCGCCGTGGTGATCGGGAAGATCGCGCGCAACGTGTCCGCCGAGGACGCACACGAGTACATCTTCGGCTACACCGTCGCCAACGACGTGACCGCCCGCGACCTGCAGAAGAGCGACGGCCAGTGGACCCGCGCCAAAGGCTTCGACACCTTCTGCCCGCTCGGCCCGGTGATCGAGACAGAGCTGAAGCCGGACGCCTACCTGCGCACGCGCGTGAACGGCGAGCTCAAGCAGGACGCCACGATCGCGGACATGGTGCACGACATCCCTTCGATCGTCGAGTACGCGTCGAGCGTGTTCACGCTGCTGCCGGGGGATGTGATCCTCACGGGCACCCCCGCGGGGATCGGGCCGATCGTCGCGGGAGACACGGTCGAGGTGGAGATCGAAGGCGTCGGCTCCCTCGTGAATCCGGTGCGTGCCGCCAAGTAGGATTGGGGGAGTATGTCTGACTCCATCTCGCACCCGTTCTCCACGGCCACCGGCTCCGACGTCCGCGTCCGGTTCTGCCCGTCGCCGACCGGCACGCCGCACGTCGGCCTCATCCGCACCGCACTGTTCAACTGGGCGTACGCGCGGCACACCGGCGGCAAGCTCGTCTTCCGCATCGAGGACACGGATGCGGCCCGCGACAGCGAGGAGAGCTACGGCCAGATCATCGAGGCGCTCACCTGGCTGAGGCTCGACTGGGACGAGGGCGTGAACGTCGGCGGTCCGGACGGGCCGTACCGGCAGTCGGAGCGCTACGACATCTACCGCGACGTGATCGAGAAGCTGAAGGCGTCCGGCCACATCTACGAGAGCTTCGCCACCGGCGAGGAGATCGAGGCGCGCAACGTCTCGCTCGGTCGTGACCCCAAGCTCGGCTACGACAACTTCGAGCGCGAGCTCACGGATGCGCAGAAGGAGGCGTACCGCGCGGAGGGCCGCGAGCCTGCGCTGCGTCTGCGCGTGCCGGACACCGACCTCAGCTTCGACGACCTGGTGCGCGGCGAGATCACCTTCCCGGCCGGATCGTTCAGCGACTTCGTCGTCGTGCGGCCCAACGGCCACCCGCTGTACCCGTTCGTGAACCCGGTGGACGACGCGCTGATGGGCGTCACCCACGTGCTGCGCGGCGAGGACCTGCTGTCGTCGACGCCGCGGCAGATCGCGCTGTACCACGCGCTGATCGAGGCGGGCATCACCACGTTCGTTCCGCGCTTCGGCCACCTGCCGTACGTGATGGGCGATGGCAACAAGAAGCTCTCCAAGCGCGACCCGGAGTCCAACCTGTTCCACCACCGCGACCGCGGGTTCGTCCCGGAGGGGCTCGTCAACTACCTGGCGCTGCTCGGGTGGTCGCTCACCCACGACCGCGACGTGTTCTCGATCGACGAGATGGTCGCGGCGTTCGATGTGGTCGACGTCAACCCGAACCCGGCGAGATTCGACCTGAAGAAGGCCGAGTCGATCAACGGCGACCACATCCGGCTGCTGGAGGTCTCCGACTTCGCGGAGCGGACCATCCCGTACCTGGTGGCCGCCGGCATCCTCACCGAGCCGCTGAGCGACGCGCAGCGGGCGATCCTCGCCGAGGCCGCGCCGCTCGTGCAGGAGCGCGTGCAGCTGCTCGGCGAGACGCCGGGGATGCTCGGCTTCCTGTTCACCGATGCCGCATCGCTGACGGTGGAGGACGACGCACGCGCCTCGCTGCCGGCCGACGCCGGTGAGGTGCTCGCCGCATCCATCGGTGCGCTCGAACTGGTGCCGCAGGACGAGTGGACGCACGACGCCATCGAGTCCGCGCTGCGGGACGCGCTGATCGAGGGCCTCGGACTCAAGCCACGCGTGGCCTTCGGGCCGTTGCGCGTCGCGATCTCCGGTCGCCGCATCTCGCCTCCGCTGTTTGAGTCGATGGAGATCCTGGGCAAGGCCGAGACCATCGCGCGGCTCGACGCACTCTCCGCCAGCCTCGGATAGGCGCCGGTCGTGCCACGCGAGTCACACGAGGTCGTCGTCATCGGCGGCGGGCCTGCCGGGTTGTCCACCGCGCTCAACCTGGTGCGTGCGCGCCGTGACGTGCTCGTGATCGACAGCAATCGACCGCGGCACGCCGCGACCCTGGTGGCGCGCGGCTACCTGACGCGCGACGGCATCGCCCCCCTCGAACTGCGCCGGATCGGCCGCGAGGAGGTCGAAGCGTACGACAACGGCGAGGTGGCGTTCGCGCTCGCGCAGAGCATCGAGGTCTCCGGCGCCGGATTCCGGGTACGCGCGACCGGCGTGCGCGGTGCGGCGGACATCGACGTGGTCGCGCAGACAGTGGTGCTCGCCACGGGGCTGCAGGAGACGTTGCCTGCCGTGCCGAGCATCCGGGCGTACTACGGCACCCAGCTGCACAGTTGTGTGGAGTGCGACGGCTACGAGAAGGCGGATGCGCCGCTCGCGCTGATCGGGGAGACGAATGATCTCGCGGAGCGGGCCATGCTGCTCACTCAGTGGACGGACGACCTGATCGTCTTCACCAACGCGGCAGGCACGGTGAGCGACGACGACGAGCGAGTGCTGGCCAGGCTCGGCGTTCGCGTCGAACGCCGGGCGATCGACGATGTGGTGGGAGAGCGCGGCACCATGACGGGCGTGCGCCTCGTCGACGGCACGGTCATCGAGCGCGCAGGCGGATTCGTGCGCCCGCTCTGGACCCCGTCGCTCGCGTTCGTGTCCGGCCTGGACCTCGAGACGGACGACGACGGCTACCTGCTCACGGACGCGCACGGCCGCTCCTCGGTGCCGGGGGTCTATGCGGTCGGCGAGACGACGCCGCCCGGCCCCCAGCAGCTCATCGTCGCGGCCGGTTCTGGCGCCGTGGCGGCCGCCGCGATCAACCGCGACCTGATCGGCCTCGCGATCGACGGCGCGCCCGGGATCGCCGTTTTGTAATTGAGGGTCGGCGTAGGATAAAGTTGACTCTCGTGCCCGGGCTTCGGTTCGGAACGGTGGGGTATGGTGTAATTGGCAACACGGCGGTTTCTGGTACCGTTGTTCTTGGTTCGAGTCCAGGTACCCCAGCAGTGAGAAAGGCCCGGTCATCCGGGTCTTTTTTGTTTGTGTGACGCGTCCGCCCTCTGACGGGGGCCCCTCGCCTCGGACGGGCTCCAACGACCGAGACGGCGGAGCCCTACCGCGAGGCGGCGCGCAGCACCCCGTCCACCCTCCGCGGGATGCCGAGCGGGTTCTTCTCCACGAGCGCTGCGGGGAGCAGCCGCTCCGGCGCGTCCTGGAACACGATGGGGCGCTGGAAGCGGCGGGTGGCCGTGGCTCCGACCGAAGTGTGCTGGGACGTGGTGGCGGGCCAGGGGCCGCCGTGGTGCTGCGACCAGGTGACGGCGACGCCGGTCGGCCAACCGCCGAAGAGGAGGCGCCCTGCGCGGTCGGCGAGGATCTCGACCAGGTCGGCGATGTCGTCGCCCGGTTCGGCGTGAATGGTGGCCGTGAGCGAGCCATCGAGCGCGTCGAGGTGCGGCGCGAGCGGCTCGGCGCCCGGGTAGCGCACGAGCAGGGTCGCCGGGCCGAACACCTCGGTCGTCAGCAGCTCGCGGTAGCGCTCGTCCGCGAAGGTGGCCAGGGCGACCGCGTACACGACGGCGGTGGGCGCGCCTGCGCCGGCTGCGCCCTCTGCCACCAGCTCGACGCCGGGCACCGCCGCGAGAGCGGCGACGCCGTGGCGGAAGCCGGCGTCGATGGCGTCGGTGAGGAGGCGGTGCTGGGCGGCGCCGACGTGGGCGGCGAGTGCCGCCTCGACAGCGGAGTCCTCCGGCACGAAGACCAGGCCGGGTTTCGTGCACAGCTGGCCTGCGCTGCCCTGGAACGAGGCGGCGAGGCCCTCGGCGAGCTGGGCTCCGCGGGCGGCGTCCGCCTCGGCCGTCACCACGACGGGGTTGATGCTGCCCAGCTCGCCGAAGAACGGGATGGGCGCCGGCCGGGCGGCTGCCCGGTCGGCCAGAGCGCGCCCGCCGGCCACTGACCCGGTGAAGGAGCCGGCTGCGACCAGTGGATGCTCGATGAGCTCCACCCCCGCCTGCCGCCCGGCGACGAGCGCGAACGTCCCCTCCGGCGCCCCCGCCTCCGTCAGCGCAGCCGTGACGAGGCCGGCGGTTCGTTCCGACAGTTCGGGATGCCCGGAGTGCGCCTTGACGATCACCGGCGCCCCGACCGCGATGGCAGAGGCGGTGTCGCCGCCCGCCACGGAGAACGCGAACGGGAAGTTCGATGCCGCGAACACGGCGACGGGGCCGAGTGGGCGCAGCAGCCGGCGGAGGTCGGGGCGAGGAGGGTTCGCATCCGGAGCGGCGTGGTCGATGATCGCCTCGAGGTATGAGCCCTCCTCGACGACGGAGGCGAACATCCGGAGCTGCCCGGTGGTGCGTGCGACCTCCCCACGCAGCCGGGCGTCGCCGAGCCCGGTCTCGCGAGCGGCGATGGCCACGAGCTCGTCCGTCGCCGCGTCGAGGCGGTCGGCCACGGCGCGCAGCCAGTGCGCTCTGTTGGAGTCGGGGAGGCGGCCGATGCGGTGGAAGGCATCCGCGGCCTGGCGGACGACGGCGTCGACCTCCGCAGCGGTGGACGGGGCGGACGACGTGCCGGAGGTGGTCGACGTCGTGGTGGACGAGCTGATCATGGATGCTCCGATCGGAGAGGTGCGGAAAGTCGAAATGAGAACGAGAACGAGAACGGGACGGGAGGGAGAGCGACGTCAGCGGAACCGGAAGCCGAGCCCGAGCAGGGGACCGCCGGACACCACGCCGTCGTGCACGACCAGCCCTGTGGGCGACGTGAGGGCGCCGAGCTCGGCGAAACCGGCGTCCTCGACGATCTCCACCCAGGTCGGTTGCTCCACCGCGAAGGCCACCTGCGACGACAGCTCCGGCAGCAGGTGGAAGGCGAGACGGGCGCCCGCGGCCTGCACGCGGTCGGCGATGCGCCTGGCAGGGGTGATGCCGCCGACCCTGATCACGTTGGGTTGGAGGACGTCGGCGGCGCCCGCGTCGATGAACTCCGCGAACCGCGACTCGGTGTGCAGATTCTCTCCGACGGCGATGGTTGCGCCCGTCCGGCGCTTCAACTCGGCGTGGCCGCGGAGGTCTTCGGCGATCAGCGGCTCCTCGAACCACTCGATGCCGAACGGGGAGAGTGCTTCGACGGCGGAGACGGCCGTGTCGAGGCTCCATCGCTGGTTGGCGTCGAGCATCAGGGCGCGGTCGGGGCCGATGGTCTCCCGGACGGCGCGGATGCGGTCGACGTCCTCGGCGATGTCCGGCTTGCCCACCTTGACCTTGACGGCGTCGAAGCCCGCATCCACCCAGCGCTTCGCCTGCTGCGTCAGTTCGTCGAGCGTGTAGTGCAGGTTCACCCCGCTGCCGTATGCGGCGAGCTGGGAGTGGCGGCGGTCCAGCAGGTCGGCGACGGGGAGCCCGCGCCGGCGCGCCTGCAGATCCCAGAGAGCGAGGTCGAGGCCGGCGATGGCGATGGTCGTGATCCCGCCACCGCCCGCCTCGTGCAGGTGCAGCCAGGCGTCATCCCACCAGGTGGGCTCGGCCGGACGGCCGATGGCGAACGGTGCGAGGTCGGTGTCGATCAGGGCCTGCACCGCCGATCCGCCGATCGACGGAGTCCAGGAGAATCCCACGCTCTGCTCTCCCGCATCGTCCGTGACCGTGACCTGCACCACCCGGATGTCGCGCACGTCCGGACCCCACGGTCTGGCCAGCGGGATGCGGACGAGCCTGGTGTCGACAGCGCGGATCGCCCTGGTCGTCACAGCAGCGCCCGCCCTGCGTCGAGGATGGCGCGCAGCCTGTCCTCCTGCTCCGAGGTCGGGTCGACCAGTGGGGCACGCACCGGCCCGACAGGCAGCCCCTGGATGCGCAGCCCCGCCTTCACGAGCGACACCGCGAACCCCGGTGTCTCGTCGCGCAGCCGCACCAGCGGCACGTAGAACCGGTCGAGCAGCAGGCGTTGTGCGGCATCGTCCCCGGCCAGGTACGCATCGCAGAACGCCACGGCGAGGTCGGGAGCCATGGCGAACACGGCGGACGAGTACAGCGGAACGCCGATGGCGCGGTACGCCGCCTGCGAGAGCTCGGCGGTGAGCAGGCCGTTGAAGAACAACAGGTCCCTGCCCTCAGCGGCTGCAGCGAGCACGAAGCGCTGCATCAGCGCGATGTCGCCCACGCCGTCCTTGATGCCGACGACCTGCTCGATCTCGGCGAGCCGCCTGACCGTATCCTCGCCGAGTGCGGCGTTCGCGCGGTGATAGACGATGAGCGGAAGCGTGGTCGCGGCCGCGATGGCCTCGATGTATGCGACGAGCCCCGCCTGCGGGCCGGAGACCAGGTACGGCGGGAGGACGAGGAGGCCGTCGGCGCCGGCCTCCTCCGCGACCCGCGCGCACTCGCGGGCGTGTCCGAGCGGTCCGCCGGCGCCGGAGACGACAGGGACTCTGCCAGCCGCGGCGGCGACGGCGGTGCTGACCACCGCGCCGAACTCGGAGATCGACAGGGCGTGGAACTCGCCGGTGCCGCAGGCCGCGAAGACCCCTGCGGCACCCGCATCCACCCCGGAGGAGATGTGCTGGGCGAGGACGGCCTGGTCGACCCGGTCGGCCGCGTCGAACGGCGTGACGGGGAAGAACAGGACGCCGTCACGGAAAGCGAGCCGGCTCACCTGGCCGCCTCCTCTGTCGCGAGCTCGGTTCGCCAGGTGCGGCGCGCCCGCCAGCCGAGCAGACGCTCAGCGAGAGCGCTCGAGAACACCGCGTCCTCAGGGCCGAGTGCACCGGACAGCGGTGCCGCGGCCGGCACCAGCCGGGCGATGGCCTCTCCAACGGGTTCGCGCACGAGCGAGTCCGCTGCGCCGACGAAGAACACGGAGCCGTTCGGTGCTGCGTTCTGCTGTGTGAGCCAGGCGAGGACGAACTCGCCAGCGTCGCGCGCATCCACGTAGTTGAACAGGGAGACGGCGGCGAGGCTCGGGTCATCCAGCCGGTCGGCGATCGTGTGCCCCTGCTGTGTCGGCGCGCCGTTCCACTCCTCCGGCGAGACGACGTAGCAGGGGCGGAAGACCCCGAGGCGGGTCGGCGTGCCTGACCGGATCTCGGTGGCCACCAGCTCCTCGATGGCGACCTTGGCGAGCGCGTACGCGTTCCATGGCGCGACGGGGTGCGACTCGTCGATGGGGAGGGACGTCGGCGCCCAGCCCGTCGGCGCGTTGTAGCCGACGACGGTCGGGCTGCTCGACAGAAGGACGGCGGCCACCCCTGCGTCGCGGGCGGCGGCGATCACCGCGAACGCGAGCGAGGTGTTGGTCTGGAAGATCACGTCGTCCGGAGCGCTGAACGGCACAGCGATCCCGGCCAGATGGACCACCGCATCCGGCCGGTGCTCGGCGAGCACGTCCCGCACCGAGGCGGCGTCGGTGAGGTCGCGGACGACCTGCGTCGCCGGAGACCCCGCGACCTCCGTCCTGTCGACGGAGACCACGTCGTGACCGGCCTCCGCGAGCACGGCGACGACACTGCGGCCGAGTCGGCCGGCGCCGCCCGTGACGAGATAGCGGCTCATCGGCGCTCTCCTTCCAGCGCCGCGGCCCCCGCGCCGAGCGAGAGCTCCGACGTGCGGACGGCCTGCCCTGTGCTGAGCGACCGGTTTCCGGCGAGGCCGACGGCGACGGAGCGGACGCCGTCCGCCCACGACGCTGCCCGACCGAGAGGATCGGCAGGGGCGTTCCCGTACAGCTCGCGCAGGAGCTCTGCGTCGCCACCGCCGTGGCCGCCCTCCGCGACCGGGATCGGGACCTCCTGCGCGACGCCGAAGTGGTTCTGGACCAGCAGGCGCTCGCCGACGGGCCGGGTGCGCTCGTCGGCGACGGCCTCCGGGTGGGCGGACGGGTCGACGGCAGGGCGGCCGTCGTCGCCGAGCAGCACAGCACCGCGCTCGACGACCGTCAGCTCCGCTCTGCCCGCCGTGCCGTTGATCGCGACCGTGTACCCCTCCCAGGGCGAGTGCGCGTTCAGCGAGTACGACATGGATGCGCCGCGGGCATAGTCGACGACGAGTGAGAGGTTGTCCTCGATGGTGATGCCCGGGTCGAAGACGTCGCGGTCGCGCAGGTAGCCGTCATATGCCTCCTGATCGAAGTAGAGTTCGCGCAGGTGAGGGTCCTCGCGCAGGTCGAGGCTGAACGCATCCCGCAGCGGCGAGTCGACGGAGCCGCGCTCCGGGCGCATCCCGAGCCCACGCCGTGCAGCGTTCTCCGCGCCGTAGAACCGCAGGCCGCCGCTGGCGAACACGCGGGCAGGGCTGTCGGAGAGCCACCAGTTGACGAGGTCGAAGTGGTGCGACGACTTGTGGATGAGGAGTCCACCGGAGTTCGCCTTGTCTCTGTGCCACCTGCGGAAGTAGTCCGCGCCGTGCGCGGTGTCGAGCACCCACTCGAAGTGCACGGAGGTGACATCGCCGATCGCCCCGGAGGCGACGACGCGTTTCAAAGCGGTGTTGCGGGGGGAGTACCGGTAGTTGAACGTGACGATCACCGAGCGGCCGGTGCGCTCCGCGGCGTCCGCGATCCTGCGCACGCCCTCCTCGCTCGTCGTCAGCGGCTTCTCCACCACCGCGTCCGCGCCGGCCTCGAGAGCGGCGACGACGTAGTCTGCGTGGGTGACGTCCGGCGAGGTCACGATGACGCGCTCGATGCCGAGGGATGCGACGGTCGCGGCGAGCTCGGACGGCTCGAACCGCGCCGGCGCGGCGACCCCCGAGGCGGCGAGGCGCCGCTCGTACCAGTCCAATCGTCCCTGGTTCGTGTCCGACCAGGCGACCAGCTCTGCCGTGTCCGCGTGCGGGCCGACGATCGCATCCAGATGCAGTTGGGCGCGCGAGCCGGTGCCGATGAGCGCGTAGCGGGTCTGGTGTGTCATTGCTCTCTTTCGATCTACTTGATGCCGGTGGTGGCGATGCCCTTGACCAGGTAGCGCTGGCCGAGGAGGAAGGCGATGAACAGGGGGACGAGCGAGATGACCGACATGGCGAACATCCCTCCGTAGTCGGACGTCGACTGCTGGTCGACGAAGCCCTTCAACGCGACGGAGACCGGGAAGACGCTGGTCGTCCGCAGGTAGATGAGCGGGCCGAAGAAGTCGCCCCAGGTCCAGATGAATGTGAAGATCGCTGTCGTCGCGAGGGCGGGGACCATGAGCGGGAGGGTGACCTGCACGAACGTGCGGAGGTGACCGGCGCCGTCGATGCGGGCGGCCTCGAAGATCTCCTTGGGCAGTGCCCGGATGAACTGCACCATCAGGAACACGAAGAACGCGTCGGTGGCGACGAACTTCGGGATGATCAGCGGGAGGAAGGTGCCCAGCCAGCCGAGCTGCTTGAAGATGATGAACTGCGGTACGAGCACGACGTGGATCGGCAGCATGATCGTGCCGAGCATGATGACGAAGAACAGCGTCTTGAACCGGAAGTTCAGCCGGGCGAACGCGTATGCGGCGAGCGAGCAGGAGATCAAGTTGCCGATGATGGCCCCGATGACGATGATCGACGAGTTGCCGAGGAAAACGCTGAACGGCAGACCCTGCGAGCTCCAGCCCTTGACGTAGTTGTCGAGGGTCAGCTCGTTCGTGAAGATGCTGAGGTTGGTGAAGATCTGGTCGTTGGGCTTGAACGACGAGACGACCAGCCAGATCAGCGGGTAGATCATGATGATCGACAGCAGGATCAGGCCGGAGTGCTTGAGGATCGAGCGAACGGGGCGGCGCGCGCTTCGCTTCCGGCGGTCCTGCCGGGGAGAAGCGTCCGTTCCCGGTCGCTCTGCGGTCGGACGGGGCTCTGCGTTCGGACGGGGCTGCCCGTTGGGCCTGGTGTCTGCGGCTGCGGTCATGCGCTGTGCCTTTCTGCGGGTCTCATCGTCTGGGTGCTGGAGGCGGGATCAGTCGTCATAGAAGACCCAGAACCGGGAGAGCCAGAAGTTGAGCGCGGTGAGAGCCGCGATGATGACGAGCAGGAACCACGCCATCGCGGAGGCGTACCCCATGTGCAGTTGAGTGAACGCCTGCTGGTAGAGGTACAGCGTGAAGAACATCGTGGAGTCGGACGGTCCTCCGCTCCCGCCGGAGACGATGTACGCCTGCGTGAACGATTGGAACGCGAAGATCACCTGCAGCACGAGGTTGAAGAAGATGATCGGCGTGAGGAGAGGGAACGTGATCGAGAAGAACTGGCGCACCCTGCCTGCCCCGTCCATCGACGCTGCCTCGTAGTACATGTCCGGGATCTGGCGGAGGCCGGCGAGGAAGATCACCATGGGGGAGCCGAAGGTCCAGATGTGGAGCACGATCAGCGTCCCGAGCGCCGTATTCGGGTCGGAGATCCAGCCGGGCCCCTGGATGCCGAACCAGGACAGGAACCCGTTGACGATGCCCTCCTTGCCGAACACCTGGGTCCACAGGATTGCGATGGCCACGGAGCCGCCGAGGAGGCTCGGCAGGTAGAAGATCGAGCGGTAGATGGAGAGCCCGCGCATCCCCCGGTCGAGGAGGATGGCGATGGCGAGCGCGATGACGAGCTGCAGCGGAACGCCGACGATCACGTAGATGAAGGTGACCCGGAGCGAGTTCCACAGGCGCTCGTCGGCGAACATCTGGGTGAAGTTGTCGAAGCCGATCCACTTCGGCGACTGCAGCAGGTTGTACTTGGTGAACGACAGGTACAGCGAGTACAGCATCGGGCCGATGGTGAAGACGGCGACGCCGATCAGCCAGGGGGCGAGGAAGGCGTACCCCGCTTTGTTGTCGGTGAAGCGAGGTTTGACCTTCGCCCCGCCTCGGCGGGCGTTCAACGCCACGGTTCTCAGTTCACCAAGACTACTCACGAAGACCTCCTCGTCTGCCGTGCCCACGATGTGGGCCGTGAAAGCGATTTCTCGCGTCGTACGGAATAATGCCGGGGTCTGCGGGCAAAGTCAAACGCAACGTTTCACAAGAGCGTTACTGTGAGCACGGAAGAATCGTTCGGAGAAGGGACGGAAATGGTGCGACGATCAGGGTCTTCGACGATCTCGGAGGTGGCGAGGCACGCCGGGGTGTCGCCCGCGACCGTGTCCAGGGTGATGAACGGCCGGTTCGCAGGAGAGCCGGAGGTGGCGGAGCGCGTCCTGGCGTCTGCTCACACCCTGGAGTACCAGCCGAACCAGCTCGCCCGCGCCCTGGCGCTCGGCCAGACGAAAGCCGTCGCCTTCCTCGTTCCCGACCTCGCGAACCCCACCTTCCAGGCGGTGCTCTCCGGGTTCAGCAAGACGGCGGCGCGCGACGGCTACCGCGCCCTGGTCGCCGACTCCGCCGAGTCGCCGGACGACGAGGCGCTGCTCGCCACCGAGATCCGTCGCAGGAGCGATGCCATCGTGCTGTGCGCGCCTCGTATGCCGGAGAAGGAGCTCGTCGCCCTCGCGGAAGCGCTGCAGCCGCTCGTGCTGATCAACCGGCCGAGCGCGCTGGTCTCCGCTCCGTCGCTGTCCGTCGACTACCAGTCGGGCATCCAGGCGCTCGCGCGGCACCTGTACGACCTCGGGCACCGCAGGTTCGCCCTGGTGATGGGGCCGGAGCAGAGCGTGTCGAACGCGGCGAGGCTCCGCGGCTTCGAGGAGTTCCGGCAGGCCGCGGACGGGGTGACGGTCAGCAATGTCCGGGGCGGCGCCGGGCTCGACGACGGGTCGTCCGCCGCCCAGGCCGTGCGGGAGACCGGCGCCACCGCCGTGCTGGCGTTCAACGACCTCGTGGCCATCGGACTCATCAACGGGCTGCAGGAGCTGGGGGTGGATGTCCCCGGCGAGATCTCGGTGACCGGGTTCGACGACATCCCGTTCGCCCGGTTCTGCGCGCCACCGCTGACCACCGCATCCGTGCCCCACGAGGACCTGGGGGTGGAGGCGTGGCAGCGGCTTCACTCGCTCATCCAGGAGGAGCGGCCGTCGCACAACCTGGTGTTCCAGCCGAGGGTCGAAGTGCGCGGATCCGCAGGTCCGGTGCGGAGCTGACCGAGCGTTGACACGTCGTGCCAATGGCTGCTACCGTGCGTGAAACCGGTTTCTCGAAAACAGTCTTCCCGACAGGATCGAGGCCGAGCGTTCTGGAAACACTTTCACGAAATGAGGCGCAATGACGCGTAGGAACCGGCTGCTCACAGGGGCAGCACTCAGCAGCATCGTGGCGGCTTCGCTCCTGTTGAGCGGCTGCTCCGGCTCACCAGGCGACGGTGGATCGTCCGCTCCGACGGCGTCGTACGACGCGAAGGAGAAGGTCACCCTGCACCTCTCCTGGTGGGGGAACGACGCCCGCGCGGCGATCATGACCAAGGTCATCGGGATGTTCGAGAAGAAGTACCCGAACATCTCCGTCGTTGCGGAGCCCGTCGGCGCTCCCGACGATCTCTTCAACCGGCTCTCCACCGACTTCGCGTCGGGAACGGCGCCGGACGTCTTCGCGCTCGGCGGCTCGAAGCCGCAGGACTACGGGGCGGCGGGATCGCTCCTCGACCTCTCGACCGTGAAGCCCTACCTGTCCACCGCCGACTATCCGGAGAGCGCGCTGACCGCCGCGAAGGTCGACGGCGCGCTCTACGGCCTTCCCACCGGCGGAAACGCGATCGGGCTCCTCGTCAACGAGGATCTGTTCGCGAAAGCCGGAGTCGCGCTTCCCAAGGACGACTGGAGCTGGAACGACTTCATCACGGCCGCTGACACGATCAGCAAGAAGGCGGGCGACGGCGTGGTCGGGCTCGACCTCCGCGTGCAGGATGTCCTCGGCACGTACGCGGCACAGCTCAACAAAGTGGGCATCTACACCGACAAGGGCAAGATCGCGGTCAAGGCTGCCGACATCCAGAAGTGGTACGAGATGGAGCAGAAGCTCGTGAAGGGCGGCGGCCTGCCCGACCCGTCCGTGATCGTGCAGCACTGGAACGTGACTCCGGACCAGACCCTGTTCGGCACCGGCAAGGCGGCGATGAGCTTCGCGTACAGCAACCAGCTCAGCGCGTACACGGCCGGCACGAACGGCGCGAAGGTCGAGATCGTGCAGCCGCCGACGAACACGTCGACCACCGGCGTCTCCGTGCTCCCCTCCCAGTTCTGGGCCATCGCGGCCACCACGAAGCACCCGGCCCAGTCGGCACTCCTCGTGAACTATCTGCTCAACGACAAGGACTCGGCGAAGGTGATCCTGGCCGACCGCGGTCTGCCGTTCAACAGCACGATCCTGCCGGTGGTCAAGCCGCTGCTCAGCGAGACGGATGCGCAGTCGGCGAGCTACCTGGAGGACATCCTGAAGGTCGGCGTCGTCTCTCCGCCGCAGCCGGCCGGCGGTGCGATCATGAACGACCTCTCGCAGCGCACGGAGTCCGACATCCTGTTCGGCAAGACGACGGCGGCGAAGGGGGCGGAGAGCTGGATCAGCCAGCTCCAGCAGTCGCTCGACACCGACGGCTGATCGACACGTGAAGTCCAGGCGGGCGGCTCAGCTGAGCCGGCCGCCTGGACTTCACGTTCCGCCCTTTCCCTCCGAGAGAGTGATCAGATGCCCCAGATCGACCGCGCGCGGCTCGTCGCCCGCCACGACGTGCACGTCGACAGTATCGACCCGTCTTCGCCGCTGAGCGTCGGAAACGGCGGATTCGGTTTCACGGTCGATCCGACCGGGCTGCAGACGTTCCCGGGGGCGTATCCCGTGGCGGCGCGCTACGGCGAGCAACCGGGCACCATGCTCGGCACGATGAGCACCTGGGGGTGGCACTCGACGCCGGGAGGAGATGGCCTGGCGCTGCCGCTGCACGCATACGACAGTCCACACGGGCCTGCGCTCTACGCCGACCTCGGCGGCGCGCTCAGCGCGGACAGCGCGAGCGGCCAGTCCGTGGACGAGGAGTGGCTGAGGAACAACCCGCACAGGCTCGACCTCGGCAGGATCGGCCTGTGGACGGGGGACAGCGCCGCCACAGCCTTGGACCTGACGCACATCGACCAGCGGCTGTCCTTGACCGGAGGGCGGATCAGCAGCTCGTTCCGGATCGCCGGGCGTCCGTTCCGCACCGAGACAGCGGTGCACCCGGATCGCGACGCTGTGGCCGTCCGCATCCACGGCACCGGTGAGCTTGGCCTGCGGCTGGCCTTCCCATACGGCTCAGAGGCGTGGGGCAACGCGGCCGACTGGATGCGTGAGGACGCGCACACCAGTCGCGCCACGCGCATCCAGGACGGGTGGCGGATCGAGCGCATCCTGGACCGAACGCGGTACGCCGTGCAGCTCACGGTGAGCGGAGCGGAGCTGGAGAGCGTCGGACCGCACGCGTTCGTGCTGCGCGCGACGGACGGGGGTCGGCCGCAGGAGGTGGTGCTCGAGTTCCTGCCGCATGGCAGGGACGGCGCGATGCTCGACGCGCACGCGGTGTTCGCGGCGAGCGACGCGCACTGGGCGCGGTTCTGGGAGAGTGGCGGAGCGATCGAGCTGGCCGACAGCGAGGACTCGCGCGCACAGGAGCTCGAGCGGCGGATCGTGCTCTCGCAGTACCTCTCCGCGATCAATACGGGAAGTCAGCCGCCGGCGGAGACCGGTCTGATGCTCAACTCATGGCGCGGGAAGTTCCACCTGGAGATGCACTGGTGGCACCAGGCCTGGCAGGCGCCGTGGGGGAGAACGGAGCTGCTGCTGCGCTCGATGCCGTGGTACGAGACCGTGATCGACCTGGCACGGGCGACGGCGCGATCGCAGGGGCTGCCCGGAGCGCGCTGGCCCAAGCAGGTGGGACCGGACGGCCGCGAGGCGCCGAGCCCGATCGGGCCGTTCCTGGTCTGGCAGCAGCCGCACCCGATCCATCTGGCCGAGCTGCTCTACCGGGCGGACCCGTCACGGGAGACGCTGGAGCGCTGGGCGACCGTCGTGTTCGAGACGGCGGAGTTCATGGCGGCCTTCGCCGCGGCCGACGACGGAGCTTTCCACCTCGGTCCGCCGCTGGTGCCGGCGCAGGAGTCGTACGCGGACACGAGGGCGACGGCGAAGGACCCGGCATTCGAGCTGGCGTACTGGGCGTGGGCACTCGGCGTCGCCTGTCGCTGGCGCGAACGCCTCGGACTGACGGTGCCGTCGCGGTGGCGCGCGGTCGCGGCCGGGATGGCTCCGCTACCGCAGCGCGATGGCCGTTACGTGGCTTTGGCGACCCCGCCCTCCCTGGTACGCGACGACCACCCGAGCATGCTCGCCGCACTGGGCGTCGTTCCCGGCACCCCGCTCGTGCATCCAGAGACCATGCGCGCGACGCTGGACGACGTGCTGGCCGACTGGGACTGGGACTCCACGTGGGGCTGGGACTTCCCCATGGCCGCGATGACGGCGACCAGGCTCGGCGCCCCCGAGCTGGCGGTGGACTGCCTGCTGATGGATCGCCCGAAGAACACCTATCTCGTCAACGGGCACAACCGGCAGAACGAGTCGCTGCCGATCTACCTTCCCGGCAACGGGGGACTGCTGCTGGCGGCCGGGATGATGGCGGCCGGGTTCGATGGAGCAGCGGATGCGCCGGGATTCGGAGCGGGCTGGCGCGTGCGGCACGAGGGCATCGCGCCCCTGCCGTAGCCTCGCCAGTGCCTCGGCGGCGCGGCGGCCCTTGGGCTCGGGGGCTCGGCGGCTCAGCGGCCTGCGGCGATGTGCTCCCGCAGCAGTTCCACCAGCGGGGTGCGCTCGACGCTGCTCCCGAACCGGAACGCGCCGGCGAGCCGCCTGGCGTCGTCTGGGCTCAGTCCGCGGAACCGGTCGGCGAACCGCTCGGCGAGCGGCTCGGCCAGCAGGATGTGCCGCACCAGGACCGCGACGTGCGGCTGACGCCCCCACGGGTACGGCGCGAAGTCGGGGAACTCTCTGGCGAACACGGCGTCGATCGGGTCGAGGATGTCTCGCACTCCCGCGTCCGAACCGCCCCAGGAGTCCACGCCGAGCCTGGCCTTGGTCTCGAGTTCCGGCCTGATCGTCTGCAGATACTCGCTGTCCTCGCGCACGTGCATCAGGCCCTGCAGGCCGATGTCCTTGTATGTCCAGAGCGCCCAGCTCGCGCCGTGCTCGCGGTAGATGTCCAACTGGTCGCGCAGCAACTGCAGGCGGAACGCATCCTGGGTCCGGTCGGCGGTGTACACGGGCCCGAACTCGCCGATCCAGATCGGCGTCCCTGTCCGCCGCATGTATTCTGTGCGCCGCAGGAAGGTCTGCTCGACCGCAGCCCGGTCGAAATACTCTCCGCGGGTCCACCCCGGGTATTCCGACGCGCTGGTGATGCCGGGGAGCGCGTAGTCGTGCGCCGTGTACACCGTGTTCGGCAGCGGGTCGGAGCGGCGGTCGAACGCGCTGAAGTCGGTGGAGTACTTGTTGCCGTCGAGGAACAGGATGTGCCGGTGGTCGATGGCACGGATCGCCTTCTCCAGCCGCTCGTAGAAGGGCAGGATCACGTCGCCGCTCGGATCGGCCGGTTCGTTGATCGGGTTGTAGCCCGCGACCTCCGGGCGATCTTTGAAGCGTTCGGCGATCGCCTCCCAGAGGTGCACGACGCGGTCCTGGAAGTGCGGGTGGTTCCAGAACTCGGCGACGTGCGTCGGGTTGTCGCTGTGCCAGTGCTGGTTCTGCCTTCCTGGCACGGCGTGCAGATCGAGGATGGACCGGATGCCGTGTCTGCCGAGCGTGGTGACCGCTCTGTCCAGCCGCGCGAATCCCTCCTCTCGCAGGCGGAACGGCCGGGCGTCGTCCTCGAAGTGGCGGTAATTGAACGGGATGCGGACGCTGTCGATCCCGATGGACGCGAGGAACGAGGCATCCGGCTCGTCGATGAAGCCGTCGAGGTACTCGTCGAAGAATGCGTCGTACGCCTCCCTGCCGAGCCGGTCGAGCAGCAGGCGGCGGATGCGCTCCTCGTTGCCTGGGTAGCCGCTGATGAAGTTCTCCATGTTCATCCAGCCGCCGAGGCCGACGCCCGACAGGCGGACGACGCTGCCGGTCTCGTCGACGATGTCGCTGTCGCGGACAGTGAGGAAGGTGAGGTCGTTCACGGTGATCCGTTCCGGGGTGAGTCGGTCGTCGAGCATGGTCAGGAGAAAGGGAGCGCGATCGGTCTGGCGAGGCCGCCGACCACGACGGTCGGCCAGTCGGGGTCGGCGGTGAGCACGTCCGTGACGCCGCCGGTGATGACGACGGTGTCCTCGACCTTGCCGCGCGGGACGCTGGGGTTCCAGGCGAACGCCTGACGGTCGCGCACCCGGTCGGCGGTGGCCGGGGTCGCCCGCGGGTCTCTGCCCGCGTAGCCGGTGGGACCGCCCTGGTGGTGGCGCATCCACTCGTCGGCGGAGAAGCCGTGCGCTTCGTACGAGGCGGCGATGTCGGCCAGGACGGCGGAGAGCGGCCTGCCAGGGGTGGTCGCGGCGAACGCGGCGGCCTCGACCTCGCGCAGGCGGGCGTCGGCCTCCGCGGCGCCTGGCTCGTCGCCGACCCACCTGGTGAGGTTGACGATGAGACCGTCTCTGCGGGCGCCGACGACCAGCATGAGGCGATCCCCGATGGGGGCGCCGGTCGGCAGCGGGTGCCGCAGGTCGAGCCTGCTCTGCCCGGCGACGAGGGTGACGATCGGCTCGGCGCCGGTGGCGACCACGGCGCGCGAGAGCTCGGAAGCGAGCCGGCGTTCGGTGTCGGCCCGGCGGGCGGCGCGGGCGACGGCGGTGACGGCCGCTGCGACGTCGGCGCCGAGCGAGCGGTAGCGCGCCACCTCGACGGCGAGCAGTGTGGCACGCATGGAACGCAGTTCGGGCGCGACGCTGTGCTCTGCGATCGCGCCGGCCACGGGCCGCGAGGCTGTGCCGGGGAGAGGTACGAACCAGGGATGTTCGACCAGTGCGAACCCCCCGAGTCCGGCGAGCTCCTCCGACACGATGCGGTCGGTCTCGTTCGCGAGCACGTGCACAGTGACCTCGTCGGCGTCGACCAGCACGCTGAGCACAGGGTCGCCGTTCGTCGGGACGGTCACGCGCGCTCCGCACAGCAGCCAGGAGAGCGACTCGCGCGTCGCGAGCGCGATGGCGTGCTCGCCTCCGGCGGTCAGCAGTTCGCGAACGCGGCCGAGCTTGGTCGCGAACTCGGCGGGGGTGGCTGTGCGTGTGGTCGGTGGTGGGGTGGGTGTGGTCGTGGCCGTGCGGCCCGTGCCGTGCTCGCTCATCGTGCTCCTGCGCCCGATCGGTTGTGGATGTGTCCACCTTACCGTGAAAGCGGTTTCGCGAAAGCGGTTTCGCGAAAGCGGTTTCGCGAAAGCGGTCTGCCGACTGTGCGTCAAGAGCGGGGTGCCGCCGCGTCAGGCGAGGTGGTCGAGGTAGCGCAGGATGATGCCCTCGCGCAGCGCCCACGGGCAGACTTCGAGCTCGTCCACGCCGAACGCGCGCATCGCCTCGCGCAGCACGATGCCGCCCGCGACGATCTGGAACGTGCGGTCGGCCGTGATCCCCGGCAGTGCGGTGCGCGCCTCCGCCGGTAGCTGCGCGAGGCGCGGCACCCAGTCGGAGAGCTCCGACCGCCGCAGCAGGCTGCGCTCGCTGCCTCCCGGCCCGGGAGCTGTCGACCCGGCGAGGCGGGCGAGGGAGCGGATCGTCTTGGAGGTGCCGACCACGTGGCCGCCGGACGCGCGTCCGGAGAAGCCGCCGACCGCATCCTGCAGGACGGAGCGGGCGTGCATCCTGAGCGCGTCGACCTGCGGTTCGGTCGGCGGGTCGTCGTGCAGGAAGCCGATGGTGCTGCGTCCGGCGCCGAGCGGCACGGAGACGGCGATGTCGGGGTACTCGTCGCGCCCGGAGGCGATCTCCAGCGATCCTCCGCCGATGTCGAGCAGCAGGAGGTCGCCGGCCGACCAGCCGGACCAGCGGCGCACGGCCAGGAAGGTCAGCTTCGCCTCGTCCTCCCCGGACAGCACCTGCAAGTCGACGCCGGTCTCCGCGGTGATGCGCGCGAGCAGCGCCGGCCCGTTGCTTGCCTCGCGGATGGCGGACGTGGCGAACGGCAGCAGCTCCTCGATGCCCTCCGCCTCTGCGACGCGCATGGCCGACGCGATGGCGTCGAGGATGGCCTGGCAGCCTTCGTCGCTGATCGCGCCGTCCGCGTCGATGTAGCGCATCAGCCGCAGCACCGACTTGTGGGTGGCGGCGGGGATCGGCCGGGCGCCGGGATGCGCGTCGACGACGAGCAGGTGGATGGTGTTCGAACCGACGTCGAGGACTCCGAGCCTCATCGCGGTCAGCGACCCTGCCGGTGACGCACCCAGAACCCGATCAGCACGCCGCCGCCGACGGCGACCAGCACGCCGACGCCGCGCACGATCCACTGCGTCGACCCGCTCGCCGCGTCGATCAGCAGGGGGACGCCGAGCCCGACCGCCACGAGGACGATCCCGCCGATCAAATACCAGGGGGACCCGTTCGTGCGTTCGACCATGGGGAAAGAATACCGGTGCGCCTAGCGCGGAAGGTGCGGTCGCGACGCGCGCGACCGCACCTTCCGCACGAGCGGAACGCTCCCTATGGCAGGTAGTACGTCGGGTTCGGCAGCTTCACGGCGCGGTCGGCCGAGCCGCCGATCAGGTCGCTGAACTGGTCGCCGTAGTTGGCGACGATGTCGTACTTGCCGCCGGCAGCCGACTCGACGTGCTTGCGGGTCTGAGACTTGTACTCGATGGTCGTGCACTTCGCGGTCGCGCAGGTGATGTACGACGGCTGCTGGGATGCGCCGACGCCGGTCCACTTGGTGTAGTAGTTCGGCGCGGTGAAGCCGGTGTATCCGACCTTCGCCAGGTTGCCGAGCGTGGCGGCCTTCTGGTCGTCGTTGCGTCCGGTGAGGCCGATGAGCGTGCATCCGGATTTCTGGGCGACTGTGGCGAGCGTGGTCATCGACGGCGTGCCGGGGAACCGCTGGTCCTGCACCCAGACGTCCTGCTCTGCCGGGTTGAAGGTGAAGTGCATGTCTGCCACCTCCATGTCGTACGTCCAGAGCGTGGTGTCGTCGGCGTCCAGGACGATCGCCGGGTTCTTGTGCAGCTTCTTCTCGACGAAGCAGGTCGCGGCCAGCACGGGCAGCTGCCGCAGCACCAGGCTGCGCATCTCGCGGATGTACGGGGAGTCCGTCTTGTTCGCGATGCCGGTGCCAGGGTCTCCGTAGTAGGTGGCGATGGTCTTCTTCACCGAGTCGATGTTCGGGATGCCCTCGCCTCCGGCCGTCGCGCCGCTGGTGCCGTCCGGCGCCATGCTGAAGTGCGTGCGCGGGGCCAGCGTCGGCTCGTTCACGCCTGGCAGGTCGGGCGAAGGCAGGTAGTAGGTCGGGTTCGGCAGCTTCAGCGCGCGCTGAGCGTAGCCGCCCTGCAGGTCGGACCACTGGTCGCCGACGTTGAGGTCGATCGTGTAACCCAGATCCTGGATGTGCTTCCTGGTGAGGGCCTTGTACTCGACTGTCGTGCACGCCGCGGCGGCGCAGGTGATGTACGACGGCTGCTGGGATGCGCCGACGCCGGTCCACTTGGTGTAGAAGTTCGCGGCGGTGAACGGGGTGTATCCCACCTTGCTGAGGTTGCCGAGGGTGGCCGCCTTCTGGTTGTCGTTGCGTCCGGTGAGGCCGAAGACGGTGAAGCCGATGGCCGCCGCCTTGTTCACGAACGCGACCATCGCCGGAGTGGCCGGGAACCGCTGGTCCTGCACCCAGACGTCCTGCTCCGCGGGGTTGAAGGTGAAGTGCATGTCTGCCACCTCCATGTCGTACGTCCAGAGCGTGGTGTCGTCGGCGTCGAAGACGATCGCCGGCTTCTGGCCCTTGGCCTTCGCAGCCGCGTACTCCGCCTGCAGTTTGGCGGTCTCGCCCGCGATGATCGTGGACATCTCGCTGATGTACGGCGACGCGGTCTTGTCGGCGATGCCGGTGCCGGGGTCGCCGTAGTAGGTGGCGATGGTCTTCTTCACCGAGTCGATGTTCGGGATGCCCTCGCCTCCCGCCGTCGCGCCGCTCGACCCGTCCGCCGCCATCGTGAACGACGTGCGCGGCGCGAGCTGCTGCTGCTGTCCGTGGCCCGGCCCCGGATCCCAGGCGGACGCCGCGGACGCGTTCACGACGCCGAAGCCGACGACGAGTGCGAGCACGCCAGCCGCACCGGCCGCGAGACGGCCGCGGGGACGAGAGGTTTTCACAGAGGACCGGAGCAACATCGCAACACCAATCGGTCGAGGGGGGCCACCCCCGAATGGGGGCCTGCGAGCACGATAGCGGGATGCGGCCGGTCGCGCCAGAGTTCGCGGCCGTCTCCGCGCGGATGAGCGGACCCCTCTTGTCCGCCCGCTCGCGCTGGCCTAGCATCGCGCCATGACAGACGCATCACCGAACGTCGCCTTCGACCTGCTCGCCACCCGTCTGCTCGAAGACCCGGACGACGACGTGGTCGCCACGGAGAAAGGCCTTCACGTGCACGGGAAGCTCTTCGCCTTCCTCGACGGCGACAGGCTGGTGCTCGACCTGCCGGCCTCCCGCGCGCTCGACCTGGTGGACCGCGGAGTCGCGGCTCCCGCATCCGGAGGAGTGGTGGATGCGCGGGGCTCGTGGGTCGGAATCTCCGACCTCGAGGACTGGCCCGAACTCGCTTCCGAGGCGCACCAGTTCGTCGGGGAGCCGCCGGTCGGGCGCGACTCGTAGCGCTGCGCAACCGCACGAGACGGTGCGCGAAACGCGCATCCGGGACGGTGCGCGGGAATGCCGTAACCCTCGACTGCATTGCAGTCAGAGGAAGTAAGGTTTTCAACGCATGTACACCGACACCATCGACATCGCCCGCATCCGTGCGGATTTCCCGATCCTCGCGCGCGAGGTCAACGGGCATCCGTTCGTCTATCTCGACTCCGGCGCCACGTCGCAGAAACCGCGCCAGGTCCTCGACGCCGAACGCGCGTTCGTCGAGCGATACACCTCCGCCGTCCACCGCGGCGCGCACACCACGGCAGGAGAGGCGACCGAGCTGTTCGAGGACGCCAGAGCGCGAGTCGCGGCGTTCGTCGGCGTCGACGCGGACGAACTGGTCTGGACCTCCAACGCCACCGAGGGCATCAACCTGCTCGCGTACAGCATCTCGAACGCGTCCCTCGGGCGCGGGGGAGACGAGGCGGCGCGGTTCCGGATCGGCGATGGCGACGAGATCGTCGTCACCGAGTCTGAGCACCACGCCAATCTGGTGCCGTGGCAGGAACTCGCCGCCCGCACCGGTGCGACGCTCCGGGTGATCGGCCTGCACGACGACGGGCAGCTGCGCCTCGACGAAGCCGCCGGAATCATCGGCGCGCGCACGAAGATCGTCGCGTTCACGCACGTGTCGAACGTGCTCGGTGCGATCAACCCGGTCGAGACGCTCGTCGCCCTCGCCCGCGAAGTCGGCGCGCTCACCGTGCTCGACGCCTGCCAGTCCGCGCCGCACCTCGCGCTCGACCTGCACGCGCTCGACGTGGACTTCGCCGTGTTCTCCGGCCACAAGATGCTCGGCCCCACCGGGGTCGGCGCGCTCTACGGACGTCGCGAACTCCTCAACGCGCTCCCGCCGTTCCTCACCGGCGGCTCGATGATCACCACCGTCACCCTCACGGGAGCCGAATACCTGCCGGCCCCGCAGCGCTTCGAGGCCGGCACCCAGCGGGTCTCGCAGGCTGTCGCGCTCGCCGCGGCCGTCGACTATCTCGACACGGTCGGGATGCGCGCCATCGAAGCGCACGAGGAAGCACTGGGGGCGCGCATCCTGGACGGGCTGGCGGAGATCCCCGGCGTGCGCGTGCTCGGCCCCGGCCGCGGAGTTCCCCAGGTCGGCCTCGCGAGCTTCGTCGTCGACGGCATCCACTCGCACGACGTCGGCCAGTTCCTCGACGACCGCGGCATCGCCGTGCGCGTCGGCCACCATTGTGCGCAGCCGGTGCACCGACGGTTCGGCGCGACGGCCAGCACGCGCATCAGCACCTACCTGTACAACACAGCGGACGAGGTGGATGCGGCCGTCGCCGCTGTCGCCGACGCCCGCGCCTTCTTCGGAGTCGACCGATGAGCTCGTCCGACCTTCAGAACCTCTACCAGCAGGTCATCCTCGACCACGCCAAGGAGAAGCACGGCTACGGCCTCCAGCCGGATGCGGCGGGCAGTTCGCACCAGCTCAACCCGACGTGCGGCGACGAGGTGACGCTGAACGTGCATCCATCGGCCGCAGGCGGTGTCGCCTCGATCAGCTGGGAGGGACACGGCTGCTCCATCTCCACCGCGTCCGCGTCGCTGCTCAGCGACATCGTGCACGACGTGTCGCGCGAGCAGCTCACGGAGGCGGTCGCCGCGTTCCGTGAACTGATGCAGTCGAAGGGCGCGATCGACGGCGACGAGGAGCTGCTCGGCGACGCCGTCGCCCTCGCCGGCGTCTCGAAGTACGTCACCCGCATCAAGTGCGCGATGCTGCCCTGGGTCGCTCTGGAGGACGCGCTGGCGAAGTCGGCCGCGTAGCGTCGCCTCCTGGTTCGGGCACCGGCGGACGGCTACGGCACCGGCGCCAGGTCGACCTCGTCGGCGATCGCTTCGAGAGCGGAGGGCAGGGACGGGAACGTCGTGCCGAAGACGAGGCCGGACGGCCCGCTCGCCGTCCAGGTCTGCGCGCCCTTCGCCACGTGGCCGACGAGATACCGGCGGTGGCCGTCGAGCACCTGGCGCTGCGCGATGGCGAGTGTCAGCGGGAACGCGTACACGTCGCCTTTCGGACTGACGACCAGCTCCCAGCGGGCCTTGCCAGGGTTGAATCTGCTTGTGAAGATGCGCGACATGATCGGATAGTTGTATCCCGGTACGCGCATCCCCTGCCACGAAGATGACAGCCTGTTTCTTTTGTTGCGGCGCCGTCGTAACACGTCCGTCGCCGGCTTGACTCTGGCGCTACGCGACCCAGCCGGAGAACCGGGAGAGGAACGCGCGCGTGCGCTGCTCCCGTGGTGCGCCGAAGAGCTGCGCCGGCGGTCCCTGCTCGGCGATGACACCGGCGTCGAGGAAGACGACCCGGTCGGCCACATCCCGCGCGAACGCCATTTCGTGCGTGGCCATGACGATGGTCGTGCCGGACGCCTTGAGGTCGCGCACGAGTTCGAGCACCTCGCCGACGAGCTCAGGATCGAGGGCGCTGGTGACCTCGTCGAGCAGCAGCAGCTCCGGGTCGGTCGCGATGGCGCGCACGATCGCCGCGCGCTGCTGCTGGCCGCCGGAGAGCCGGTCGGGGAACTCCTTCGCCTTGTCGCCGAGGCCGATCGCCCCCAGCAGCTCGTGCGCCTTCGCCTCGGCAGCCTTCCTCGGGATGCGGTGCACCCTGCGGCTGGCGAGCGTCACGTTGTCGAGCACCGACAGGTGCGGGAACAGGTTGTAGTGCTGGAACACCACGCCGATCCGGCCGCGGACGGCGTCCATCCTGGTGCGCGGGTCGCTGATGTCGTCGTCGCCCAGGAAGATCTGGCCGTCGTCGATGCGCTCCAGCAGATTGATGGTCCGCAGCAGAGTCGACTTGCCCGACCCGCTCGCGCCGATCAGGGCGACCACCTCGTGGCGTTGCACGTCCAGGTCGATGCCGCGCAGCACCTCGGTGTCGCCGAACCGTTTGCGGACCCCGGTCAGCCGGAGGACGGGGGCAGGGCCAGGCTCGGGGGCGGCGCCTGGCACCGGGGTGACCGTCTGCTCGCTCATACGATGCTCCCGACCTGCTCGCGCTTGCGCACCCTGGCCGAATACCAGTCGGTGAGCCGGATCATCGGCAGCGCCAGCGCCACGAACAGCAGGCCGGCCAGCACGTACGGGGTGAAGTTGTATGTGGCGGCGGTCTCGATCTGGGCGGCACGGACCGCATCCACTGCCCCCAGGATGGAGATCAGGCCCACATCCTTCTGCATGGCGACGAAGTCGTTCATCAGCGCCGGCGTGACCTTGCGGATGGCCTGCGGGAGGATCACCAGGCGCAGCGTCTGGTAGTGGCTGAGGCCGAGACCGCGGGCGGCCAGCCGCTGCGATGGATGCACCGCCTCGATCCCGGCGCGGAACACCTCGGAGACGTAGGCGGAGTAGACGAGCACGAGTGCGATCGTGCCCCAGAACTCGGCGGGCATCCGAGGGAAGACGCCGAGCCCTGGCAGGCCGAAGCCGACCAGGTAGAGCACGATGATGAGCGGCATCCCGCGGAACAGGTCCGTGTATCCGGCCGCCAGAGCGCGCAGCGGGAAGAAGATCGGCCCGCGCAGGGTGCGCGTGGTGGCGATCAGGATGCTCACGATCAGCACGCCGATCGCCGCCACGACGAGCACCCGGATGTTCAGCAGCAGCCCGTCGAACACCCTCGGCCAGGCCTGCACGGCGACGGCGGGATCGAAGAAGGTCTGCTGCACCGCCGCCCAGCCCGGCGTATTGATCACGAAGAACCAGGCGAGGACGGCGACGACGATGGTGCTGGCGAGACTGATCAGCACCGACCGGGTGGTCTGCTTCGTGCGGAAGGCGCGGCGGCCGAGCTCGACGGCGCTCGGCTCGACCGGGCCAGGCTCGACAGGGCTGGGCTGGGCGGCGCCCGGCTGCTGGATGGTGCTCACCCGATGAACGCTAGCGCTTCCGCACCGCTACTTGAGCACCGGGGCGTTGCCGTCCGTGGCGAGCCACTTCGCGGCGAGCTTGTCCAGGGTGCCGTCGGTGCGGAGCGCGTCGACCGCCGCGGTGACCTTGGCGGTGAGGGCGCTGCCCTTGGCGAGCACCAGACCGAACTGGTCGCCGTCCTGACCGGACGCCTTCGGAAGCTGGCCGACGATCTTCCCGTCCTTCAGCTCGGCGTCGCGCAGGTAGAACGCGGTCGGCAGGTCGACGACGATCGCATCCACCTGCTTGTTCTCCAGGGCGAGCTTGGCGTCGTCGTTCGAGTTGAACGCCTGCACGCCGCCCGCCGGCGCGATCTCCTTCTCCGCAGCGGTGAAACTCGTGGTCGCCGACTGGGCGCCGATGGCGAGCTTCTTCAGGTCGGCCAGCGATGTCGCCTTGGCCGCGGGGGAGGAGCCGATGGTGACGACGACCTGCGTCGTCTCGTAGTACGGCGAGGAGAAGTCCACGGCCTTCTTGCGCTCGTCGGTGATGGAGAACTGCTGCAGGTTGAAGTCGAACGTCTTCGGCCCCGGCGCGATGGCCTGGTCGAACGTGGTGCGCACCCAGGTGACGTCGCCCTTGGCGAAGCCGAGCTTGTCTGCCACCGCGTACGCGACGGCAGACTCGAAGCCCTTTCCTGACTCCGGCTTGTCGTCGATCACCCACGGCGAGTACGCGGGCTCCGCGGTGCCGATGGTGAGCTTGCCCGGCGTGATGTACGCGTCGTCCGCCTTCGCGCTGCCGGTGCCGGTCGAGCCTGAGCCCGATGCGCATCCCGTGAGAGCGAGAGCTGCGGCAGCGACGACGGCTGCGACGGTGAGGATGCGACGGCGGGACATGGCGACTCCGGGCTGTGAGAGAGGGCGGTGAGCTAGGGGTGTGGTGCTGGTGCTGGTGCTGAGTGCGGGGGTCTTTCAGCATGGCGCATCCGTCGTGGCGCGGGCAATGCGCGGGTCACAGTGTTACGGGTACGGCGCGATACTCCGCCGGAAAGGAGACCTGCGGGGCACATGGCCAGGTCAGTCGCCGCGCGCAGCTCAGTCGCCGAGAGAGTCCAGGATGGCGCGCGACGGGGCGAAGAACGTGGTGCCGGTGGTGGCGGTGGAGAAGTCGAGGATGCGGTCGTAGCTGCCCTCCGGATCGCCGATGAACATCCGCTGCAGCATCCGCTCGATCACCCAGAGCGCCCGCGAGTACCCGATGAAGTACGTGCCGAACTCGCCGTGGCCGACGCGGCCGAACGGCATGTTGTCGCGGAGGATGTCGTGCTCGACGCCGGACTCGTCGGTGATCGTGGCGAGGGTCTTGTGCGACTTCTGGCCGTGCTCCGCGTCGTCCAGCTCGACATTGTCGATCTTGGTCCGCCCGATCACGCCCTCCTGCGACGGCGTGGGGAGCGAGCCCCACTTCCCGAGGTCGTGCAGGTACTTCTGCACGACGACGTAGCTGCCGCCCGCGAACTCAGGGTCCTCGTCGCCGACGAGCGTGGACGACGCCATCTCGCCTGCGGTGGGGTTGGCCGTGCCGTCGACGAAGCCGAGCAGGTCGCGGGAGTCGAAGTAGCGGAATCCTGTCACCTCGTCCACCACCTCGACAGCGTCGCCGAGAGCCGACAGCAGCAGGCGCTCGAACTCGAACGTGAAGTCGCCCCGCTCCGCCCTGATGTGGAACAGCAGGTCGCCCGGCGTCGACACGGCGGTGTGCACCGGTCCGCGGATCTCGGCGAACGGATGCAGCTCGCGGGGGAGGCCGCGACCGGTCAGCCTGGTCCAGATCGCCGCGCCGACCGCGACATTGCAGGAGAGATGCGCGTTCAGGTCGCGGAAGCCGACCGTCTTCACCAGGTCGGAGAGACCGGAGAGGACGTCCTTCACGATGGCGAACGCCTCGTCGTTGTCCGCAACGGAGACGACGAGGAAGACAGCGGAACGGGACAGAGGAGCGTCGACGGTCTGGGCTTCGATCGGGACGCGCTGCCAGGCGTGATCGCCGGTGTCGGAGGTCATGGGGAGAGTCTGCCGCACATCCCGCGGTCGGTGGAAGAGGGGTCGTCTGGCGGCGCACTCAGGTAACGGAAAGGTAACGATGCCAGGACCCGAGCGATCCGCATCCTGACGCGGATGTGCTTACATTCCGGAAGCGGAATGCACAGTGAAATGCAGAATCTCGATTGGCTTTCTGTGCAAACACATTGATAGCGTCGAGTCGCCCCGTTCGCCGCCACGGCTGAACCGCGACCGGCTGAGACGGGGCCGCAACAACCCAGCCCGCGTTCCGGGAACAGGGGCCGCCGTGTACACCGGCCCCGCAGGTCGGAGCGTACGGTCGGGCGGTGTGGGCGTGCCCCGATGGCGCGTCGGCAGCCGGTGATTCGCGCGTCGCACGACCCGCTTGAGTCGCCCGCTGTTCACGCTGCCCACCCGGGCGCAACCAGGAGCACGCCGAGCAGTAGAGCGCGTGCCACGGAGATCACGTGAGCGAAATCGCCGCCGTCGAGGCGCGGAATCTGTACAAAGTGTTCGGACGCAAACCCGGCGACGTCGTCCGCCGGCTGAAGAGCGGGGCGACCCGCGACGACGTGACCGCCTCGGGCACGGCGGCGGTCATCGACGCGAGCTTCACGGTGAAGGCCGGGGAGATCTTCGTGGTCATGGGGCTGTCCGGCTCGGGCAAATCCACCCTCATCCGCCTGCTGAACGGCCTCCTCGAGCCGACCGCGGGCGACGTGGCCGTGATGGGCACCACCATCACCGGCCTGCCGTCCAAAAAGCTGCGGGATGTGCGCCAGAAGCACATCTCGATGGTGTTCCAGCACTTCGCCCTCCTCCCGCATCGCACCGTGCTCGACAACCTCGCATACGGTCTCGAAGTGCAGGGCGTGCCGATCGCCGAGCGTCGCGCGAAGGCGGAGACCGTCCTCGAGCTGGTCGGCCTGTCCGGCTGGGGCGACAAGCTGCCAGGCGAGCTCTCCGGCGGCATGCAGCAGCGCGTCGGCCTCGGTCGCGCCCTCGCCGCCGACACCGATGTGCTCCTGATGGACGAGGCGTTCTCGGCTCTCGACCCGCTCATCCGGCGTGAGATGCAGGAGCAGTTGCTCGAACTGCAGAGCCAGCTCGGCAAGACCATCGTCTTCATCACCCACGACCTCAACGAGGCCATGTTCCTCGGCGACAGGATCGCCGTGATGCGCGACGGCCGTGTCGTGCAGATCGGTACCCCGGAGGAGATCCTCACCGACCCGGCCAACGACTACGTCGAGAGCTTCGTGCAGGACGTCGACCGCGCCCGCGTGCTCACCGCAGCGAGCGTGATGGAGCCGGTTCGCGCGCTCGTCACCGTCGCCGCAGGTCCGCGCGCCGCCGTGCGCACGATGCGCGACCTGCAGACCTCCGCTGCGTTCGTCGTCGGGCACGGGCGACGTCTGCTCGGCGCCGTGCGCGACAGGGATGTGATGCGCCAGGTGCGCGACGGCCAGTCCGACCTGTCGACCGTGATCGACGACGGCATCGCCTCCGTCTCCCGCGACGAGGTGCTGAGCGAGCTGGTGGAGCTGTCCGTCGGCAGCGACCTTCCGCTCGCCGTCGTGGACGACAATCACCGTCTCCTCGGCGTGATTCCGCGCGTCACGCTCTTGGCCGCGCTCGGCAACGTGACGAGTGAGACCACGGAGATCCCGATCATCGTGGAGCCCCCGGCGACCATCCCGGCGGATGTCATGAACCAGACTCTCCTCGACACGGCTGAGGGAGCTGCTGCGCGAGACGGCGGAGAACCAGAGCTCGAGGAGGTGCGCTGATGGATGTCCGGCTTCCTCTCGGCGACTGGGCGACCAGCGTCGTCGACTTCGTCACCGAGTTCTTCGGCCCCGTGTTCGACGTGATCCGCACGGTGTTCACCGGCCTCTACGACGGCATGGACTGGGTGCTCCAGACCCCGCCGTTCTGGGGCATCATCCTGATCTTCGCCGTGCTCGGCGTCTGGCTGCGTGGCTGGGTGTTCGGGGCAGGCACTGTCGTCGGCCTCCTCGTCATCGCGGGCATCGACCAGTGGTCGAACGCGATGGACACGCTCGCCCTGGTGATCGTCGCCGCGGCCATCGCTGTCGCGCTGAGCGTCCCGCTCGGCATCCTCGCCGCCCGGTCGAAGACCGCGTCCGCCATCATCCGGCCCGTGCTCGACTTCATGCAGACGATGCCGGCGTTCGTGTATCTAATCCCCGCCCTCATCCTGTTCAGGGTGGGCGTCGTCCCCGGCATCGTCGCCACGATCATCTTCGCGATGGCGCCGGGCGTGCGGCTGACAGAGCTCGGCATCCGCGGGGTCGACAGCGAGATCGTCGAGGCGGGGCGGGCGTTCGGATCGTCGCCGCGGCGCATCCTTCGCCAGATCCAGCTGCCGCTGGCCATGCCGTCGATCCTCGCCGGGGTGAACCAGGTGATCATGCTGTCGCTCTCGATGGTGGTCATCGCCGGGATGGTCGGTGCGGGCGGTCTCGGCCGCGACATCGTCCAGGCGCTCAGCAGGGTGGATGTGGGACTCGGCTTCGAGGCCGGGCTCTCCGTCGTCATCATCGCGATCATCCTCGACCGGCTCACCGCGTCGGTCGGCGCCGCCCGCACGCGGATGCCGAAGCGGGCGCTGGCCGCGCTCGGCGCCGCTGCGCTCGTCGCCGTCGCAGGCACCAGCATCGCGGCCGTCTCGCAGGCCGACTCGTCCAAGGGCGAGATCAAGGTCGCTGTCTTCAACGGCTGGCCGGAGGGCGAGGCGGCGTCCTACCTCTGGAAGCACGTGCTGGAGGAGAAGGGCTACAGCGTGAAGTTCGAGTACGCAGACGCAGGGCCGGCCTTCGCGGGCCTCAGCACGGGCGACTACGACGTGGCGTTCGACGGCTGGTTGCCGACGACGCACGAGGCGTACCTGAAGAAGTACGGCGATTCGCTGGTGGATCTCGGCGCCTGGAACGACGAGGCCAAACTCACCATCGCGGTGAACAAGGACGCCCCGATCGACTCGCTCGATCAGCTTGCGGCACACGCCGACGAGTTCGGCAACCGTCTGGTCGGCATCGAGCCTGGCGCAGGCCTCACCGAGGCGACGCAGAACAAGGTCATCCCGGAGTACGGGCTCGGGAAGCTCGACTTCATGACGTCGTCGACGCCGGCCATGCTTGCGGAGCTGACCAGTGCGATGAAGAGCAAGGACAATATCGCCGTCACGCTGTGGCGCCCGCACTGGGCGTACGACCAGTTCGATCTGAAGGACCTCAAGGACCCGAAGAACACGCTCGGAACGGCGGAGTCCATCCACTCGATCGCCAGCGCGGACTTCGAGAAGAAGTTCCCAGAGGCGGCAGCCTGGGTGAAGTCGTTCCGCCTCGACTCGAAGCTCCTGTACTCGCTGGAGAACGACATGTTCAACGGCGAGAAGACGAGCAACTACGACCCGATCGTGACGAAGTGGATGAACGAGCACCAGGACTACGTGGCCTCGCTCACGAAGTAGGGGCGACCTGTCTCGTACCCTGGACGGATGAGCTTCCCTCTCGCCCATCCCGTGGACACCACCAGCATCGACGCGGACACCATCGTCACCTATCCGGACGGCGACGTCACCTCGACCGGCACCGTGCTCATCGCACAGCCGGTCGAGGGCGGCCGCACGGCGATCGTGCTCGACCGGACAGCGTTCCACGCTGTCGACCCGGTCTGGCCGGACCAGCCGGCCGACCAGGGGACGCTTTCGGTGGACGGGGTCGTGCATCCCGTGGCCGGAGCGGTGGTGGGAGCGATCGACGGCGAGAGCCTGTTCGTCGGGGATGCGCCTGTGCGCACGGGCACGGAGGGCTGGGCGTTCGTCGTCTGCCACCTGGTGGAGGACGCGGCAGGGCTGGAGCCGGGAACGCCCGTCACGGTGACGGTGGACCCTGCGGTGCGCCGCGCGCTCTCGGCAGGGCACACCGGCTGCCACCTGGCGTCGCTCGCGCTCAACGGCGCTCTCGCGTCGCTGTGGAGCAAAGAGGTCGCGGTGGACGGGCGGGGCAACCCCAGCTTCGACCAGCTCGCGATCACCGAGTCGCGCATCCTGCCGGACGGGTCGCTCGACACCTTCCGGATCGGCAAGAGCCTGCGGAAGAAGGGCTTCCAGGCCGCGGAGCTCGCCGAAGCGCTGGCAGCTGTGGAGACGGCGGCGAACGCGCAGCTCGCGGAGTGGCTGTCCACCGGAGCCGCGGTGTCGATCGTCCGCGACGGCGACGGCCTGGGGGAGCGGCGCACCTGGCGCTGCGCCCTGCCGGACGGCACGGTCGAGATCCCGTGCGGGGGAACGCACCTGCGCTCCCTGGCCGAGCTGCAGTCGGTCGTGGTGTCGCTCACGCTGGAGGAGGCGGACGGCGCGCTCGAACTGCTGATGCGCACAGAGGCGACTCCGGCGATGCCGTAGTCGGTGCGGCGCCGCTGCGGGCTCAGTGCCCGAGCAGCCCGCCTGGCAGGAAAGGCAGGCTCACCGCGAGCGCGCTCAGCGCGATCGCGACCAGCCAGCCCAGCCGCACGACGCGGGCAGAGCGGTCCTCGCGGGCGATGGCGTCGAAGCGTTCGACCGTGTCGGCGCTGGTCAGGGCGCGGCGCTCAGGCGGCGGGCTCTGCTGGGTGCCCCGCCAGGTGGCCGGGTCGTCCACGACGCGCACGATCGCGGCGACGGTCGCCGCGTCGATCACCGAGGGACGCCTGGTGAGCCAGCGGTTCAGGCCGTCAGCGCTCAGGACGGCCACGCGGGCCGGCTGCTGACGCACGGTCAGCTTCTTCGCACCGACGACGGCGACGACCGCGTTCACCGGAGCGACCAGGCCGGCCGTCGCGAGCACCTTCCTGATCCGCGACGCCTCGAACTCCGAGTTGCGCAGGTACGGCTTCTTCGCGCCGTTCACCAGGACAGCTCGTTCGCCCACCCACACCTCAGCGCCGGAGTGGTTCTTCGTGTTGACGGCGAACACGCCGCCTGGACCGACGACGAGGTGGTCGATGTCCGCGTCGCCGGAGCCGACGGGGAGCGCGTGGAACGCCGTCCAGCCGTCGGGGAGCCTGTCGAGCGTGGCGCCGACCTCGCGCTCGCCGAGTGCGCCGGCGAACCACGGCCGGGCGTCCGGCGTCACCGGTCGCACGCCGAACGCGCGGGCGACGGCCGAGCGGGGAGGAACGTCGTCGTGCAACCGGACGACCTGCTCCATCACCGCGTACCCGGCGACCCTGTCGCGCATCCGTTGGCTGTCCACCGCGCAACCGTACCGACTGGATGCGCGACCATCCAGGCCCCCAACCAGGGCGCGATCCGCTGGCCTACCCCTTGGTGAGGGGCAGGTCGTCGTCGCCTGGCAGACGCTCCTCGAGGGACGCGTTGCGCTCGGCGACGGTGTCGAGGCGTTCCTCGTCGTCGGCGCCGAGGCCGGTGACGGCGTCGGTCAGCTCGTCGGCGTCGCGCGGCTGGGCGTCGCTGGGCTTGCCGTCGCTGGGCTTGGCGGCGCTGGGATGAGAGGCGCTGTGCTGTCCGGCGTCGCGCGGCGGCCTGGGCTTCGGCGTGTTCTGATCGCTCATGCCGCGCACTCTACGCTCCCGTCGGATGCCGGGACTACACTGCCGCCCATGAGCCGAATCGAAACCGGAATCGTGTCGTACACCCTCTCCGGCGACTACTACGCCGGCGTCGGAGCCGACTTCGACACCGAGGCCGTCGACGACGCGATCCTCGCCGAGCTGAACAGGATGCTCCCCTCCGGCATCGTCGTGGAGCGCAGCGGCAAGGTCTTCGCCGACGAGGACAGAGCCGATGAGGCACGCCGGATCGACTGGAACGCGCTGCTCAAGCGCATCGACGTGGACCAGATCCTGGCCGAGCACGGCCGCTGACGAGCGCGCCGGCGGACGCCGGTCAGGACGTCTTCCGTCCCTTCACGGCGTCGTAGGCGGCCAGCGCAGCCCTCCGCGTCTCCGCGAGGTCGACGATGGGCTCCTGGTACGCCTCCGTCTGCCACTCCGGCACCCAGCGGCGGACGTAGTCGCCGTGCCTGTCGAACTTCTCGCGCTGCAGCTCGGGGTTGAAGACGCGGAAGTACGGTGCGGCATCCGCGCCACTGCCAGCGACCCACTGCCAGTTGAACGGGTTGCTCGCCGGGTCGGCATCCACCAGCGTGTCCCAGAACCACTGCTCGCCGAGCCGCCAGTCGATCAGCAGGTTCTTGATCAGGAACGATGCGACGACCATGCGCACCCTGTTGTGCATCGTCCCCGTGCGCCAGAGTTCGCGCATCCCCGCATCCACCAGCGGGACGCCCGTGCTGCCCTGCTGCCATGCGCGCAGCGCGGCGGGGTGCAGGCGCGGCCAGGGGAAGGCGTCGAACTCGCTGCGGATGTTCTCCGTGGCCAGTGCGGGACGCTGGAAGAGCGTGTGGTACGCGAACTCGCGCCAGCCGAGCTCGGAGAGGAACGTCGCAGCGCCCTCCGCATTGCTGCGGTCCCTGGCCGCCGCCGTCGCGTGCCAGACCTGGTGCGGGCTGAGCTCTCCCCAGCGCAGGCGAGGGGATAGTCGCGATGTCGCGTCGATGCCGGGGGTGTCCCTGTCCGCCGTGTATGCGGCGACGTCCTCGGCGAGGAAACGGTCGAGGGCCTCGTGTGCCGGATCCTCGCCGGGCTGCCAGGCCTCCCGGAGGCCATCCGTCCAGTCAGGATGCGTCGGCAGCAGCCCGAGGTCGGAGACGCCGAGTCCGGGATGCGGTGGGGCTCCGGCGATGGAGACCGGCGCATCCAGTGGCCTGCGCGGTGCGGGAGCGGCGAGGCAGGCGCGCCAGAACGGCGTGAAGACCGAGAACGGAGTGCCGGAGCCGGTGCGGATCGTCCACGGCTCGAACAGGAGGTTCGCGCCGAAGCTCGATGCCTCCCTGCCGTCCGCCCGCGCAGCGGACTTCACCGCTTCGTCGACCGTGCGCTCGGCGAGCCCGTAGCGCCGGTTCCAGAACACCGCCGCAGCGTCCGTCTCGCGCAGCAGGTCGCCGATCACGCGCTCTGCGGGGCCGCGCAGGATGGTGAGGAAGCCGCCGAGCGCATCCAGTGCCGCCGAGAGCGACACGAGGCTGCGGTGCAGCCACCACCGGGATGCGCCGCCGAGCGCCCGCACGCCGGGAGACTCCTCGTCGAGCACGTACACGCAGAGCACGGGCATCCCGCTGTCTGCCGCCGCCGTCAGCGCCGGGTTGTCCGCGACCCTGAGGTCGTCGCGGAACCAGACGACGGCAGGGCGGTCCGCCTGCTCTGCGTGTGTGCTCACCTGGGCCTAGATGTCGAGCGTGTCGTTCGGTTCCAGCGCGAAGAACTCGCCGCCGTTCTGCTCCGTCGCCCACTTGATGCGGCCGTTGGACATGTCCTTGCCACCGCGGGAGAGCACCATCTCGTGCGTGGGGAAGCTGCGCTTGGGCTTGACGGCGAGCACGAAGTCGATGGTCTCGCCGATCTTCAGCCACGGCGCGCCCGCCGGGGTGGCCAGCACATCCACGTCGACGCCCTCGGGGACGGTGAACGAGTCGCCGGGGTAGTAGAGCTCGTCGTTGATCAGCACGCCGAGGTTGTCCACCACCGGGATGCTCTCGTGGATGACCGCGTGGCGGCCGCCGAAGAAGCGGAGGGTGAACGGAGCGGCCTCGACGGTGTCCCCGGCGTGGACGACGGTGACGTTGAAGTCGGTTGCGGCGGCCGCGACGCCCTCCGGGGCGAAGATCTGCACGTCGGGGTTGAGGTCCAGGATGCGGTTCAGCTGCTCCGGGGTCCAGTGATCGGCGTGCTCGTGCGTGATGACCACGGCGACGGTGTTGGCGGTGTCGGTGAGGGGGGAGGTCAGGCTTCCCGGGTCGACGAACAGCTTCTTTCCCGATTCTTCGAGGAGCAGGGCGGCGTGTTCGAACTTCGTCAGTCTCATGACATCAGGAAATACCCAAAAGGGTGCCGGTGCAACTTGGCTGAGAAAGGGTTGAGGAATATACCCCCTGGGGGTACTGTTCTGGTGTGGAGATGAACGAGACGACGAGAAACCAGACGCACGAGTCCAGCCACGACCACGCTGCCGTGGAGCAGGGGGCGCACGAACACGCGGCGCACGAACACGCGGCGCACGATCACTCCGGCCACGACCATTCCGCGCACGACCACTCCGGCCACGCCGGTCACGACCCCGCCATCTTCCGGCGCAAGTTCTGGTTGACGCTGGTGCTGACCATCCCGACCCTGGTGTTCTCGCACGGCCTGCAGGACATCCTGGGCCTCGGCGGTCCCCGGTTCCCCGGCAGCCAGTTCGTCCCCGCCGTGTTCGGCATCGCGATCTTCTTCTACGGCGGGCTGGTGTTCCTCCGCGGCGCCGTCGACGAGCTCCGCAGCCGTCAGCCCGGGATGATGACGCTCATCTCCCTCGCGATCGTCGTCGCGTTCGGATACAGCCTGGCCGTCACGTTCGGGCTGCCCGGCATGGACTTCTGGTGGGAGCTCGCCACCCTCATCCTGATCATGCTGCTCGGCCACTGGATCGAGATGTCGGCGGTGATGGGTGCCCAGGATGCGCTCGGCCAGCTGGCCAAGCTGCTGCCGGACGAGGCGGAGCGGGTGGGGACCGACGCAGCAGGCGCATCCACCGCCGAGCTCGTACCGGTCAGCGCGCTCGCGGTCGGCGACCTGGTGCGTGTGCGTCCTGGCGCGGCAGTGCCCGTGGACGGGGAGATCGTCGACGGCCGCTCCGACCTCGACGAGTCGCTGCTCACCGGCGAGTCCAAGCCGGTCACCCGCGGCGCGGGGGAGCAGGTGGTCGCCGGCTCCATCTCCGGCAGCGGCTCGCTCGTGGTCAGGGTGACGAAAACGGGCGGCGACACGGCGCTCGCCGGGATCATGCGGCTCGTCTCCGACGCGCAGGCCAGCAAGTCCGGAACGCAGATCCTCGCCGATCGCGCGGCCGCGCTCCTGTTCTACGTCGCACTCGCCGCCGCATCCCTCACTCTTGTCGTGTGGGTGATCCTGCGGCCGGGGGATCCCTCGTTCGTGCTCGAACGCGTGGTGACCGTGCTCGTGATCGCCTGCCCGCACGCCCTCGGCCTCGCCATCCCGCTCGTCGCCCAGATCTCCACGGCCATCGGCGCGAAGAACGGGCTGCTGATCCGCGACAGGCACGCAATGGAGGACGCCCGCCTCATCGACGTCGTCCTCTTCGACAAGACCGGCACCCTCACCGAGGGTCGCCAGGGCGTCGCCGCCGTCACCGCCACCGACGGGGATGCGGATGCGCTGCTCGCGCTCGCCGCCTCCGTCGAGGCGCCTGCCGAGCATCCCATCGCCAGGGCGATCGTCGCCGAGGCCGCGGACCGCGGGCTCTCCGTCGCAGCCGCTGCGGACTTCGAGGCGCTCGGCGGCCGCGGAGCGACGGCGCGCGTCGGAGGCGCCGTCGTGACGGTGGGCGCGCCGCGCCTGCTCGCCGAACGGAGTCTCGCGCCGAGCGCGGACGTTTCTCGCGCTGCCGCGGCCGCTGAGGCCGAGGGGCAGACCGTCGTCTACGTGCTGAGCGGCGACCAGGTGGCGGGCATGATCGCGCTGGCCGACGTGGTGCGCCCTGAGTCGGAGGAGGCCGTGCGCATCCTGCACAGCAGAGGCGTGCGCGTCGCGATGCTGACAGGAGACTCGCGGGCCGTCGGTGAGGCCGTCGCCGCGAAACTCGGGATCGACGAGGTGTTCGCCGAGGTGCTGCCCGGTGACAAGGCAGGCACGGTGTCGCACCTGCAGCAGGGCGGCGCGCGGGTGGCGATGGTCGGCGACGGCGTCAACGACGCTCCGGCGCTCGCGCAGGCGGACGTCGGCATCGCGATCGGAGCAGGCACGGACGTGGCGATCGAGTCGGCGGGCATCGTGCTCGCGTCCAGCGATCCCCGCGGCGTCGCCAAGGTGATCACGCTGTCGCGGGCCACGTACCGCAAGATGCTGCAGAACCTCGCCTGGGCGGCCGGCTACAACGTGATCGCGCTGCCGCTCGCGGCGGGGGTGGCGACGGGCATCGGCATCGTGGTGTCCCCGGCGTTCGGCGCCGTGCTGATGAGCGTGTCGACGATCGTGGTCGCGCTGAACGCGCAGCTCCTGCGGCGCGTGCGGCTGTAGCCGCGCTGCGTGCCGGCGCAGCCGCGTCGCCGGCGGCCGCGCCGCTGAGCCCGTGTGCGTGGTCTCCGTCCGGACGGAGACCACGCCACGGCACCCGTCATTTTCTCCTTCCGAACGGAATTCGCGCGGAAACGCTCCGATTACTCCTGCGCAACGGTCACCGTGATCCTCACGCCGCTTCTCCTTCCGGACGGAGTTCGTCATCGCTGGATGTGTGCGCTCCGTTCGGACGGAGTTTCTGGCGGCGTGTCGAGCGCTGTCTCCGTTCGGACGGAACTCGCCGGGCGGACAGGGCGGTGCACCGGGCCCGTGCGGACCGCGCGCGGAAGTTCGGCCATAATCGTGCACTATGGCCGCATCCCCCCGTACCGTCGTCGTCGCGGTGAACCCGATGGCGTCGTTCGGCAAGAGGAGGGACGTTGGGCCGCGTGCGATCGAGCGGCTTCGCGCGGCCGGGCACACGGTGGTCGCCCTCGATGAGGCGAACATCGAGCTGCTGCGGCGCGAGGCGAAGGCGGCCGTCGCCGCCGGTGTCGACGCGCTCGTGGTGGTCGGCGGCGACGGGATGGTGAACCTCGGCGTCAACATCGTCGCGCAGACGGACATCCCGCTCGGCATCGTGCCGAGCGGAACGGGCAACGACATGGCGGACGGTCTCGGCATCCCGGTCGCGGACACCGAGGCGGCCATCGACGCGCTGCTCGCCGCGCTGCAGCGCCCGCCACGCAGGATCGACGCAGGGGTGGTCACGCACGGCGGCCTGAACACCTGGTTCGGCTGCGTGCTCTCCGCCGGCTTCGATGCGACCGTCAACGAGCGCGCCAACCTGATGACCAGACCGCGCGGACGCAGCCGGTACGTGTTCGCCCTGCTGCGCGAACTCGCGACCCTCCGCCCCATCCCGTATCGCGTCGTGGCCGACGGCGTCCCGGTCGAGCGGGAGGCTTTACTGATCGCCGTCGCCAACAACCGGTCCATCGGGGGCGGGATGCGCGTGGTCCCGCACGCCAGCCTCGACGACGGGATGCTCGACCTCTTCATCGTGAAGGAGATGCCGAAGTGGCGCTTCCTGCGGATGTTCCCCAAAGTATTCTCCGGAACGCATACTGACCTTGCCGAGGTCTCGTTCGAGCCGGTTCGTACTGTCACCATCGACGCTCCGGGCGTCGTTGCGTACGCGGACGGGGAGCGCATCGGTCCTCTGCCGGTCGAGGTGTCCGTCGCTCCTGGCGCGCTGCTCGTGCTCGCCTGACCAGCTCGGCCGCGGGATGGGATGCGCCACGCCCGGGATGCACCGCCCGTTTTGGAACAGCGGCGAAGGGTGTGGCATACTCATTGAGTTGCAAAAACGGCCCCATCGTTTAGCGGCCTAGGACGTCGCCCTCTCACGGCGGTAACGCGGGTTCAAATCCCGCTGGGGTCACTACAGCCCGGATGTCAGTGTTTCACTGACATCCGGGCTTTTTCAGTTGATTCTTCGCTGGGCGATTCCGTCGCTCACGACACCTTCTCCACGGGGTACCGGTCCCGGATCGCTTCGCCGAAATACCGCCCTGCGCTCTCCGCCTCCCACAAACCGCGCCACACCCGCTCCGGCACGATCCAGTACCGGTATACGTCCCCGCTGACGAACTCCAGCTCCAGGATGCGCGCCGCCGGGTCGTACCCGGCCGACGCGAGCACACTGCTGGTCAGAGTCCGCCGCTTCATAGCGTGCACAGTAGACCGCGCGGGTCTGCGCATCCGGTAGACTGTCCGGAGCGAAGGGGAGTATCCCGGACGACCCATGACGGGTCGGCGCTGTGGACGTCATCACGGTTCGAGTCTTCGAGCCCGGGCACAGCGGCACCCGAACAGTGGGTGCGGGAGAGACTTTCGGACCCGTTTCTGGTGCCCTTCGAAAGGTTTTCCCCCGTGGAGCTTGCTCTTCCCCCGTGGTTCGAAATCGGATCAATGGTCGTTCTGCTGCTGATCCTGGCGTTCGACCTGCTGATCGTGTTCAAACGACCGCACATCCCGAGCCCGAAGGAGTCGACGCTCTGGGTGTCGTTCTACGTGGCGCTCGCCCTGCTGTTCGCCCTCGCGATGCTCCTGATCGGGGACGCGGAGCACGCGGGGCAGTTCGTCGCAGGCTGGCTGACCGAGTACAGCCTGAGCATCGACAACCTGTTCGTCTTCGTCATCATCATGGCGAGGTTCGCCGTGCCGAGGAAGTATCAGCAGGAAGTGCTGATGGTGGGCATCATCATCGCGCTCGTCCTGCGCGGCATCTTCATCATCCTGGGCGCATCGCTGATCGCGTCGTTCAGCTGGATCTTCTACATCTTCGGTGCGTTCCTGCTCTGGACGGCCATCCACCAGGCGCTCAGCAAGCACGACGACGAGGAGGGCACGAAGGACAGCTGGTTCGTGCGCTTCACCCGCAGGCACCTGAAGGTCTCCGACCAGTACGAGGGCAACAAGCTGCGCACCACGGTGAACGGCACCAGGATGTTCACCCCGCTGCTCATCGTCTTCCTCGCGCTGGGCACCACCGACCTGCTGTTCGCGCTCGACTCGATCCCCGCGATCTTCGGCATCACGCAGAGCCCGTTCATCGTGTTCGCCGCCAACGTGTTCGCCCTGATGGGGCTGCGGCAGCTCTACTTCCTGCTCGGCCACCTGCTCGACAAGCTCGAATACCTCAAGTACGGCATCGCGTTCATCCTCGCCTTCATCGGCGTCAAGCTGGTGTTCCACGCCATGCACGAGAACGAGCTGCCGTTCATCAACGGCGGCCAGCACATCGAGTGGGCGCCCGATATCAGCACCATGACGTCGCTCGGCGTGATCGTGGGGTCCATGGCAGTCGCTACGATTGCAAGTCTGGTGAAGCTGAAGCTCAGCGGCACCTCTGTCGCCGCTGCCATTCACGGTGACGGTGAAGACGACGCGGACGCCACGGACGGCGCGAACGGATCCACGGACTCCGGGCGCGCACCGGCAACGACCGCGAAGACGCAGGAGGAAACCGGTACATGACGTCAATCGTCGGCGTGAGCGTTCGCAGCGATGTCGGTGCGGTACGGCACGTCAATGAGGACAGCATGATCGCGGCGGACCCGGTGTTCGCCGTCGCAGACGGGATGGGCGGGCACGCCAGAGGGGATGCGGCCAGCCAGACGGCGGTCGAGTCCATCGCCCGCACCCTTCCTGCCGGCTCCAGGCCGACCCCCGACGAGGTCATCGCAGCGATCGACGAGGCGAACGCCGCTGTGCGCGCCCTGTCGGGTGCAGACGAGTCGGGCGTCGCGGTGGCGGGCACCACGCTCACCGGCGTCGTGCGCGTGCGCGTGCCGGAGGTCGCGGAAGAGCAGTGGATGGTCGTGAACGTCGGCGACTCCCGCGTATACCTCTGGGACGGCAGGGCGCTCAGCCGCCTGAGCGTCGACCACTCCGCCGTGCAGGAGCTGGTGGACGCCGGCCTCATCACCGAGGCGCAGGCGGCCGTGCATCCGGAGCGGAACGTCATCACGCGGGCGCTCGGCGCGGAGGACTTCGTCGACACGGACTCGTTGCTGCTGCGCGAGGAGGGGCGCCAGACGTTCCTGATCTGCTCGGACGGGCTCACCAAGGAGCTCGGCGACGAGGCCATCGCGCGCATCCTCGCGGACGGCGGACCGGACGTCGCCGACCGGCTGGTGAGCGCCGCCATCGCGGCAGGCGGGCGCGACAACGTCACCGTGATCGTGGTTGAATCGACGGCGGGGGATGCGGAACCGGCTTCCGATGTCACGAAAGACAGGCCGGAAGACAGCCGCTCTCTCGAAGACACGCAGCCGAGAGGGTAGGTTTCACCGACGTGTTCGACGTGCAGCAGACGACAACCGGGGACTGGGCGGTGGTCGCGGCGGGAACGCGCGCACTCGTCGTCGAAGCGCAGGACGCGTCGGCCCTTCGTGCGCTGGCGTCGGCTGTCGCCTCCGGGTTCGCTGCGACCCTGGAAGCGCTCGCGGCGGACGGGTTCGCCAGGACGCCGTCCTTCGGCCTGATCGACGGAGGGGCAGGGCGCGCGATGGTCGCCGTCCGCGGCCCCGTCGTCGCGACCGTGCGGACGGCAGCGGGGGAGCGCCGCATCGACGCAGAAGGCGTCTCCACCTGGGTGGAGCAGCAGGTGGCGGAGGCTACCGCGGTCGCGCTCGCCGTCGAGCCGGCGGATGCGGCGGATGCGCGTCGCCCCGCGCTGCCGCTGGCCGACGGGATCGTGTGGGGCACGGCGGTGAGCTGGGCCGGCACCGTCGCTTCGGCAGCACCGGCCGTCGTGCAGGAGCAGAAGCGTGCGCCGATCACCGCGCCGGTGGCACTGGAGGTGCAGGCGGACGAGCCGCAGCAGGACGAGCCGCAGCAGGTCGCGCCGCAGCCGGTCGAGCCGCAGCTCGCGCAGCCGGAGCCCGCGCTGCCGGACCCGGTGCATCCAGAGCAGGTGAATGCAGTCGCAGACGAGACGCGCATCCCGGACACCACCGTGAGCGAGGCGACCATCGCCCAGCCGGCCGACACGGACGCAGATGCAGGCACAGATCCCGACGCGGACGCCGACGCGACCGGCTACGACCACCTCTTCGGAGCCACCATGGTGCGCAGTGTCGAGGACGCGGCCGTGCGCCAGGCGGACGAGGCAGAGCCCGCCCGCATCGACCTGCCGAGGTTCATCACCGACTCCACCCCCGCGCGTCCGAGTGCCGAGGCCGGAGACCACGACGGGCTCACCATCATGTCCGGCAGCCTCGGCGGTCTCCTCGGCGGCCGCCAGAGCGAGCAGGAGCACGAACGCGACAACGAGCACGAGCAGCTGCCCGTCGCGCCTTCGCCGCGGTTCTTCGTCGATCTCGCAGACGGCAGGCGCGAGTACCTGGAGCCGCCGATCGTCGTCGGCCGTGCCCCCGTCGCCTCCACCACCGCGCGCGGCCCGGCGCCGCGCCCTGTCACCGTGGACAGCGCCGAGCGCGACATCTCGCGATCGCACACGACGATCGCGGTCGAGGGCGACACCGTGGTCGTCACCGACCTGCACTCCCGCAACGGCACGATGATCGTGCTGCCAGGCAAGCAGCCGCAGAAGCTCCGCAGCGGCGAGCCGACCGCCGTCATCGCAGGGACGGTCGTCGATCTGGGCAGCGGCGTCACGCTCACGGTCGGTGAGGACGCATGAGGCGTCTCGCCTCGCAGCCGCCCGCCCTGCCGGGGTTCCACTTCATCCGGCTGCTCGGCTCCGGCGGGTTCTCCGACGTGTTCCTCTACGAGCAGGAGCTGCCGAAGCGCAGCGTCGCCGTGAAGGTGCTGCTCACCGACAGCGTCGACGACGCCGCCCGCGCCCGGTTCGTGGCGGAGGCGAACGTGATGGCCAGGCTGTCCGCGCACCCGTACATCGTCACGATCCACCACGCAGACGTGTCCGCCGACGACCGGCCGTACCTGGTGATGGAGTACTGCTCCGGCCCGTCGCTCGGCGATCGGTTCAAGCGCGAGCGCTTCACCGTGGAGGACGCCCTGCGCATCGGCGTGCGGCTGTCGAGCGCCATCGCGACCGCGCACAGCGTCGGCATCCTGCACAGGGACATCAAGCCGGCGAACGTGCTCACCACCGACTTCGGCTGGCCGGCACTCACCGACTTCGGCATCGCCTCCGCCCTCGAGGAACTGCCCGTGCACACGGCATCGCTCGGCTCGCTGCGCGGAGGGGACGCGGACACCGGCACGAGCGGCAGCCGCTCCGTCGGGCTCAGCGTGCCGTGGTCGCCCGCCGAGATGTTCGACGACGACCCCCAGCCGGATGTGCGCAGCGACGTGTTCTCGCTCGCCGCGACCATCCACACCATCCTCGCCGGGCGCACGCCGTTCGAGGTGCCAGGCAGGGCGAACGGCACCCTCGATCTCATCGGCAGGATCGAGCGAGGTATGATCACGCCGATCGACAGAGACGACCTCCCTCCGTCTCTCGTCGCCGTGCTGCGCAAGGGCATGGCGACCAGGCGCGACGACCGCTTCGCGACGGCGGTCGACTTCGCCAGGGCACTGCAGAGGGTGGAGCTGGAGCTCGGTTTCGCGCCGACCAGCATCGACGTGCCGAACCTGCGGACGCTGGACGAGTCGCCGCCGTCGCCGTCCGGAGAAGACGAGACGCGCGCCCGCTCCGTGCAGTCGGTGGATGCGCAGGGTCTCTCCGCGCAGAAGCCGCAGAAGCCGCAGAAGCCGCAGACGACGCCGACGACGCCGCAGAAGGAGTCGCCCGCCGCGCACGACAGCACGGAGACGCGCCCCGGCCTCGTCGAGGTGCCGGCCGACCTGCTCGCCGGGCCGACCGTGGTGCGCGGCGCTGTCCCGACCGTGCATCCAGAGCCGGAGCGGGATGCCGCTCCCGTCGAGAACACGATGCTGCGTCCCCGCACGGATGCGCGCACGAAGCAGGAGCAGGAGCAGGAGCGGAAGCCGGACGCTGCGTCCGCATCCCGTCCCCGCGCATCCCGGCCACGCTGGCTGCTGCCGGTGATCGCCGCCGCTGCCGTGCTCGTGGTCGCCGGCGGTGTGCTCGCCGCCGTGCTCCTGCCACAGACCGCACCCGCTGCGTCGCCGACGCAGCGGCCAGGAAGCGATCAGGACGGAACGGTCGCGGTCACCGTCGTGCCGCCGCCGACGCTGGTCTCCGCCACCCGCAACGCGCAGGGCACCACGGCGACCATCGTCTGGAAGACGGCGAAGCCGCAGAAGGGCGACCAGTACCAGTGGGTGCGGGAGGGAACGACCGACGTGCCGGAGGTGACCGCGCAGCCGAAGGCGGAGCTGACCGGCCTCACGGCCGGCGTTCCTGTCTGCATCGACGTCGCCACCGTGCGCTCCGGCAGGACGTCGGAGCCGTTGAAAGCGTGCTCGAAATGAAACCGTTGACCATCGACTACTGCGGCGAGCTCTACACGGTGACGGACCCCGTCGAGTTCGGCATCGGCCGCGAGGCCGACCTCAGCATCGACGACAACCCGTACCTGCACCGCCGCTTCCTCACCATCAGCAGCGACTTCGGGATGTGGTGGCTCTCCAACGTCGGAACCCTCCTGACCGCGACCGTGAGCGACTCCACCGGCACCGTGCAGGCGTGGCTGGCCCCCGGCGCCAAGCTGCCGATCGTGTTCCAGACCATGCACGTCATGTTCAGCGCCGGCGCGACCACGTACGACTTCACGATCAGCAGCGAGGACGACTTCTTCAACACGGCGGTCACCGTCAACGACGCAGGAGGCTCGACGACGATCCTGCCGGTGACGCTCACCACCAGCCAGCGGCAGCTCATCGTCGCGCTCTCCGAGGGCGTGCTGACGCAGGCGGTGCCAGGCCGGGGCACCATCCCGACGTCGGCGGAGGCCGCGGCGAGGCTCGGCTGGAGCATGACGACGTTTAACCGCAAGCTCGACAACGTCTGCGACAAGCTCGACAAGCTCGGCGTCGCCGGGCTCCGCGGCGGCAAGGGCAAGCTCGCCACCAACCGGAGGGCGCGGCTCGTCGAGTACGCGGTCACGACCAGGCTCGTCGGCCTGGACGACCTGGCGCTGCTCGACGCGGACACGGCCGGAGCATCCGCTGCGGAGACGGGCGCTGCGGAGACGGGCGCAGCGGATGCAGACGAAGCGGGGGCGGCGAAGGCGTCGTCGCCCCGGGAGGATGGGTAGACCTCCCCATCCACGCCCGTCCAGGGGCCGTGTTAGCGTAGTGGTCGTTCTCGAACCCGGGGGGATAGCAGAGTAGTGGCATCGCTGAGCGCGTGGATCCGCAAGCGCAAGACGCTCGCCTCCGTGACCGCTCTGGCCGTCGTCGCCGGCGTCCCTCTGACGATCGCGGTGCTGCACAAGGGTTTCCCCGTGAACGCCGTCGACCTGGACACCAGAGACGTGTGGGTGACCAACGGCGACAAGCTGATGGGCGGCAGGCTCAACCACCAGATCAACGAGCTGGATGCCGCGGTCACCGGCGCGAGCTCCGACCTGGACGTGCTCCAGGACGGGTCTGCGTACTTCCTCACCGACGCCCCGCACGGCACGGTCGACAAGATCGACCCGGCGTTCGTGTCGCTCGGCGGCCGCATCCAGGTGCCGGAGAAGTCGCAGCTCGGGTACGGCGCGAACACGCTGTCCGTGCTGTCGCCGACCGGTCAGCTCTGGGTGCTCGACGCCAGCGGCCGTCTCGATTTCGACAAGGCGAAGACCAGGCCGACCGCGAAGGTCGGCGCCGATGCGCAGCTCGCCGTCAGCAAGAGCGGTGAGACGTTCGTCGTCGCGCCGCAGGGGAAGAAGCTGTACACCGTCGACCATCCAGGCGCGGAGGCGACGACGGCGTCGTTCCCCGTGCCGGGGAAGTTCCAGGTCTCCGCTGTCGGCGACCATCCCGTGGTGCTCGACACCCAGGCGAACCGGGTCATCACGTCGGACGGGAAGACCGTCGACCTGCCGGCGAAGGGCCTCAAACTCCAGCAGCCGTCCGCCGACGACCCGTCCGCGCTCGTCGCGACGGCGTCCAGCCTGCTCAGCGTCCCGCTCGGTGGAGGGACCGTGGTCGCGCATCCGGCCGGGGCGACGTCCACCGGAGGAGCGGCGGCCGTCTCGGCTCCCGTCCGCCTCGGCGACTGCTCATACGGTGCCTGGGCGGGCACCGCGCGCTATCTCTACGCCTGCGATGGCGCGAAGGACGTCGGCGTCGACATCGACCAGCCGGTGAAGGGCGACGACCTCGAATTCCGGGTCAACCACGGGGTGATCGCGCTCAACAACCTGCGAGACGGCAACGCCTGGGTGGTGTCCTCGAACATGCGGCTCGTGCAGAATTGGGCGCAGCTCAAGCCCAACGAGACCACCGTGCAGGGCGACACAGGCGAAGAGAAGCCCGTCCTGCAGTCGTTCTCCGACACCCTCGCGCAGCGCACGAAGGTGAACCGTCCGCCGACGGCCGTTGCCGATGCGTTCGGCGTCCGCCCAGGGCGCTCGACGGTGCTGCCCGTGCTCGCCAACGACACCGACCCCGACGGCGACGTGCTCACCATCTCGGACGTCTCCACGCTGCCGGCAGCCCAGGGCACGCTGGAGCTGGTCGAGGGAGGGCGAGCGCTCCAGTTCACCCCAGCGGCGGGCCTCAGCGGCACCATCTCGTTCCGCTACGCCGTCGACGACGGCCGCGGCGGCACCTCCACCGCGCAGGTGGATGCGACCCTGCACCAGCCGGCGCAGAACGCGGCCCCCGCCTCCACCAGGGCCAGCACAGCGCAGGCCGAGGTCGGTCAGTCGGTGAAGTACGACGTGCTGAACGACTGGCTCGACCCGGACGGGGACGACCTCTCCCTGGTGTCCGCGGCGTCGACCACCGAGGACGACGTGCAGTTCAAGCCGAACGGCGAGGTCACCTTCACCAGCAAGACGGGCCAGACCGGCTCGAAAGAGGTCAAGGTCACGGTCTCTGACGGCAAGAAGAGCACGACAGGCAGTCTGCTCATCACGGTCAAGGCAGCGGGGACGCTCGATCCGGTGGCGGTGCCGGACTTCGGAGCGGGGTTCACCGGGAAGCCCGTGGTCGTGCATCCTCTGGACAACGACCAGTCGCCGTCCGGGCAGCCGCTCAGCCTGGTCGGTGCGTCCATCGACGGCCAGGCGAGCGCCGACGTGACCACCGACGCCGCGCGCGGCACCGTCACGGTGCTCAGCAACGCGCCTGGCGAGTACTACGTCACCTACACGCTCGGGGCGGGCCCGAAATCCACCACCGGGCTGATCCGGGTGGATGTGGCCGCCGACGGCGGTTCTGACGCACCGCCCATCGCGGTGACCGACACGGCATACGTGCGTCCAGGCGAGCCGACCTCGGTGAGCGTGCTCGACAACGACGTGTCGCCCTCCGGCCGCGTGCTCGTCGTGCGCTCCGTGACGGCCGCGGCAGGAGCGGGCGACCTCAACGTGGAGGTGCTCGACAACGCCGTCGTCAAGGTGACCGCCCCGACCGTGCTCGCCGAGCAGGTACAGCTCGTCTACACGGTCTCCGACGGCATCCACGAGGCGAAGGCCGGGATCACCGTCGTCCCCGTTCCTCCGCTGGTCACCCACCAGCCGCCGATCGCGGTCGACGACACCGCGACGGTGCGCGCGGGCGACATCGTCACCGTGCCTGTGATGGACAACGACTACTCCCCGGACAACGCTCCGTTCTCCCTCGACCCGGCCCTGCGCGACGACGCGGCGGCCGGGAAGGGCGCCACGGCGTTCGTCAGCGGCAAGACGGTGCGCTACCAGGCGCCGACCGAGCCTGGACAGTACAGCGTCGTCTACGGCATCACCGACAAGCTCGGCCAGAAGGCGCAGGCGACGGTGAGCTTCGTGGTGACAGCGCCGGACAAGGGCAGCGACAGGGCACCGCGCCCGCAGCCGCTCACCATTCGGGCGTTCGCCGGATCGACGGTGCCGGTCGACGTTCCGCTCGACGGGATCGACCCGGACGGCGACTCCGTCACGCTCGCAGGGCTCGGCAGCCAGCCGACGCTCGGCCGGATCTCGGACAGCTCCAGCACGTCGTTCACCTACGAGGCGTACCCGACCTCTGCTGGCACGGACACCTTCACCTACCAGGTCAAGGACACCTACGGGAAGACGGCGACGGGCACGGTCACCATCGGCGTCATTCCGCGCCCGACCGCTGTGCAGCCGCCGATCGCAGGGAACGACCCCGTGCAGGTCAAGCCGGGCCGCACCGTCTCCGTCCCCGTGCTCGACAACGACTCCGACCCTAACGGCTACACCATCGCCGTGCAGAAGAAGCTGCTCCAGGTGGATGCGGGCCTGAAGGCGTCCGTGCACGGCAAGGTCGTCCTCGTCACGGCCCCGAAGACCGAGGGCGCGTACATCGTGCGCTACCAGATCAGCAACGGGCAGGGCGGTGTCGCCAGCGCGTTCATCCAGGTGACCGTCACCCCGAACGCCAAAGAGCAGTACCCATCGGCGATCGACCACCTGATCGAACCGGATGCGGTGGCCGACAAGGACAGCGTGAAGGTGGATGCGCTGGCCGGGGCGACCAACCCGTCCGGGCTCGTCGAAGACCTCGGCGTCGCGCTCACCGGTCCGAACGCCGGCGCGGCCGAGGTGGGCGCCGGCGGCTCGATCACCGTGCATCCGGCGGCCAAGCGGCTCGCCATCGCATACCAGGTGAAGGACGAGGTGACCGGGCTGACCGGGGACGCGTTCATCATCGTGCCGCCGAAGGGCGACGCGACGGCGCCACCGGCGATCAAGAAGTCGCTGCCGCAGCAGATCGTGGACATGGGCGGCAGCAAGAGCTGGAAGCTCTCCGACATCCTCGATGTGCCGTCCGGCCGATCGGTGAAGCTGACGGGCGCGAGCGGCGTCAGCGCGACCAACAGCACAGGAGCGTCGCCGTTCGGGGACGAGCAGACCCTCCGCTTCACCGCCGCGAAGGACTACCGCGGCCCTGCCGCCATCACCTTCAAGGTCGACGACGGACGGGATGCAGGGCAGACCAGCGACCGCATCACCACGCTCGTGCTGCCGATCACGGTGGGAAGCCCCGACCAGTCGGACGTCGCCCCCACCTTCACGTCGCCGAGCGAGAAGATCGAGCCGGGGGAGGCTCCGCTCACCATCGACCTGCGGTCGTCGAGCTTCCACCCCAACCCGGACATCCTCGCCAAGCTCACGTACTCGAACCCGCAGTGGACCAACAAGAAGCTCCAGGTCGCGCTCAGCGGATCGTCCCTGTCGCTGTCGGCGCCGCTGGGCGTGCAGCCGGGGGAGTCCACCGTGGTGACCGTCACGATCAGCTCGGGAACGCACACCATCACCGGAACGGTGAACGTGCAGGTCGTCAGCTCCAACCGGCCGGTCGCCAGCCAGAAGAACCCGCCGCAGACGCAGGAGCTGCAGCGCGGCAAGTCGACCACCCTGACCGGGGCCGCGAGCGACTCGGCGTGGGTGAACCCGTTCCCCGGGCATCCACTGACCATCACCGACGCAAAGGCGGACAGTGCGCCGGCGGGCGTGACGGTGACGTACACCGGCTCGTCGATCACTGTGAGTGCAGCATCCGGCGCCGCCATCGGCGCGGTCAACGTGGTCTACCACGTGCAGGATGCGACCAAGGACCCGAAGCGGACCGCGGCGGCGGTCGGGCAGTACCGCGTGACCGTGCACGACGTGCCGGAGAAGCCGTCGGCGCCCGCCAACGCCAAGGCGTCGGACGGGCAGGCGACGGTCGAGATCGCGGCGCCGGCGAACAACGGCAAGCCGATCGACCAGTACGAGGTGCGCGGCGGCCCGAAGGCCGTGACGACGACCACCATCGGCCAGGTGACCATCGGCGGTCTGACCAACGGCACGGCGTACACCTTCACTGTCCGCGCGCACAACGCGGACGGCTGGAGCGAGCTGTCGGCGCCGAGCGCGTCCGTCACGCCGTACGGAACGCCGCAGGCCGTGAGCGGGGCGAAGATCAGCGCAGACCAGTACGCGCCGAGCGACCTCTCCCTGAGCTGGAACGCGCTGTCCGACCCGTCCGGCACGGGTGGCGGCGCGGTGACGTACCAGTGGCGGCTGAACGGCGGAGCCTGGAACAGCACCTCCGGCACCAGCGCGACCGTCTCGAACCAGGGCGTCGGAAGCTACTCGTTCCAGGTGCGGGCTGTGAACAACCACAGCAACAAGACCGGCGGCGCCGACACCTCGAACACCGTCTCCGTGGCCAAGAAACCGGACCCGCAGCCGTCGATCGACCTCGCCAAGGGCGATCTCGAACCCGGATACGCGCACAGCTTCACCTACGACGTGACGCTCAATCACTTCAGCGGCAACACCACGTACACGATGAACTTCTACTGCAACGGCGGCAAGCTCACCAGCGAGTCGATCACGACCAACGGCAGCGGATACGCCCACTATCGCGGTGCACCGAACAGACTGCACGCATACTGCGGCTACCACGGCGCGTACGTGACCGCCGGCGGCGTGCAGAGCAGCGTGCAGGACTGGGCGCCGTGACGATGAGGACCCACGAGCGCACGCCGGGCACGGCAGCGACGAGCACAGCGACGATCAGCACGACGACGATCAGCACAGAAATGGATGGAACACCGTGGCAGTAACCCAGGAACAGGCCGACTGGTTCTCCGGAGCCTTCTCGCAGCTGGTCGCGAACGTCGACAAGGCGATCCTCGGCAAGGAGCACAGCATCCGGCTGGTCATCACCGCGATGCTCTCCGGCGGCCACGTGCTGCTGGAGGACGTGCCCGGCACAGGGAAGACCGTGCTCGCGAAGGCGCTCGCCAACACGATCGAGGGCACGCAGTCGCGCATCCAGTTCACGCCGGACCTGCTGCCGTCCGACGTGACGGGCGTCACCATCTACGACCAGAGCAACGGGAGGTTCGAGTTCCATCCAGGACCGATCTTCGCCTCCGTCGTGCTCGCCGACGAGATCAACCGGGCGAGCCCGAAGACCCAGTCCGCTCTGCTGGAGGTGATGGAGGAGGGCGTGGTCACGGTCGACGGCGTCGGCCACCCCGTCGGGGCGCCGTTCGTGGTGATCGCCACGCAGAACCCGGTGGAGCAGGCAGGAACGTACTCGCTGCCGGAAGCGCAGCTCGACCGCTTCCTCATCAAGACCTCGCTCGGCTACCCCGACCACGAGACCACGGTGAACCTGCTGCTCGACTCCTCGAACCGTTCGCGCGCTGCAGGCGTGCGGCCGATCATCGCCTCCGACTCCGTGACGGCGCTCGCCCAGCTCGCCTCCGACGTGCACGCCGACGCGTCCGTCATGGGCTACCTCAGCGAGATCGTCTCCGCCACCCGCGCCGACAAGGATGCCGCTCTCGGCGTGAGTATCCGCGGCGCCCTGTCGCTGGCACGCGCGGCGAAGACCTGGGCCATCGCCTCCGGTCGCACCTTCGTGACGCCGGACGACATCCGTGAGCTCGCCATCCCCGTGCTCGCGCACCGCGTGATCGTGGACCCGGAGTCCGAGTTCGCCGGCGTGACCGCCGAGGAGATCGTCGCCCGCGCCATCGCCGAGGCGACCCCGCCCGCATACCGCGCAGCGTGACCTGGGACCGAACGGACGAACAGCCCCGCCGATGACCGCCGCTCCCGACACCGACACCGCCACCGCCTCCCAGCCCGGCGCCGCACCCACCGGCCGCCGCCGTTCGGCGCGCCCGCGTACGTCCCAGGCACGTACTTCTCAGTCGCGCATCGCGTTCGGGCAGCTGCTGGATGCGCTGCGCGGGATGCTCGGAGCGCTCGGCCGCCGCATCCACCCGGCCTGGCGTGCCGTCACCGGGTGGATGGCTCCCGTGCTCGGCGTGGTGAGCACGTTCGGCTGGATCGTGCTCGGGGGAGCTGCGGTGTCGTTCGCGCTGCTCGCCGTGTTCGGCTGGGCGGAGTTCGCCTTCCTCGGTGCGACGCTGTGCGCTGCGTTCCTGATCGCCGTCGGATTCGTGTTCGGCCGCTCGACATACGACGTGGCGATCGAGCTGAACCCGCGTCGGGTCGTCGCGGGCGACAGGGCGCTCGGCCGCATGGTGGTGCGGAACTCCGGCAGCCGCCCCGTGCTGCCCACCAGGATGGAGCTTCCGGTCGGCGCAGGGGTCGCGGAGTTCATGGTGCCCAGGCTCGCCGCAGGCGAGGAGAACGAGGAGCTGTTCGCCGTTCCGACCGCGCGGCGCGCCCTGATCCTCGCCGGGCCCGCGCTGTCCGTGCGCGGCGACCAGCTCGGGCTACTGCGCCGCACCACGGCGTGGACGGAGCAGGTCGAGCTGTTCGTGCACCCGAAGACCACCCGGCTGGCCGCGACCGCCCGCGGGCTGGTGCGCGACCTGGAGGGGCAGACCACCAAGGTCATCACCGACAGCGACCTCGCGTTCCACGCGCTGCGCACATACGAGCCTGGCGACGACATCCGCAACGTGCACTGGCGCACGTCTGCGCGCACGGGGCAGCTGATGGTGCGGCAGTACCAGGAGACCCGCCGCTCCCAGCTCCTGCTCGTCTTCGACGCCGAGCGGTCGCACTTCGCGGACGATGACGAGTTCGAGCTCGGCGTCTCCGTGCTCGCCTCTGTCGGCTGCCACGTGATCCGCGAGGAGACGGAGCTCGACGCGGTCTGGCAGCAGAAGACGATGCGCGTCGAGACGCCGACCGCGCTCCTCGACGACTCGTGCCGCATCCAGCCGGTGGACGGGATGCACCAGAGCCTGCGCGACTACGTGCGCAGGTCGACGGTGCGGCTGGCAGCGCCGAGTCTCGTGGTGATGATCGTCGGCTCGCAGCTCGACCCCGCAGAGATCCGGGCGGCGGCGAGCCTGTACGGCTCGGACACCGAGACCATCGGCGTGCGGGTGGATGTGCACGGCGAGCCCCGCCTGAGCAGGCTCGGCGGCATGATGCTCGCCACCGTGTCGACGCTGGGTGAGCTGCCGGCGCTCCTGAAGCGAGCGGCACGATGAGCGGCGCGACGACGGCACAGCAGCCCCGGCCGCGCCGCACTGCCGCAGCGCAGAAGCAGGGGAGCATCGACCGTCTGTCCGCAACGACCTGGATCGACGTGGCGGTGGTCGTCGTGCTCAGCGCCATCGCCGTGCTCGGCTTCCAGCCCGCGTTCGGGCACTTCTCCTTCTTCACTGCCGCCATCGGCGGTCTGGTGGTCGGGACGGGCTCCGCCGTCGTCTGCCGGCTGTTCCGGCTGTCCGTGCCGCTCACCGTCACGATCGCCGTCGCCGCATACTTCCTCTTCGGCACGCCGCTGGCGATGCCAGGCTCCGCCACGCTGGTCGTGCTCCCGTCGCTCGACAGCCTCGCCGGGCTCGTGATCGGCGCGGTGTTCGGCTGGAGCGACGCCGTCACGCTGCAAGCCCCGCTCGAAGCGCCGCCGTACGTCGCCGTCGTGCCGTACGTGGCCGGCTGGCTGGTGACCCTCGTCTCCGTCTCGCTCGCTGTGCGCTGGCTGCCGCGCGCGAAAGGCAGAGGAGCCGGCCGTGCCGCCGTGCTGGTGGCAGGTCCGCTTGCACTGTTCGTCGCGGGCATCCTGCTCGGCACCGTGGATGCGTACCTCGCCGCCGTCCGCGGCATCGCGTTCGCCGCGATCGCGCTGCTCTGGCTCGCCTGGCGCCGCACGCGCTCTGCGTCCGTCGAGGTCGTCGCGGACCCCGGTCTGCTGCGTCGCAGGATCGTCGGCGTCGGCTCTGTCGTGCTCGGCGCGGTGGTGGTGGGCGCTCTCGCAGGCTCCGTGCTCGCGCCTCCGCCCGCATCCCGGTTCGTGCTGCGCCAGGAGGTGACTCCGCCGTTCGACCCGCTCGACTACCCGAGCCCGCTGGCCGGGTTCCGGCAGTACACCAAGGATCTGGAGAAGACGGAGCTGTTCACGGTCGACGGGCTCAGCAGCGGCCAGGTCATCCGGCTGGCCACGATGGACAGCTACGACGGCGTGGTCTGGACGGTCACCGACCCGAAGGAGAGCAGCGACGCCTCCGGCAGCTTCGAGCTGCTCGGCAGCACCATCCCGTCGCCTCCGCTGTTCACGCCGGGTTCGACCACGAAGGCGCAGATCGACATCAAGGACTACTCGGACGTCTGGCTGCCGACCATCGGGTACCTGACGACGCTCGGCTTCGACGCGTACCAGGGAACCGACCCGTCGACCACCGTGCGCGTCAACACCGCCACCGGCACGACAGCGGTGACGAGCGGTGTGAAGGACGGCCTGCGATACACCGTGGATGCCACGGCCCAGAAGATCCCGAGCGACAAGGCCCTTGCGAAGGTCGCACCGGCCAGGCTCGATCTGCCGCCCGTCACGAACGTCCCGGACATCGTGGCGGCGAAGGCCGAGGAGTACGCGGGCTCGGCGACCACCGCCATCCAGAAGCTCCGCAACCTCGAGCGCTCCCTCAAGACGCTCGGCTATCTGAGCCACGGCCGCGCGTCCGACCCCGTTCCGTCGCGGGCGGGAGAGGGCGCGGACAGGATGACCGACCTGTTCGCCAAGGCGCCGATGGTCGGCGACCAGGAGCAGTACGCGAGCGCGTTCGCGCTGATGGCCAGGCGCCTCGGCTACCCGACCAGGGTGGTGATGGGCTTCGCGCCCAAGGTGGTCAACGGCCAGGCCACGACGGTGACGGGCAATGACGTGACGGCGTGGGACGAGGTCGCGTTCGACGGGGTGGGCTGGGTGCCGTTCTTCCCGACGCCGACCAAGACCGATGCTCCGAAGAACCAGACGACCAAGCCCAAGCTCGAACCGCAGCCCCAGGTGCGGCAACCGCCGCCGGCCGACCCGAAGGCGCAGGACCTGCTCACGCCGGTCAAGACCAAGGACAACGAGCGCAAGGAGGCGAAGAGCGGCTTCGCCATCCCGGCGTGGGCGTGGGTGGTCGGCGGGATCGTCGTCATCCCGCTGCTGCTGTACATCGTGCCGCTGCTGATCGTGGCCGCGCTCAAACGCCGCAGGCGCAAGCGCAGGCTCACCACCGGTCCGCCGGACAGACGTGCGGCCGGAGCGTGGGAGGAGCTGGCGGACGGCTACGACGAGCTCGGTCTGAGTGTTCCGCGCAACGCCACACGCCTGCAGGCCGCCGGTGCGCTGGAGAGGCAGAGCGCCGAGCAGAACCTGAGCGTGCCCACCGGAGGACTTGCCACGATCGCCAGGGACGTCGACGCCGCGGTGTTCGATGGCTCGGAGGTCGGATCCGACAGGGTGGATGCGGTCTGGCGTGCTTCGGACGCGGCCGTCGCGGACGCCCGCTCCTCCGCTGGGCGGCTGCGGGCCAGGCTGGCGGCGTTCCGCTACCGCCGCCGTGCCAAGCGGGCGGGGCGGTAGTCCCGCTCCCCGTATAGTGGCTGCGTGGAATCGCCCGACTTCATCGTGCCGCCGCCGCACCTCATCCCTCCCCGTCACGACACGGGGACGGAGACGGCGAAGGTTCCAGCGCGCGAGCGCTCGCTCCCGGTGTTCGCCCCGCCGAGCCCTCCGCCGGCAGCGGCATCCGCTGGTGCCGCTGCTCCGGCCCGCCAGTGGCGCATCGTCCTGCCGGGCGGAAGGGCCGTGCCGGTGACGGGCACCGTTCTGGTCGGCCGCAATCCCGTGACCTTCGGCGCCTGGACGGACGCCGAGCTGGTCGCCGTCGACGACCCGGCGGCGAGCGTGTCCAAGACGCACGCCGCTTTCGAGGCGGACGGCGGCGCGCTGTCCGTCACCGACGCGCACTCCACGAACGGCGTCGTCGTCGTGGCAGAGGATGCGCGGGAACGGGAGCTCACGCCGGGGGAGCCGACGCCGCTCGCACACGGCGACGTCGTGCACCTCGGGCGCTTCTCCGTGCGCGTCGAGCTGAGCTGACAGGTTCACCCCCGAACCGGTGATAACCTGACAACGTGTTTCACGGTCTGCTCCTCCTTAGCTGCCGCGACGAGTCCTAGATCCTCCAGGCCTCCCTCGTCGCGGAGTTCGTCGTCGGCTGATCCGGAAGCAAGCTAAGGAGTTCTTGAGCATCATGAGTACCGATTCCCAGCACGAATCGTCGCAGCACGAATCGAGCGAGCGCGGCTTGACCCTCGCTGAGAAGGTGTGGCGCGACCACCTGGTCGTCAAGGGCGAAGACGGTTCGCCCGACCTGATCTACATCGACCTGCACCTCGTGCACGAGGTGACGAGCCCGCAGGCGTTCGACGGACTGCGCATGGCGGGCCGCCCCGTTCGCCGTCCAGACCTCACCATCGCCACCGAGGACCACAACACCCCGACCATCGGCATCGACAAGCCGATCGCCGACCTGACCAGCCGCACCCAGATCGAGACGCTGCGCAGGAACGCGGAGGAGTTCGGCATCCGCCTGCACTCGCTCGGCGACGTCGAGCAGGGCATCGTTCACGTCGTCGGTCCCCAGCTCGGCCTGACGATGCCGGGCATCACGGTGGTCTGCGGAGACTCGCACACCTCGACGCACGGCGCGTTCGGCGCGATGGCGTTCGGCATCGGCACCAGCGAGGTCGAGCACGTCATGGCCACGCAGACGCTGCCGCTGAAGGCGTTCAAGACGATGGCGATCACGGTCGAGGGCGAGCTGCGTCCCGGCGTGACGGCGAAGGACATCATCCTGGCCGTCATCGCCAAGATCGGCACGGGCGGCGGGCAGGGCTACGTGCTCGAGTACCGCGGCAGCGCGATCCGCGCGCTCTCCATGGAGGGCCGCATGACGATCTGCAACATGTCGATCGAGGCGGGCGCCCGCGCAGGCATGGTCGCGCCGGACGAGACGACGTACGCATACCTCAAGGGCCGTCCGCACGCCCCGGAGGGGCAGGACTGGGACGACGCCGTGGCGTACTGGGACACGCTGGCGACAGACGACGACGCCGTGTTCGACGCCGAGGTCTACCTCGACGCCGCCGAGATCGAGCCGTTCGTCACCTGGGGCACGAACCCTGGCCAGGGCGTCTCGCTCAGCCAGGCCGTTCCAGACCCGGCCGCCATCGCAGACGCCAACCAGCGCGCGGCGGCAGAGCGGGCACTGGAGTACATGGACCTGGCAGCAGGCACGCCGATGAAGAGCATCCAGGTGGATGCGGTCTTCATGGGCTCGTGCACCAATAGCCGCATCGAAGACCTCCGTGCATTCGCCTCGGTGATCAAGGGGCGGAAGAAGGCGGACGGCGTCCGCGTCATGGTCGTGCCCGGCAGCGCCCGCGTGCGCATCGAGGCGGAGGCAGAGGGCATCGACAAGATCGTCGAGGAGTTCGGAGCGGAGTGGCGGTTCGCCGGCTGCTCGATGTGCCTCGGCATGAACCCGGACCAGCTCGCGCCTGGCGAGCGGTGCGCGTCCACCTCGAACCGCAACTTCGAGGGCCGTCAGGGCAAGGGCGGACGCACCCACCTGGTGTCTCCGCTGGTGGCAGCGGCGACCGCGATCCGCGGCACGCTGTCCAGCCCGTGGGACCTGGAGCCGGACGGTGATGGCGACACGCCGGGCCATGACGGCTCGGATACCCGCGCAGGAGAGAAGGTGGGCGCCTGATGGAAAAGATCTCAACGATCGAGGGCGTCGCCGTCCCGTTCCGCCGCTCCAACGTCGACACCGACCAGATCATCCCCGCGGTGTTCCTCAAGCGCGTCACCAAGACGGGCTTCGACGACGCGCTGTTCCACGCGTGGCGTCAAGACCCTGACTTCATCCTCAACCAGCCGGAGTATCAGGGCGCCCGCGTGCTGATCGCCGGGGCGGACTTCGGAACGGGCTCGTCGCGCGAGCACGCCGTGTGGGCGCTGCGCGACTACGGCTTCGCCGCCGTGCTCAGCCCCCGTTTCGCCGACATCTTCCGTGGCAACGCAGGCAAGCAGGGACTGCTCGCCGGGCAGATCACGGAGGAGGACGCCGAGCGCCTCTGGCAGGCCATCGAGGCCCAGCCGGGAATAGCGGCGACGGTGGATCTGGTTGCCAAGACTGCGAGCGTCGGTGAGGTCCAGGTGTCTTTCGACATCGACGATTACACTAGGTGGCGTTTGCTCGAAGGGTTGGACGACATCGCTCTGACCCTGCGCGACGAGGCGCGCATCTCAGAATACGAAGCCCGCCGCGAGAGCTGGCGGCCCAAGACGTTACCGGTGAAACTTTGAACTCACTTCTTCAGGACGCCCAAGCAGCAGGAGCGCGTGTCGGCCTCAAAGGCGACCGCATCACGATCAACGGCGGGATCCCACTCCGCGGCCGGATCGAGCTGAAGGGCGCGAAGAACCTCGTCACCAAGGCGATGGTCGCCGCCCTGCTCGGCGAAGGCCCGAGCGTGCTGCGCGACGTCCCGGACATCAGCGATGTCCGGGTCGTCCGCGGCCTCCTCGAGATCCACGGCGTCAAGGTCACCGACGGCACGGACGAGGGAGAGCTGCTGCTCGACCCGAGCGCCGTCGAGTCGGCCCACATGGCCGACATCGATGCGCACGCCGGCTCCAGCCGCATCCCGATCCTGTTCTGCGGGCCGCTGCTTCACCGCCTCGGCGAGGCGTTCATCCCCGACCTCGGCGGCTGCCGCATCGGCGACCGCCCGATCGACTACCACCTCGAAGTGCTGCGCAAGTTCGGCGCCATCGTCGACAAGCTGCCCACCGGCATCCGGATGACGGCCCCGAACGGCCTGCACGGCGCCAAGCTCGACCTGCCGTACCCGAGCGTCGGTGCGACGGAGCAGGTGCTGCTCACCGCCGTCCGCGCGGAGGGCATCACCGAGCTCAAGGGTGCGGCCATCGAGCCGGAGATCATGGATCTCATCAACATCCTGCAGAAGATGGGCGCGATCATCACGGTCGACACCGACCGCGTCATCCGCATCGAGGGTGTCAAGAAGCTCGTCGGCTACAGCCACACCGCCCTGTTCGACCGCAACGAGGCCGCCAGCTGGGCCGCTGCCGCCCTCGCGACCGGCGGAGACATCTACGTCGGCGGAGCCCGCCAGCCGGAGATGCTCACCTTCCTCAACGTCTTCCGCAAGGTCGGCGGCGCGTTCGAGATCCACGACGACGGCATCCGCTTCTTCCACCCGGGCGGCGAGCTCAAGCCCGTCGTCATCGAGACGGATGTGCACCCCGGCTTCATGACCGACTGGCAGCAGCCGCTCGTGATCGCCCTCACCAAGGCGAAGGGCGTCTCGATCGTGCACGAGACCGTGTACGAGCAGCGTTTCGGTTTCGTCGACGCGCTGATCGACATGGGCGCCAAGATCCAGATCCACAAGGAGTGCCTCGGCGGACACCCGTGCCGTTTCGGTCAGCGCAACTTCAACCACTCGGCGGTCATCATGGGCCCGACCGATCTGAAGGGCGCCGACATCGAGGTTCCCGACCTGCGCGGCGGCTTCAGCCACCTGATCGCAGCGCTCACGGCGGAGGGACGTTCGACCGTCAGCAACGTCGGGATCATCAGCCGCGGCTACGAGAACTTCATCACCAAGCTGCAGCTTCTGGGAGCCGACTTCGTTCTCGAAGGATAATGGAGGGGTGTCCCGACCCTCTTCAGAGCAGAACCCGGTGTCCGATTCGAGCAAACCCGTGACAGGGCGCGCCGCAAAGCTTCCGCGCAAGGAGACGAGCACCCCGTCGATCTTCTGGGTGCTCGCCGGGATCGTGATCCCGATCATGAGCATCGCCGCGCGCTTCCGCATCGTGGACGGCGAAAAGCTGCCACGGCGCGGAGCGTATGTCGTCGCTCCCAACCACTACAGCGAGATCGACCCGGTGATGATCGGGATGGTGAGCTGGAAGCTCGGGAGGATGCCGCGGTTCCTCGCCAAGGGCAGCCTGTTCCGCATCCCGGTGGTCGGCTGGTTCCTGCGCAAGTCCGGTCAGGTGCCGGTCGAGCGCGCCGGCACGTCGCGCGGCTCAGCGCCGCTCACCGCGGCCAAGGAGATCGTGCGCGACGGGCGCATCGTCATCATCTACCCGGAGGGCTCGCTCACCCGTGACCCCGACATGTGGCCGATGCGCGGCAAGACCGGCGCCGCCCGCATGGCGCTGGAGAACGACCTGCCAGTGATCCCCGTCGCACACTGGGGCACGCAGCAGGTCATGGCGCGCTACGGCAAGAAGATCAGCTTCTTCCCGCGCAAGACCATCGACGTGAAGATCGGCGATCCGGTCGACCTGTCCGCGTTCCGAGGCCGTAACCTCGACGCGGCGACGCTGAACGAAGCGACCGCCGTCATCATGGACGCCATCACCGCGCTGCTGGAAGACCTCCGAGGCGAGAAGGCGCCTGCCACCAGGTGGAACCCCGCCGAGCACGACCAGAAGGAGACCGGCCGTTTTGAAGGCTAGTTCTGCCAGACGCCCCGTCGTCGCCCCCCGCAAGATCGCCGTCCTCGGCGCAGGAAGCTGGGGAACCACGTTCGCGAAGATCCTCGCCGACGGCGGGGCGGACGTGACGCTCTGGGCGCGCAGGCCGGAGCTGGCCCGCGAGATCAACGAGGTGAAGCGCAACAGCGACTACCTCGAGGGCATCAACCTCCCGCGCACCCTCAAGGCCACCTCCAAGCTGGCCGACGCGATGCGGGACGCAGAACTCGTCTTCGTCTCCATCCCGAGCCAGACCCTGCGCTCCAACCTGGAGGCCATCGCGCCGTACCTCGGCCCGTCCACGATCGTCGTCAGCCTGATGAAGGGCGTCGAGAAGGGCACGGGCCTCCGGATGAGCGAGGTGATCGCCCAGGGGCTGCCGATCGAGCTGGAGCGCATCGCCGTGGCGTCCGGCCCCAATCTGGCGCTGGAGATCGCCCGCGAGCAGCCGACGGCCGCCGTCGTCTCGTCGGTGAGCCTGGAGACCGCGCAGGCGGTGGCGATGGCCGCCACGAACCGGTACTTCCGCAGCTTCGTGAACACCGACGTGATCGGCACGGAGTTCGGCGGCGTGCTCAAGAACCTCATCGCCGTGGCCATCGGCATCGTCGACGGCGTCGGATACGGCGAGAACACCAAGGCGTCGATCATCACCCGCGGGCTGGTCGAGATGACCGACTTCGCCGTGGCATACGGCGCGGAGGCCGTAACGCTCTCCGGCCTCGCGGGGCTCGGCGACCTCATCGCCACTTGCGAATCGTCGCTCAGCCGCAACAACACGGCAGGACGGCTCCTCGGACAGGGCTACAGCTTCAACGACGTCGTGAAGCAGATGAACCAGACCGCAGAGGGCCTGGCGTCCGTCGCCCCCATCCTCACCCTCGCGGAGGCCCGCGGAGTGGACATGCCCATCGTGCGGCAGGTGAGCCAGGTGCTTGCCGGTACGCTCGATCCGAAAGACATCGCGCCGCATCTGACCACCGATTCGGACGAACCTCAGGGTGAAAGGACAACGGATGACGGACAGACTCGCGGTCGTGCTTCTCTTCGGGGGGCGTTCAAGCGAGCATTCGATCAGCTGCGCAACGGCGGCGGGGGTGCTGGGCGCAATTGACCGCGCCCGCTACGACGTCATCCCGGTCGGAATCACCCGCGACGGTGCCTTCACCCTGCAGCCGGACGACGCGGCGCTGTTCGCTCTGAACGCTGAGAAGCTGCCGGCCGTCGAGGACAACGGCACGCGCATCCACTGGCCGGAGTCGGCCGCGACGCGCGAGCTGACCGTCACCGAGAACGGCGAGACCCGCTCGCTCGGCGACGTCGACCTGGTGTTCCCGATCCTGCACGGACCGTGGGGAGAGGACGGCACCATCCAGGGGATGCTCGAACTCGTCGACCTGCCGTACGTCGGCAGCGGCGTGCTCGCCAGCTCGCTCGGGATGGACAAGCACTTCACCAAGACCGTGCTGCAGCAGGCGGGCATCCCCGTCGCCCCGTGGCGGACGGTCACGGCGTACGAGTGGCGCACCGACCAGGATGCGGTCCGCGCGACCGCGACGGAACTCGGCCTTCCGGCGTTCGTGAAGCCGGCACGCGCCGGCTCCAGCGTCGGCGTGAGCAAGGTGTCCGACTGGGCGCAGCTCGACGCGGCCATCGAGACGGCCTTCGCCGAGGACGACCGCGTGCTGATCGAGTCCGGACTGGTCGGGCGCGAGGTGGAGATCGCCGTGCTCGGCGGCCGTCCTGGGCAGGCGACCCGCGCATCCGTCGCCGGGGAGATCGTGGTCACGGGCCGCGACTTCTACGACTTCGAGGCGAAATATCTGGATGCGCCAGGCATCGACCTGGTCTGCCCCGCCGACCTGACCGCGGAGGAGCTGGCCACGATGCAGGAGCTCGGCGCCCGGGCGTTCGACGCGATCGGGGGAGCGGGTCTCGCGCGCGTCGACTTCTTCCTCACGGCGGACGGTTTCGTCATCAATGAGATCAACACGATGCCCGGCTTCACGCCGATCTCGATGTTCCCGCGCTGCTGGCAGGAGTCAGGGCTCTCGTACCCTGCGCTCATCGACGAGCTCATCGACGTCGCCCTCACCCGCGCCGCCGCGTAACTGCGCTCCCGCCTGCTAGGGCGTGGGCGTCGGTGTCGGTGTCGGCGTCGGCGTGAGCGACGTGTCCAGAGTCGAGAGGCACTTGCTCGTCTGTGTGATGGTCTGGATGGCGCTCGCGAACTCGGGAAGGACCGCGGAGTCGGAGACGCCGGAGACGTGGTCGATGACGACCTCGGTCGCCGGCGTGCGGCCGAAGGTCTGGTAGACGATCGTCTTCGCATCCGGGTCGGTCATCAGCACCCAGTCGACGCCGTTCACCGAGACGCACGGCTTGGTGGTCGGGCCGATCGGCGGCACGCCGCAGCGTAGAAGCACGGACGTCGGGTCGCCCCACGCTCCCGTCGCCTGCGCGTCGGTCTGCCGCTCCGCCTTGCCGGCCACGCTGTCCGGCAGACGGACGCTGACCTCCGCGCATCCGGGGTCGTTGGCGTCGGCCGCCGGCTGGAGCGAGACGATCGGCGTGCACCCTGCGAGGGCGATGCCTGCGCCGAGGACGATCGTGAGGACGGCTGAGGTGCGACGCTGGGCGCGGTGACGGGTGGACATCGGTTTCAGGCTACCGTTTGATGCATGACGATGTCTGGGAGCGGAACCGCAGGAGCGACCATCGGGGAGGCGTCGGAGGTCGAAGCCCTGAAGCGGATCTTCCCCCGGCTTCCCGCGTCCACGGCCACGATCGTCGGCCCTGGCGACGATGCCGCCGTGCTCGCTGCGCCGGACGGCCGCTACGTCGTCACCACGGACATGATGGTGCACGGCCCCGACTTCCGCCTCGCCTGGTCTGCGCCGTACGACCTCGGATGGAAGGCGGCAGCGACCAACCTGTCCGATGTTGCGGCGATGGGCGCCGTGCCCACCGCTCTCGTCGTCGCCATCGCCGCCCCGGCGAGCACGCCGGTGGCCGACCTGGAGCGCATCGCGGACGGCCTCCGCGATGCCTGCGCCGCCCTCGCCCCCGGATGCGGCGTGGTCGGAGGTGACCTGTCGGCGTCGGACACGCTCACGATCGCGGTGACGGCGTTCGGCGACCTGGAAGGGCGCGCGCCCGTGCTGCGCAGCGGGGCGCGTGCCGGCGACACGGTGGCCGTGTCCGGTCCGCTCGGCCGGGCGGGAGCGGGGCTGCGCCTGCTGTTCGAGCGCGCGGTCGACGAGACGGGGGAGCCGGACCGCGCACGCTTCGTGGAGGTGCTGGCGGCGCATCCGGATGCGGTGACCGCCCAGCTGCGTCCAGAGCCGCCTATCCAGGACGGGCCGCTCGCCGCCATCGCGGGGGCGACGGCGATGCTGGACCTGAGCGACGGGCTCGCGCTCGACGCGCGCAGGGTCGCGCTGGCGAGCGGGGTGGCCATCGACATCGACCCCGCCGCGCTCGGCGATGACGCGCAGTCTGCGCTCACCGGGGGAGAAGACCACGGCCTGCTCGCCACGTTCCCTGCCGGGACGGCGCTGCCGGGCGGTTTCCGCGCGATCGGGACGGTGCGCGACGGAGACGGCGTGCTCGTCGCGGGGCGTGCGTTCGACGCGCGCGGAGGCTGGGACCCGTACGACGGGTGGGACGGCAACGCGGGCTGAGTGCGTCGCTGCACCCGTAGGCTCAGTCCGGTTCGACCCAGTAGAGCGCGGTGTCCCCGTAGTCCTTGCGCCGCTCGACGACGAGCCCGGCGGGCATCGTCGGCTCCGGGGTGCGGGTGCTGCGCTCCACGCACACCGTCGCGTGCGGAGCGAGCCGTGGCACGAGCGAGGTCAGCACCGCGAGCAGTTCGTCGTCGTCCACGTCGTACGGCGGGTCGATGAAGACCAGATCGTATGTGGAGCCTGTGCTGCCCAGATAGCTCTGCACAGCGGCGCCGCGCACCTCGATGACGGGCACGGCGTAGCGCGGAGCCGCCTTGGCGACCGCCTGCGCGTTTCGACGGCAGACCTGGGCGGCGTCTGGGTTCTTCTCCACCAGGGTCACATGGGTCGCCCCGCGGCTCGCCGCCTCCAGCCCGAGCGCCCCGGACCCGGCGAACAGGTCGAGCACCCGCGCGCCGCGGATGGCGTCGCGCGCGTCGAGCGCGGAGAAGATCGCCTCGCGCACCCTGTCGCTCGTCGGGCGGGTCCCGGTCTTCGGAACCTGCAGGCTGAGCGAGCCGGCGAAACCGGCGACGATACGTGTCATGGCATTTCGAGCCTAGCGGCAGCGTGGCAGGGACGGCCAAGATGGTGGGATGGTAGATCGCCTGGAACAGGCCGAACTCGATGCCATCTGGAACTTCGACGACCCCGTCGCCTCCGCCGATCGCTTCGCGGCAGCTGCTGCGGAACCGCATCGACCGGAGCTGGTCAGAGCGGAGCTCGAGACGCAGCGGGCGCGGGCGCTCGGCCTGCAGCGACGCTACGACGAAGCCGACGCTCTGCTCGATCTCCTCGGTCCTGCGACGGACACCCTGGGCGTGCGCGTGCTGCTCGAACGCGGCCGGCTGCGCAACTCCGCCGGGCGCGCGGCCGAGGCGACGGCGCTGTTCGAGGACGCGCTCGACGCGGCCAGGCGCGAGGGGGAGACCTTCCTCGCCGTCGACGCGGCGCACATGCTGGCCATCTCCGACCCCGAGCGCTCCGAGCGGTGGACGGCCGAGGCGTTCGACCTCCTCTCCGGCACGAGCGACCCTCGCACGCTGCGCTGGTCCGTTGCGCTGCACAACAATCGCGGCTGGCGGCTGTTCGAGGAGGGCACTCCGGTGTCGGCGCTCGCCGAGTTCGAGGCCGCCGTGGACGCCGCCCGCGCGTATGGAACGGACGAGCAGCGCTTCGCGTCCGAGTGGACCGTCGCGCGCTGTCTGCGCGAGCTCGGGCGCATCCACGATGCCGAACGGATCGTGCGGGCGCTCGCCGACGAACGCCCGGAAGACGAGGCCGTCGCCGCCGAGCTCGCCGCACTGACGGATGCGACGCATACGATCGAACCATGAGTTCCGTTTCCGCACCGGCCGTCGATGGTGCGATCAGTCTCGACTCCCGGCTGAGCGGGGTCCTCGGCGGACGCACATCCTCGGCGTTCGAGAAGGCGTTCGGGATGCGCACGGTCGCCGATCTGCTCAGCCACTACCCGCGCCGGTACGCCAAGCGCGGCGAGCTGACCGCGCTGGCGAACCTGCCGCTCGACGAGAACGTGACCATCGTCGCCGAGGTCATCCGGGTGCAGGAGCGCCCGATGCGCGCTCGTCGCGGCTCCATCCTGGAGGTGAAGATCACGGACGGGGAGGGCATCCTGACCCTCACGTTCTTCAACCAGGCGTGGCGGTCCAAGGAGCTGGTTCCGGGCGTGCGCGGCATCTTCGCCGGCAAGGTGTCCGACTACCGGGGCGCACTCCAGCTCGCTCATCCCGACTACGAGCTGTTCGAGCCGGATGCGGAGAACGCCGTGGTGCCCGGCAGTGCGGCCGCCAAGAACTGGGCGCAGACCCCCATCCCGATCTACCCGGCCACCGGAACGGTGGCGAGCTGGCAGGTGCAGAAGGCTGTCGCCCTCGCCCTGGATGCGCTCACCGACGTCCCAGACTCCGTGCCGGCCGGGATCGTGGCAGAGCGCGGCCTGCTCGGGCTGCGCACGGCGTTCGAGTACATGCACCGCCCGGAGAAGGATTCGCAGTGGCAGCGGGCCCGCGACACGCTGCGCTTCCACGAGGCGTTCGTGCTGCAGGCGGCGCTGCTGCAGCAGCGGGCGGCGTCGAGGGCCGTCGCCGCGACCCCGCGCACGGCGAAGCAGGGCGGCTTCCTCGACCGGCTGGATGCGACCCTGCCGTTCGAGCTCACCGCCGACCAGGCGACGGTCGGCGCGGAGATCGCGCGCGACCTCGCGGACACCGCTCCCATGCACAGGCTGGTGCAGGGCGAGGTCGGATCGGGCAAGACCCTGGTGGCGCTGCGGGCGATGCTCGCCGTCGCGGACTCCGGTGGGCAGGCCGCCATGCTCGCACCCACCGAGGTGCTCGCTGCGCAGCACCTGCGCTCCATCGTGAAGATGCTCGGCCCCGACCTCGCCGCCCAGCTGATGCCCACGCTGCTCACCGGACAGCTCTCGACCGCCGAGCGCAAGAAGGCCCTGCTGCGCACGGTGTCCGGTCAGTCCCGCATCGTGGTCGGCACGCACGCCCTGCTGGGCGACGCCGTGACGTTCTTCGACCTCGGGCTCGTCGTCGTGGACGAGCAGCACAGGTTCGGCGTCGAGCAGCGGGAGGCACTGCGAGCGAAGGGCGGAACGCCGCCGCACGTCCTCGTGCTCACGGCGACGCCCATCCCGCGCACGGTCGCGATGACTGTGTTCGGCGACCTGGACGTGTCGACCATCGCGCAATTGCCGGCCGGACGGCAGGGCATCGAGAGCTTCGTCGTGCCGCTGGCCGACCGCCCTGGCTGGGAGCGGCGGATCTGGGAGCGCGCCGCCGAGGAGATCGGCAAGGGCAGGCAGGTCTTCGTGGTGTGCCCGGCGATCACCGCGAAGGACCGCGAGGACGACGGAGAGGACGCAGGGCAGGACGAGGACGGCGCACCGGCACGGCCCATCGCCAACGTCGAGTCGGTCACGGCCCAGGTGCGTGCTGACCCGCTGTTCAGGGATGCACGGATCGGGATGCTCCACGGCAAGCTCACGAGCGACGCCAAGGACGAGACGATGCGCGCGTTCGCCGCAGGCGACCTCGACCTGATCGTCGCCACCACCGTCATCGAAGTGGGGGTGGACGTGCCGAACGCGTCGGCGATGGTGATCCTCGACGCGGACCGGTTCGGCGTCTCCCAGCTGCATCAGCTCCGCGGCCGGGTCGGCCGAGGCGGCGTGCCAGGGCTCTGCCTGATGGTCACGTCGGCCGAGCAGGAGACGCTCGCCAGGGAGAGAGTGGAGGCGGTCGCGGCGACGCTCGACGGCTTCGAGCTCGCCAACATCGACCTGGAGCTGCGTCGCGAGGGCGACGTGCTCGGCAGCCGCCAGTCCGGCGGCAGGTCGTCGCTGCGCCTGCTGCGCGTCGTCTCCGACGGCGAGCTGATCCAGGAGGCGAGGACGGCGGCGCAGGAGACGCTCGACGACGACGGAGGGCTGGCTGCGCATCCCGCGCTGGCTGCTGCCCTGGCGAGGCGGCTGGACGAGAGCGAGCGCGCATTCCTCGGCAAGTCCTGATCGCTGCCAGGCGCCCCGGCGTGACCCCCGGAAGGGGGCGACGACCACGCCGTACTTTGGTAACGGATTCACAACGAAATGCCGGGTACGGCGGGATAGTCTGAAGGTCTATGAACAGGATCGCCGTTGTCCCTGGATCGTTCGACCCGGTCACCCTCGGGCACCTCGACGTCATCGAACGCGCCGCGGGCCTGTTCGACGAGGTCCACGTGCTCGTCGTGCACAACCCGGACAAGAGCGCCCTCCTGCCCATCGCCCAGCGCGTCTCTCTCATCGAGCGCTCGATCGAGGACGCCGGGATCGTCGGGAACATCGTCGTCGCATCCTGGAGCGTCGGCCTGCTGGTCGACTACTGCACGGATGTGGGAGCCCACGTGCTCGTCAAGGGCATCCGTTCCCAGGTGGATGTGGCGTACGAGACGCCGATGGCGATCGTCAACAGGCACCTCGCGGCCGTCGAGACCGTCTTCATCCTGCCGAACCCCGCCAACGCCCACGTCTCCAGCTCTCTCGTGCGCCAGGTCTCCGCGCTCGGGGGTGACGTGAGTCCATACGTCCCCACCGCCGTCTACGAGTATTTGCAGGAGACATGAACAGTTACGCGACGCGCCAGCCGACCGAATCCTCTGTCGCCCCCGACGAGGCCGAGCAGACGACAGGGATGGACCTCGACGAGCTGAGGCGCGCCGCAGCGCAGATCACCGCCAATGTCGAATCCGTCATCGACGGGAAGCACGAAGCGGTGCAGACCGCACTGACCGTGCTGCTCGCCGAGGGACACCTGCTCATCGAGGACGTGCCTGGCGTGGGCAAGACGATGCTGGCGAAGTCGCTGGCCAAATCGGTCGACTGCACGGTCAGCCGCATCCAGTTCACGCCAGACCTGCTGCCGAGCGACGTCACAGGCGTCTCGGTGTACAACCAGGCAGAACGGCGGTTCGAGTTCAAGCCGGGCGCGGTGTTCGCGAACATCGTCATCGGCGACGAGATCAACCGGGCGAGCCCGAAGACGCAGTCGGCACTGCTGGAGTGCATGGAGGAGCGGCAGGTCACCGTCGACGGTTCGACATACCCGCTCAGCGCACCGTTCATCGTGGTCGCAACGCAGAACCCCGTCGAGATGGAGGGCACGTACGCGCTCCCGGAGGCGCAGCGCGACCGTTTCATGGCGCGGATCGCGATGGGCTACCCCGACGACGCCTCCGAGCTCGCGATGCTCACCACCAGGGACACCTCCAGCCCGCTGTCCAGGATCGGCCCCGTCGTCACTTCGGACGAGCTGAGGGCGATGATGGCGACGGCGCGCAGCGTGTTCGCCTCGACGCCGGTCAAGCAGTACGCGGTCGACATCGTGCGCGCGACCCGCGAGGACAGGGACCTGCGCCTCGGAGGGAGCCCGAGGGCCACCCTGCAGCTCGTGCGGGCGGCGAAGGCGATGGCGGCGCTCGACGGCCGCGACTTCGTGCTGCCGGACGACATCGACACCCTCGCCGTCCCCGTGCTCGGCCACCGGCTGCTGCCGACGAGCCGCGCGCTCGGCCACCACCACGAGAGCGCTCCTGTGATCGCCGACATCGTGCGCAGGATCGTCGCGGCGACCCCCGTGCCTGTGGGCTCCGGTGCGATCGGCGGGGCATCGGGCACCGCCGCCGGCGCGTCACGGCCCGCCAGGGCGGGACAGGCCGGCTGACCGATGCCGGGGCGCGTCCGATCCTCGTCGCCGGTCAGGAAGCCCAGACCGACCGCCAGAGGGTGGGCGCTGTTCTCGGTCGGCGTCGTCGCCCTCGTCGCGTCGGTGGCACTCGGCAGAACGGACGTGCTGTTCGTCGGGCTGTTCCTCACGGTGCTGCCCCTCGCGGCGATGATCTCGGTGACCATCGACAGGCCGCGACTGACGGTGACGCGCAGCTTCCACCCCGACATCGTGGCCGCAGGCGAGACCGCGACCGTCGTGACGACAGCACGCAACGAGTCGCCGCGGCCGAGCCCGGCGGCCGCCTGGCGCGAGTCGGCCCCTGCGGCGGTCGGCGTCCAGGGCCTCGCCCCGTTCCCGCGCCTCGGCGCCCACCAGGCGACGGTGAGCCACGGCAGGGACACGATCGTGCTGCGACAGGATGTGCGCGCCAGGCACAGGGGATCGCATCCCATCGGCCCGTTCATCGTCAGCAGGGCCGACCCGTTCGGGCTGGCATACGCCGAGTACGCGCTCGGGCAGCCGAAGCAGTTCGTCGTCACCCCGCGCGTGACGGCGCTGCCAGGCGGCGACCTCGACGTCGCGCGCAGCGAGGGCACGGAGCACGAGCTGCTGCGCCACAGCATCCCGAGCGCCGACGAACTGATCGCCAGGGAGTACCGGCCGGGCGATCCGCTCCGCCGCGTGCACTGGAGAGCGACGGCCAAGCACGACAAACTCATGGTGCGCCAGGAGGAGAGGCGCAGCAATCCGGAGGCCTGGCTGATCGCAGACACCAGGGACACGGCCGCGCCGGACGCGGAGTTCGAGACGCTGGTGGAACTGGTCGCCTCCATCGGCGTGCACCTCCTCGACGAGGGATTCGTGGTGAGCGTCGTCGAGACAGGGCCTCGCCAGCTCTCCGGAAGGAGCGGAGCGGGCAGGACGGGCACCCTGGGTGCGGCGACGCCGACGTACGACGTCGGCAGCGCTGACAGGCTGCTGCTCTCGGACCTCGCCGCCGTCGAGCCGAGCGACGTGCCCCGCGACGACGCCGTCGCGGAGCTCGCCGCCGGGCTGCGGCGCTCCGGCCGAGCGGTGCCGGTCTTCGCGATCCTCATCGGAGGAGCGCTCAACGAGCTCGGCGCGCTCGCTGCCGTTCGGTCGATGTGCGACCCGGCCGTCGCGTTCATCGGTGCGTCTGCCCCTGCCGAGGTGGAGGAGGTCCTCACCGACGCGGGGTGGCTCTGCGTGCCATTCGCAGGGGGAGACGACCCTGCGGACAGCTGGCAGCGCGCCCTCGGGCGCCGCAGAGCCGAGGTGAGCCGTGGCTAGCGAACAGGCCTTCGCGGGGTCGCTGCCCATCGCCAGAGCGCGCAAGCAGGGATACTGGCGCCTGACGGCCGCGCTGCTGCTGCAGGTGGTCGCCGTCAGCTTCGCGCTGGTCGGCCTCATCCAGGGTGCGGGCTGGTGGTTCGCGCTGGTGTCCTCCGCCGCGCTTCTGCTCGTCACCGGCGCCGGCCTCCGCAACCTCGGTGTCAGCAGACGCCTCGTCCCCGTGCTCCTGATCGTCGAGGGCGCGATGCTGATGACGGTCGCCTTCGGGCGCGGCACCGGATTGCTCGGCCTCATCCCGACACCGCGCACGTTCTCGGTGTGGGGCGATTACGCCAACCAGGCGATGCTCTCGATCTACCAGCAGGGCACTCCGGCCGACAGCCTCCCGGAGTTCATGTTCCTGGTGGTCGGCGGTGGATGCGTCCTGGCCGTCCTCCTCGACACCCTCGCCATCGCGCTGCGCGCCCCTGCGTTCACCGCGATCGGCGTCGGCATCGTGCTCGTCGTCCCCGGCGCGCTGCTCGGAGACGGCCTCGACCCGTTCGCGCTCGCCGCGTCCGCCGCCGCCTTCCTCTGGCTGCTGCGCTGCGATGTGCGGACCAGGCGGCCTGGCACGCCGCGGCCGACCGCATCCCTCGCCATCTCGGCGTCCGCGGTGATCGTCGCTCTCATCCTGGGCGGCACCGCTCCCGGCTTCGACAGGGGAGGGGCGACGTCGTTCACCGCAGGCGGCATCTCCATCGGCGGCACGGTCACCCCGCTGATCGACCTCGGCAAAGACCTGCGCAGACCGGCCGCGGTGCGTGCGCTCACCTACACGACAACCGCATCCACCGGGCAGTACCTCAAGCTCGCCTCGCTCGACCAGTTCACCGGGAGCGTCTGGAAGCACAGGGAGCGCGACACCAAGCGCCTGCCGAGCGGCAACACGATCGGCCCGGTGTTCGGGCTGTCCGACACCGTCGCGACGACGAAGATCACGACCAAGGTCGAGATCGACAACATGCAGAGCCGCTGGCTGCCCGTCCCGTACCCGGTGCAGGGCGTGAGCGGTCTCAACGGCACCTGGTCGTGGGACCCTGACGACCTCACGGTCGGCGCGATCAACACCACGACCCAGGGCCAGAAGTACACGGCGACCAGCCTCATCCTGCAGCCGACGGCGGACCAGCTCCAGGCCGCCGGCGGATTCGTGCCGGCCTCCGTCGAGCGCGACCTGTTCCTGCCGCCCGATCTGCCGGCGATCATCGCATCCACTGCTGTCACAGCGACGCAGGGGGCGGTCTCCGAGTACGACAAGGCCGTCGCGCTGCAGGACTATTTCCGCGACAACGGATTCACGTACTCGACGCAGACGCCGCTCAAGCAGGGGTACGACGGGGACGGCGGCCGGGTGATCGCCAAGTTCCTGCAGGTCAAGAGCGGGTACTGCGTGCACTTCGCGTCCGCGATGGCGCTGATGGCCCGCACGCTCGGCATCCCGTCCAGGGTCGCGGAGGGCTACCTGCCTGGCGCGACCAGCGGCGGAGCGGCGAACAACCCCGGCCAGTACACGGTGACGAGCGACGACCTGCACGCCTGGCCGGAGCTGTACTTCGCAGGCGTCGGCTGGGTGGCGTTCGAGCCGACGGTCGGCAGGGGGACCATCCCCAGCTACACCCGTCCGGACGCACCCCAGACCTCGGCAGCTCCCGGTTCGACCTCGACCTCGACCGCCGGCGTGAAGGCGCTCGTGCCCACCGACCCTGCGAACCTCGGCAGCCCGACCGGCGCCACGGCGCCGTCCACCCTGCAGCCGGTCATCTCCGGTGTCGGCGTCGCCCTCCTGATCGTCGCGCTCCTGCTCACCCCCGCCGTGCTGCGCAGGCTGAGACGCAGGAACAGGCTCAGAAAGCTGAGCGACGAGTGGGGTGGAGCATCCGTCGCCTGGGACGAACTGCGCGACACGGCCCGCGACCTGGGCTGGAGTGTGCCGACGACGGAGACGCCTCGCGTGTTCGCCTCGCGGGTCGCCGCCGCTGTGGCGGGAACGCCGGGGGAGGACGCCGTGCTGCGCCTGCTCACGGTGCGAGAACGGGATGCGTACGGGCCGCCGACCAGAGCGACCGCCGTCGGTCTCGGCGACGATCTGCAGCGCGTGCTGACCGCCCTCGAAGCGCAGGCGGGGGCCGCACTCAGGATCAAGGCGGCGCTCATTCCTGTGTCTCTCATCCCAGCCGGGTGGTCTCCGGCCCCGAACACAGGAAGACCCGCGTAAAATAGTCGCTCGTGACCAAGTTCAGAACGACGCCGTACACCGTCAATGTGTACGACATCATCCACCGCCCAGGGGAGATGCGCGAGCAGCGCATCCAGCTGCCGGTCGGCGAGAAGATGGGCGAAGGGCTGGTGAGCGTCCCTGCGGGCGCGACCATCGATCTCGACCTCAGGCTCGAGTCGATGCACGAGGGCATTCTGGTGACCGCTGAGGCCGAATCGACGGCCGTCGGCGTCTGCGGACGATGCCTCACCGACATCGAACAGCCTGTCAAAGTCGATATCCAGGAACTTTTCGCGTATTCTTCTGACGAAGCTTTTGATTTTGAGGTTCACGACGACCACGTGGATCTTGAACCTCTGATCAGGGACGCGGTAGTGCTGTCACTGCCGTTTCAGCCGGTGTGCCGGCCAGACTGCCCAGGACTCGACCCAGAGTCAGGGGAGCGGCTGGCGGATGTGCCGGACCGCGAAGCCACAGGGACCGTCGATCCTCGATGGTCTGCGCTCGCGGCCTTCCAGGCTTCCGACACCACTGAATCCACCAGCAGCAGTAACAGAGAAGAGAGATAACCATGGCTGTTCCGAAGCGGAAGAAGTCACGCGCCAACACGCACGCCCGTCGTTCGCAGTGGAAGGCCGAGGTCCCCACGCTCGTCAAGACCGTCGAGGGCGGCAAGGTCACGTACAGCCTGCCGCACCGCGCGAAGGTCGTCGAGGACTCCGCAGGCACCGCCCTGTTCATGGAGTACAAGGGCCGCAAGGTCGCCGACGTCTGATCGTCCGCGTGACGAACGGAGTCGTGCGATGACCGCAGAGTCGGTCGCGCGCACAGAACTCATCGAGAAGCTCGGAGTCGACATCGGCCCCGAGCTTCTCGAGCTTGCGCTGACCCATCGTTCGTACGCGTACGAGCACGGCGGCATCCCGAACAACGAGCGCCTGGAGTTCCTCGGCGACTCGATCCTCGGGCAGGCTGTGACCGTCAAGCTGTTCGTGGAGAACCCGCAGCTCGACGAGGGCGACCTCGCCAAGCGGCGCGCCAGCCTCGTCAGCTCCGTCGCTCTGGCGGAAGTCGCCCGCAGCATCGGACTCGGCGAGTACCTGCTGCTCGGCCGAGGCGAGAACCAGAGCGGTGGGCGCGAGAAGGCGTCCATCCTCGCCGACACGGTCGAGGCGATCATCGGCGCCGCGTACCTGCACGCGGGCGGCGAAGAGGCGACCGCCCTTGTGCTGCGTCTGATCGAGCCGCTGCTCGACGACCCTGAGAGGTTCGGCGCGGCGATGGATCCGAAGACCAGCCTCCAGGAGGCTGCGGCGCACAGGGGAGCGGGCGCGCCCGTCTACACGGTCACCAACAGCGGGCCAGACCACTCCAAGACGTTCCACGCCACCGTGTCGGTCGGAACGCTCGTCACGGCGAGCGGAGACGGCACGAGCAAGAAGCAGGCAGAGATGGCGGCGGCGCTCAGCGCCTGGACCACCCTGACGCAGCGACGTGCCAGAGCTTCCCGAGGTTGAGGTCGTCCGGGCGGCCCTCGCGCCTGCCGTCGCCGGTGCGACCATCCTCGGGGTCGAGGTCTTCGAACCGCGCTCTCTGAAACGCCACGACCCTGTCGCTGGAGCGTTCGATGTGCTCCTCTCCGGGCGGACGATGCAGACGCCCGCGCGGCGCGGAAAGTTCCTGTGGATTCCGCTCGCGCCAGAGGGCGCTGCTGGTGACGCTGGTGCTGCTGATGCTGCCGGTGCTGCCGCTGCCGGTGCGGGCTTCGAGCGGCGGTCAGCGATCGTCGCGCACCTGGGCATGAGCGGTCAGATCCTCCTCCGGGAGCCCGGCACCGTGGAGAACGGGCTGCTGCGCATCCGGTTGCACATCGAGCAGCCGGGCTACGGCGAGCTCTGGGTCAACTTCGTCGACCAGCGCATCTTCGGCTCGATGGCGGTGGATGCGCTCGTCCCGACCGCGGACGGCGCTCCGGGCGGCCTCGGAACGGACGAGCCGCTCGTGCCGTCGCAGGTCAGCCACATCGCCCGCGACCCGCTCGACCCCGCATTCGACGACGCCGCGTTCAGTGCGGCGCTGTCCCGCAAGAACACCGGCATCAAACGCGCACTCCTCGACCAGACCCTGATCAGCGGCATCGGCAACATCTACGCGGACGAGGCACTGTGGGCGGCCAAGCTGCACTACGCCCAGCCGGCGTCGTCCCTGTCGCGTCCGCGCATCCGGAGCCTGCTGGCCGAGGTGCGCCTGGTGCTGCAGAAGGCGCTGGCGGAGGGCGGTACGAGTTTCGACGCCCAGTACGTCAACGTGAACGGCGCCTCCGGGTACTTCTCGCACAGCCTCAACGCCTACGGTCAGCAGGGCAAGCCGTGCCCGCGCTGCGGCACCCCGATCGTGCGCGAGCAGTTCATGAACCGCTCCTCCCACTTCTGCCCGCGCTGCCAGCGCCTGCGCGCCTAGCACCCTCTGCTTACGCCGCCCACCCCACCCCCCCCCGGAATCTCCTTCCGAACGGATAATCGGCCGCAGGTCACCCGATTCTCCTTCCGAACGGAGAGCCGGGCGGGCGTGTCGCGCGGAGACTCCTGTTGTACGCAACGCAGGACACCTCGCCTGACACGCCGTCCGAATCTCCTTCCGGACGGAGATGGTGGCCGAATGCGGCGCATTGTTCGTTCGGACGGAGAAGGCGGGCAGCAGCAGCAGCGCGCGTCAGGGGAGTGTCTTCTGCCAGTTGCCGGTCAGGGCGTGCGGGCGGAAGCCGAAGGCGTCGTTGACCGCGAGCATCGGGGTGTTCTCGTCGGCGTTCCAGGTCAGCAGCCGGTGGATGCGCGGGGCCAGGCCGCCGAGGCGCCGCAGGTTCTCCAGCTTCACCAGCGTGCCGAGTCGCCTTCCGCGGTGGGCTGCGGCCACCAGCGTGTCGTACTGCTCCGCCTTGTCGCCGTCGTCCGGAACGGCGATCTCTGTGTACGCCGCCAGCTCGCCGCTCTGGATGTGCTGGGCGACCGTCACCAGCAGTGGCTCTCCCCGCCCCGACAGCTCGTCCTCGTGCTGCCGGACGCGCTCCGGCGTCCAGGCTTCGTCGTCGAGTGCGATGCCGGCCTGCGGCACGTCGGTCGTCATCCGCTCTTTGAGCGCGGCGAACGCCTCGGCGAACTCGTCGGGGGTGCGCCGCCACCAGCTGATGGTCCGGTAGGCCCCGGAGTGGGCGACCGCATCCGCGAGCAGCGCGTCGGCCGTAGCGGACGGCAGCGGCAGCGTGAGCTGGCTCGATCGCTCGATCTGGCCGAGCCGGTAGCCGTGGGAGAGCGCGAACCGTACCTCTGGCGCATCCGCAGGCAGTCCGCTCGGCCCTGCCGCCGCGCGCACGACGTCCCCACCGTCCGGTAGCGAACCGACGGGATGCTCGGTGTACGCCGACAGCGCCGTGCGCCCTCCGTCGGCCGCGAGCTCCTCGCCTTTCGCGAGCAGCGCCGCCCCGATGCCGCGTCCGCGGATCGCGGGAGCCACATCCACCAGCAGGGTCGCGGTGATCGCGTCCTCCTCCAGTGGGAAGTCGACGACGACACGCCCGACGATCGCACCGTCGAGCACCGCGGCGAAGATCAGCTTCTCGTGGAACTCCTGCGCGCGGAACGATGCCAGTTCCGCCTCCGCCGTGTAGACGAAGTCGTCGTTGCCCCAGAGCTCGTACGCGATCCCGTTCATCACGGAGACGAGCTCTTCGAAGGCGGCGGACTCCGGGGTTCCGAGGCGCTCCGGCAGCGGGACGCGCACGATCGAGACGTCCCCGTCGTCCACCATCCAGCCGCCTCCTCGTCGAGCGTGCTCGCGTCGTGCTCGCATCCTGCTCGCACCCTGATCGCATCGCGTGCGCGCTGTCAGCGCGTCGTCGACGCCGACCGTTTTCGAGCCTAACCCGACAGCACCGGTGTGAACAGGGCGGGCCGATTTGGTTTCGATCGTGTAAATCTCCGTCAAAAAGAGCGTTGCGATTAGTTGCAATGCATGTACTCTCGACACACATATTCGTGGTGCGAAGAGGCAACCACGCCGCTTCGTTACGAATTTCACGTCGAGAGGCAAGAGATGCTACGAAAGAAAGTCATCATCGGTGCGGCTGTTGCAGCGTCAGCCGCGCTGTTCCTCGCGGGATGCGCCAACCAGGCGTCCACGGGTGGTTCCACGAACACGAGCGCGAAGGTCAACATTCCGGCCATCACCTCGATCGACACCCCGAAGGACGCCGTCCTCCCCGCGGGAGACGGGAAGGCGACCTGTCCCGCCGGCCTGACCATCGGCTACGTCGGAGCAGAGACCGGCCCGAACGCCCAGCTCGGAATCAACATCTACAACGGCATCCAGCTGGCCATCAACCAGCACAACGAGGCCAACAAGGGCTGCCAGGTCGGCTTCAAGAAGTTCGACACGGAAGGCGACCCGAACAAGGCGACCGGCCCGGTGACCCAGGCGGTCAACGAAGCCGACATCGTCGGTGTCGTCGGACTCCCGTTCTCCGGTGAGTCGAAGGCGACGGGCAACATCTTCGAGCAGCAGGGCCTGGTGCACATCACCCCGTCCGCGACCAACCCCGACCTGACGAAGAACGGCTGGACGACGTTCTTCCGCGGCCTCGGCAATGACGCCGTGCAGGGACCTGCAGCGGCGAAGTTCCTCACCGGCAAGCTCGAAGCCAAGAAGGTCTACCTGGTCCAGGACGACTCCGACTACGGAATCGGCCTCGCCACCACCACCTCCAAGGCTCTCGGCGACGCCCTCGTCGGCACCGACAAGGTGACCACCGGCCAGAAGGACTTCTCGGCGGTCGTCTCGAAGATCATCAACGCGAAGCCGGATGCGGTCTACTACTCGGGCTACTACGCCGAGGGCGCTCCGTTCGACCAGCAGCTCGTCGCGAAGGGCTTCGAGGGCACGTTCGTCGGGCCGGACGGTGTGAAGGACGACCAGTTCATCAAGCTGGCAGGCGACGCGTCCAGCAACGCGTACTTCACCTGCCCCTGCATCCCCGGTGAGCTGATCCCGGACTTCGAGAAGGCGTACAAGACGCTCGCCAGCGCGGAGCCCGGAACGTACTCCATCGAGGGTTACGACGCCGCGACCGTGCTCCTGTCCGGCATCGACCAGGGCAAGACCACCCGCGCCGACCTCAAGGACTTCGTCAAGTCCTACGACAAGGACGGCCTGAGCAAGCACTACAAGTGGGATTCCACCGGTGAGCTGCAGGCGCCGACCGTCTACGGGTACAAGGTCGAGGGCGGCAAGATCGTCCCGATCGGAACCATCGGATAGCGCGACACAGCACGTGGATGCGGCGGGCGGCCTTCCGCGCCGTCCGCCGCATCCCTCGTCCCACTTGTCCGCTTCCGACCGGATCACGTACGATCCCCTCCCGTTCGATCTGGATGCCTGAATGCTCGAATTGCTTGTCCTCCACCCGGTCATCGACAACTCCTGGATCAATTTCGATGTCCCTTCCCTCATACAGAACTTCTGGGGCGCGACCTTCGACGGCCTCACCTTCGGGGCCATCTACGGCCTGATCGCCGTCGGATACACGCTCGTCTACGGCGTGCTGAACCTGATCAACTTCGCCCACTCAGAGGTGTTCATCGTCGGCGCGTACGGCGTCGTCATCACCCTCACGTCGCTGGGCTTCGGCCCGTCCATCCCGAATCTGTCGCTGGCGGCGATCATCGGAGACATCCTCCTGGCGCTGCTTGTCGGCATGGTGGCCTCCGCCGTCACCGCGTTCCTGCTGGAACGCATCGCATACCGGCCGTTGCGAAGACGCAACGCGCCACGATTGGCGTTCCTCATCACCGCGATCGGCGCGTCGTTCGCCATCCAGTCGCTGATCTTCGTGATCCGCGGCGCGAACGCCGAGCCAGCGGTGACGATGTTCAAGCCGATCCCGGTGTTCGACGTGTTCGGCACCATCATCAACAGCCAGTCGATCATCATCGTCGTGGCCGCGGTCATCCTGATGATCGTGACCGACATGTTCATCAGGCGCACCCGCACCGGCCGCGGCATCCGTGCCGTCGCTCAGGACCCGGACACCGCGACCCTGATGGGCGTGAACAAGGAGCGGATCATCGTGATCACGTTCGTGCTCGGCGGCATCCTCGCCGGAGCGGCCGCCTTGTTCTACGTGATGCTCGTGCCGTCCGGCGTGATCTACACCGGAGGCTTCGTCCTCGGCATCAAGGCGTTCGCCGCCGCGGTGCTCGGCGGCATCGGCAACGTGCGCGGAGCGCTCCTGGGTGGACTTCTGCTCGGATTGATCGGAAACTACGGACAGATCCTGTTGGGCGACTCCCAGTGGACAGACGTCATCGCCTTCGTGGTGCTGGTGCTCGTCCTGCTGGTCAGGCCGACGGGCATCCTCGGTACCTCACTGGGGAGGAGCAGAGCATGAGCACGACAGACGGACCCAAGGTCCTCCCGGATGCGCGCAGCGAGCAGGCGGCGGACGCGGCGGAGGCCAGACGCAAGAGGAGCGGCCCACTGCAGGGCTTCCGCGACCGCTGGAACGGCCTGCCTCGCCAGGTGCAGTGGCTGTGGATGCTCATCGTGGTGGCGCTCGCCTTCGCCCTGCCGTACCTGAACTTCTTCCCGCTGACCACGGAACCAGGCAACGACTGGCCGCTGGCCTGCTTCGCGATGGCGGTGTACGCGCTGATCGCTGTCGGCCTGAACGTCGTGGTCGGCTACGCCGGGCTCCTCGACCTCGGCTACGTGGCGTTCTTCGCTGTCGGGTCGTACACGGCGGCCATGCTGACCAGCCCGGACTCGCCGTTCACCAAGATCCCGTACCTCTGGACGATTCCGGTGGCGATGGCGGTCGCGATGATCTTCGGCGTTGTGCTCGGCGTTCCGACGCTGCGCCTCCGCGGCGACTATCTGGCCATCGTGACGCTCGGCTTCGGCGAGATCGTGCGCATCCTGGCCACGATCATCCCGGCACTGAAGGGTCAGGTCGGCTTCCAGAACGTCGGTCACCCTCCGGGGGAGACGGACAAGGGCATCCCGATCTTCTCGAACTCGAACGGCATCCCGTGGTACTGGCTGACGCTCACGATCATCATCATCGTGCTGCTGCTGGTCGGCAACATGGAGCGCAGCCGCGTCGGACGCGCCTGGATCGCCATCAGGGAGGACGAGGACGCCGCAGAGATCATGGGCGTCCCGACCTTCAAGTACAAGGTGTGGGCGTTCGCGATCGGCGCCGCCGTCGGCGGTCTCTCCGGGGCGCTGTTCGCCGGTCAGGTCGGCTTCGTGAACAACCAGAAGTTCGACGTGCAGACCTCCATCCTGTTCCTCGCGGCCGTGGTGCTGGGCGGCACGGGCAACAAGGTCGGTGCGCTGCTCGGTGGCGCGATCGTGGCGTACATCCCGCTGCGGTTCACCGCCATCGCCGACTACAAGTACCTGATCTTCGGCGTCGCCCTGGTGGTGCTGATGATCTTCCGCGCGAAAGGTCTGGTGCCGGCGAAGCAGCGTCTGCTCGCCTACGGCAGGAACGCATACAAGTACCTGGTGACGAAACCGTCGCCGCCGCCCGGCACGGGCAGCACGCCGACCTCGCCGTCGTCTCCGGCGCCCACGGCGCCGGTGACCCCGCCAGCCACGCCGAACGGAGGCGCATCATGACCGACGCCCGCGACGCGAATGCAGAACGGCCGGCCAACGCCGACCTTCCGGATGGCGCAGACGCCGAAGCCCTGGCCGACCTGGATGTGGACCTCGAGGTCGCGGCTGCGGCGGCACCCGACAGGGAGATCGCCGTCGAGGTCGGGGACAAGCTCGTCGAGGTGAAGAACCTCACGGTCAAGTTCGGCGGGCTTCTCGCCCTCGACGACGTGAGCTTCGACATCAAGCGCGGGGAGATCCTCGGCCTGATCGGTCCGAACGGCGCCGGAAAGACCACCTGCTTCAACGCCATGACCGGTGTCTACAAGCCGACGAGCGGCGATGTGCTGCTCGAAGGCACGTCGATCAAGGGTAAGAAGCAGCACCAGATCACCCGGCTCGGTCTCGCCAGGACGTTCCAGAACATCCGCCTGTTCGGCGAGATGAGCGCGCTGGAGAACGTGGTGGTGGGGCTGGACGCACGGCACCGCACGAGTGTGCCCGGCGCGCTGGTGCGCTCGCCCAGGCACATCAGAGAGGAGAAGAGCGCGATCGAGCGCGGGATGGCACTGCTCGAGTTCGTCGGCATCGCCGACCTGGCGAGCACCGCATCCCGTCAGCTGCCGTACGGCTACCAGCGGAGGCTCGAGATCGCCAGAGCGCTGGCGACCGACCCGAAGGTGCTGTGCCTGGACGAGCCGGCCGCCGGCTTCAACCCCGCGGAGAAAGAGGACCTGATGGACCTCATCCGCACGATCAGGGCAGACGGATACACCGTGCTGCTGATCGAGCACGACATGCGGCTGGTGATGGGCGTCACCGACCGGATCGTCGTGCTGGAGTTCGGGCGCAAGCTCGCCGACGACGTTCCGACCGCGATCCGCAACGACCAGCGCGTGATCGCCGCCTACCTGGGAGAGCCTGAAGATGACGTTGCTTGAGCTGAAGAACGTGAGCGTCTCGTACGGGCGCATCGAGGCCATCCACGACATGTCGTTCTCGGTGGAGGAGGGCGAGATCGTCAGCCTGATCGGGGCGAACGGTGCGGGCAAGTCGACCACGATGAAGACGATCTCCGGCATCCTGAACCCGACACAGGGGTCGATCACCTTCGACGGCCAGGACATCACGAAGATGAAGGCGCACATCCGGGTGATCCGCGGCATCTCGCAGGCGCCGGAGGGCCGGGGCATCTTCCCCGGCATGACGGTGCTGGAGAACCTGGACATGGGTGCGTTCGGACGCAAGGACCGAAGCGGGATGGACGCCGACTTCGAGCGCGTTTTCGCCCTGTTCCCCCGGCTCGCGGAGCGCAAGACGCAGGTCGGCGGCACGATGTCGGGGGGCGAGCAGCAGATGCTCGCCATCGGTCGCGCGCTGATGTCCGCCCCGCGGTTGCTGCTTCTGGATGAGCCGTCGATGGGGCTCGCCCCGCAGTTCATCAAGCAGATCTTCTCGATCATCACCGAGATCAACAACCAGGGCACGACGATCCTCCTGGTCGAGCAGAACGCCAACCAGGCGCTCGCCCGCGCCCACCGCGGCTTCGTCCTCGAGACCGGCTCGATCACCCACTCGGGCACCGGCAAAGAGCTCCTCGCCAACCCCGCCATCAAAGAGGCCTACCTCGGCGTCGGCTGACCCACCCCGTCCGTCCCTACCCCGTCCGAAGCCGTCGAGTCGGGAGTTATGCACACGACACGCCGTCGTTCGGTGTGCATAAGTCCCGACTCGATGGCTTCGGTGGCGGGATGTGCGGGTGCTGTCGGGTAAATTTGGGGCGACAGCGCGGCAAACGAGCAGAAAGCAGGGCGGCGGGTGTATCTGAAGAGCCTGACGCTCAAGGGGTTCAAGTCGTTCGCGCAGCCGACGACGTTCGCCTTCGAGCAGGGTGTCACCTGCGTGGTCGGGCCGAACGGCTCCGGCAAGTCCAACGTGGTGGATGCGCTCGCCTGGGTGATGGGGGAGCAGGGCGCCAAGACCCTCCGCGGCGGCAAGATGGAGGACGTCATCTTCGCCGGGACCTCCACCCGAGGTCCGCTCGGCCGCGCTGAGGTCACGCTCACCATCGACAACTCCGACGGCGCTCTGCCGATCGAGTACTCAGAGGTCACCATCTCGCGCACCCTGTTCCGCAACGGCGGCAGCGAGTACGCGATCAACGGCTCCGCCTGCCGCCTGCTCGACGTGCAGGAGCTCCTCAGCGACTCCGGCCTCGGCCGCGAGATGCATGTCATCGTCGGTCAGGGCCAGCTGGATGCCGTCCTGCACGCGAGCCCGGAGGACAGGCGCGGCTTCATCGAAGAGGCGGCAGGAATCCTCAAGCACCGCCGCCGCAAGGAGAAGACCCTCCGCAAGCTGGAGGCGATGCAGACCAACCTCACCCGCCTGAGCGACCTCGCCGGCGAGATCAGGCGGCAGCTCAAGCCGCTCGGCCACCAGGCCGAGATCGCGCGGGAGGCGCAGTCGATCGCGGCCGTCGTCCGCGACGCCCGCGCCCGCATCCTGGCCGACGACGTCGTGGCGCTGCGCACGGCGCTCGACGACCACGGCCGAACGGAGTCCGAGCGGCACAGCGAGCGGATCGTGCTGCAGGAGCAATTGGAGCAGAAGCAGCTCCGCGTCGCGCGCCTGGAGCAGGCGCAGGTCGGCGACGAGGTCGACCTCGCCAGGCGCACCGCGTTCGGGCTGGAGTCCGTACAGGAACGCCTGCGCAACCTCTACACGATGGCCAACCAGCGGCTCGCTCTGCTCGGCAGCCAGGCGGATGCACCGGATGCCGGGCCCAGCGTCAGCCAGCAGATGGTCCAGGATGCGCGCGACGAGGTCGACAGGCTCCGCTCTGTCGTGACGGACGCTGAGGCCGCATGGACCGCCGCGCAGGCCGCCACCCGTTCAGCGCGCGGCCGGCTCGACGCGGTCGACGACGAGATCGCCGCGCAGAGCGCCCTGGTCTCGCGCCACGATCTCGAGCTGTCCAAGCTGACCGGTCAGGCCGACGCCGCAGCCCAGCGGCTCGCGGCCGTGCGCGGCGAGGTGCTGCGCCAGCAGAACGCCCTGGATGCGGCGACCGACCGCAGGGAGAAGGCGCGCGCCGAGTTCGCCTCGCGCGAGGCGGAGGCGGCGACCGCCGACGTGGGAGAGGGCAACCTCGACGAGGCGTACGAGCTGGCGCAGGCCGACGTGTTCGAGGCCGAGGGAGAGATCGAGCGGCTGCGCGAGGAGCTGCACACGCTGGAGCGCGAACGCGACGCCCTCGCCGCCCGCACCAGCGCGCTCTCGATGGCGCTCGACCAGAAGGACGGCTCGGCCGCTCTCGTCGCCGCCAGGCTGCCGGGCGTGCGCGGGCTGGTCGCAGAGCACATCCGCGTGCATCCCGGGTTCGAGGCGTCGATCGCCGCCGCCCTCGGCTCGCTGGCGGATGCGGTGCTCGCAGAGGATCGCCGCGCAGCATTCGACGCTGTCGCGCAGGCATCCTCCGATGACCTCGGCCGGGTCGAGGTCATCATCGCGGACGCCGTGGCGTCCGATGTCGACCTCGGCGGCGTCTCCGGTGTCGTCGCCGCTCGCTCGGTGGTGGAGGCGCCGGACGGCGTGCTCGGCATCCTGGCGTTCACGGCCATCGCCGACGATCTGGACGCGGCTCGCGCGGCAGCAACCGCGTTCGCGACGCGGAAACTCGGCGGGCCCGTCACGATCATCACGAAGTCCGGCGATGTGCTCACCGACTACGTGCTGCGCGGCGGCTCCGGCGCCAAGCAGAGCCGCATCGAGCTCATCGCCGACCGGGATGCCGCTTCCGACCGCCTGGGCGAGGTCACCTCCCTGATCGACCGCGCGAAGTTCGCTCTCGCCGAGCAGCGCGGCGTGCTGCAGGTGGCCAAGGAGCAGTCGCAGTCGGCGCTCTCCTCCCTGAGGGAGTTCGACGCCAAACTGGCGGCGCAGACCGAACAGCTCAACAGGCTGAAGGTGCAGCTCGAGGCGTCGCAGGCCGAGTTCGACCGGCTGAGCACGGCGCTGTCGCTCGCCGCCGAGCGCGTCGCGGACGCGGAAGCTGCCGCCGACAGGGCGAAGTCGGAGCTGGAGACGGCTCGCTCGCGACCGCGTCCTATCCTGGATGTGAGCGCTCGGGATGCGCTCTCCAATGAGCTCGAGGCCGCCAGGGAGGCGGAGGTCGAGTCCAGGCTCGCCGTCGAGACCGCCAAGGAGCGGGTCCGGGCGGAGCAGGCCAGGGGAGAAGCGCTCGCCAGGCAGCTCGACGCAGAGCGCGCCGCCGCGGAGGAGGCCGCGCGCCGGGCCGTGATCCGTCGCAGGCAGATCGACGCGGCCACCGGCGTCATCGATGCGCTGCCCGCCGTGCTCGACTCCGTCGATCGTTCCGTCGCGCAGGCGCGGCTCGAGCTCGCGGCGGCCGAGGCGAAGCGGTCGAGCCAGAACGAGGAGCTTGCGACGCTTCGTCGCGAGGAGAACGTGGTGCGCGACCGCCTGCAGGTCATCACCGAGAGTGTGCACGGGCTCGAACTGCAGATCTACGAGAAGAAGCTGCACCTGTCGAGCCTGCTGGAGCGTGCGGGAAGCGAGCTCGGCCTGGTGGAGGACGTGCTGGTCGCCGAGTACGGGCCTGAAGTCCCCATCCCGGTGGATGGGCCGGCGCCGGACGGTGCTGACGTGGCGGAAGACGACGCAGCCGACACCAAAGGCGATGACACCGAGTCCGACGACCGCGCGGCAGACGCCGCCGAGCGCCCGACCGTCCCGTTCAACCGCGAGCAGCAGCAGAAGCGCCTCGCCTCCGCTGAACGCAAACTCGCCCAACTCGGGAGGGTCAACCCGCTCGCGCTCGAAGAGTTCGCCGCCCTGGAGCAGCGCCACAAGTTCCTCACCGAGCAGCTCACCGACCTCACGAACACCCGCAAAGACCTGCTGACGATCATCGAGGAGATCGACGAGAAGATGCAGACCATCTTCGAATCGGCGTTCGAGGACACCAGGGAGGCGTTCGGGTACGTCTTCCCGATCCTGTTCCCCGGCGGCACGGGCAGCATCTCGCTGACCGACCCGGAGAATCTGCTGACCACGGGCATCGAGGTGTCGGTGAAGCCCGCAGGCAAGAAGATCGAGCGCCTGTCGCTGCTGTCGGGCGGCGAGCGGTCTCTGGCGGCGGTCGCGCTGCTCATCGCGATCTTCAAGGCGCGCCCCAGCCCGTTCTACATCATGGACGAGGTCGAGGCCGCTCTCGACGACGCGAACCTCGGCCGTCTGCTGACCATCTTCGAGGACCTGCGCGAGTCCAGCCAGCTCATCGTGATCACGCACCAGAAGCGCACGATGGAGATCGCCGATGCCCTGTACGGCGTCTCGATGCGCCAGGACGGCGTGTCGGCGGTGGTCGGCCAGCGCGTCGCGCAGGAGCAGGCGTCCTAGCCGGAGCTCCGCTCAGCGGTCCCGGTCGTGATCATGGTCGCGCGTTGCTTCCTCGATCCTGTCGGGGTACCCGCGGGTCGTGAGCTGGTAGCGGATGCTCGACGCCAGCTTCGTGGTCATCGTCGCCTCACCGCGCGTGCTGCTGTAGTCGTAGATCTGGAACACTCCGCAGTCCACGACGCGGTCTGGCGTGCCGAGTTCGGTGAGCGCCTGGGAGCGGCGGGCGGGTGCATCCACGATGAAGTAGCTCGGGATGCGGTCGTCGAACGACGCCAGGTCGGTCATCCACGCCCGTGCGCCCAGGGTGCTGTCGACCTGGAGCACGTCTACGCGTCTGGTCCCGTAGAGGTCGAGGGCGCGCACCGCCCAGTACGAACCCTCTCCGGTGAGCGAGCGGTTGCCGATCCAGTTCTCCAGGCAGGAGAGTCCTGGGCTGCCCGGCGAAGCGGTCACCGCGCGCAAGCTCGCCGCCGCCGGTGCGGTGACCACGAGGGCAGTCACGGCGACCGCGATCGCCGCGCCGGCCCCCACCGTACGCACCTGCCGGCGGACGCGGACGACCGCCGCCCTGCGCCAGAGCAGCGGATGCACCAGGATCAGCAGCGGGAACACGAACACCGGCCCGAGATACCGCGTCGCCGTGCTGCCGACGAGCACCGTCCCGACGAGCGTGACCGCTACGGCGCACAGCACGAACAGGGGGAGGACCCCGTCGCCCGTGCCCCTCGCCGCCCGCAGCACGGCCACGCACGCGCCGAGCAGCAGCACCACCACGGCCGCCTCCGCGATCCCGCCCGGCGTGCTCACGAACGACACCGCGACGCCGGAGAAGAAGCGGATGCTCTCCGGGATCTGGTTCAGGTGCACGTAGCTCGTCGCGCCGGGCAGCAGGTAGCGGCCGAGCGCGAATCGCGCGGCGTAGCCGACGACCGCGGCCGCGACCAGCGGCGCGAGCACCAGCGCTGCCGACCGCCACGGCACGGCGCGCAGCAGGACGGCGATGCAGAGTGCGAGTCCGAGTGGGACGGCGAACTGGAACACCACCAGCGGGTTCGACAGCGTCTCGACCCCCAGGAGCAGCCCGGCCGCGACGGCGTAGCAGGCGTAGCCGGCCGACCGGATGCGCGGCTGTGTCCGAGAACCGCCTGTCACGTGCAGCGCGAGTGCGAGCACGGCGAGCGCGACGAACGTCGCGCCGTAGTAGTACGTGGTGAGCACGGTGAACGTCGCGATCGACTCGTCGGTCTGCGCACCACGCACATCCAGCAGCAGGAACGCCACGAACAGCAGGGAGGCCGCGAACGGGGCGACGAGCCTCGCCCAGGCGCTGCTCCAGCGCATCCGACCGGACACGCTCCGCAGCAGCAGCGAGAGGACGACCGCGTTGAGGATCGCGTTCAGGACGAGCGCCGCCTTCACCGCTCCGCCGGCGACCAGCGAGCAGAGCAGGTAGAACGGCAGTTCAGGAAGCAGGAAGAGCTGCGAGGACATAACCCACTGCGACGGCTCGCCGCGCGCGAGCGATTGCTGGAACAGCGGAAGAACCAGCGAGTCGCCGTCGTAGAAGAACTGGTGCTGGCCGTGTGCGTCGAGCGCGACCGAGAGCGCTCCCGCTGCGAGCAGGGCGATGACGATCGGCGCGGCGACCTCGGCCGCGAGGCGCAGGGCGACAGTGCGGCGGTCCACGGCTCAGACGCTAGCCCTGGATGCGGTGGGCGCCCTGGGATGCGGATGCGGAGTCGTTCAGAGTGCTCGCGCCACCGCGTCGGCCAGGTCGTCCAGCCCGGCCAGGTGCTCCACTGCGCGCTCGTCGCATCGGTCGGCGATCCTCGCGATCCCCGCCTCGGCCTCCGGGGCGATGGAGGCGTCCTCCGCTTTCTGCCGCAGGTGCGTCGCGAGCAGTACGAGGTCGCGGTGGTCGCCGAGCGCGTTCTGCAACGCCTCTGCTGCGGCGGCGACGCGCACAGCGTCGCGGCCGAAGGTGTCGGTGACCGCCTCCGCTGCATACCGCAGCCGTCTGGCGGCCTTCCTGGCAGCGTGCCGCTCCTCGAGCGTGTCTCCATCCTGCTCCAGTACGCGCACGCCCGCCTTCGCCAACGCCTTCCTGGCCGTCCGCCTCGGATGCTCGGCACCGCGCGCGCTGAGCGGCGGGTTCGCGGCGAACGCGACCACGTCGGCGAGGAGCTGGCGATGCGCCCGGCCGTGCAGCTCGCCGACGAGCGCGGTGACCGCCGCCGCGTGTGCAGCGCGGGCATCGGCCGAGAAGGCGGTGACCGCATCCACGGTGGCCTGGTCGAGGGGATCGGCGTCGGCGCCTGTTTCCGCGTCGGCGATCAGAGCGGCAAGAGCGTCGGCGCGCACTTCCAGGTCGCGTGCGGTCCCGAGCTGGGAGCCGAGCACGCCGAGGCGCCGCCTGAGCCGCTTCGCCTCGTTCTTCTCGAACGCACGCCGGTCGACGCTCAGGATGCTCCGCAGCCGCCGCACCCTGATGCGCGCCTGATGCACGGCGTCGGCGCCGCCGGACTCGATCGCGACGAGCCACTCGGCGAGCTCCGCCGACACTGCCACCAGAGAGAACATGCTCACACGGTAACAACTAGTCTGAGAGCTATGGCAGAACGCACCCCCTGGTCTTTGTCCGGCGCGCTCCGCGGCATGTTCGCGAAGAAGACGATCGACGACACCACCTGGGACGACCTGGAGACGGCGCTGATCACCGCCGACTTCGGCCCCGATGTGACGGAAGCGATCGTGGACGACCTGCGTGCCAAGGTCGACAGGTATCACACCACGGACCCCGCCGACCTGCAGCGGATGCTGAGGGAGAGCCTCGAAGAGCGCCTGTCCAAGCTCGACACCACGCTCAAGCTGAGCGAGCGTCCTGCGATCGTGCTCGTCGTCGGCGTCAACGGCGTCGGCAAGACCACCACGATCGGCAAGTTCGCGAAGTTCCTCCGCACATACGACCGCACCGTCGTCGTCGGCGCGGCCGACACGTTCAGGGCGGCGGCCGTGGAACAGCTCGCCACCTGGGCGGAGCGCGCAGGCGCGGACATCGTGCGGCCGCAGCAGCAGGGCCAGGACCCGGCCTCCGTCGCGTTCCAGACCGTCGAGAAGGCGAAGGCGGACGGCACGGAGATCGTCATCATCGACACGGCGGGGCGCCTGCAGACCAAGGGCGGCCTGATGGACGAGCTCTCCAAGATCAAGAGGGTGGTCGAGAAGCAGGCGCCGATCTCCGAGGTGCTGCTCGTCCTCGACGCCACCACGGGCCAGAACGGGCTCGCGCAGGCCGAAGCGTTCATCGAGCACGCCGGGGTGACCGGCCTGGTGCTCACCAAGCTCGACGGCTCCGCCAAGGGCGGCTTCGTGCTCGCCGTTCAGGAGAAGACGGGCATCCCGATCAAACTGGTCGGCCAGGGCGAGGGCATCAACGACATCACCGGCTTCACGCCGCACGTCTTCGCCCAGCAGCTGGTCGGCTAGGGTCGCGTACATGGCCATCGAACACGACTACTTCGGCGTCATCGACGAGACCGCATCCGGCGGCCTGGCGTGGAACGACACCGCCGATCTCTCCGAACAGGTGGTCGAGGTCGACCTGCTGGCGGACGACGAGTCCGCCGTGCCGGAGTTCGCGCTGGATGCCGCCGCTGCGATGATCCAGGCGATCGACGGCTTCGACGCCAGGGCACGGGATGCGCTGATCGCCGAGCTCAGCTCGCGCCAGTCCGCGACCGTCGCGTACATCGACGAGCACGTCGACAAGCTGGGGGACAGCCTGATCGACCTGCTGGTGCACAACTCAGGCGACATCGCCGTCGACGTGCTGCGCTCCCTGCAGCTGCTGCGCATCCTGCTGCAGCCGGACCACTCGGACGAGGACGAAGTCTTCGCCACGTTCGACTACTCGATCAGCCCGGACGAGTCGGATGCACTGCTCACCGTTTCGTTCGACATCCGGGGCGATGTGGTCGCCGTCGACACGCAATCCTGACGCACAGCATCCGCCCGGTAAACTGGGACGATCATGGCTACTTTCGGATCGCTGTCTGACCGCCTGGCAGATACCTTCAAGAACCTTCGCACCAAGGGCAAGCTCTCTCCGGCCGACGTCGACGGCACGGTGCGCGAGATCCGTCGCGCGCTGCTCGACGCGGACGTCGCACTCGACGTCGTCAAGGAGTTCACCGGAAAAGTGCGCGAGCGCGCGCTGAGCGACGAGGTCAACAAAGCCCTCAACCCGGCGCAGCAGGTCGTGCAGATCGTCAACGAGGAGCTCGTCGCGATCCTCGGCGGGCAGCAGCGCCGCCTGCAGTTCGCGAAGAAGCCGCCGACAGTCATCATGCTCGCCGGTCTCCAGGGCGCCGGTAAGACGACCCTCGCAGGCAAGCTCGCCAAGTGGCTCGTCAAGGACGGGCACACGCCCGTGCTCGTGGCCGCCGACCTCCAGCGTCCGAACGCCGTCACACAGCTCCAGATCGTCGGCGAGCAGGCCGGAGTGCCCGTCTACGCTCCCGAGCCCGGCAACGGGGTCGGCAACCCGGTGCGCGTCGCGAAGGACGCGCTCAAGTTCGCCGAGACCAAGCAGTACGACACGGTCATCGTCGACACCGCTGGTCGTCTCGGCGTCGACGCCGAGCTCATGAAGCAGGCTTCGGACATCCGCAAAGCCGTCGACCCGGACGAAGTGCTGTTCGTGATCGACGCGATGATCGGCCAGGACGCCGTCGCGACCGCCAAGGCGTTCCAGGACGGCGTCGACTTCACCGGCGTCGTGCTCTCCAAGCTCGACGGCGACGCGCGCGGTGGTGCTGCCCTCTCCGTCGCATCCGTCACCGGCCGCCCGATCATCTTCGCCTCCACGGGTGAGGGACTGGACGATTTCGAGCCGTTCCACCCCGACCGCATGGCCAGCCGCATCCTCGACCTCGGTGACATCCTCACCCTCATCGAGCAGGCCCAGGAAGCGTTCGACGAAGACGAGGCGCGCAAGGTCGCCGAGAAGTTCGCGACGGACAGCTTCACGCTCGACGACTTCCTCAAGCAGATGCAGCAGCTGCGCAACATGGGCTCCATCAAGAAGATGATGGGCATGCTGCCAGGCGCAGGCGCCATGAAGCAGCAGCTCGACAACTTCGACGAGAAGGAGATCGTGCGCACCGAGGCGATCATCCAGTCGATGACCAAGGCGGAGCGCACGACGCCGAAGCTGCTCAACGGTTCGCGTCGCCTCCGCATCGCGAAGGGCTCCGGCTCCACCGTGACCGAGGTCAATCAGCTCGTCAACCGCTTCGAGCAGGCCGCGAAGATGATGAAGACCGTCGCCAAGGGCGGCGTGCCGAACGTGCCAGGCATGGGTCCGATCCCGGGCGCCAGCTACGGCGGCAAGGCCAAGCAGCAGCCCAAGAAGAAGGGCTCGCGGTCCGGCAACCCGGCCAAGCGTGCGGCGGAGAACGCCGCGATCACGTCAGGCGCGAAGCCGTCGACCGGCGCGCAGGGCGGCTCCGGCTTCGGCCTCGGCGGCGGCGCAGGCAGGCCGGGCGGGCCGTCTGAGGAAGAGCTGGCGTCGCTGCAGAAGTTCCTCGGCCGCTAGGCCGGGGGCGGCGGGCTAGAGCGCGAGGGCGTTCGGGGCGAGCTTGGCCTCGATCGTCTTGGCGACGATCTCCTGGCCCGTCGGATTCGGGTGGATGCCGTCCGGCTGCACCCACTCGGCGTGGCCCACGAGTGGGAAACCGATGTCGACGAGTGTGCCGTCCACGTCGTGGATGGCCGCTGTGAACGCGTCGTCGACCATCGTGATGGTCTGCGGCGGCTGGTCAGCTCCCCAGACGGCCGTCACGCCGATGATGTGCGCGTGCGGGAACGTCGAGCGCAGCGTGCCCAGGAGCTCTGTGCTCTTCTGAGCAAGCGCCGCCGGGTCCTCCAGCCGGTCGTTCCTGGTCGCGGCGATCAGGATGTAGTCGGGCTTCAGCTTCACGGCCTGGTCGACCTGCTGCTGGAAGGTCGTGCCGTTCCAACCGGGGTGCAGGAAGCCGGAGCCGGAGACGGCGAGGTCGGTGAGCTGCCACTTGTGGGTCTTCGCCACCAGCGACGGCCACGCCTGATCCTGCCGGATTCCCTTGCCGAAGGCGATGGAATCGCCGATCGCGACGGCCACGGGCCGCTCAGCGACCTGGGGTGCGGGGGCGGCGGAGCGCAGCCCGGCGACGGGTTCCTGCGGGGCGCCGGCCGAGCATCCGGTAAGGACGACGACGGCGGCCGTGGCAGCGGCGAAAAGGGCCACTCGAAGGCCACGGGTAGACAGACGCACGGAGCGAGAGTAAATGCACGAACCTGCGTGGAAGCTGTGTGTTTTGGAAGGTGCGGTTCTCAGCGCGAGACGGCGGTGTCCGTCTTGGTCGTGATGCGCGCTGCGGCGATCTTGTCGGCGATCAGACCGGCGAGCAGATGCTGGCCGTCCGCGGTGGGATGCACGTTGTCCTTCTGCACCAGATCGGCGCGGTTCTGGAACGGCTGGCCCACATCCACCCAGGTGCCGTCCACGGCCAGGACGGCGCTGCGGACGATGCTCGCGACCACCGGAGTGGCCGGCGTCGGCGTGCCGGCTCCCCAGATCGGCCCGACGCCGATGATGACCGCATCCGGAAGGGCCGTGCGGAGCCGCTGGAGCTGAGCCGTCGCAGTGTTCTTGAGCTCGATCGTCGAGCCGAGGGTGTCGTTGCGGGTCGCGGCGATGATGACCACCTGCGGGCGAAGCGCGATGGCCTGGCTGACCTGCGCCTCGTATGTGTGCGTGTTGAGCCCCGGGGCGATGAAGCCGGAGGCGCTGTCGGCGAAGTCGTTGAGCGTCCAGCCGAACTGGTCGGCGACCAGGAACGGCCAGGCGTCGTCGTACGGCACGCCGTTGCCGATGGCGATGGAGTCGCCGATGGCCGCAGCGCGCACGGGCGCGCTGGACGTCGCCTGCGGGGTCGGGGTCGCTTCCGGCGCTCCTGTGAAGGTGGTTCCGCCCGCGAGGGAGGTGCACCCTGCGGTCACAGCGATGACGATGGTGGCGACGGTGACGGCGGCGATTCGGGTTATCGGTCGGGCGAACACAGTTAGACAGCATACGGTGCCGCCTCCCCGGGGAAGCTGAGGGGGACGGGCTCGCCGCAGATCAGCTCCTGTCGAGCCCGTCGCGCAGCTCGTGGGTGAGGGAGCTGACGACGGCCTGCAGACTGCCGCCGTTCGCCTCGGCCACCCTGAGCTGTCGCTGATAGCTGGCGCCCTTCGACAGGATCACATCGACCGTCTCCAGTTCGGCGAGGCAGCCGAGGCGTTCCGCCGTGGGGGAGAGGTCGACGATCAGATCGCGCAGCGAGTCGGACACCAGCCGTTCGCTGCCGTCCGGCGCCGTGATGATCTCGGCGTCGAGCCCGTAGCGGGCCGCCCGCCACTTGTTCTCCCGCACGAACCACGGCTGGAGGGTCACCGGCTCCACGCCGTCGTCGAGCTGGCCGGACATCCGGTCGGTGAGGCAGTGGATGAGGGCCGCGACCGCTCCGACCTCGTCGGCCGTCGACAGACCGTCGCAGGCGCGCATCTCGACCGTGCCCCACTTCGGCGACGGCCGGATGTCCCAGCGCACCTCGCTGTGGTCGGTCACGACGCCCGTCGTCACCAGGTCCTGGACGTATTCCTCGTAGTTGGCCCAGCTGCCGAACTGCCAGGGCAGACCCGCGGTCGGGAGCTGCTGGAACATCAGCGCCCTGTTCGACGCGTATCCCGTGTTCGCGCCCGCCCAGAACGGGCTCGACGCGCTCAGCGCCTGCAGGTGCGGGTAGTAGGTGAGCAGGCCGTTGACGATGGGGAGCGCCTTGTCCCTGTCGTCGATGCCGACGTGCACGTGGATGCCCCAGATCATCATCTGCCTGCCCCACCACTGCGTGCGGTCGAGCAGGCGGTCGTAGCGCTCGTTCGGCGTGACCTTCTGGTCGAACCACTGCGCGAACGGGTGCGTTCCTGCGCACATCAACTCGACGCCGAGCGGGTCGATCACCTCGCGGACGAGGCCGATCAGCCCCTGGAGGTCCTCGATCGCATCCGGCACGGTGCGGTGCACCTTACTCACCAGCTCGACGGTGTTGAGGAGCAGCTCGTGGGTGATCTGCGGATGCTCCTCGCCGTCTGTCGAGAGCGCGTCCAGCACCTCCTGAGCGATCTGGACGAGGGCTCCCGTGGATGCGTCGACCAGCGCGAGCTCCCATTCGACTCCGACGGTGGAACGCTCGGATTCCGAGAATTCGATCTGCATAGTGGTCGTCCCAATCATCCGATTGTTCAAAGGGCGGCGTTGTCTGACAGAATAGCTAGTTGAGTTCCCTCGTACCCGACCCTCTAATCAGGTGCGATGGAACACCATAGACCTCCTGCCGAGTGTGCCCCCACGCTCACGGCAGACAGTTCGTCACGTCACTCATACACACAGGAGAATTTGTGTCTGTCAAGATCCGTCTGAAGCGCCTCGGCAAGATCCGCGCACCGTACTACCGCATCGTCGTCGCCGACTCGCGCACCAAGCGCGACGGCCGCGTGATCGAGGAGATCGGTCTGTACCACCCGACCGAGGAGCCCTCGGTCATCCAGGTCGACTCCGAGCGCGCGCAGTACTGGCTCAGCGTCGGCGCACAGCCGACCGAGCAGGTCCTCGCCCTCCTCAAGCTCACCGGCGACTGGGGCCAGTTCAAGGGCGACAAGAACGCCACGAGCACGGTCAAGGTCAAGGAAGCCAAGGTCGAGTTCCAGGCCGACGAGAAGAAGAAGCCCGTCCTGAAGCCGAAGGCCGAGAAGCCGGTCGTCGCCGAGGCAGAGGCCGTCGTCGAGGCCGAGGTCGAGGCCGAGGAGGCCGCTGAGGCCGAGGTCGTCGCCGAGGCTGAGGAAATCACCGACGCTGCCGCCGACGGCGAGAAGGCGTAACACCTTGCTCGCACCCGCACTCGCGCACCTCGTCAAGGGGATCGTGGATCACCCGGACGACGTGCACGTCGTTGCAAAGAGTTCGCCCCGTGGCGAGGTCCTCGAGGTTCGTGTGAACCCCGAGGACCTCGGCAGGGTCATCGGCCGCTCCGGCCGCACCGCCAAGGCGCTGCGGACGCTGGTCGGTGCGCTGGCCGACGGCCGACGCGTCCGCGTCGACGTCGTCGACGACTGAGGTGGCCGACCACAAGCTGCCCCGCAAGGACGCCGCTCCACGACCGGATGAGACCCAGCTGCGCGTCGGCAGGCTCACCAAGGCCCACGGCCTGAAGGGCGCGATCAAGGTCGAGCTCTACACGGACGAGCCGGAGAAGCGGTTCGTCCCCGGCGCGGTCTTCACCCTGCAGGTGCCGACCGCATCCAAGTGGCACGGCAAGACCCTCGAGCTGAACGAGCTGCGCTGGTACAACGGCCACGCCGTGGCCTTCTTCGCCGGCATCGACGACCGCTCGGAGGCGGAGACCCTCATCAAGGCCATCCTCTGGGTGAGCCAGGATGTGAAGGAACTGCCGGACGAGGACGACGCCTGGTACGACCACCAGTTGGTCGGACTGGACGCGATCCGCGACGGCGTGAAGGTGGGAACGGTCGCGCGTGTCGACCACCTGCCTGCGCAGGACCTGCTCGCGATCAAGACCGCGAACGGCGAAGTGCTCGTGCCGTTCGTCAAGGCGATCGTTCCCGAGGTCGACGTGACGGCGGGAACGGTCACGCTCACGCCGCCGGCCGGACTGTTCGAAGAACTGCCGGACGACGACGAGCCGGAGGACGACGAGCCGGAGACGGACGCACCAGCCGCCGAGTGACGCACTCAGACAGAAGAGCCCCGACCAGGAGTCGGGGCTCTTTCTGCGTCTGTGCTCGTTTGCGTCTGTGCCTTCTGCGTCTGTGCCTTCTGCGTCTGTGCCTTCTGCGTCTGTGCTCTTCTCGTCAGCGGACGATCGCGAGGCCGCGGGCGCGCAGGGAGCGGGTGTCCGCATCCAGTGCCGCCATCAGGCGCTCGTGGGTGCCGATGATGTGCCGGTGGATGCTGTCCGCCGCCGCGTCGGCATCCCGCGCCGCCAGCAGGGTCAGGATGTCGCGGTGCTCCTCCCAGGCGGTGCGTCTTGCGTCCTCGGTGCGCACCTCCAGCCAGCGGGTGCGGGCGAGGCGCGTCATGGCGGCGTCGACGCTGTCGGCGAAGAAATGGTTGCCGGACAGGCTCGCCAGCTCGACGTGGAAGCGCGTGCCTGCGCGCATAGCGTCGTCGCTCGGCCGCTGCAGGTCGAACTCGCCGAGCCTGCTCGTGAGGGAGGCGATGGCATCGTCGGCGGCGCGGGCGCAGCTGTGGCGCACGGCGGCCGACTCGACCGCGTCCCTCAGCTCGCTGAGCCTGGCGATCTCGCCGAGGTCGATCGGCGTGATCTGCCAGGCGCGTCCGTCGCGCTCCACCAGGCCGTCTGCCTCCAGGCGCATGAGGGCCGCGCGCAGGGGAGTGCGGGAGGCGCCCAGGTCGGTCTCGAGGCCGCGCTCGGTGAGGCGGGCGCCCGGCATGCGCTCCAGATCGAGGATCTGCGCGCGCAGACGATCGTAGACGGTCGATTGCTCTGGCACGCGTACTCCCTTTGGTATACCGGGTTGGTATACCGCTAGGGTATACCTCGTGACCTCCACCGTACAACGCACACCGCGGCCGTGGCTCATGCTGTCCTTCGGCGTCATCGCCCAGGCCAGCTCCACCGTGTTCGTGTCCACGCCCGCGTTCCTCATCCCGCTGCTGCACACCGAGCGCGGACTCAGCCTCGCGCAGGCCGGCCTGCTCGCCTCCGCGCCGACGCTCGGGCTCGTCATCACCCTGATCGGCTGGGGTGCCCTCAGCGACCGGATCGGCGAGCGCTGGGTGATCGCTTCGGGTCTTGCCCTCACGGCTGCCGTCGCCTTCGCCGCGATGTTCGCGAGCGACTACATCAGTCTCGGCGCGCTGTTCCTGATCGGCGGCATGGCCTCCGCGAGCCCCAACGCCGCCAGCGGGCGCGTGGTCATCGGCTGGTTCCCGAAGGAGCGGCGCGGACTCGCGATGGGCATCCGGCAGATGTGCCAGCCGCTCGGCGTCGCCGTGGCGGCGCTCACGATCCCGCAGCTCGCCGCCGCGGGAGGAATCGCTGCGGCGCTGGCGGTGCCCGCCGTGCTCTGCGCCGTCTCTGCTGTGCTCTGCGTTGTCGGCATCGTGGACCCGCCGCGGCCTCCGCGGGCGACGGGAGGGGAGGCGCATCCGCAGGCCGTGTGGAAGCCGTACCGCGAGACATCGCTGCTCTGGCGCATCCACGGGGTGTCGATGCTGCTGGTGATCCCGCAGTTCACCGTGTCGACGTTCGGGCTGGTCTGGCTGGTGACCCAACTGCACTTCTCCTCGCTCGCGGCCGGGATCGTGATCGGCGTGAGCCAGTTCGCAGGAGCGCTCGGCCGCATCGGGATCGGCGTGCTGAGCGACAGGGTCGGCAGCCACCTGCTCCCGCTGCGCTGGGTGTCGGTCGCCGCCGCTGTGGTGATGCTGCTGATGGCCGCCGCGTCGGCGCTCGGCGCAGGCTGGGCGGCGGTGATCCTGATCGTCGCGGCCATCGTGACCGTGGCGGACAACGGGTTGGCGTACACCTCCGTGGCGGAGATCGCTGGTCCGTTCTGGTCCGGCAGAGCGCTCGGGACGCAGAACACCGGGCAGTTCCTCGCGGCATCGGTTGTGGGGCCGGCGGTCGGCGGGTTGATCACCGTGCTCGGCTATCCGCTGGCGTTCGCGGCGGTCGCGCTGTGCCCGGTGATCGCTGCGCCGCTCGTCCCGCGCGACAGGGAGCTCGCCGTCGTGCCGCAGTAGCAGCCCTCGAATAGGCTGGGGGGATGCGCATCGACATCGTCACGATCTTCCCCGAGTTCTTCGATGTGCTCGACATCTCGCTCCTCGGCAAGGCCCGTCAGACCGGCCTGATCGACCTCGGCGTGCACAATCTCCGCGACCACGCCCACGACAGGCACCGCACGGTCGACGACACCCCGTACGGCGGCGGGGCAGGCATGGTGATGAAGCCGGAGCCGTGGGGAGAGGCGCTCGACGGCATCCTGGAAGCCTCGCCAGGCGACCCGCTGGTGATCTTCCCGTCACCGGCAGGCGACGTGTTCACCCAGCGGATCGCGCGCGAGCTCGCGGAGGAGAAGCACCTGGTCTTCGGATGCGGCAGGTACGAGGGCATCGACCAGCGCGTCTTCGACGACACCGCATCGCGTGCCAGGGTGCGACTGATGAGCATCGGCGACTACGTGCTCAACGGGGGAGAGGTGGCGACGATGGCGATGATCGAGGCGATCGGCCGGCTCATCCCCGGCGTGGTCGGCAACCCGGAGAGCCTCGTGCAGGAATCGCACGAGGACGGCCTGCTCGAATACCCCAGCTACACCAAGCCGGCCGCCTGGCGGGGCCACGATGTGCCGCCGGTCCTGCTCTCCGGCAACCACGGCGCCATCGCCGCCTGGCGCCGCGAGCAGCAGCTGGCGCGCACCCGCGCCGTCCGCCCCGACCTCCTCCCCGAATGATCAGGGCGGCGCTCAGTCGCGGGCGGTGAGGACGAGCGGGCCGGACTCTGTGATGGCGACGGTGTGCTCGGAGTGGGCTCCGCGGGAGCCGTCGGCACTGCGCAGCGTCCAGCCGTCGCGGTCGGTGTAGATCTCGTCCGTCGACTCCAGGAACCACGGTTCGATCGCGATGACCAGGCCAGGGCGCAGGGGATAGCCGCGACCGGCGCGGCCCTCGTTGGCGATGTGCGGATCGCCGTGCATCGTGCGGCCGACGCCGTGGCCGCCGAACTGCAGATTCACCGTGTAGCCCTCGGCGTGCGCGACGGCGCCGATCGCGGAGGAGATGTCTCCGACGCGGCCGCCTGGCTGCGCGGCCTGGATCCCGGCCGCGAGCGCGCGGCGCGTGGTGTCGATGAGGTGCAGGTCCGCATCCCGTGGCTGCCCGACCACCAGGCTGATCGCGGAGTCCGCCACCCAGCCGTCGACGGATGCGGCGAAGTCGAGGGTGAGCAGATCGCCGTCCTCGAGGCGGTAGTCATGCGGCAGACCGTGCAGCACGGCGTCGTTCACCGACGTGCAGATCACCTTGCCGAACGGGCTCGCCCCGAACGACGGGTGGTAGTCGATGTAGCACGACTCCGCCCCGGCCTTCCGGATGAGGTCGTGCGCGATGCGGTCGAGCTCCAGCAGGTTCACGCCCACCTTGGCCGCCGCGGCCGTCTGCTGCAGCACGTCGGCCACGAATCGGCCGGCCGGCCGCATCTGGTCGATCTCGGCAGGGGTCCTCAACTCGATCACGCTGTCTCCTTCATATCGCCACCAGTGTTCCACAGTAGTTGCACGCGCGGCGCATTCGGTGTGCGACGGGCGCGCATCCACTGGGATTCGGCCATCGGCGAACCCGCAGCCGCTGCACAGGCGCGCGCCGTTACGCTGGTGCCGTGATCCTGCGCAAGGCGTTCTACTGGTGGTTGTTCCCCTCCGCCGTGATCCTGCCTGTCTGGCTGCTCATCGGCTGGGCGATCTTCGGCTCGGGCGGGTGGAGCTTCATCGGGCTTCTGATCCTCTGCCCGGTCCTGTTCATCGCGATGCTCGCCGTCGGCGGCATCATCATGGCCCGCAAGACCGTGCGCGACACCCGCGCCGTCTCCTGGTGGGACGTCGGGCTGATCGGCGCGTGGCACGCATCCATCGTCGTGTTCGGCTGCTTCATCCCCGGCGTGATGAGCTGGCTCGCCGTGCTCGGCATCCTGCTCGGCCTCGCCGCGTTCTGGGTGTCGCTCTGGCAGCTGGTCACCGAGGCCAGGATGCGCGTGCAGCAGACCTTCGAGGCATACGAACGCGCGGCGCAGCCGCAGCAGGTGCGTCGTCCTGAGGCTCTGTTCGAGGAGGGCTCGGAGGTCATCGTGATCGAGGAGAGGCGCGACGAGCGCTGACGCCCGTGCGTTCCTGCACGGTCCGGGGCGTCGTCGATTTGGCAAACGCATCCCGTTCATGGCAGAATTGATCTTTGTGTCGCGGCCAGGCTCTGCCACAGGGGAGCCAGCACTTCTCGCGCACACCCCATACCGTTGATTCCCGGTCGTCGCCTGCGCTGAGCAGGGGAAGGCCCCAAGTCCGTCCTCGACCTGTGGCGGGTACAGAGAGCGAACACGCAATGCATATCCTCGACCACGTCGATGCCGCTTCCCTGAAGCAGGACATCCCCGACTTCCGCGCGGGCGACACCGTCAAGGTTCACGTCAACATCATCGAGGGCAGCCGCTCCCGTATCCAGGTCTTCCAGGGCGTCGTCATCGGCCGCTCCAACGAGGGCGTGCGCGAGACCTTCACGGTCCGCAAGGTCAGCTTCCAGGTCGGCGTCGAGCGTACGTTCCCCGTGCACTCCCCGGTCATCGACAAGATCGAGGTCGTCACCCGCGGTGACGTCCGTCGCGCCAAGCTCTACTACCTGCGCGAACTGCGCGGCAAGAAGGCGAAGATCAAGGAGAAGCGCGACAACTAGGCTTCGCCGAAGTCGTCGGATTCTCGACGCGCGCGGCCGCCGCGTGCGTCTGTCCTGAGCTCCCTGTCCCATACACTTGGGCAGGGAGCTCAGGCGGTTAAATGACGGATGAAGCAGTGCCCACCCGGTCGGACCGCGTGGCGAAGGAACGGCGCGGGAAGACCCGGCGCAGACGGCGCAGCACGAAGCTGTTCTTCCGCGACCTGCTGGTCATCGTGGTCGTCGCCGTCCTGGTGTCGTTCCTGGTCAAGACGTTCGTCGTCCGCTCGTTCTACATCCCCTCCGCTTCGATGGAGAACACGCTCCAGATCAACGACAGGATCATCGTCAACGAGCTGGAGCCAGGGCTCGTCCCGATCAGCCACGGCGATGTTGTCGTGTTCCGCGACCCTGGCGGCTGGCTCCCCCCGCAGCCGCCGACCAGGCAGAGCCCGCTCGCGCAGGCCGTCGACTCCGCGCTGACCTTCGTCGGCCTGTCCGCCTCCGACAGCGATGACCACCTGGTGAAACGCGTGATCGGGCTGCCGGGCGACCACGTCGCCTGCTGCAACGCGGACGGCAGGATCACGGTCAACGGAACGCCCATCGACGAGCCGTACATCCTGCTCCAGCCCGGCAACGTGAACGCCGCGACACTCGCCTTCGACGTCACGGTTCCGAAGGGCGAACTGTGGGTGATGGGAGATAATCGTTACAACTCTCAGGACTCCTCCCGCAATCAGAGCCTTCCAGGTCACGGGTTCGTCCCGATCGACCACGTCGTCGGTCGCGCGTTCGTGATCAGCTGGCCTGCCGGCAGGTGGACCTGGCTCGACAACTACCCGGATGTGTTCCGCGGCGTGGAGGAGGACAAGCGATGATGGCGCCGGTGACTCCCACCCTCCGCTTCGAGAAGTCCCTCTACCGTTCAGGGGTGACCTCGATCGTCGCCGTCGACGAGGTCGGCCGGGGAGCACTCGCCGGGCCGGTGGCGGTCGGAATGGTCGTGATCGACACCGCGGTCAAGCGCATCCCGGTCGGGCTCCGCGACTCGAAGCTGCTGGCAGAGCCGGCACGCGAGGCGATCGAGCCGTTCTGCCGCAAGTGGGTGCTGCACCACGCGGTCGGAATGGCGTCCGCCGCCGAGGTGGACTCGCTCGGCATCATGCGCTGCCTCGGGCTCGCGGGAGCCCGCGCGCTCGCGCTGCTGGAGGAGGGCGGCGCCGAGATCCGGGAGAGCACCCTCATCCTGGACGGCAACTACGACTACCTCAACCCGGCGCTGATGCGTCCGGCGAACGTCGTCACCAGGATCAAGGCGGACAGGGACTGCGCATCCGTCGCCGCCGCCAGCGTGATCGCGAAAGTGGCGAGGGACAGGCTGATGATCCAGCACGACACGGAGTTCCCCGGCTACGGCTGGGCATCCAACAAGGGCTACTCGAGCCGCGAGCACTTCGACGCGATCTCCGAACTCGGGCCGAGCGCCCTGCACCGGCTGACCTGGCTGCGGGATGCGGCGACGCTGCCCATTCCGACATGACCCCCTTCGCGGCATAGACTTGTCGAACAATGGATGAAGACGAGTTCGACGACTACGACCGCGAGGTCGAGTTGGCTTTGTACCGCGAATACCGGGACGTCGTCTCGCAGTTCAAGTACGTGATCGAGACCGAGCGCCGGTTCTACCTCGCGAACGAGGTGGAATTCGTGCGCAGGGACACCGAGCACGACTTCTACTTCGAGCTGACGATGAACGATGTGTGGGTGTGGGACGTGTACCGTTCCGACCGCTTCGTGAAGTCGGTGCGCGTGCTCACGTTCAAGGATGTGAACATCGAGGAGCTCTCGAGCAAGGAGTTCGAGCTCCCGAAGGAACTCGCGCTCGACGAGTAGTTCTCCCCAACCAGGGTCTTCCGGGCTGTTCTCCACAGATTCGCTCCCGCTGTTCTCCCACGACGACCGCCACGTGAGGCTGTCTTCAGGAGGCAGCAATGGCAGCGAAAGACGAGTTGGGGCGCCGCGGCGAAGACGTGGCGGCAGAATGGTTCGCGCGGCGAGGGTTCGTCGTGCTCGAACGCAATTGGCGATGCGCGGCGGGTGAGCTCGACCTGATCGTCCGTGGCGACGGGGTGACCGTCGTCGCGGAGGTGAAGACCAGGACGTCGGTGGCGTACGGCCATCCGTTCGAGGCGATCACAGCGGCGAAGGCCGCCCGCTTGAGACGTCTGGCGGCCGAGTGGTGCCGGGTGCGAGGGCCCATTCCCGGCCCGATCCGGATCGACGCGGTCGCCGTCATCGACGCGTGGAGCGCTGCGCCATCGGTCGAGCACCTCGCAGGCGTCGCCTGATGTCCATCGCGCGCACATACGCCGTCGCGCTGAACGGCGTCGACGGCGACATCGTGGAGGTCGAGGCCGACATCGCCGCCGGGCTTCCGGCGTTCTCCCTGATCGGTCTGCCGGACACGGCGCTCGGCGAGTCGCGCAAGCGCGTGGTCTCCGCTGCGATGAACGCCGGCTGCCCGCTCACCACGCGCAAGCTCACGGTCAACCTGTCACCGGCGTCCCTCCGCAAGCAGGGCTCCGCCTTCGACCTCGCCATCGCCGTCGCGGCTCTCGCGGCGGCAGGCGATCTCAGCCCGGAGTCGGCGGCGACCACCGTGCACCTCGGCGAGCTGGGCCTCGACGGCAGGCTGCGTCCCGTTCCCGGAATCCTGCCGGCGGTCATCGCCGCACGCGCGGCCGGCTTCTCTCGGGTCGTCGTCCCCACCGCGAACGCGGAGGAGGCCGAGCTGGTCGACGGGATGGAGGTGGTCCCGGTCGCGAGCCTGAGGCACGTCGCCATCCACCACGGCAGCTCCCTCGACCCTGTCGATGTCGAGTCTGTCACCCTCGGGCCGGGTCCCGGCGCGGCCTCCGCGACCGCTGCGAGCTCCGCGACCTCCGCTCCTGGCGCTGCTGCGCCTCCCGAGCCCGACCTCGCCGACGTCGCGGGCAACGAAGACGCGGTGGAGGCTCTCGTGGTCGCGGCGGCGGGTGGCCACCACCTGTCGATGGTCGGTCCGCCAGGGGCAGGCAAGACGATGCTCGCGTCCCGGCTGCCCGGGCTGCTGCCCGACCTCACCCCGGAGCAGGCGCTGGAGGTCACCTGCATCCGTTCGCTTGGCGATGGGCGTGGGGTCGGTGCGGTCGGCTCCGGGGGCGCTCTGATCCGGCGCCCGCCGTTCGAGGCGCCGCACCACACCGCCTCCGCAGCCGCGATCGTCGGAGGAGGCACGATGAGGATCGTGCCTGGCGCGATCGTGCGCGCCTCGAACGGCGTCCTCTTCCTCGACGAGGCGGCCGAGTTCCCGCCGTCCGTCCTGGACGCCCTCCGGCAGCCGCTGGAGTCCGGCACCATCACCATCCACCGGGCGAACGGCATCGCGACCTTCCCCGCTCGCTTCCAGCTCGTCCTCGCCTCCAATCCGTGCCCGTGCGGCCGCTACGGCTCCGTCGACGACGAGTGCACCTGCACCCCGATCGCCCGCCGTCGCTACCTTGCTCGCATGTCCGGCCCCCTGCTCGACCGCGTCGACATCCGCCTCACGGTGAGGAGCGTCGGCCTCGCCGCGCTCCGCGTGCGTGCGCACGAGCAGGCGGATGCGGAGGGGCTGCGCGCGGGACGTGGCGGTGGGGAGTTCGATGCCCCTCCGGACGCATACGGCGCGGCCTCGACACCGGGAACGCGCACCGTCGAATTGAGGCAGCGGGTGATCGTCGCCAGGGCCATCGCCGCCGAACGCCTCGCCGGCACAGCCTGGGCGAGGAACGCCGACGTGTCGGGCACCTGGCTGCGCACCGGCCCCCTTCGCCTTCCGAGGGCCGCCGCCGGCGCACTCGATCGTGCCATCGACAGGGGTGCGATCACCATGCGCGGCTACGACAGGACGCTGCGCCTCGCCTGGACGATCGCGGACCTTGATGGCGCCTCCACTCCGACCGGCCACCACATCGGTGCCGCCCTCTACCTCAGACGGGGCGACGCATGACCACAGCACACCGAAACGACAGGACGACGATGACAACGGACCAGATGACAGCGGATCGGGCGCGGCCGAATCAGGTCCGATCGGACCAAATGACACCGGACTCAACGATCGGGGATGACGCGAGCAGCGGGGTCGCCTGCACCGCGTGCCCTGTCCGACTGTTCGTCGGCGTGAGGCGTTCCCATCCGCACGGCCTCGGCGGTCGGGAGTTCGAGTTCGGCGAGAGTCACCGGTGATGGCGGAAGACTTCCTGGGCATCGCGCACAGCCACATCGCGGACCTGCTGACCCCCATCACGCACGGGCGGGGCGATGACCTGACCGGCGACGAGCTGGAGACGCGCTTCGCCTGGGCCGCCTTCTCCACCCTGGTCGAGCCGGGGGACACTGACGCCCGCGCTCTCGTCCAGGCGCTCGGTCCAGCGGAAGCCCTGCGGATCGTCGTCCACGGCGAAGCAGCAGACACGGTGGCCGCCAGGATGCGCGAGGCGGACCAGGCCGCGGCCCTCTCGGTGACCCCGAGGCTGACGGCGGCCATGGCGCGCTGGAAACCCCGTGTTTCTCTCTCGACAGCCACGCGCGCTCTGACGGCGGCAGCGCACCTGCGTGCGTTCCTCCTCACCCCGGACGACACGACGTGGCCGCTGACGCTGGATGCGCTGGGTGACGGCGCTCCGCTCGCCCTGTGGGTGCGCGGCGACCTCGCGCGCCTTCCCGAGCTGAACCGGTCGATCGCCCTCGTCGGCGCCCGCGCCGCGACCGGCTACGGCGAGCACGTGGCGATGGAGAGCGCTGCAGGGCTGAGCGATCGCGGTTTCGCGATCGTCTCCGGAGGGGCATACGGAATCGACGGCGCCGCACACCGGGCTGCCCTGGCGAGCGACCAGACGACCGTGGCGTTCCTGGCAGGCGGAGTCGACCGCCTCTACCCGGCGGGTAATAGCCGGCTCCTGGAGCGCATCGCACATAGCGGTCTGCTGATCGGGGAGCTCCCGTGCGGTTCGCCGCCGACACGATGGCGCTTCCTGCAGCGCAACAGACTGATCGCGGCGGTCGCGACCGCCACCGTCGTCGTCGAGGCGGGACGCCGTTCCGGTTCGCTCAACACCGCTGGGCACGCAGCGATGATGGGACGACCGCTCGGCGCTGTGCCAGGTCCGATAACGTCGCCAGCGTCGTCCGGCTGCCATCGACTCATCCGCGAGTACGACGCGGTCTGCGTCACCTCCGCAGACGAAATGGCCGAGCTGGCCATCGGAGCCGCGGTTCCCGAGCCCGCGCTGGCGCCCGTCGCGGGCACTGATCGGCGAACCCACGCCACAGCGACGGGCGCCGCCGAGGAGACGCGCCTCCTGGATGCCCTCAGCACACGGCGCTCGCGTCCGATCGCCGACATCGCCGCCCGATCGGGGCTCTCGGCCGCCGAGGTCATGGCCACCCTCGGCCGCCTCGAACTCGCCGGATGGGTCGTAGAGGACGAGGGGAGCTGGTCCAAGGTGCACTGAGCGCGCTCGGGCGATGGTCGTCCACAGCGGGGAGGAGTGATGGTGGTGACCGTTGCCTACCGGTGGGGGATTCGGCGCGGCGGGGCGTCGCGACCGGTCTTCTGGTGGGCGTGGTGGAGGCTTGAGGGGTGGAACTTGTTCGCGCCATCGACGGCTTCGCCGTGCATCTCACGGTGGAGCGTGGGTACTCGCCCCAGACCGTTCGTGCGTACCGGTCGGATTTGAACGCGCTCGCCGTGTTCGCGGGGACCAGGGAGGTCGCCGACACCGCAGGGCTGACGCTCGAGGTTCTGCGCGACTGGCTGTGGGAGTCGTCGCAGCGTGGGCTGTCGAAGGCCACCCTCGCCAGGAGGTCCGCATCGGCGAAAGGCTTCAGTGCGTGGGTGGCGCGCCAGGCGGGCGACCTCAACGATCCTGCCGTCAGGCTCAAGGCGCCCAAACCGGACAAGATGCTGCCGCGGGTGGTCAACCTCGCGCAGATCGACGCGCTACTGAGACGGCTCGGCGCGCTCGCCGAAGACGGGGACGCCAACCGGGTCCGCGATCTCGCGGTCATCGAGCTGCTGTACGCGACTGGTATTCGTGTGTCCGAACTGACCGGGCTCGACGTGGACGACATCGATCTCGACCGGCTCACCGTTCGCGTGCTCGGCAAGGGTTCTAAGGAGCGCGTGGTTCCGTTCGGCGTGCCGGCCAAGACCGCGATCGTCGACTACCTCCGACGCTCACGTCCTCTGCTCGCGACGGAGCGATCGGGCCCCGCCCTGCTGCTCGGTCCCCGCGGGGCGCGGCTCGGGTCGCGCGCCGTCTACGGATTGGTCGCCGGGCTGCTCGCGGACATCCCCGGCGGGGGACCAGCTGGACCGCACGCACTCCGCCACACAGCAGCCACCCACCTGCTCGACGGCGGCGCCGACCTGCGCGCTGTGCAAGAGCTCCTCGGCCACGCCAGCCTCGGCACCACCCAGATCTACACGCACGTCTCGACGGAGCGGCTGAAGGAGAGCTACCGCATCGCCCACCCGCGTGCCTGATCGCGTGTGCCGGGAAGGCTTGATCGCTTGTACCCGGAAGGGATGATCGCTTGCGTCGCGCGGCCTCATCGCGTGTACCGGGAAGGTCCCATCGCGCTTCCCGAGCGCCTGCGCAGGGAAGGCGGGGGCCGCAGGCCGGCGCTCGCCGTAGCCGCCGTGCCCTCCGTTGCCGCCGTGCCCTCCGCTGGTGCGCCAAGCGGGAGCAGGACGGCGCGCGGCACCCTGTCGAAGAAGCGGAGCGGCGAGACGTACTCGCCGCGGATGCGGACGCCGATATGGAGACACCGAGCGGCGCAGTGCCCGCCCTCAGCGACCAGGCCGAGCGGGGTGCCGGCGGCCACCTCTGTGCCGACCGAGAGACCGGAGGCGAGCGGTTCGTAGCTGGAGAGCACGTCGTTCCCGTGGTCCAGCGTGAGGACCGGGCGATCGACCACGACGCCGGCGAACCTCACGGTGGCCCGCGACGGCGACGAGACCGCTGATCCGACGGCCGCCGCGAGGTCGATGCCTCGATGACCGGCGGCATACGGCGTCGGGGGAGCGGCGTACGTGTTCGACAGGATCACTGGGGACAGCGGCCATCGCCACGTCGATTCGCCCTCCACACCCGCAGAGAATGTCATGCCCGAGGCGACGGTCCCACCGGCAGAGACGGATATGCACACGACCACCGACGTCGCACTCGCGGCGATCGTCCAACGCCTCCGAACCGGCCGCACCCGACCCGTCGCGCCCGCAACCCGATCTCCCGCGCCCCGACGTCTCACAATCCGACCTCCCGCACCCCGCACCACCCGTGCCTCCACTCCTCGCGCCGCCGATACCGCACACCCACTCTCCGTCGCCGACGCGCGCAGTCCTCCGTGCATCCGGAACCGGTGGACAACGCACCGCGTCCGTCGCCTGTGCAGAACCACCGGCGCGGCCACCGATCCGGCCAACGCGCGCCTCGCCGGACGGCGCGCTCCGCGACCCACCGGCCGCGCTCTTGCCCGTCGTCGGCTTCGGAGTATCGTGTGGGTCGCCGGCCCGCCGCAGGCAGCATCCAGCAGCATGTGGCGCAGCCTTCATCCGCAACCGAAAAGGTCTTACATGTCTGATCAGCAGAGCGCGTCGTCATCGTCGTCTTCCGCAGCCTCGTCGGAGTCCGACGCCCCCGTGCCGACGCCGACTGGGGCTATGCGCAGGAAGGTCATCGGGCTGGCGATCGCCGCGGCCGTCGGCGGGTTCCTGTTCGGGTTCGACTCGTCCGTGGTCAACGGCGCGGTCGACTCCATCCAGAAGCACTTCGCTCTCAACGCGTTCGTGACCGGGTTCATCGTCGCCATCGCCCTTCTCGGCTGCGCGGCGGGCGCGTACATCGCCGGGCGGCTCGCCGACCGGTGGGGGCGGCTCAAGGTCATGCTGCTCGGCGCCGTCATGTTCCTGGTCAGCTCGATCGGGTCGGCGCTCGCGTTCTCCGCGTGGGATCTGGGGATCTGGCGCATCATCGGCGGTCTCGGCATCGGCATCGCGTCCGTCGTGGCCCCGGCGTACATCGCCGAGATCGCGCCGAAGCAGTCGCGCGGCAGTCTCGCGTCGTTGCAGCAGCTCGCCATCACGATCGGTATCTTCGTGGCGCTGCTCTCCGACGCCCTGCTCGCCGGGGTCGCAGGGTCCGCATCCAATCAGCTCTGGCTGGGGCTCGAGGCGTGGAGGTGGATGTTCCTCGTCGGCGTGATCCCGTCCGTCGTCTACGGCGTGCTCGCCCTGACGCTGCCGGAGTCCCCGCGGTACCTGCTGGCGACGGGCAAGCACGACGAGGCGCGGAAGATCTTCGCGACGCTCGTCCCGGAGAGTGACGTCGACCGTCAGATCTCCGACATCGAGCGCGCCATCGCCGAGGACAAAGAGGGCAAGAAGGCCACCCTCCGCGGCAACAGGTTCGGGCTGAAGCCGATCGTCTGGATCGGCATCATCCTGTCCGTCTTCCAGCAGTTCGTCGGCATCAACGTGATCTTCTACTACTCGACCACGCTGTGGCGGGCGGTCGGCTTCACGGAGAGCAATTCGCTCCTGATCACCGTCATCACCTCGGTGACCAACGTGGCCGTGACCATCGTCGCCATCCTGCTCGTCGACAGGGTCGGAAGGCGTCCGATCCTCCTCACCGGCTCGATCGGCATGACCGTGTCCCTCGGCGTGATGGCGCTCGCCTTCGCGTTCTCGCAGAAGACGAACGGCGAAGTGAGCCTTCCTGGAGCGTGGGGGCCGATCGCCCTGGTGGCGGCCAACCTGTTCGTGGTGTGCTTCGGCGCATCCTGGGGTCCACTGGTCTGGGTGCTGCTCGGCGAGATCTTCCCGACCAAGATCCGCGGCAAGGCGCTCGGCGTCGCGGCAGCCGCCCAGTGGATCGCCAACTTCCTCGTCACCATCAGCTTCCCGCCGATGTCTGACTTCTCCCTCCCGTTCACGTACGGCATGTACGCGATCTTCGCGCTGCTGTCCTTCTTCTTCGTGTTCTTCAAGATCCCGGAGACCAACGGCATGGCGCTGGAGCACGCGGAGACGCTGTTCACGAACGCGGGCAAGAACCGCGGGCCCCAGGTGCGGTCGACCGGCGACACCGTCTGAGGGCGGACGCGCGGGACGTCCGTAGTTCCTGGTAAGCTTTCCTGAGCACTCCGCCCGTCGGAGTGACTACGCGTGCCCATCTGGCCCTCACGGGCTGGCGCCGCATCCACCGGTCTTCCTTCTCCAGCGGTCATCCGCGCGGTGAGCGAAGCGGATGTGCGCGCAGGGCGCCAGGAGCGTCGGCCACTCGGCCGTCACTGACAAACCGCAACGCGCATCCGCCTGCCAGGACGAAGTCTCCTGCTCCGGATGCCCAGAAAAGGAGAACGGCACAATGGCCGTTGTAACCATGCGCCAGCTGCTCGACAGCGGCGTCCACTTCGGACACCAGACCCGTCGCTGGAACCCGAAGATGAAGCGCTTCATCCTCACCGAGCGCTCCGGCAGCTACATCATCGACCTGCAGCAGTCGCTCGCGTACATCGACAAGACGTACGAGTTCGTCCGCGAGACGGTCGCCCACGGTGGCACCATCCTCTTCGTCGGCACGAAGAAGCAGGCCCAGAACGCGATCGCCGAGCAGGCGACCCGCGTCGGCCAGCCCTACGTCAACCAGCGCTGGCTCGGTGGTCTGCTGACCAACTTCCAGACGGTCTCGAAGCGCCTCGCCCGTATGAAGGAGCTCGAGGAGCTCGACTTCGACGGCACCACGAGCGGCTTCACCAAGAAGGAACTGCTCATCAAGAAGCGTGAGCTCGACAAGCTGCACAAGTCGCTCGGCGGCATCCGCAACCTGACGAAGACGCCGAGCGCTCTCTGGGTGGTCGACACCAAGAAGGAGCACCTCGCGATCGACGAGGCCAAGAAGCTGGGTATCCCGGTCATCGGCATCCTCGACACCAACTGCGACCCTGACGAGGTCCAGTACCCGATCCCGGGCAACGACGACGCCATCCGTTCCGTCGGCCTGCTCACCCGCATCGTCGCAGACGCGGCGGCGGAGGGCCTCATCCAGCGTCACCAGAAGCCGGAAGAGGGCACCGAGCCTGCCGAGCCGCTCGCCGAGTGGGAGCAGGAGCTCCTGAAGTCCTCCGGCGAAGAGGTCCAGGCCAGCGCAGAGACCGAGAAGGCGGCTGACGCCGACCTCGCAGAGGCCAAGGCGGACTCCGCCGAGGTCGTCGCAGAGGGCGAAGCAGTCGCAGAGGCCGTCGCGGAGACCGAGGCTGCCGACGAGGCCGCCGCCGTCGCGACCGACGACGCCACCGAGGCGGTCGTCGAGGCCGAGACCGAAGCCAAGTAGTCCGCTTCCTCTCCAAACAGTTTCGAAAGACAAGGGTTCTCAACGAACATGGCAAACATCAGCATCGCTGACATCAAGGCCCTGCGCGAGCAGCTCGGCACGGGCATGGTCGACACCAAGAAGGCGCTCGAGGAGGCCGATGGCGACATCGACAAGGCCACCGAGATCCTGCGCCTGAAGGGTGCGAAGGGCAACGCGAAGCGCGCGGACCGCTCCACGAGCGAAGGTCTCGTCGCGGCCAAGGAGAACGGCACCTCCGCCACGATGATCGAGCTCGCCTGCGAGACCGACTTCGTCGCGAAGGGCGAGAAGTTCGTCGCCCTCTCCGAGAAGGTCCTCGACGCGGTCACCGCCGCCGGCGCCACCACGGTCGAGGAGGCCCTCGCGGCCCCCGCCGGCAGCCAGACCGTCGCCGAGGTCATCGGCGACGAGGCAGCCATCCTCGGCGAGAAGGTGGAGCTGCGTCGCGTGGCCGTCGTCACGGGCGAGCACTTCGCGATCTACCTGCACAAGACCTCCAAGGACCTGCCCCCGCAGGTCGGTGTCGTCCTCGGCTACGCCGGAGACGACGCGGAGACCGCGCGCAGCATCGCTCAGCACATCTCCTTCGCCAACCCGGAGTACCTCACCCGTGAGGACGTCCCGGCAGAGGCGGTCGAGAACGAGCGTCGCATCGTCGAGGAGATCTCGCGCAACGAGGGCAAGCCGGAGGCAGCGCTTCCGAAGATCATCGAGGGTCGCCTCGGTGCATACTTCAAGCAGGTCGCGCTCCTCGAGCAGGACTACGCCAAGGACAACAAGCTGAGCATCAGCCAGGTGGTCAAGGATGCGGGAATCACCGTGTCCGGCTTCGCCCGGTTCAAGGTCGGCGCCTAGCACGAACATGAAGGAGTCCGGATCGTCTCGTACGATCCGGACTCCTTTTCTGTGCGCAGCCACTGCGCGCACCCAGTAGCTTTAACGAGATCGCTCACGGAAGGACGCAGTACGCATGTCGGAATCCAACAAGAGGCGCAGGGTCCTTCTCAAGCTGTCGGGCGAGGCGTTCGGCGGAGGCCAGCTCGGCGTCAACCCGGACATCGTCGGTGCCATCGCCAGGGAGATCGCACAGGCAGCCCAGGACGTCGAGATCGCGATCGTGGTCGGCGGAGGCAACTTCTTCCGCGGGGCAGAGCTCTCGCAGCGCGGTATGGACCGCGGACGCGCCGACTACATGGGGATGCTCGGCACCGTCATGAACTCGCTCGCGCTGCAGGACTTCCTCGAGCAGGCAGGCGCTGAGACGCGCGTGCAGTCCGCCATCGCCATGACCCAGGTGGCCGAGCCGTACATCCCGCGCCGCGCGGAGCGTCACCTGGAGAAGGGCCGCGTCGTCATCTTCGGCGCCGGCGCAGGTCTCCCGTACTTCTCCACGGACACCGTCGCCGCCCAGCGCGCCCTCGAGATCGAGGCGGACGTGGTGCTCGTCGCCAAGAACGGCGTCGACGGCATGTACGACGACGACCCCCGCACCAATCCGGATGCGCGCAAGATCGACCAGATCAGCCACCAGCAGGCGCTGCAGCAGAACCTCAAGGCCGTCGACTCCACGGCGCTCAGCCTCTGCATGGACAACGGGATGCCGATGCGCATCTTCGGCATCGAGCCGGCAGGAAACGTGACAGCCGCGCTGCTCGGCGCCGAGATCGGCACCCTGCTCGGCTGACACCGGCTCCGTGCCGCCCGGCCGTCCCCATCCGGGGCTCTAGACTAGAAACCGATTCACCGACTGAAGGAGAGACCGTGATCGCGGATGTGATTTCCGACGCCACCCAGCGCATGAGCAAGACCGTGGAGTCTGCGAAGGACGACTTCAGCACGGTGAGCGCCGGGCGTGCGAACCCCGCGCTCTTCCAGAAGGTGCTCGTCGACTACTACGGCTCCCCGACGCCGCTCGCGCAGCTCGCAGGCCTTCAGAACCCCGAGGCCCGCGTCCTCCTGGTCACGCCGTACGACAAGTCGGCGCTGAAGGAGATCGAGAAGGCCATCGTCGCGATGCCGAACCTCTCCGCGAACGTCGGCAACGACGGCGACATCGTGCGCGTCACCCTGCCGGAGCTGACGGAGGACCGCCGCAAGGAGTTCGTCAAGATCGTCCGCAACAAGGGCGAGGACGCCAAGGTCGCGATCCGCAACATCCGTCGCAAGGCGAAGGACGAGCTGGACGCCCTCAAGAGCGAGGTCGGGGACGACGACGTCGCCCGCGGCGAGAAGGAGCTCGAGAACGTCACCCGTGCGCACGTCGACGCCGTCGACGAGGCGTTGAAGCGCAAGGAAGCCGAACTCCTCGAGGTCTAGGCGCTGATGACTGACGGCACACCGGGCGATCCTGAGAAACCGGTCCTCCCGAAACGGAACCGGTCGGCGTCGAAAGCCGAGTTCCGGGCCCAGGTGCAGGCCACCAGGGCAGATTTCGAGCGCCAGGTGCTCGCCAGGAAGGCCCAGCTGGATGCGACGAACGAGCGCATCGCGGAGCGCACGGGCCGCAACCTGGTCCTCGCGATCCTGATCGGCGTCGGTGTCGGAGCGCTCCTGCTCTTCAGCCTGATCTTCATCAAGGAGATCTTCCTGGTCTTCGGGATGGCGATGGTCGGCTTCGCGTCGTTCGAGCTGACTCAGGCGTTCCGCGGAGCAGGTCACCGCGTTCCGCGCACGCCGACGCTGATCGCGGCGCTGGCGATCGTCCCGGCGTCGTTCTTCTTCCACTCCGGCGGCCAGCTCGTCTCGCTGGCGGCGGGGATCGTGTTCGTCGTCGTCTGGCGACTGGTCGAGGAGGCAGCCAAACCGGATGCGCGCCGCGGGGGAGCAGCGCTCGCCCGCGACCTCACGTGGAGCGTGCTGGTGCAGCTCTACGTCGTGCTGCTCGGCAGCTTCGCGATCCTGCTGCTGGCGGAGGACGGCGGAGAGTGGTGGGTGCTGGCGTTCATCATCCTGGTGGTCGCCGTCGACACGGGCGCGTACGTGAGCGGCCTCTCGTTCGGCAAGCACCCGATGGCGCCGACGATCAGCCCGAAGAAGACCTGGGAGGGTTTCGCCGGTGCGGCGGTCACGAGCGTGATCGCGGGCGTCCTGCTTTCGGTGTTCATGCTGCACATGACCTGGTGGTTCGGCGTCGTCTTCGGCATCGCCCTGCTGCTCACGGCGACGCTGGGAGACCTCGCGGAATCGCTGATCAAGCGCGATCTCGGCATCAAGGACATGAGCTCGTGGCTTCCCGGCCACGGCGGTTTCCTCGACAGGCTCGACTCGATCCTGCCGTCCGCTGCCGTCACCTACGCGCTGTTCCTCATCTTCGGATGACAGAATGGGGGAGTGAGCACCTTCCCCCGCACTCGCAAATCTGAGCTCGGCTACGACACCGAGCAGGTCGACGAGTTCCTGCAGACAGCGCGCCGCGCATACGACGGCGGCGCCGACGACGACGCCTCGGACAGTTCCCCGGCGCTGACGGCGGCCGACATCAGGCACACCGCGTTCTCGATGAAGAAGGGCGGATACTCGACGTCGCACGTCGACGCAGCCCTCGAGCGCCTCGAGGACGCCTTCGCGTCCCGAGAGCGCGAAGCGAAGAGAGCCGCCATGGGGGACACCGAGTGGTTCGAGCAGGCGCGCACGACGGCGCAGGTCATCCTGAACCGCCTGGAGCGTCCGGTCGGCGAGCGATTCGAGCGGGTGAGCTTCCTCACCTACGGGTACAACAAGGGCGATGTGGACCGTTTCGCCACCCGGCTGTCCCGCTATTTCCAGGACGGACGGCCGATGAGCGTCGAGGAAGTGCGCACGGTGACCTTCCGCCCGCAGCGCGGCGGATACCGGGAAGTGCAGGTCGATCTGCTGCTCGACGGCGTGACGGATGTGATGCTGGCTGTTCGCTGAGTATGGGTGGGCTGTGTTGGCAGTTCGTCAATTGTTCGTTATGGTTCTGTGATCGTGGGTAGACGAGAAGCAGAGATCATTCCGCTGTCTCCGGCCAACCCGGTCGGCGTAGCGTTCAAGCGACCCCGGCGTCCGCACATCCGGTCGCGCGCAGCCCTGTACGGTTTCGCCTTCACGGCCGCCGTCGGCTTCGCGCTCGTGAATGTGGTCGACCCGTACTCCGGCTCGGCCGCGACTCCCGCGTACGCGGACACCGGGCAGACCACCAGCAGGTTCGGCGACGCCCCTGTGCAGTCCCTGACGGCGCCTGGCTCGTACACGGCGACCGTCTCGCGGGAAGCGATGACCGTCAAACCGAAGCCCAAGCCCGTCGTGACCGTCGCTCCCAAGCCGGCGACGACGTCCAGCGACTCCGGCTCCAGCGGAGGCGGCGGAGGCGCACCAGCGGCAGGCACGCCTGACCCTGGCTCCGCCCAGGCGATCGCGTACCAGATGCTGCAGGCCCGCGGCTGGGGCGACGACCAGTACAACTGCCTCGTCTCGCTCTGGAACCGCGAATCCGGCTGGAACGTCTACGCGTACAACGCGGGGAGCGGGGCGTACGGCATCCCGCAGGCACTGCCAGGCAGCAAGATGGCCTCGGCGGGTCCAGACTGGCAGAACAGCGCCGCCACCCAGATCACCTGGGGCCTCGGCTATATCTCCGGGCGCTATTCGACGCCGTGCGGCGCGTGGAGCCACTCGGAGAGCTCCGGCTGGTACTGATCCCCTTCGGAGCATCCTGAGCGTTCTCCGGCGCGCTGAGCGCCGTACGGCGTGCGGAGGCGTCTGCGTGGCATAGCGTTGAGCCATGGAGTTCGCGCTGATCGGGGTCATCGGGGTGATCGTCCTCGTCGTCGTCTCGAAGTTCTCGAAGCAGCTCGGCGTCGCCGCGCCGTTGATCCTGGTGCTCGTCGGCGTCGCCAGCTCCTTCATCCCCGGCCTGCCGTCGCCGATCGAGGTCCCGCCCTGGGTGATCCTCTCCGCCGTGCTCCCTCCGCTGCTCTATGCCGCGGCCATCCAGGTGCCGCTGATGGACTTCCGGCGGAACCTCGGCACGATCTCCGTCCTGTCCGTCGGGCTGGTGATCGTGACCGCGGTCATCGTCGGCATCGTGCTCTCCGCTCTGCTTCCCGACCTTTCCCTCGCGGAGGGCATCGCGCTCGGGGCGGTCGTCAGCCCGACGGATGCCGTGGCGGCGACGGCCGTCGCCAAACGTCTCGGGCTGCCGGCCAGGCTCGTCACCGTGCTCGAGGGCGAGAGCCTCGTCAACGATGCGTCGTCGCTCGTGCTGTTGAAGTCGGCGCTGGCCGCGACGGCCGCTGCGGTGAGCATCGGTTCTGTCGCCTGGAACTTCGCGTTCTCCGTGGTGGTCGCGATCGTGATCGGACTGGTCGTCGGGATCGTCACGGTGTTCTTCCGCTCGCGGCTCAACGACTCTGTGCTGGAGACGGCGATGTCGTTCGCGGTGCCGTTCATCGCGTACATCCCCACGGAGGAGCTCGGCGCATCCGGAATCCTCGCCGTCGTGGTCGCGGGGCTGTACACCGGCCACAACGCCGCCAGGAGGTTCAGCGCCCAGGCGCGCATCGCCGAGCGCCTGAACTGGCGAACGGTGCAGTTCGTGCTGGAGAACGGCGTCTTCCTGCTGATGGGGGTGCAGCTCAACACCATCGTGCGGAGCGTCCAGTCCGATCGGGAGTCCATCACCGTGGTCACCGCCGTGGCCATCGGGCTGCTGATCTGCGTGCTGCTGCTCCTCGTGCGCGCGGCCTTCATGGCGCCGGTGGTGCTCTCGCTCCGGGCAGCGCAGCGTCGCGCAGAGCAAATCGGCGACAGGGTCAGCGACGGGCTCGACCGGGTGCGCAACCGCGACGAGCCGACCACGGAGCGCGGCCATCGGCGCTGGCGGCGGCTCACCCGTTATCTGGAGCGCCGCTCGGCCGACATCACAGAGCTGCAGGACTCGCCGGTCGGCTGGCGCGGCGGCGCCGTGCTCACCTGGGCGGGGATGCGCGGAGTGGTCACGCTCGCTGCCGCACAGTCGCTGCCGGCGGACGGGAGCATCCCGTACAGGGCGGAGCTGATCCTGATCGCGTTCACCGTGGCGCTCGTCACGCTGCTCGTCCAGGGCGGCACGTTGCCGCTGATGATCCGTCTGCTCCGGGTCTCCGGCACGGATGCGGCGGCAGACCGCAGAGAGCTGGCCGGACTGCTCGAGGAGCTCAGCGAGGCGGGCATCGCGGCGCTGGAGCGGCCGGAGATTCCGCTCGCAGACGGCCAGGAGCTGGACGGGGACGTGGTGGAGCGGGTGCGGCAGGACACGCTGCTGCGGGTCGAGGCGGAGTGGGAGCGCGTCGAGCGCGACGAGCAGCAGGCGGAGACGGTGGGGCCGCACCAGCAGTACCGCGCGCTCAGGGCCGCCGTGCTGGACGCGGAGCGCGCCGCCCTTCTGGAGGCACGCAGCAGGGGCAACTACTCGTCGCGCATCCTGAGCAGGGCGCAGACGATGCTCGACTTCGACGAGTCGCGGATGGCGCAGCGCGAGGACCGTCCGTAGTCGTCGTCGGCAGGGCGGCGCGCGGAGGCGTGGCGTTTAGACTGGACGAATGCCGCGCAGCAACCGTCCCAGAGGTCGTCAGGGCCGGGTGCCGGACGACGACGAGGAGAACGGCCTCGGCCGCCTGCTCGCCGGCTGGCGGCGCACAGAGACGCGCCGCGGCATCGTGTGGAACGTGCAGCCCGTCTCCGCTGTCCAGGCGCAGAAGAGCTACGTCTGCCCCGGCTGCGGGAAGGACGTCGCTCCCGGCGTGGCGCACGTGGTCACCTGGCGAGCGGACGGAGTGATGGGCGACGCGGCGGACATCGCGGCCAGGCGGCACTGGCACGCCCACTGCTGGAAGATCAGCTGACGAGAGAGGTCACCGACGTGACGACTGCCCCAACAGAGATCCGTGGCGCCATCGAGCTGCCGGCCAGGCGCGAGGACATCGAGCTGCGCACGCGCGACGGTCTGACGCTGGTCGGTGAGCTGGCGAGCCCGCTCGACCGGCCGCCCGTCGCGACGCTGGTGACTCTGCACCCGCTGCCGACCGCGGGCGGGTTCATGGACTCGCACATCCTGCGGAAGGCGGCAGGCCGTCTGCCTGCTCTCGCCGACATCGCGGTGCTGCGCTTCAACCTGCGCGGCACGACCTCGCCGCGCGGCACCAGCCAGGGCGCTTTCGGGCACGGCGTCGACGAGCGCTACGACGTGGAGGCGGCGATGGACTTCGTGGCGGAGCGCGGCCTTCCGAACCCGTGGCTGGTCGGCTGGTCGTTCGGGACGGAGCTGGCGCTGATGTACGGCCGCCAGTACCCCGTCGCAGGGGTGATCCTGCTGTCGCCCCCGCTGCACAGGGCGAAGCCGGAGGATCTGGCGGCCTGGCAGGGGGATGCCCGCCCGATCGTCGCCCTCATCCCCGAGCACGACGACTACCTGAAGCCGGACGCTGCGGCCGAGCGTTTCGCGCCGCTGCCGCAGATCGAACTGGTCGACGTCGCAGGAGGCAAGCACCTGTGGGTCGGCGAGACCCAGACCCGGCGCGTTCTCGACGAGATCGTCGCCAGGGTCAACCCGTCCGCGCTGCCCCTGCCGACCGAGTGGCCTGCGCCCTAGCTTCGACGGCCTCAGCGTCGCCTCGACGGCTGCGGGGCGGCTCTCAGAGTTCGTTCTGGCGGGGGATGACGACCTGCTTGATGATGAGCAGGATGGCGGCGGCGAACGGGATGGCGACCAGGGCGCCCAGGATGCCGAGCAGCGTACCGCCGGCGAGGGCGGCGACCACGACGAGGGCGCCTGGCACCGCGACAGCGCGGTTCATGATGCGCGGGCTCAGCACGTATGCCTCGACCTGCATGTAGATGATGTAGTAGATCGCCGCCGTGATGGCGGTCGGCGGACCGGCCAGCAGGCAGACCAGCGTGATGATGATCGAGCCGGTGATCGTGCCGACCAGCGGGATCAGCGAGAAGAAGAATGCGACGGACGCGAGCAGGATCGGGAACTTCGCGCCGATGATCGACAGGAAGATGGCGCTCAGGATGCCGTTGACCAGCGCGAGCGCGACCTGCCCCATCACGTACTTGCCGACCGAATCGGTGATCTGGTCGCCGAGGTCGGCGAACCGCGACCGCTTGGAGGCGGGAACGAGCTGGTAGGTGGCGCGCTTGATGCTCGGCAGCGACGCGGTGAAGTAGATGGTCAGGATGATGATGATGATCCCGCCGAAGACTCCGCTGACAATCCCGATGCCGGTCTGCAGCACCTGAGAGGTGATGTTCGGCAGGTTCTGTTGCAGCCACTTGGTGACCGCGTCGATGTTGTCCTGGTTGACGATGGTCGGGAACTGGTTCTGCAGTCCCTCGAACCACTTCTCCGCATCCCCGTGGTTGACCCAGGTGATGATGCCCTGGATGAGCTGGGAGAGCTGATCGACCGCCACGGGCACGATCGCCCAGATGAGCAGCGTGACCAGGCCGATGATGACCACGAGCGTGACCGTCAGCGCCGCCCAGCGCGGGAACTTGCGCCGTTCGAGGAACGAGATCAGCGGTTCGATGCCGAGAGCGATGAACAGCGCGGCGCCGATGTACGTGATGATCGTCGCGAGGTTGACGATCGACGTCAGCAGCAGGAAGCCGAGTCCGACACCGAGGGTGCCGATCAATCCGACGCGGAACGGGTTCTGGATCTTCACGCGGCGGCCCCCTGGGTGCTCATGGTCAGTCTCTGTCGGTCGTCACCTTCTCCGCCTGCTGCAGCACGCCGCGCAGGTTCTCGAAGTAGCCGGCAACGGCTTCGCGCTCAATCCTAATCTGGGCCAACCGCTCCTCGGCGTCCGCCACCAGGCGGCGTGTCCGTTCTTCGGCGTCCTCGACCAGCGCAGCAGCACGTTCCTCGGCGTCGGCGACGATGGTACGCCCTGTTTCGTCCGCTTCGGACTTCGCGGACTTAATCGTCGCGCGGGCCTCGTTCTCCGCCTTCTCCGCCTCCGCGCGCGCCTGCGCCGTTCGCTTGATGGCGTCGGCGAGCTGGGTGTTGGCCTCGTCGAGGTACTTCTGGGTCTGGGCGACCGCTTCCTGGTGGCGCAGGAGGTAGTCCTTCTCCGCCTCGTCGCGCCTGGCCTTGAGTTCGACATCGAGGTCGATGCGGGCCTGCTCGATCTCGCGGGTGCGCGCATCCACTGTCTCGAGCACCTCGGTGCGCATGGTGGTGAGCTCGGTGTCGAGTGCCGCCCTGGCCTGCACGGACTCCTGCTCGAACGCGCTCCTGAGCGAGGCGAGCTCTGCTTCGAGGGCGGTGCGCGCCTCTGCAATCTCTGCGGCGAGCGTCGCGCGCGCCTCTGCCGTCTCGCGCTCGATGGCGACCCTGGCCTGCTCGGTCTCGGCGGCGAGCTCGACCCTGGTCTGCTCCGACTCGCGCTGCAGGGTGAGGCGCTGCTGCTCCCTGTCGTTCTCCAGCTCGTTCGCCGTCGCCTCGCGCTGGTCGGCCAGGTCGACGCCGGTGCGGCGGGTGTCCTCCGCGAGGGTGCTCTGGATGCGCTGGACCTCTTCGTCGAGGCTGGACTTGGTCTGCTCGACCTCGGCGGCCAGGGCGGACTTCGTCTGCTCGACCTCAGCTGCGAGGGCCGACTTCGTCGTGGTGACCTCGGTCTCCAGGGCGGACCTGGTCTGCTCGACCTCCGCTGCGAGGGAGGACTTGGTCTGCTCGACCTCGGCCGCGACGGCTGCCCTGGTCTGCTCGACCTCGGCGGCCAGCTCTGCCTTGGTCTGCTCGACCTCCGCAGCCAAGGTGGATGTGGTCTGCTCAACCTCGGCAGCGAGAGCCGCTTTCGTGGTGCTGACCTCTGTGTCGAGCGCCGACTTCGTCTGCTCGACCTCCGCCGCGAGGGCCGACTTCGTGGATGTGACCTCCGCGTCGAGCTGCGAGCGCGTGTTCGCGACCTCTGCGGCGAGAGCGCTGCGCTCCCTGGCGAGTTCGTCGGCGAGGGTGCTCCGTGCCGTGTCGACCTCCGCGGCGAGGGATGCGCGCAGTTCGGTGGCCTCCGCGTCCAGTTCCCTGCGCTGCCGCTCCGCGTCGGCCGCGAGCGCCGCCCTGGTCTGCTCGACCTCCGTGGCGAGCGAAGACGCGGTCTGCTCCCTGTCTGCCGCGAGCGACGCCGCCGTGGTCGCGCGGTCGGACTCGAGCTGAGCGCGCGTCTCCGTCGCCTCTGTCTCGAGCGCCGTCCTGGTCTGCAGGACCTCGTCTGCGAGCTGCTTCCTGGTGCGCTCGACCTCCTCGGCCAGCGCGCTCCGTGCGGTGGCCGCCTCAGTCTCCAGCGCGCTCCTGGTGCTGCTGACCTCGGTCTCCAGCGCGCTCTTGGTCGTGGTGACCTCGGTCTCCAGCGCACTCTTGGTCGTCGTGACCTCGTCGGCCAGCGCGCTCTTGGTGCGGGTGACTTCGTCTGCGAGCTCCTGCGTGGTGCGGGTGACCTCGTCGGCCAGCGCGCTCTTGGTCGTGGTGACCTCGTCGGCCAGCGCCGACCTGGTCTGCTCGACCTCCGCATCCAGTGCAGCTTTCGTCTGCTCGACCTCGACGGCGAGGGCGTTCTTGGTCTGCTCGACCTCCGTCTGCAGGGCGAGGCGGGTCGTCTTGGACTCATTCTCCAGATCGGCCCTGGTCTGCTCGGTGTCTGCTGCGAGGGCGGCGCGCTGCTGCTCGACCTCTGCCGCGAGGTCGGCGCGTGCCTGCGCAGCCTCCGCCGCGAGGGCGTTGCGGGTGGCGGTCTGCTCCGCGTTCAGCCGGTCCGTCGTCTCGGCGACCTGGCGGGCGAGGTCGAGCCTGGTCTGCTCCGACTCGCGCTCGAACGCCGCCCTGTCCTCGGCGAACGCCGTGGCGAGTTCGGTGCGCCTGGTCTCGATCTCTCTGTCGAGCTGTGCGGCCTCTGCGCGGGCGGCCTCCGCCTCCCTGGTGGCGACGGCCTTCAGCTCCGCGGCTTCCCGGTCGGCCTCTGCGCGCACGGCGGACGCCTCGCGCTTGCTGGTGGACCTGACCTCGGCCGCCTCGGTGGCGACGGCGCCACGGATCGCCGCCGCTTCGCGCATCGCGTCGGTGAGAAGGGTCTCTTTGTCCGCCCTGGTCTTCTCGAGCAGCTCCGCCGACTCGATCTGGGCGTCCTCGATCGCGGTCGTCGCGCGAGCGCGGGCATCCGCCAGGATGCGCTCCGCCTGCTGGGAGGCGGTGGTCTTGATCTTCTCGACATCGGCGGCGACTCCTGCGCGCAGCTTCTCCGCGTCGATGTCGGCCTGGGCGATCAGCCGGGTCGACTGCTCCTCCGCGACCCTGAGGGTGTTCTCCAGCTTGGTGCCGAGCCCGGAGAACGTCGGGCTGCCGACCTCTTCGATCTCGGCGTTGAGCTCCTCGACGCGCACCTGCAGGCGCTTGATCTCCTTGGTCGCATCCGCGGCCTGCGTGTTGGACTTGATCAGGTCGCGGCGCAGCTCCTGCAGGGCCTTGTCGACTTCGTCCTTGTCGTAGCCGCGGAAGACCTGCGTGAAGTTCGATTCGTCGGTGGCCACTTCTTACTCCTGAAAGCTCGGGGGGTGCGGCGCCTGGCGTGCACCCCGACGATCCTACATTTCGCAGGATGGGCGCGCACCGGTGGACAGCGCATCCGTTGAGGCAACGGTTAGACGGCTCCCAGGGTCACCCGGTATCTTTGAGTAACTGTGCCTCCCGTCGTCTCCGGCACAGAAGGAGCTTGCTTGCGTTTCGTATTCGCCATCGTCGCGTTCGTCGTGGCGGCCGTCATGATCGTCGCGGGAATCGCCCAGCGCACCGTTTTCGCGCCCCCGTCGCAGATCGCCGCCACCACGACGGTCAAGGGCGACCCCCGATACATCGTCATCGACGGCGCCGTGCTGAACGCCCATCCTGGCCAGCAGACCCTGTCCGTCGGCGGCGGAGACACCAAATCCCAGGTGGTCGCGTACGGCAGGACGGCCGACGTCAAGGCGTGGCTCGGCACAGAGAAATACGTGAGCCTCGGGCTCGACAAGACCACGGGTGACATCACGATGAAGTCGGTCACCACGAAGGCGACGGACGGGGGCTCCACCTCCACGCCGTCCCCGACGAGCACCCCGGCAGCGCCCGCCGACCCCGCCACCACGACGCCGGCGGAGGGAGCGACGACAGGAGACGCTGTCGCCACCCCCAACCCGAACCCCGCCGGTTCGGACCTCTGGCTCGAGGAGTTCGACGGCGAGGACGCCCAGGTCACCCGGATGAACGTGCCGGACAGCATCAGCGTGATCGTCGCGGGCGACGGAACGAAGGCCGCTCCGAACCAGATCCGCGTCACCTGGCCCGTCGATTCGAGCACCCCGTTCGCGTTCCCGCTCATCGTCGGCGGCCTCGTGCTGCTGGTCATCGGAATCGGCCTGTATCTCTGGGGGCTGTACGCGATCCGCAAGTCGCGTGGACCGCGCAGGAAGGGCGGTCCGAAGATGCCGAAGCTGCCGAAGGCGCCCAAGTACAAGCCGTCGAAGGCCGTCGAGGCCACGCCGAAGGGCCGCAGGTCGGTCAGGCGCTCGATGGTCGCCGTGCCGATCACTCTCGTCGGCGCCCTCGCCCTCAGTGGATGCTCGATCGGAGCTGCTCCCTCGGCGTCCGTTCCCGTCCGCACGGCGAGCCCGATCACCACGGAGCTCCCCAAGGCCAAGGACCAGCTTCCCCCCGCCGTGACCGTGCCGCAGCTCGAGCGCATCGTGAAGCGCATCTCCGCCACCGCGACGACGGCGGACGCGAAGGCCGACCCGGCGATCGCGAAGCAGCGCTTCACCGGCCCCGCACTGCAGCTGCGCGAGGCCAACTACGCCATCCGCGCGAAGAAGGCGGACGAGCCGGCGCTGCCAGCCATTCCGGCGAGCCCGATCATCCTCTCCCTCCCGCAGGCCACGGACACCTGGCCGCGCACGGTCACGGCCGTCGTCGAGACGCCGAAGGACGCCAACGGCGCAGCGCAGGCCCCACTCTCGCTGACGCTGGTGCAGGAGACGCCGCGCGACAACTACCTCGTCACGTACGCGGTGTCGCTGGAGCCGAAGGCGAAGGTTCCGAACCTCGCCCCGGCGAGCATCGGCTCCGCCGTCGTTCCTCCGAACTCCAAGCTGCTGAAGCTTCCGCCGAAGGACCTGGCCGCCGCATACGGCGACGTGCTGATGAACGGCGACGCGAGCACCTCCGCCGACCTGTTCAGCGCGGAGGGCGACACCCTGCGCACCCAGGTCGGCTCCGACTGGAAGGCGCAGCAGAAGGCTGAGCTGCAGCAGAAGTACGGCGCGACGTCGTCGCTCGACTTCACCAGCGCGGTCGGCGCCGGTCCCGATATCGCCATGGCGACGAACGACTCCGGCGCGATCGTCTGGGTCAACCTCGAGGAGACGCAGACGCTGAAGGTCGTCGAGGCAGGCGCCGAAGTGGATGCCGGACCGACCTCCGCCGCGCTATCCGGAGTAGCGTCGTCCAAGACGGGCATCGCATCCACGTACGGATACCAGCTGGCGTTCTACGTGCCGCCTGCCGGCTCGTCCGCCAAGATCACCCTCCTGGGCTTCGCCCAGGGCCTCGTCTCAGCCAAGGAAGTGCAATGAGCCAGATCCCGCCGAGCCCCACGAACCTGCGGGGAGCCGTCGACCTCACCTCGCTCGTGAACAGGGCCATGACGGCCGGTCAGCCGCCGGCGGCCGGCGCCCCAGCCGCACCGGCGGGGGAGCAGGGCGGCGACGTCGCGCTGCCGAGCCTCTACTTCGAGGGCACGGACGCCAACTTCAACGACTTCCTCGACCTGTCGATGACGGTTCCGATCGTCGTCGACCTCTGGGCGGAGTGGTGCGAGCCGTGCAAGCAGCTCAGCCCCATCCTCGACAAGCTCATCGCCGAGTACGCGGGCCGGCTCGTGCTCGTGAAGGTCGACGTGGATGCGAACCCCCAGCTCACGCAGGCGTTCCAGGCCCAGTCGATCCCCGCCGTCGCCGCCGTGATCGGCGGACGCCCCGTGCAGCTCTTCCAGGGAGCCATCCCGGAGCAGCAGGTGCGCGACGTGTTCGAGCAGCTGCTCCAGCTCGCCGCGCAGAACGGCGTGACGGGACGCGCCGCCGTCGACGGAGCAGAAGTCCCTGCAGCGGACGACGCCGAGCAGGCGGAGCCTGCCCCAGAACCGCTGCCGCCGCACCACGCGGAGGCGTACGAGGCGATCGAGCGCGGCGATTTCGCGACCGCCATCGCCGAGTACAAGACCGCCATCGCCCAGGACCCGCGCGACTTCATGGCCGTGGCCGGTCTTGCACAGGTGAGCCTGCTCGCGAGACTCGCCGGGAAGTCGCTGGACGAGATCCGGTCGGCGGGCGCCTCAGCACCCGATGACGTCGACGCTCAGCTGCTCGTGGCCGACCTCGATATCTCCGGCGGGCACGTTGACGACGCCTTCGACCGCCTGCTCACCCTGTTCCCGAAGCTCGACGCAGCGGGCAAGGACGCGGTGCGCACGCGCATCCTGGACTATTTCGAGATCGTCGGTGTGGATGACCCTCGCGTCGTGAGGGCGCGGGCTAGGCTGGCGTCGCTGCTGTACTGAGCCGACTCACCGGCCTCGGCGGCTTCGCTCCTTTCCGCATCGCATCGATCAGCCGGGAGGCCACTGCATGACCCGCGTTCTCGTCGTCGGAGGCACCGGCCTGGCCGGGCGCGCCGTCACCTCGGAAGCCATCGCCCGCGGACACGACGTGGTGGTCGCCTCCCGCCGGGTTCCCGACGACGACAGCGAGCAGTACGTCGACGGAGCGGTCTACGAGACGGCGGACATCGTCTCCGGCAACGGGCTCGAGGCGGTGCTCGACGGCGTCGACGTCCTCGTTGACACCACGAACGGCTCCGGCCGCACGGCGGCGCACGTCTTCGCGCACGGGTCGCAGAACCTGCTGCACACGGCCGCCCGCTTCGGCGTGCACCAGGCCGTGCTGCTCTCCATCGTGAACGTCGACCGCTCGACATACGCGTACTACCGCGCGAAGGCGGCTCAGGAGCGGGTCTACCGGGAGTCGCCGCTGAACACCCGCATCCTGCGCACCACGCAGTTCCACGACTTCGTGTCGGCGATCTTCGCCCGCGGCACCGCCGCCGTCGTGCCAGCGCCGACGAAGACCAGCTTCCAGCCGATCGCCGTCTCCGACGTGGCGAGGCTGCTGGTGGATGCGGCGGAAGGGCAGGGCGAGGCCGACTCGACCCTCACGATCGGCGGCCCGAAGGTCGAGACGGCCAGGGCTCTCGCCGAGCAGTGGAAGGCGGCGACAGGCGCGCGCGGTGCGATCGTGCCCGTCCGGCTCGGCGGGGCGCTCGGCAGCTTCCTGCGCGCGGGGGAGAACCTGATCCCCGGCAACTCCCTGCCGGGGATCGACTACGGCACCTGGCTCAGCTCGAACGCGGCTTGAGCCACAGGCCGCCGAGCGGCGGCAGGGTCACCAGCGCAGAGGCGGGGCGTCCCGCCCACGGCTCGTCCACGGCGACGACGGCTCCGAGGTTGCCGACGCCGGAGCCGCCGAACGCCTCGGCGTCCGTGTTGAGCAGTTCCTCCCACTCGCCGGCGAACGGCAGGCCGAGCCGGTAGCCGCTGTGCGGCGCGCCGGAGAAATTCATCACGATCGCGATCGGCGAGCCGTCGACGTCCTTCCGGAGGAACGCCACCACGTTGCCTGCGGCGTCTGAGCCGTCGATCCACTCGAACCCTGCCGGGTCGCTGTCGAGCGCCCAGAGCGCAGGGTTGGCCTTGTAGACGGCGTTGAGCTGGGCCACGAGGTCCCAGAGGCCGCGGTGCGACGGCTGGTCGAGGATCCACCAGTCCAGGCCGCGCTCCTCGCTCCACTCGGACGGCTGACCGAACTCCTGTCCCATGAACAGGAGCTGCTTGCCCGGATGCGCCCACATGAACGCGAGGAACGCTCGTACGTTCGCGAGCTGCTGCCAGTGGTCGCCCGGCATCTTGCCGAGCAGGGAGCCCTTGCCGTGCACGACCTCGTCGTGACTGATCGGCAGGAGGAAGTTCTCGCTGAACGCGTAGACGAACGAGAAGGTGATCTCGCTGTGGTGGTAGCTGCGGTACATCGGGTCCTCGTGGATGTATTGCAGGGCGTCGTGCATCCAGCCCATGTTCCATTTGAAGCCGAATCCGAGGCCACCGGACGAGGTCGGCTGGGTCACGCCCGCCCAGCTCGTCGACTCCTCGGCGATCATGACCGTGCCCGGGTTGCGCTTGTACGAGGTGGCGGTGACCTCCTGCAGGAAGCCGATCGCCTCCAGGTTCTCCCGGCCGCCGTGGATGTTCGGCAGCCACTCGCCGTCGGCGCGCGAGTAGTCCAGGTACAGCATCGAGGCGACGGCGTCGACCCGCAGGCCGTCGACGTGGAACTCCTCGAGCCAGTACAGCGCGTTGGCCACGAGGAAATTGCGCACCTGCGAGTTGCCGAAGTCGAAGACGTAGGTGCCCCAGTCCTTCTGCTCGCCGCGGCGTGGGTCCGCGTGCTCGTACAGAGCCTGCCCGTCGAAGCGGGCGAGTGCCCAGTCGTCCTTGGGGAAGTGGCCGGGCACCCAGTCCATGATCACGCCGAAGCCCGCCTGGTGCAGCCGGTCGATCAGGTAGCGCAGGTCGTCAGGCGAGCCGAACCGGCTGGTCGGCGCGTAGTACCCGGTGACCTGGTAGCCCCACGACCCGCCGAAGGGATGCTCGGACAGCGGCAGGAACTCGACGTGCGTATAGCCGAGGGCGCCGACGTAGTCGATGAGCTGGTCCGCCGCCTCGCGGTAGCCGAGGCCGGGGCGCCAGCTGCCGAAGTGCAGTTCGTAGATGCTCATCGGACCGGCGTGCGCGTCTCGGGAGGCGCGGTCGCGCATCCACTGGTCGTCGCCCCAGGCGTGCTCGGAGGCGGTGACGACGGATGCGGTCGCCGGGGGAGTCTCCGCCGCCCGCGCCATCGGGTCGGCCTTGCGCACCCAGGCGCCGTTCTGGCCGAGCAGGTCGAACTTGTAGATCGCGCCTGCCCCGATGCCGGGCAGGAAGATCTCCCACACGCCGGACGAGCCCATGCTGCGCAGCGAGTGGCGTTCGCCGTCCCAGTCGTTGAAGTCGCCGACGACGCGCACGGCGCGGGCGTGCGGCGCCCACACGGTGAACGCGGTCCCGCTCACCCCGTCGATCTCGCGGACGTGCGCTCCGAGGGCGGTCCAGAGCTGCTCGTGCCTGCCCTCTCCGATGAGGTGGATGTCCAGCTCGCCGATGGTCGGAGCGAACCGGTACGGGTCTTCCGCGTCCCAGACGCTCCCGTCCGGGTAGCGCGCCTCGATCGTGTACGCGTCGGCGCCGATGATGTCGATGCCCTGCCAGATGCCGTGGCCGACGTGCGCCAACTCGATGTGCGCTCCCGTCGAGAGCACGGTGGCGACCTCGCTCGCCAGGGGCCGCAGCGTCCTGATGACCGTGATCCGGTCGGCGATGCCCTCCGCGCTGACAGCGTGCTGGCCGAGGATCGCGTGCGGGTCGTGGTAGCTGCCGGTCGCGACGGCGAGCAGCAGCCCGTCGTCGAGGTCGGGGAGCACGACAGCGGCCGCGCCTTCGGGGATCGGGGTCATCAGGAACCTGCCTTCACAGTGGACTCTGCCTTGACAGAGAGGATGTGCACGGGTTCGGTGAACGCGTCGAGCCGGACGTAGTCGTCGGCGCCCCAGGTCCACTTCGCACCCGTGACGATGTCTTTGACCTCGAACAGCGCGCCGGGCTCCCCGCCGAACGCCGTCACGTCGAGGTGCACCATCGTCTCGCGCACGGAGTGCGGGTCGACGTTGGCGACGACGATGACCGCATCCGGTTTGCCGCTGCGGGTGAACTCGCCTGCGAGGTATTTGGAGTAGACGAGGATCGAGTCGTCGTCGCTGCCGTGCACGCGCAGGTTGCGGAGCTGGCGGAGCGCAGGATGCTCGCTCCGCGCCCTGTTGAGCATGGTCAGGTACGGCGCGAGCGACTGGCCGAGTGTCTGTGCCCTGGCGTAGTCGCGCGGCCGGTACTCGTACTTCTCGTTGTCGATGTATTCCTCCGCTCCCGGCCGTGCGACGTTCTCATACAGCTCGAAGCCGGAGTAGACGCCCCACGTCGGCGCTGCCGTCGCCGCGATGGCCGCGCGCACCTTGAACGCGGCAGGGCCGCCGAACTGGAGGTACTCGGTGAGGATGTCCGGGGTGTTAACGAACAGGTTGGGCCGGAGGAAGTCGGCCGTCTCCGTGGCGAGCCCGGTGAGGAACTCCTCGAGCTCTTCCTTCGTGTTCCGCCAGGTGAAGTAGGTGTACGACTGCTGGAAGCCCGCCTTGGCGAGCGTGTGCAGGATGGCGGGACGGGTGAAGGCCTCCGCCAGGAACACCACGTCGGGGTCCGTCGCGTTGATCGTGCGGATCAGCCACTCCCAGAACGCGAGCGGCTTGGTGTGCGGGTTGTCGACGCGGAAGATGCGGACGCCGAGCGACATCCAGTACCGGACGATCCGCAGGATCTCCTGGCGCAGGCCCTCCGGGTCGTTGTCGAAGTTGATCGGGTAGATGTCCTGATACTTCTTCGGCGGGTTCTCCGCATACGCGATGGTCCCGTCCGGCAGGGTGGTGAACCACTCGGGATGCTCGGTGACCCACGGGTGGTCAGGAGCGGCCTGGAGGGCGAGGTCCAGGGCGACTTCGAGCCCGGCCTGCTTGGCCTTGCCGACGAAGTAGACGAAGTCCTTCTCTGTGCCGAGATCGGGGTGGATCGCGTCGTGACCGCCCTCCGCCGAGCCGATCGCCCAGGGCGACCCAGGGTCGTTGGGGCCGGCGACGAGCGTGTTGTTCGGTCCCTTGCGGAACGCATGGCCGATCGGGTGGATCGGCGGCAGGTAGACGACGTCGAAGCCCATCGCAGCCACCTCTGGCAGGCGCTTGGCCGCCGAGCGGAAGGTGCCGGACTTCCAGGAGCCGTCCTGCTGCTTCTTCGCTCCCTCCGAGCGGGGGAAGAACTCGTACCAGCTTCCGACGCCGGCGCGGGTGCGCTCCACCTGGATGCCGAGCGTTGGCGACAGGGTGGGCAGATCGACGACAGGACGCACGGTGAGGATGCCGGCGACGCGCGGTTCGATGGCCGCTGCGAATCGTTCATCCGCTGTTCGTGTCGTGTCGGCGACCACCTTCGCCGTCTCGGTCAGGTGGCGGCGCTCCGCGGTGCTGCGGCGCTTGTCGGTCGCTGCGCGGGTGAGCAGTTCGTGGCCGATGGTCAGCATCAGGTCGGTGTCGATGCCGGCGGGGATCTTCACCTCGGCGTTGTGCCGCCAGGTCGCGTACTCATCTGCGTATGCCTGCACGCGGTACTTCCAGAGGCCTTCGGTCTCCAGCTGAACCAGCACTTCCCAGCGGTCGGTGCCTGGGTCGACAGGGTGCATCCTGTGCTCTGTCTGCACCCCGTGCGGGTCGAGCAGCAACAGGTCGACGCCGATCTGGTCGTGGCCCTCCCTGAACGCGGTCGCCCTGAACGGGATCACCTCGCCGCTGAACGCCGCCGCGGGCCAGAGGCCGTCGTCCACCTGGGGGGAGAGCCCCAGGATCGGGATGCGCCCCAGCAGGGGAATGTATTCGGTCTGCGCCGGTGCGCCGCCGTCCGCAGGGGATGCAGGCTGTCCGGCCGATGCTGTCTTGGTCGCTGCACTCTTAGCCACACCCCGACCGTACACGCATTAACGTGCCGGACATCAGGCTCCCCTAGAGTGGCACCGTGAAGGCAATCCGTAGGTTCACCGTCCGTGCCGTTCTGCCAGAGAATCTCTCTGCGCTCGAAGAGATCGCGGGCAATCTGCGCTGGTCATGGCATGAGCCGACCCGCCAGTTGTTCGCGAGGATCGCCCCGGAGCTGTGGCAGCAGGTCGGCCACGATCCGATCGCGCTGCTCGGCGCCGTCGAGCCGTCGCGCCTCGCCGAGCTGGCCGCCGACCAGGGATACATCGACTGGGCCACGCACATCAGGGACGACCTGCGCGCGTACCTGAGCGACCCGCGCTGGTATCAGTCGCTCGACGACTCCGCGCCGAAGTCCATCGCGTACTTCTCGCCGGAGTTCGGCATCGCCGCCGCGCTTCCGCAGTACTCCGGCGGCCTCGGCATCCTGGCAGGCGACCACCTGAAAGCTGCGAGCGACCTCGGCGTCCCGCTCGTCGGGGTCGGGCTGTTCTACCGCTCCGGCTACTTCGCCCAGGCGATCACCCCGGACGGCTGGCAGCTCGAGAGCTACCCCGTGCTCGACCCGGACGGCCTCCCGCTGTCCGTCCTGCGCAACCCGGACGGCACCGCCGTTCAGATCACCCTCGCCCTCCCGGACGGCGTCTTGCACGCCCGCGTCTGGCAGGTGGCCGTCGGCCGGGTGACGCTCCTGCTGCTCGACACCGACATCCCCGACAACGAGGAGCGTCTGCGCTCGGTGACCGATCGCCTGTACGGCGGAGGAGGAGAGCACCGTCTGCTGCAGGAGCTCCTGCTCGGCATCGGCGGCGTGCGAGCCGTGAAGGCGTGGACGGAGCTGACCGGCGCGCCGGCGGCAGAGGTGTTCCACACCAACGAGGGCCACGCCGGTTTCCTCGGCCTGGAGCGCATCTCCGACCTGATCGGAGAGGGCCTGACCTTCGACGAGGGCCTGCAGGTGGTCCGCGCGGGCACCGTGTTCACCACGCACACCCCCGTTCCCGCCGGCATCGACCGGTTCGACACCCCGCTCGTGCAGCGCTACTTCTCCACCGACCTGCTGCCAGGTGTCGATCCGCAGCAGGTGCTCGCGCTCGGAGCGGAGGACTACCCTGGCGGCTCGCCCGACGTCTTCAACATGGCCGTGATGGGCCTGCGTCTCGGCCAGCACGCCAACGGCGTCTCCCGGCTGCACGGCGAGGTCAGCAGGCAGATGTTCAACGGCCTCTACCCGGGGTTCGACGCGCAGGAGGTGCCGATCGACTCCGTCACCAACGGTGTGCACGCGCCCACCTGGACAGACCCGATGCTGCTCGCCCTCGCCGAGGAACGTCTCGGCACGGACGACACCACGGCGGCGGACTGGGCCAACAGCGGAGCGGTCAGCGACCTCGACCTGTGGTCGGTGCGCACCAGGATGCGCGAACAGCTCGTCGGCGACGCCAGGCGCCGCCTGCAGGCGGCCTGGGAGGCGCAGAACCCCGGCGGCATCGCCCCGGCGTGGATGGACGAGCTTCTCGACCCGTCCGTGCTGACCATCGGTTTCGCCAGGCGGGTGCCGACGTACAAGCGGCTCACGCTGATGCTGCTCAGCCCGGAGCGGCTGCGCGCCATCCTGCTGAACCCCGAGCGGCCGGTGCAGATCGTGATCGCCGGCAAGTCGCACCCGGCGGACGACGAGGGCAAGCGCCTCATCCAGAAGCTGGTGCAGTTCGCCTCCGAGCCCGACATCCGCACCCGCATGGTCTTCCTGCCCGACTACGACATCGGGATGGCGCAGCTCCTCTACCCAGGCACGGACATCTGGCTGAACAACCCGCTGCGCCCGCTGGAGGCGTGCGGCACCTCCGGCATGAAGGCGGCCCTGAACGGCGCGCTCAACCTGTCGATCCTCGACGGCTGGTGGAACGAGTTCTACGACGGCGAGAACGGCTGGGCGATCCCGTCCGCGGACGCGGCGGGCGACGGAGCGGAGCGCGACGCCCTCGAGGCGGAGGCGATGTACGACCTCATCGAGCACCAGATCGCCCCGCGCTTCTACGACCGCACGGTCGACGGCGTTCCCGCGGCCTGGGTCGGCCAGATCCGGCACACCCTCTCCACGCTGTCGCCGGAGCTCAGCGCAGGCCGGATGGTGCGCGAGTACGTCACCCGCCTGTATGTGCCCGCCGCGTCGTTCGAGCGCAGGCTCACCGCGGACGGCTTCGCCGACGCGCGCAGCCTCGCCGCCTGGAAGGCCCGCGTGCGCGCTGCGTGGCCGGGCGTCAACGTCGCCCACGTCGACGCGGGAGGGGTGGATGCGGTGCCGCAGGTCGGCGACGAGCTGCACGTCCGCGCGCTGGTGCACCTCAACGGCCTCTCGCCGGACGACGTGGAGGTGCAGGTGGTCTACGGCCGCAGCCACGAGGGCGACGAGCTCACCGACGTGCGCCACGAGGCGCTGACCCTCGACAGCGCTGCTCCCGGAACGGACGACCCGTCCGTGGCCCGTGAGTACCGAGGGACGGTCAGGTTGCAGCTCGCTGGCGGCTTCGGATACACCGTGCGGATCGTGCCGAAGAACGCGCTGCTGATCTCGGACGCCGAGCTGGGTCTGGTGGCCGTCGCCTCGTAGCCGTCAGGCGGCGATGTCCGCGAACGTGCCGCCCGTGGCGGTGAGCAGGTCGGCCGGGGAGAGCTCCACATCCACGCCCCGCTTGCCCCCGGAGACGAACACGGTGTCCCAGAGCTGAGCCGTCTCGTCCACGACGGTGACGTGCCTGGTCTTCTGGCCGATCGGGCTGATGCCGCCGACCACGTAGCCTGTCCTGCGTTCGGCCACCGCAGGGTCGGCCATGGTCGCCCGCTTGGCGCCGACCGCGGCGGCGAGCGCCTTGAGGTCGAGCATCCCTGTCACGGGGACGACCCCGACGACCAGGCCGAGCTCGGTGTCTGCGAGGAGGGTCTTGAACACGCGGTCCGGCTCGACGCCGAGCGCCGCGGCGGCCTCCAGGCCGTATGAGGCAGCAGCCGGGTCGTGCTCGTATGCGCGGACGGCGAACGGGATGCCGGCAGCGCTGAGTGCGACGGTCGCCGGAGTGCCGGCGGTCGGCCTGGCCGCTGTTCCTTTCGTCCCTGGCGCTTTTGAGCGGGGCACTAGCGCTGCGCCTCCACCTCGGATGGGTGCTGCTCAACGGCGGTCTCCGACGGCTCCAGCCTCGGCCCGTTCGCGCGGAAGAGCTGCATCGATGCCCCGCCGACCAGCCGGGAGGCGCCGGGCGCGAGCGTGCCGCTCTCCTCGTCGATCGGCACCTCGGTGGCGCTGTCCCAGAGCAGGCGGTACGAGTCGACGCCCGGCGCGACGGGAAGCCGCACCTCCACGTCGTCCTCCACGCCGTGCACGATCAGCAGGATGCGGTTGAACTCCTCCCTGTCCGGAGTGGAGGCCGCGAGGTACTGCAGGGTGCGGTTCTCCGGGGAGTTCCAGTCGTCGTCGTCCATCAGAGCGCCGGTGGCGTCGAACCAGTCCATGTGGCTGGCGTTCTTGGTGGTCTCGCCGAACACGGCGTACTTGCTCGGGCGCAGCGCCGGATTGTCGCGGCGCAGCTCCAGCAGCCGCTTGGTGGTGTCGTACATCTCCCGCTGGTCGCGGGTGCGCAGCCAGCTCAGCCAGGTGAGCTCGCTGTCCTGGCAGTACGCGTTGTTGTTGCCGCGCTGGCTCCTGCCGAACTCGTCGCCGGCCGTGACCATCGGAACGCCGGCGCTCAGCAGCAGCGTCCCCATCAGATTGCGCATCGCCTTGTGACGGTCGAGCAGGACGGCTTCGTCCGTCGTCACGCCCTCGACGCCGTGGTTGAACGACCGGTTGTTGTCTGTACCGTCGCGGTTGTTCTCGCCGTTGCCGAGGTTGTGTTTGACGTCGTACGCGGTCAGGTCGGCCATCGTGAAGCCGTCGTGCGCCGTGACGAAGTTCACCGACGCGAGCGGGCCGCGCTCGGGGGAGAAGGTGTTGGAGGACCCGGCCAGGCGCGTGGCGAACCCGCCGATGCCCACCGGAGCCTGCCCGTTCTTCCGCGCGTCCGCGATGTCGGCCAGCCAGAAGTTCCGCACCCTGTCGCGGTAGCGGTCGTTCCACTCGGACCAGCCCTCAGGGAAGTTGCCGGTCTGCCAGCCGCCCATGCCGACATCCCACGGCTCCGCGATCAGCTTCACGTCGGCGAGTGCCGGATCGTTCAGCACTCCCTGCAGCAGGGGATGCTCCGGGCTGTACTCCACATCGGCCCCGCGTCCAAGCGTTGCGGCCAGATCGAACCGGAAGCCGTCGATCTGCACCTCGTTCGCCCAGTAGCGCAGCGAGTCCTGCACCAGCCGGATGGGGACCGGGTGCCCGAAGTTCAGGGTGTTCCCGCATCCCGTGACGTCGATGTACGCGCCGTGCTCGTCCTGCCGGTAATAGGTTGCATTGTCGATGCCGCGGAAACTCGTGCGCGGCCCGCCGAGCCCTTCCTCTGCGGTGTGGTTGTAGACCACGTCGAGGATGACCTCGAGCCCGGCCAGGTGCAGCAGCTTCACCATGCCCTTGAACTCGGCGAGCACGGCGTCCGGACCGGCCGCCTGCGCCGCATGCGACGCGTACGGGACGTGCGGCGAGAAGAAGTTGAGGGTGTTGTAGCCCCAGTAGTTGGTGAGCCCCTGCTGCAACAGCCGCTGCTCGGAGACGAACGCGTGCACGGGCAGCAGCTCGACGGCGGTGACGCCCAGGTCTTTCAGGTAGCCGATGGTCGACTCGTGCGCGAGCCCCGCGTACGTGCCGCGCAGCTCCTCTGGCACATCGGGGTTCAGTTTGCTGATGCCCTTGACGTGCGCCTCGTAGACCACGGTGTGGTCGAGCGGGGTGTTCGGCTTGCGCGCATCCCCCCAGTCGAAACCATCGGAGACCACCGTGCCGCGCCAGCCATCGGCGCCCACCCGCACCAGCCCGCGCGCATACGGGTCGAGCAGCAGCGTCTCCGGATTGAACACGTTGGTGGGGGAGGACGGCCCTGACACGCGGATGGCGTAGCGGCTGCCGACCGCGAGGGAGCGCGACCTGCCCACCCACACGTTGTTCGCATCCTTGGTCATGGTGACGGTCTTCACCAGCCAGTTCGGGTCCTTCGCATCGAACAGGCACAGTTCCATGCCGTCGGCGTGCTCGGACCACACCCGCAGCTCACCGCCGTGGGTACCGACGCGGACGCCCAGATTGCGCAGAGGATCAGCGGAGGTCATGCGATCTACAGTAGTGAATGCGGGTAACGATCCCGCTGAGAGCGAAGGAGGGGCAGGTGCCGGTCTACCTCGACCACGCGGCCACCACGCCCATGCGGCCGGAGGCCATCGCCGCATACGCGGAGGCGATGGGCGTCGTCGGCAACCCGTCCTCCATCCACAGCCAGGGCCAACAGGCCAAGCGGATGCTCGAAGAAGCCCGCGAGACCGTCGCGGCCACCCTCGGCTGCGACCCGATCGAAGTCGTCCTCACCTCGGGAGGAACAGAGGCGATCAACCTCGCCATCAAGGGGCTGTACTGGCAGCGCAACACGGACGGACGGCGACCGCGCATCCTCGCCCCCGGCGGAGAGCACCACGCAACGGTCGACACGATCGACTGGCTCACCAGCGCGGAGGGAGCGAACGCCGACTGGCTCCCGCTCGACGGCGAAGGACGCATCCGGATCGACGCCGTCACCGACGCGCTCGCCGCGCACGCGGACGACACGGCGCTCCTCACCTTCCTCGCGGTCAACAACGAGGTCGGCACCATCCAGCCCGTCTCGTCGCTGGCGGCGCTCGCCGTGGACGCCGGGGTTCCTGTGCACGTCGACGCCGTCGCGGCGTACGGGCACCTGCCGATCGACTTCGCGTCGCTCGGCGTCGCCGCCCTCAGCGTCTCTGCGCACAAGATCGGCGGCCCCGTCGGCATCGGGGCGCTCGTGCTCGCCCGCACGGCGAATGTGGTGCCGCTCGTCCACGGCGGCGGCCAGCAGCGGCAGGTGCGCAGCGGCACGCAGGACGTCGCTGCGGCGGTGTCGTTCGCGGTGGCGGCGCGGGCGGCGGCGGACGAGCTCGCGGGGGAGAGCGCGCGGCTGACAGTGCTGCGCGACCGGCTGATCCGCGGCGTGCTCACCGCGGTCCCGGAGGCGCGGCTCAGCGGACCGTCGCCGGACGGCCCCTCTTGGGACGGCCCCCCGTCGGACAGCACGGGGCGCGTGGCATCGAACGTGCACGTCACGTTCCCAGGAGCGCAGGGCGACTCGCTGCTGTTCCTGCTCGACCTCGCCGGCGTCTCCGTCTCCACGGGGTCCGCCTGCCAGGCGGGCATCCCCGAGCCGTCGCACGTGCTGCTGGCGATGGGGCGCACAGAGGACGATGCCCGCAGCGCCCTGCGCTTCACCCTCGGCCGCACCACCACGGACGCCGACGTGGATGCGCTGCTCTCCGCTCTCCCCGGCGCGTACGCGCAGGCCGCCCGCGCCGGCCTCGCCACGCGCGCCCCTCGCCTCGCCTGAGGCGGCAGACCGCGCCGCGGCCTGCCCGAATCGTGCGCTCAGAGTGGGCGCGTACAATCGCCTGGTGAAGATTTTGGCGGCAATGAGCGGTGGCGTGGACTCCGCGGTGGCGGCGGCGCGCGCCGTCGACGCCGGGCACGAGGTGGTCGGCGTGCACCTGGCGCTCAGCAGGATGCCGGGGACGCTGCGCACCGGAAGCCGCGGCTGCTGCACGATCGAGGACTCGATGGATGCGCAGCGCGCGGCCAACATCATCGGCATCCCTTACTACGTCTGGGACTTCTCGGAGCGCTTCAAGCTCGATGTGGTGGACGACTTCATCGCCGAGTACACGGCGGGCCGCACACCCAACCCCTGCATGCGCTGCAACGAGAAGATCAAGTTCGCCGCTCTGCTGGAGAAGGCGCTCGACCTCGGCTTCGACGCGGTCTGCACAGGGCACTACGCCACGATCCTCACCGACGAAGAGGGCAACCGCGAGCTGCACAGGGCGAGCGCCTGGGCCAAGGACCAGTCGTACGTGCTCGGCGTGCTCACCTCGGAGCAGCTCGCGCACGCGATGTTCCCGCTCGGCGCGACCCCGTCGAAGGCGGAGGTGCGCGCGGAGGCGGCCGAGCGCGGCTTCAGCGTGGCCAACAAGCCCGACTCGCACGACATCTGCTTCATCCCGGACGGCGATACCCGCGGCTGGCTCGCCGAGCGCGTCGGGGCGGAGACCGGAGACATCCTCGACCGCGAAGGCAACAAGCTCGGCGACCACGGCGGAGCGCACGCCTTCACCGTCGGTCAGCGCAAGGGCCTCAACATCGGCTACCCGTCGGACGACGGCAAGCCCCGTTTCGTGCTCGAGGTGCGCCCCAAGGACAACACGGTGGTCGTCGGCCCGAAGGAGGCGCTGGACATCGCGGAGATCGCCGGCTCCCGGTTCACCTGGGCTGGCCGCGCTCCGGAGAACGCGGACGAGGAGTTCGCCTGCGACGTGCAGATCCGCGCGCACGCCGACCCTGTTCCTGCTGTGGCCGTGGTGCGCGACGGCGAACTCGTCATCCGGCCGGACGTTCCGCTGAACGGCGTCGCCCCCGGGCAGACCGCTGTCGTCTACGTCGGCACGCGCGTGCTCGGCCAGACCACGATCGATCGCACGGTCTCCGCCGTCCCGGTCGGCTAGCCGCAGGGCGCTTCGCAGCAGGGGCGCGTCCCTCCGGGGGACGTCGGTGGTGGTGAATATGCTGTCTGACGTGGCAGACGACACCAGCACGGCAGACGACACCAGCGACGCGATCGAATCCAGCGGCGCGCAGAGCGACACGGACGCCCGCGCGGAGGCGGCGGAGCTGACCACGCGCATCCTGGAGCTGCGGGATGCGTACTACGAGCGCGACACCGTGCTCGTCAGCGACCAGGACTACGACCGCATGATCCAGCGGCTCGAAGAGCTTGAGCGGCTGCATCCGGAACTGCAGAGTCAGGACAGCCCGACGCAGACCGTCGGCGGCCGTGCCCAGACCACCCTGTTCGCGCCTGTCGAGCACGCCGAGCGGATGCTCAGCCTCGACAACGTGTTCTCGATCGAGGAGTTCGAGGCGTGGGCAGCCAAGGTGGAGCGCGACGCCGGGAGGAGCGTGCACTACCTCAGCGAGCTCAAGATCGACGGGCTCGCCATCAACCTGCGCTACGAGAACGGCACGCTCGTCACGGCGGCCACCCGCGGAGACGGGGTCGTCGGCGAGGACGTGACGGAGAACATCCGGTACATCCCCGCCATCCCCACGAAGCTGTCCGGATCGGGGCACCCGCCGCTCGTCGAGGTGCGCGGAGAGGTGTTCTTCCCCGTCGCCGAGTTCGAGGCGCTGAACGCCGCGCAGCTCGAACAGGGCGAGAAGGTGTTCGCCAACGCGCGCAACGCCGCGAGCGGTTCGCTCCGCCAGAAGGGCGAGAACAAGAACCAGGCGCAGCTCGCGCTCATGCGGGCGCGCCTCGGCAGGCTGCACATGCTCGTGCACGGCATCGGAGCGTGGGCGAACCCGCCCGTTGCCAGCCAGTCGGAGGTCTACGACCTGCTCAAGGAGTGGGGTCTGCCCACCTCGACCCACTACCGCGTGTTCGAGAGCGCGCACGAGGTGGCCGACTTCATCCAGTACTTCGGCGAGCACCGCGCGAGCGTCGAGCACGAGATCGACGGCATCGTGGTGAAGGTCGACGAGCTCGCGCTGCACGACGAACTCGGCGCGACGAGCCGTGCCCCGCGCTGGGCCATCGCGTACAAGTACCCGCCTGAGCAGGTCAACACCAAGCTGCTCGACATCGTCGTGAGCGTCGGCCGCACCGGGCGCGCCACGCCGTTCGCAGTGATGGAGAAGGTGAAGGTCGCCGGCTCCGAGGTGCGCCAGGCAACGCTGCACAACCAGGACGTGGTCAAGGCCAAGGGCGTGCTGATCGGCGACACGGTCGTGCTGCGCAAGGCGGGCGATGTCATCCCCGAGGTCCTCGGCCCCGTGGTGGAGCTGCGCGACGGCACGGAACGTGAGTTCGTGATGCCGGAGAACTGCCCGGAGTGCGGCACCAAGCTGGCCCCGGCGAAGGAGGGCGACATCGACCTCCGCTGCCCCAACTCCGAGTTCTGCCCCGCCCAGGTGCGCGGGCGCGTCGAGCACATCGGCTCGCGGGGCGCGCTCGACATCGAGGCACTCGGCGAGGTGGCGGCCGCTGCGCTCACCCAGCCGCTGCATCCGTCGACCCCTCCGCTGCCGACCGAGGCCGGGCTGTTCGGCCTGGAGATGGCGGACATCTTCCCGGTCGAGGTGGTCGTGCGCGACTCGGAGACGGGGCTGCCCAAGCTGACGGACTCCGGCGCGGAGAAGACGGACACCCCGTTCCGCAGGCGCAGACAGAAGAAGGACGGCGCGTACGACCCGGACGCCGCGGAGTTCGGCGGAGACGCCGATTTCGTGCCGTCGAAGAACGCCGTCGAGCTGCTGGCGAACCTGGCTGCGGCGCGGGTGAAGCCGCTGTGGCGCATCCTCGTCGCGTTGAACATCCGGCACGTCGGGCCGGTCGCCGCGCGTGCGCTCGCCAACCACTTCGGGTCGCTGGATGCGATCCGCTCGGCCAGCAGGGACGATCTCGCCGCGGTGGACGGCGTCGGCGGGATCATCGCTGACGCGGTGCTCGCCTGGTTCGAGGTCGACTGGCACCGCGAGATCGTTGAGCGCTGGGCGGAGGACGGCGTGCAGTTCGCGACGCCGGGGCACCCAGGGCCCGGCGCGGCAGCGGAGGCCGGAGGGGTGCTCGCGGGCCTCACCGTCGTCGCCACCGGCTCGCTGGAGGGATACACCAGGGAGGGTGCGCAGGAGGCGATCATCGCCGCCGGCGGCAAGGCGGCGTCCAGCGTGTCGAAGAACACCGACTTCGTGGCTGCGGGACCCGGCGCAGGATCGAAGCTGGCGAAGGCGGAAGCGCTCGGGCTGCGCATTCTGGACGCCGAGCAGTTCCGCATCCTGGTCGAGCAGGGGCCGGCCTCTTTGGACGATTCGACCGATTCCGAGGCACCGGAGGCGCATTCCTGACCCGAGAACGGTCCTTCTACTCCTGAACAGGGGGTAGAATGACCGGCCTGACACGATCGTGCTACCGATAGCATCGGAGAGTGCGCTCGCCCGGGGCGCACTGCAAGGGCTTAGCTCGTCGCTCTCGGAGGGACCCGGACGGAGTGCTGGTCGGCTTTGCAGCTGTTATCGCTATAACCTCGGTCGCCAGTGGGCTGACCGGGGCCTTCGTCGCGCCCGCAGATGCCGTCCCAGCCGTCTCGGTCTCGTACCACTCCGTGGTCGCCGACGCCCCGTCAGGCAGCGGCACCGCCGCCGTCGCTCCCGGCTCGCTGCTCGGCTCGATCGCCGGCCTCAGCGCCTCCGCGGTCCCCGGGTTCATCAGCGCGCATCGTGCCGACCTGGACAGGATGCTCGTCACGCCTCCGCGCGCCGGCGACGTCTCCGCCGTCTGGCGCCTGCTCGACCCCGTCAAGCAGGCGGCCCTCGTCAACGAGGCCCCGCACGTCATCGGCAATCTGGAGGGCGTCCCGTACGCGGTGCGCGGCACCGCGAACGCGCTCGATCTCAAGCGCACCATCGCGTCGACCACCGAACGCCTCACGACGGAGAACGGCAAGGCTGTCCGTCTCGAACTCGAGCGCAGGCTGACCACGCTTGACAACGTGAAGAAGGCGCTCACGGTCAAGGACGGCGTCAAGCGCACCCTCGTCAACCTGGACACCTCGGACGACGCCCGCGCATCCATCGTCGTCGGCGACCTCTCCACTGCCCGCTACGTGAGCGTGCTGGTGCCGGGGATGTACATGTCGGTCGGCGAGCAGATCGTCGACTGGGCCAAGGTGGCGCAGAACCTGCACGACCAGGAGACCGCGTTCCTGCACCGGCTGCTCGGACCCCGGTCGTCCGGCGGCACGCCCGGCGTCGCCGTCGTCGCCTGGATCGGCTACCAGACCCCCGTGCTCACCAACATCGGCGGAACGCAGCTCGCTATGGACGGCGCCGACAGCCTGGAGCGTACCCTGGTCGGCATTCAGGAACTCCGCACGGAGAATCCGCCGTACCTCAGCGTGTTCGCGCACTCCTACGGGTCGACGGCCGCGCTGCTCGCGCTGGAGCGCAAGACGGTGACCGTGGACGCCCTGGCACTGATGGGTTCGCCCGGCAGCGACGCGCAGTCCGTCGCCGAGCTCAGCGTGCGCGACGGAAACGTGTTCGTCGGGCAGGCCGAACTCGACCCCATCGTGCACAGCGCGTTCTTCGGCAGCGACCCAGGATCGCCGTCGTACGGTGCGCAGCGGATGGATGTCGGCGGAGCGGTCGACCCCGTCACCGGTCAGACGCTCTCCGGGTCGTCCGGTCACAACGAGTACTTCTCCGCCGGCACGGAGTGCATGCGGAATCTCGCCATGATCGGCATCGACCAGGGCGGCCTGGTGATCAGCAGCACAGGATCGTCTGGCGCGGTCGTGACGGCCGCCGAGCGCTGATCCGGCGCGGCTCCTTCCGCGAACCACCGATGCGCGCATAATGGACGGCGATGCAGCCGGATGACGATGAGCCTGCCGAGGCACAGCCCGCAGGCGACCAGCCCGTAGGCGATACGAGCCGCGCAGCCCCGTCCCGGCGCGCCTTCCTCAGGACGGCGGGCATCGCGGCCGCGGGAGCAGCGGTCGGCGGTGTCGTCGGTGGAGTGATCGGCGCATCCGTCGCGTCGCACCCGGAGGACGAGGTCGAGCACGAGACGGGGGAGGAGTACCCGCCGCTGCCTGCGCCTGCGACGCCGGGCTTCGAGCACCTCATCGTGCTGATGTACGAGAACCGGTCGTTCGACAACCTGCTCGGCTACCTCTACGACGAGAAGACCCTGCCGAAGGGGAAGCACTTCGACGGGCTGGCGTTCGGCGAGTACAGCAACCCGGACCCGGCGGGCGGCGTCATCCCGGCGCATCCGTACGACGGAACGACCGACTTCATCATGCGCCAGCCGTCGCCCGACCCTGGCGAGGCGTATCCGCACGTCAACACGCAGCTCTTCGGCACCGTCGACCCCGCCTCGAACGCGACGGCCAGGGAGCACGACATGCTGCCGCCGTTCAACGCGCCTCCCGCAGGGAGCGAGCCGCGGATGCAGGGCTTCGTGCGCGACTACGTGGACGAACTGCGCAAGGATCTGCGGCGCGAGCCCGTCGCGGACGAGTACCGCAGGGTGATGGGATCGTTCACGCCGGAGATGCTTCCGGTGTTCTCCACCCTCGCCAAGCAGTTCGCCGTCTACGACGACTGGCACTGCGCCGTTCCGTCGCAGACGTTCTGCAACAGGTCGTTCTTCAACGCGTCGACGTCGCACGGCTACGTGACCAACGGAGGAGCTGGCGGCCTGAAGAAGTGGTTCGACGCCGACAACTCGTCGCCGACGATCTTCAACAGGCTGGAGGAGGCGGGGGTGAGCTGGCGGGTCTACTTCGACGACCGGCAGATCATCTCGCTCACCGGGTTCATCCACGCGCCGGTGCTCGAACCGTACTGGCACACCAACTTCCGCACGATGACGGACTTTTACAAGGACGTGGAGGAGGGCACCCTCCCCGCGTACGCGTTCGTGGAGCCGCGGCTGCTCTACGACCACAACGACATGCATCCGCCAGGCGGACCGATGACCGAGGTGGATGTGGACGGGCAGGTGATCGTCGGCGGCGCCATCTCCGACGTGCGCGCAGGCGACCTCCTGCTGCACCAGGTGTACTCGGCCGTGCGCTCGTCGTGCAGCGCGAAGGGCTCCAACGCGCTCAACACCATGCTGCTGGTGACGTTCGACGAGCACGGCGGCACGTACGACCACGCCGTGCCAGGGCCTGCGACGCCCCCGGATGCGAGCGGTCCCGGCGAGATGGGCTTCACCTTCGACCGCCTCGGCCTGCGGGTCCCCGCCATCGCGATCTCCGCGTACACGGAGCGCAACACGATCATCAACGAGGAGATGCACCACGCCGCCGTCGTGAGCACCCTGGTGAAGAAGCACAAGCTCAAACACCTGACCAACCGGGACAGGGGAGCGACGACGATCGACAACGCCGTCAACCGGCGAACGCCGAGGCAGCCGGGAACGTGGCCGGACACCCACCCGCAGTACCTCCCGGCCAACCCGGAGCAGCAGGCGCCGGCGCCGGGCGACGACGACCGGCCGCTCAGCCCACCCGGCATCGGCCTGGTCGGCCTGCTGCTGGCGCGCTACGGGCTGCCGGACGATCAGACGCCCCGCACGTACCGGGAGGCGTACGAGGCGGTGGACCGGCTGGGAACGGGACTGTTCGGCTCGCCCTAGAATTGAGGAGTCCACCCTCGAGTCACCACGGAGACGTATGTCCGAAATCAGTGCAGAGCAGGTCGCGCACCTGGCGAGCCTCGCCAGAATCGACCTCAGCCAGGAAGAGATCGCGAGCCTGACCAGCGAGCTCGGCCAGATCGTCGAAGCGGTCGCCAAGGTCACAGAGGTGGCAGGGCCCGACGTTCCGGCCACCAGCCACCCGCTGCCGCTCACGAACGTCTTCCGCGACGACGAGGTCGTCCCGTCGCTGACGGTCGAGCAGGCGCTCTCCGGAGCGCCGGACCGCGACGGGGACAAGTTCAAGGTCGCCGCCATCCTGGACGAGGAGTAGGACGCACGCATGACTGATCTGACCAGGCTCTCCGCAGCCGCCCTCTCCGACCTGCTGTCCGCGGGCGACGTCTCCAGCGTCGACGCGACGCAGGCCCACCTCGACCGCATCCAGGCAGTGGATGCGGACGTCCACGCCTTCCTGCACGTCGCGGGGGAGAAGGCGCTCGCCACCGCAGCCGCGATCGACGCGCGCCGTGCGTCCGGCGAGAAGCTGTCGCCGCTCGCCGGTGTGCCGATCGCCATCAAGGACGTGCTGGCCACCAACGACATGCCGTCTACCTCCGGATCGAAGATCCTCGAGGGTTGGCTGCCTCCGTACGACGCCACCGTCGTGCGCAAGCTGCGCGAGGCCGACCTCGTGCCGCTCGGCAAGACCAACATGGACGAGTTCGCGATGGGCTCGTCCACCGAGCACTCCGCGTACGGCCCCACCCGCAACCCGTGGGATCTGGAGCGCATCCCCGGCGGGTCCGGCGGTGGCTCCGCCGCTGCCGTCGCCGCGTTCGAGGCTCCTCTCGCCCTCGGCTCCGACACGGGAGGGTCGATCCGCCAGCCGGCCGCCGTCACCGGCTCCGTCGGCGTCAAGCCCACCTACGGCGGCGTCAGCCGCTACGGCGCCATCGCGCTCGCCAGCTCGCTCGACCAGGTGGGTCCCGTCTCGCGCACCGTGCTCGACGCCGGTCTGCTGCACGACGTGATCGCCGGACACGACCCGCTCGACTCCACCTCGCTCAGCGACACCTGGCCGTCGATGGCGGACGCAGCGCGCGCCGGTCTCGTTGACGGCGCCCTGAAGGGCATCCGCGTCGGTGTGATCAAGGAGCTCTCCGGCGACGGCTTCCAGGCCGGCGTCAAGCAGCGCTTCGACGAAGCCCTCACTCTGCTGGAGGCGGCAGGAGCCGAGATCGTCGAGGTCGGCGCCCCCAGCTTCGAGTACGCGGTCGCCGCGTACTACCTGATCCTCCCGGCAGAGGCGTCCAGCAACCTGGCCCGCTTCGACTCCGTGCGGTTCGGCCTGCGGGTCAACCCGGAGGACGGCCCCGTCACGGTCGAGCGCGTCATGTCCGCCACCCGCGACGCCGGGTTCGGCCCTGAGGTCAAGCGCCGCATCATCCTCGGAACGTACGCGCTGAGCGCCGGTTACTACGACGCGTACTACGGCAGCGCGCAAAAGGTGCGCACGCTCATCCAGCGCGACTTCGCCTCCGCCTTCGAGAAGGTGGATGTGCTGGTCAGCCCGAGCGCTCCGACCACCGCGTTCAAGTTCGGCGAGAAGCTGGCGGATCCGATGGCGATGTACCTCAACGACATCACCACCATCCCGGCCAACCTCGCAGGCGTGCCAGGCATGGGCCTGCCGATCGGCCTCGCACCGGAGGACGGCCTGCCGGTCGGCCTGCAGCTCATGACCCCGGCGCGCGCCGACGCCAGGCTGTACACGATCGGCGCGGCGCTCGAGCAGCTCCTGGAGCAGAAGTGGGGTCGCACCCTGCTGAGCCAGGCGCCCGACCTGAGCGCCACCGAGATGTTCGCGAGCGAAGAGGGAGCCGTCTGATGGCCAAAGCGGAACTGATGGATTACGACAAGGCTCTCGAACTGTTCGAGCCGGTCCTCGGCTTCGAGGTGCACGTCGAGCTGAACACCAAGACGAAGATGTTCTGCGGGTGCGCCAACGAGTTCGGCTCCGGCGCGAACACGAACACCTGCCCCACCTGCCTCGGCCTGCCAGGCGGACTGCCGCAGGTGAACAAGAAGGCCATCGAGTCGAGCATCCGCCTCGGCCTCGCCCTCGGCTGCGAGATCGCGGAGTCGAGCAGGTTCGCCCGCAAGAACTACTTCTACCCGGACACGGCCAAGAACTTCCAGACCTCGCAGTACGACGAGCCGATCGCTTTCGAGGGCGCCGTGACCATCGAGCTGGAGTCAGGCCGCACGATCACGGTCGACATCGAGCGCGCCCACATGGAGGAGGACGCGGGCAAGCTGACGCACGTCGGCGGGGCGACCGGCCGCATCCAGGGCGCTGACTACTCGCTGGTCGACTACAATCGCGGCGGCGTCCCGCTGGTCGAGATCGTCACCAAGATGATCGAGGGCGCAGAGCACGACGCTCCGGAGATCGGGCGCACGTACGTGCACGCCATCCGCGACATCGTGAAGGCGCTCGGCGTCTCCAACGCGCGGATGGAGGAGGGCAACGTGCGCTGCGACGCGAACGTCTCCCTGCGCCCGCGCGGCTCAGGGAAGCTCGGCACCCGCACGGAGACCAAGAACGTCAACTCGCTGCGCTCCGTCGAGCGCGCCGTGCGCTACGAGATCCAGCGGCAGGCGGCGATCCTCGCAGCAGGCGGCACGATCATCCAGGAGACCAGGCACTGGCACGAGGACACCGGCACCACGAGTGCCGGGCGCCCGAAGTCCGACGCCGACGACTACCGCTACTTCCCCGAGCCGGACCTCGTGCCGGTCGCCCCGGCGCGCGAGTGGGTCGAGGAGCTGCGCGGAACCCTCCCGGAGCAGCCGTCGCTGCGCCGCAAGCGCCTGATCGAGGCGTGGGGCTTCACCGCCCTGGAGTTCCAGGACATCGACAACGCCGATCTGCTCGACGAGGTCGAGGCGACCATCGCCGCCGGAGCGACGCCGGCGGCCGCCCGCAAGTGGTGGTCCGGCGAGATCGCCCGCCTGGCGAACGCGCAGGGCGTTCCCGCGGGAACGCTGGTCAGCCCACAGCACGTCGCCGAGCTGGCTGCGCTGGTCGACGCAGGAACGCTCACCGACCGGCTCGCCCGCCAGGTGCTCGAAGGGGTCATCGCCGGCGAAGGCGGACCCCAGCAGGTGGTGGATGCGCGCGGCCTCGCTGTCGTCTCCGACGACGGCGCGCTCATCGCGGCCATCGACGAGGCCCTCGCTGCCCAGCCCGACGTGCTCGCGAAGATCCGCGACGGCAAGGTGCAGGCGGCAGGAGCCGTGATCGGCGCCGTCATGAAGGCGATGAAGGGCCAGGCGGACGCCGCCCGCGTCCGCGAACTCGTGCTCGAGCGGGCAAGCGCCCAGTAGCGCTGCGCTGACACGCACCGCGCACGACTCCGTCCGAACGGAGAATCCGGCCATTCGCTGCCGATTCTCCGTTCGGACGGAGTTCTTTGCGGCGTGTCGCCGCGATTCTCCGTCCGGACGGAAAAGCCAAACGTCCCGCGGCGCGTCGCTCCGTTCGGACGGAATCTAGGAGCCTGGCGCCCGCATTCTCCGTTCGGACGGAGAATCCACGCCGTGCGAGGTTGGCGTTCCGGCGTCGGGTGTTGCAGATTAGGGAGTATGGGCGTCTTCACTCTCGGCGGGCTGACCACAGCACCCGCCTCCACTGCCACGGAACTCCTCGCGCCGACGACGGCCGGCGCACTGACCGCATCCGGATGGCTGGACGATGTCGGCGTGGTGGAGATCGACCCCGCCGTCTCCGACACCGCCGCCACGCGTGAGCAGTTCGGGCTGGATGCGTCCACCCTCGCGAACTGCGTGGTGGTGGCAGGCAAACGTGAGGGCGTCGAGCGGATCGCCGCGTGCGTCGTGCTCGCGACCACTCGCGCCGACGTCAACAACACCGTGAAGCGGCTGCTGGATGTGCGGAAGGCGTCGTTCCTGTCGATGGACCGCGCCGTCGAGCTCACCGGCATGGAGTACGGAGGCATCACCCCGATCGGATTGCCCGCGGAGTGGCCGGTGTTCGTCGACGGCCGGGTGGCGGAGACGGACGTCGTCATCATCGGCTCCGGTGTGCGCCGCTCCAAGATCCTGCTGCCCGGGCGACTGCTCGGCGAACTGCCGAACGCGACCGTGGTCGACGGACTCGGCCAGGAGTCGTGAGGATCGGGAGATGACCGGCATTCTGGAGCCCGTCCGGTCGCGGCTCATCGAGACGCTCGCCGGTCGCTCCGACGAGGTTCCGCGCTGGGTGCTCGCGCTGGAGGACGGCGACGACGCAGGCTTCTTCTCCGCAGGCAGCGCACCGTGGGTGGTGCACGGCGGGATGCCGACGCTGGTGGCCGGAGTGCGGGCGTTGCTGCTGCAGGCGCTGCACCCCGGCGCGCTCGCGGGCGTGCGCGACTTCTCCCGGTTCCGCGAGGACCCGCTCGGCCGTCTGGCCGGCACGATCCAGTGGATCCACACGGTCACGTTCGGCAGCACGGGGCAGGCTCTCGCGAGCTCGCAGATGGTGCGTGCGATGCACAAACGGGTCACCGGCACGTTCGTGGACGGGCACGGCGTCACCCGCCCGTATGCGGCGAACGACCCTGAGCTGGCTGCGTGGGTCCATGTCGCCTTCGCCGACGCCTTCCTCAGCGCGCACGAGCACTGGGGGAGTCCCATCCCCGGGGGCGCCGACGAGTACGTGGCGCAGTGGGCGACGGCCGGCGAGCTGATGGGCGTGGAGCGGCCGCCGCGTAGCGCGGAGGAGCTGCGGGCGCAGATCGACGGATACACCGACGCAGGCGAGCTCCGCGGAGGTCCGGAGGTCGAGGAGATCGTGCGGTTCATCCGGCGCCCTCCGCTGCGCAGGATGCTGCGGCCGTCGTACCGGGTGGTCTTCCGCGCCGCGGTCTCGACCCTCGAACCGCGTCACCGTGCGATGCTCGGCTTCCGGGCGACGCCGTTCGACAGGGCGTTCCCCGTCCACACGGCGACGTCCGCCGTCCTGAAGGGCGCCGGGGTCCTGCTCGGCCCGCAGACCCAGGCGGAGCTCGCCGCACGCCGCCGCCTGGCGCGCCTCGCAGCAGCCTGAAGCGATTCTCAGAGGTCGCATCGGCGTCGCCTGTGGCGCATTCCGGTGGTTTTGGAGTTAGCCTGTGTCCAGCCGGCCCGCTCAGTGGTGAGCGGACCCGAGTCGGTGGGAGCAGCAGAATGACAGCGACCGTCCCCTCCAAACCGGAGGATGTGGAATCCAAAGGGCTGAAAGGCGGAGCCCTCGGCCTCGTCTCCAGCGTCGTCGTCGGAGTGGCATCGACCGCTCCCGCGTACAGCCTGGCCGCGAGCCTCGGCTTCATCGTCGTCGGCGGCACGGTCGTCGCCGGCGTGAAGGCGCCTGGCATCGTGCTGCTCGCCTTCATCCCGATGTATCTCATCGCCGTGGCGTATCAGGAGCTCAACAAAGCGGAGCCGGACTGCGGGACGACGTTCACCTGGGCCACCAGGGCGTTCGGCCCTGTGACCGGGTGGATGGGCGGCTGGGGCATCATCGTCGCCGACGTGATCGTGATGGCGAATCTCGCGCAGATCGCCGGATCGTACTCGTTCACCTTCGTCGGCAGCTTCGGTCTGCCTGCTGTCGCCGATCTCGCCACCAATACGGTCGCCACGACCATCGCGGGGCTGCTCTGGATCGCGATCATGACCTGGATCTGCTATCGCGGCATCGAGATCTCGGCCAGGCTGCAGTACGTTCTGCTGTCGTTCGAGGTCATCATCCTGATCTTCTTCGCGGTGTTCGCACTGGTGAAGGTCTACACCGGCAACGCGGAGCCGTACTCGCTCATCCCGCAGTGGGACTGGTTCAACCCGTTCACCCTCGACTTCAGCAAGACGATCGCCCCGGCCATGCTGACCGCGATCTTCATCTACTGGGGCTGGGACACGGCCGTCTCCGTCAACGAGGAGACGAAGGACCCTGGCAAGACGCCCGGCCGCGCCGCCGTCATCAGCACCCTGCTTCTCCTCGCCACCTACGCGGTGGTCACGGTCGCGACCGTCGCCTTCGCCGGGGTCGGCGAGAAGGGCATCGGCCTGGCGAATCCCGCCAACTCCGGCGACGTGTTCTCCGCGATCGGCCCGACCCTGTTCGGCGGGGGACCTCTCGGGGCGATCCTGATGGCACTGCTCGGCTTCTCCATCCTGACCTCGGCATCCGCCTCCACCCAGACCACCATCCTCCCCACGGCGCGAACGGCGCTCTCGATGGCGGCATACAAGGCCATCCCCGAGCAGTTCGCGCGCATCCACCCGAGGTTCCTCACGCCGACCTGGGCGACGATCGGGATGGGGATCGTCTCGGCGGTCTTCTATCTCATCTTCACCTTCATCAGCCCCGCGCTGCTGCTGGCGCTGATCGGCTCGATCGGCCTGATGATCGCGTTCTACTACGGACTCACCGGGTACGCCTGCGTCTGGTATTACCGCAAGACGCTGTTCCGCAGCTTCCGCAACATCGTGATGCGCGGCCTCTTCCCGCTGGTCGGCGGCATCATGCTCACGTACGTCTTCATCTACGGGCTGATCAACTTCGCCGCCGTCGACTGGCTGGTGGACGACAACGGCAAGAACGTCACGATCTTCGGCATCGGCGCCGAGGCGGTCGTAGGCGTCGGCGGGCTGCTGATCGGCCTGGTGCTGATGGCCATCTGGTGGTGGCGCAGGCCGGACTACTTCCGCGGCAGGACGCTCCCGCGCCGGTCGGACGACCTGGTGCTGTCGCCGGAGGGCGTCGTCCCCGCGTTCGGTCTGCCGGACTCCGGCATCCCGCCGACCATCATCGCGCCCGACTTCTCCAATCTTCCCCCTGGACAGATCCCCATCAACGCGGAGACACTCGAACCGGTCAAGGAACCGTCAGAGCTCCCGCCCGACGACCCGGCCCTCCCCAGAAAGGACACCGAGTGAGCGAACGCCAGCGCCTCGTCGAATGGGAGGACCCGGCACCCGGTGTGGCCGTCATGCCCACCATGAGCGGTCTCGACTACCTCCGGTCGATGCTCGCAGGGGAACTCCCTCCGCCGCCCATCACCAACCTGATGAGCATGCGGCTGACCGAGGTGGGGCAGGGGACGGCGACGTTCGTCTGCGAGCCGGACGAGTCCCACTACAACCCGATCGGCACGGTCCACGGCGGCCTGGTCTGCACGCTCCTCGACTCGGCCCTCGGCTGCGCGGTCCAGACCACGCTGCCGCAGGGCCAGGGATACACGTCGATCGAGATCAAGGTCAACTACCTGCGCCCCGTGCTCGCCGGCGCCGGCCGGCTGACCTGCGTCGCGCACGTGACCAAGCCAGGCAACAGGGTGGCCTTCGCCGACGGCGTGGTGACGGACGGATCTGGCAAGGTGGTCGCGACGGCGACGGGATCGCTGCTGGTGTTCGCCCTCTGAGGCTCGGTCTGCTCGCTAGTTCTTCGCGGCGAGAAGCTGGTCGCGCACCTTGCGTCTGATCACCTTGCCGACGATCGAGCGTGGCAGGTCGTCCACCTGGGTGATGTGCTTCGGCACCTTGTACGCCGTGAGGGTGTCCCTCGCGAACGCGCGGATGGCCGCCTCGTCGAACGATGCGCCCGGCTTCATCACGACCGCTGCGACGACATCCTCGCCCCCGCGCTGGTGCGGGACGCCGACGACGGCCACGTCCGCGACGCCTTCGAACGCCCGCAGCGCGTCCTCGACCTCGGTCGGCGAGACGTTGAAGCCGCCCGTGACGATGAGCTCCTTGATCCGGTCGACGATGCGCACGAAGCCGTCCTCGTCCATCGTGACGATGTCGCCGGTGCGGAACCAGCCGTCGTCGGTGAAGACCTTGGCCGTCTCGTCGCTCTTGTGCCAGTATCCCGAGAAGACCTGCGGGCCCTTCGCCAGCAGCTCGCCCTCCTCGCCGAACGCGCGGTCGGTCGCCGGATCCTCCGGGTCCACAACGCGCAGCTGCGTGCTCGGAAGCGCGAGGCCGACCGTGCCGTCCCTGCGCGTCGAGCCGACAGGGTTGGCCATCAGCACGGGGGAGCACTCTGAGAGCCCGTAGCCCTCGACCAGGTACCCGCCCGTCTTGCCCTCCCAGAGCTTGACGATGCTGTCCGGCAGGCTCATCGCGCCGGAGATCGCGATCTCGATGCCGGAGAGCGACACCTTCCGCTTCTCCGCCGCCGTCACCAGGCGCTCGTAGATCGGGGGCACGGCGGGAAGGAACGTCGCAGGGTGCTTCTTGACCACGTCCAGCACCAGGTCGGGGTCGAACTTGGGGAACAGCACGAGACGGGAGCCCATGCTCATCGCGAAGGTCAGACAGAGCGTCAGCCCGTAGGCGTGGAACAGGGGGAGGACGGCGTAGACGACCGAGGTTCCGCGCTCGATGGTCGGCACCCACGCCCGCGCCTGTGCGGCGTTCACCCCGAGGTTGAGGTGGCTGAGCATCACGCCCTTCGGCTGCCCGGTGGTGCCGCTGGTGTACTGGATGAGCGCGAGATCGTCGCGCTCCGGCCTGGGGTACGACGCCTTCAGCTTGCGGCCGCCGATCAGCGTCTCCCAGGTGACCGTGCCGCTGACCTTCGCGGTGAGCTGCTCCCTGGCCTGGCGTGCCGCGCGGACGGGCAGCCGGAGGGCGACCCGCTTGGATGCAGGCATCGCCCTGGTGATGTCGATCGAGATGACCGTGGTCACCCCGAGGTCGGCCGGCAGCTCCTGCACGGTCTTCGCGACCTTGTCCCAGACGATCGCGACGGTCGCCCCGTGGTCCTCGAACTGGTGCCGGAGCTCGCGCGGCGTGTAGAGCGGGTTGTGCTCGATCACCACCGCCCCGAGACGCAGCGCCGCGTAGAAGGCCACGACGTGCTGCGGGCAGTTCGGAAGCACGAGCGCCACCCTGTCGCCCTTGCGGACCCCGCGCTTGCGCAGCCCCTCCGCCGCCCGGGCGATCTGGTCTCCCAGCTCGGCGTATGTCGTGGTCGCGCCGAAGAACTCCAGCGCGACGTTGCGCGGGTAGCGCGCGACGGAGTCGTCGATGAGGTGCGCGAGGGAACCGGCGGGCAGCTCGACATCGTCGGGGACGTTGGGCGCGTAGCTGCGCAGCCATGGCCTGGTGGCGTAGTCGCCGGGGGCCATACCCGAAGCGGTGCTGCCGGCTCCGGAGCTGCCCGCTCCGGTGCTCTCGGCTGATGGGGTGTCTTCGGCGGCGTTGTCGACTTCGGAACTCACGGTCGCAAGCCTACGCGGCGCCGACCTGCGCGCGCACGGCGTCGGCGATCGGCGTCGAGCCGGAGACGACCTCCCAGACATGCCCGATGCTCGCAGGCTCGTCGATGCACGCGCTGATCAGTCGCGCGACGTCCTCGCGCGGAATGCTGCCGCGCTCCACGCTGTCGCCGAGCGTGACAAGCCCCGTGCCTTCGTCGAAGGTGAGGCCGCCAGGGCGGAGGATGGTCCAGTCGAGCCCTGACTCGCGGAGCACAGCGTCCGCGTCGCGCTTGGCCTCGACGTATGCGCGCCAGACCGGCTCGGTGTCCTCCGGCAGCGGGGCGTCGACGCCCCAGGCTGACACCTGCACGAAGCGGCGGACGCCCGCGATCACGGCGCCCTGCATCGACTTCACCGAGCCCGCGTAGTCAACCGTGCGCTTGCGTTCGATGCTCGACCCTCCGCCCGCCCCGGCGGTGAACACCACGGCGTCCGATCCGGAGAAGGCCGTCGCCAACTGCTCGGGCGTCGCCTGCTCGATGTCGAGCAGCACGCCCTCGCCGCCGAGACGGTAGACGTCGTCGGCGTGCTCCTCCCCGCGCACGATGCCGACGAAGTCGTCCCCGTTGTCGTAGAGGACGCGCATCAACTGCTGGGCGACTTTTCCATGGGCACCGACGATCACAACACGAGTCATGCTTCCATCATGGACCCGCTGGACACGGATGCGCCCACGGCGAACACCTCCAGCGAATCGGCTGGGAATTTGTTACGGTCAACACCATGCTGACGTTCTTCGAGCTTCTGGGGCGGCTCTTCGCCACCTCGCTCGAGAACGTGCTCTCCGCATCCACGCCGGCCAGCATCATCGCTCTCGCCGGTATGGCGGGTGCCATCGGACTGGTCGCGGTCGTCGCGGCCGCCGGGCTCAGGTCGATCGTCGCCATCGCGGCGTCGCTGCGGGTGCGCGCACGCCTGGAACGCCCGATCGAGCCGGCGGACAAGAGCGCCATGCTCAGCCAGTCCGATCCGGATGCGGACGGTCGCCCCCGCCCGCGAGCGCCCGGCATCGCCCTGCAGACCGCGTAGCAGGCGCGGGCCCCGTCCAGCACGGCTCCGCCCTGCCTGGCAGGCCGACGCCTGCCACCGCGGTCAGACGGAATCCACCCATCCGTTCGACAGCAGGGACACCCTCTCGTGGACATCTTCTCCTTCGGCCCCATCGCGGCCATCCTCGACGCGACATACGGTCTCGTCACCGGTCTCTCCGACGCTCTCGCGCCGGTCGCAGGAACCCTCGGCGGCCTGCTGGCCGTCGTCGTGCTCACCGTGCTCGTGCGCGCTCTGCTCATCCCTGTCGGGATGAGCCAGGTGCGCGCCGAGTACAACCGCAGGCGCCTCGCGCCGCACCTGGCCGAGCTGCAGCGCAAGCACGGCAAGGATCGCGAGCTGCTGACCAGGAAGACGATGGAGCTCTACCAGCGGGAGAAGGTCTCGCCCTTCGCCGGGATGCTTCCGCTGCTCGCGCAGCTTCCCGTCATCTCCCTCGTCTACGCCGTCTTCACACATCCGATGATCTCCGGCCACGCCAACGCACTCCTCGGCGAGCACGTGTTCGGCGCTCCGCTCGGCACGAGCTTCGTCGGGCTGACCAGTGCGGGAGCTGCCGTCTGGCCGGCGATGGTCGTCTACCTGGTCGTGCTCGCCATGATCGCGATCGTGACCACGGTGTCGCGGCGCGTGCTCACCCTTCCGCAGCAGGAGGGCGCCGCAGGCCAGACGCCGGTCGGCCTCGTGCGGGCGATGTCGTTCCTTCCATATGTGACCGTCGTCTTCGCGGCTTTCGTGCCGCTGGCCGCCGCCATCTACATCCTCACCTCCACGGCGTGGACGGTCGCGGAACGCTTCACCCTGCGCCGCCTTCTCGACCCGGCGCGGCACCGGCCGGACGGCAGGATCGAGCCGTCCGCGGCGCGCTGACCAGGCGCGTGTCGTCCGCAGGCGCGAGTGGGATGCTTGGTCCATGAAGAACCGCAAGACCGCCGTCGACGCCGCTCCTGGGTTCGGCGTCGGTGTCCAGGTGTACGTGCGTGAGCCGCAGACGGAGAGCGGAGAGGACTGGGTGGGGGAGCCGACCGGCGTGATCATCGCCCCCGGCGCCGCCAGCCTCCGCAGCGTGAACCTGCCGGCGGGCGACGTCACGTCGTGGCTGGTCGCGTTCAGCGAGCCGCAGCACCGGCGCGACGGCAGAGGGCCGTACGAGCAGGCGACCATCGCCCAGGCGCTGCTGGTCACCGCCGACCCGATCGACGGGTAGGGGATGCACGGGGTCGGGCTGGTGCGCGGCATCAACGTCGGCGCATCCACCAGGGTAGCGAAGGCCGACCTGGCCGCGGCGTTCGCGGACGCGGGATTCGCAAACGTCACGACCTTCCTGCAGAGCGGGAACGTCGTGTTCGACGCGGACGCCGTCCCGACCGCCGCCGTTGCGGCGACCGTCGAGGCCGGCATCGAAAAGCGCTCAGGGGTCGCCGCCCGCGTCGTCCTGCTCACGGAGAAGCAGTTCCGCGCTGTCGCGGCCGCCAATCCGCTGCTGCAGGAGGGCGACGATCACTCGAAGCTGATGGTGACGTTCCTCGACCATCCCGTGCCTGGCTCCCTCGCCGTTCCGGAGGAGGACGCCATCCAGCCGGAGCTGGTCAAACTCGGTGAGCGGGCCGTCTACCAGTGGTGCCCGCTCGGAGTCTCGAAGTCGAAGCTGAAGCCGGCCTTCTGGCGCGAGGTCGGCTCGGTGGCGACCGGCCGCAACTGGCGGACGGTGCTCCGCCTGATCGAGGAGCTGGACGCGAGAAGCTGAACGTTCTCCGCGAATAATGCAGAACTGCATTCTTACAGTTTAGAAAAATTGCAGTTGCTGCAACAATAGCAGGGTGACATCGGAAACCCTCGGACTGCGCGAGCGCAAACGCCTGGAGACACGGGCGCAGCTCGAACGCGCCACCGTGCTCCTGGTCGCGGAGGTCGGGCTCGAGAACGCCACCGTCGACGCGATCTGCGCCAGGGTGCTCGTCTCGCCCCGCACATTCTTCAACTACTTCGAGAGCAAAGAGGACGCCATCCTCGGGATGCGCGACCTCCCCGTCGACGACGCGTTCGTCGCGCAGCACAGGGCAGACACCGCAGGGCAGAGCATCGTCGAACAGATCGTCGGGCTCCTGCTGCACGTGATCGGCCCCGCCATCGGGGACACCGCGTTGCACGATGCCCGCCTGGCGATCGTCAAGGAGCACCCGGAACTGCTCCGTCGACAGTTCGCCCAGATGACCAGGATGGGGGAGCAGCTCGTCGCGGGCGTCTCCGACCTCCTCTCGCACGACCGGGCGTTCTCCGCGTACGACGCGGCGGAACGCGCATCGCTCGCCGAGCTGATCCTGCCGCTCTGCGGCGGCGCCATCCGCGCCGCCGTCAAGGAGTGGGTGGCGGACGGCACGGAGCGCGACGCAGACGAACTTCGGACGCGAGCCGTCGAGCTCGCAGGAAAGGCGATTCAGGCACTCTCATGAGTCAGACAGCAACACGGCAGGAGACCGCGGACGCACCGTCCGCCGGATCTCCTCAGAAGAAGACCATCCTCCTGCTCTTCGCGGGCCTGATGGTCACGATGCTCCTCGCATCCCTCGACCAGACGATCTTCTCCACGGCCCTCCCGACCATCGTCGGCGAGCTCAACGGGGTCGACCACATGCTGTGGGTGACCACGGCGTACATCCTGGCCTCGACCATCATGCTGCCGGTGTACGGCAAGCTCGGCGACCTGATCGGCCGCAAGGGGCTGTTCATCATCGCCATCGGCCTGTTCATGGCCGGGTCCGTCATCGGCGGCCTCGCCGGCGACATGACCTGGCTGATCGTCGGTCGCGCCGTGCAGGGTCTCGGCGGCGGCGGTCTGATGATCCTGTCGCAGGCGATCATCGCCGATGTGGTCCCCGCCCGCGAACGTGGACGGTACATGGGCATCATGGGCGGCGTCTTCGCCCTGTCGAGCGTCGCAGGCCCGCTGCTCGGCGGCTGGTTCACCGAGAGCATCGGCTGGCGCTGGGCATTCTGGATGAACATCCCGCTCGGGATCCTCGCCATCGCGTCCGCTGTCGCCTTCCTCCGCCTGCCCAAGAACGCTCAGCGCAAGCCGCGGATCGACGTGGCGGGCATGGGGCTGCTGGCCATCGCATCCACCTGCCTGGTGCTCGTCACCACCTGGGGCGGCACGACGTATGACTGGAACTCGCCGGTCATCCTCTCGCTCATCGTCGGCACGGTCGTGGCCGGGATCGCGTTCGTGTTCGTGGAGCGCGCCGCAGCGGAGCCGATCATGCCGCTCGCGCTCTTCCGTGACCGCAACTTCAACCTGACCACGATCGCCGGTCTCATCATCGGCATCGCGATGTTCGGAGCCCTCGCATACCTGCCGACCTATCTGCAGATGGTGACCGGCGCGAACGCGACAGAGGCCGGGTTCCTGATGATCCCGATGATGGCCGCACTGCTCATCACCTCGATCGTCTCCGGCCAGCTCGTCAGCAAGACCGGCAGGTACAAGTGGCTGCCCGTCACCGGAACCGTGATCGTCGCAGGAGCCCTGGTGCTGCTGTCGACCATGACCCCGACCCTGCCGATCTGGGTGCTCTGCAGCTTCCTCGCCATCATGGGCGTCGGGCTCGGGATGAGCATGCAGATCCTGGTGCTGATCGTGCAGAACTCGTTCCCGGTCAGTCAGGTCGGAACGGCCACGGCGTCGAACAACTACTTCCGCCAGATCGGCGCGTCGCTCGGCTCGGCGATCGTCGGAAGCCTGTTCGCGACCCGACTCACCCAGCTCCTCACCGAGCGGATGCCGGCGGGCGCACAGGCGGGCGGCGGCAGCAACTCGCTGACCCCGGCCATCGTCAAGGGCCTTCCCACGCCGATCCGCGACGTGATCGTCGGGTCGTACAACGACGCCCTCACCCCGGTCTTCCTCTACATGGTGCCGCTGCTGCTCGTCGCCGCCGTGCTGCTGCTGTTCGTGGTGGAGAAGCCGCTGGCGACGACCATCGAGCGCGACGCGGTCGTGACGTCGATCGAGACGGACGGCTCGACGCATCCCGTGCTGGATGCGGTCGCCGCCGACCAGACGGAGGCGGCGTCCGACACGGCGCCCGCCTCTCTGGACGACGAGCGGGACGGCACTCTCATCCGGAGCTGACCCGCTGGACGTCCACGGCCCGCCCTCCCCGGCTTCGGGAGGGCGGGCCGTTTTCGTGACGGCGCCGGCTCCGGCGCGCCTGGCGGCGGGCCGGACACTGGTCACGCGCGGCCGACGCTCCTACAATGACGGCATGTTCGTCGAGGGCACCCTTCGATGGCAGGTCACAGAGGACTGCCCCTGGGACCTGCTGATGGCGCTCGCCCTCCGCGACCTGGGGCACCTCGACGGGATCGGCGATCCGGTCATCCCTCGACTGTCTCCCGCGGTGGCGCCCGTGCTGCATCCGGCGACGGGCGCGCTGCCGGTGCTTCCCGCCCGGCGCCCGGCCGTGCATCCAGGGCAGGGGCGCGGCTCGCTGGAGGAGCAGTGGCTGGCGTGGTTCGAGTTCACCGTCGACAGGGAGCGAAGAGCGGCAGGCTCGCTCCTGCAGCCGCCGCACTTCACAGCGTTCGACCGCGCGATCGAGCTGCAGGACCTCATCCTGGAGCACTTCGACGAAGCGCTGCTGTGGGCGACGGAACGGCACGACGAATACGCGCGGGCGAGCATCGAGACGCACGCCAGACGGGCGGCGGACATCGTCGACGTGGTGCGCGACCGCGAGCATGAGCTGCGCAGGCAGGCCGGATACTTCCGCCTCGACCTCGCCGTGCTCCCCCTGGAGGAGAGCGGCGCCTGGATCGTCGGCCCGCACTCGGTCATCCTGAGCACCAGCCTCCGCGACGACTCCCGCGCCTTCCGCTCCTGGTTCGCCCCCGTCGTCGCCGCCCTCGTCTGACCCCGCTCTTCCCGGCCCCTGTCCACATCATCGAGCCGGGACTTGTGCACGCGACACGCCGTGCTCAGGCGTGCACGAGTCCCGGCTCGATGATGGGGTCAGACCGGGCGGTGTGCGGGGGAGACGGTCTCGGCGGGGTCGGTGACGGCGACGTCGCCGACGGCCTCGTCGATGCGGGCGAGCACGTCGCCGGAGAGGCGGATGCCGGCGGCAGCGGCGTTGGACGCGACCTGCTCCGGCTTGGATGCGCCGACGATGGCGCCGGCGACGTTCGGGTTCTGCAGCACCCACGCCACGGCGAGCTGCGCCATGGTGATGCCGAGCTCGTCCGCGATCGGGTGGAGGCGCTGTACGGCGGTGAGCACGTCGTCGTTCATGAACGACTTGATCGCGTTCGCCCCGCCCTTGCTGTCCGCGGCGCGGCTGCCCTCCGGGGCCTCCGCACCCGGCAGGTACTTGCCGGTCAGCACGCCCTGCGCCACAGGCGACCAGACGATCTGCGAGATGCCGAGCTCGGCGGAGGTGGGGACGACCTGGCCCTCGATGACCCGCCACAGCATGGAGTACTGCGGCTGGTTGGAGATGAGCTGGACGTTCAGCTCCTTCGCCAGCGCTGCGCCGGCGCGGAGCTGCTCGGCGTTCCACTCCGAGACGCCGATGTAGAGCGCCTTGCCGGCACGGACGACGTCGGCGAACGCCTGCATCGTCTCCTCCAGCGGGGTCTCCGAGTCGTAGCGGTGCGCCTGGTAGAGGTCGACGTAGTCGGTGCCGAGGCGCTGGAGCGACCCGTCGATCGACTCGAAGATGTGCTTGCGGGAGAGGCCGACGTCGTTGTGGCCCTTGGGGCCGGTCGGCCAGTAGACCTTGGTGAAGATCTCCAGCGACGCGCGCCGTTCGTTCTTCAGGGCGTCGCCGAGCACCTTCTCCGCCGCCGTGTTGGCGTACGCGTCCGCCGTGTCGAACGTGGTGATGCCCGCATCCAGTGCTGCGCGCACGCTCTGCAGCGCGATGTCGTTCTCCACCTGGGAGCCGTGGGTGAGCCAGTTGCCGTAGATGATCTCGGAGATCTTGAGTCCGCTGTTGCCGAGGTACCTGAATTCCATGGTGTTCACGCTACCCGACCGGCGATCCTGCACCGCTGTCAGGGGAGCGTGGCAAGCTGGTGGAGTGGGACGAGCGGACGGCAGCGATAGGCGGGTGACGACCGAGCCGATCGACGACTCGTCCGCCACCATCCTGCACGTCGACATGGATGCGTTCTTCGCCTCGGTCGAGCTGCTCGACCGGCCGGATGCGCGCGGCAAGCCCGCCATCGTCGGTCACCCGGGCCCTCGCTCGGTTGTGACGAGCGCCACGTACGAGGCCCGCAAGTTCGGGGTGCGGTCGGCGATGCCGATGTCGCAGGCCATCCGGCTGTGCCCGCAGGCGATCATCCTGCCTCCGCACATGCACAAGTACAAGGAGTACTCGGAGAAGGTCATGGCGATCTTCTCCGAGGTGACTCCGCTGGTCGAGGCGCTGAGCATCGACGAGGCGTTCCTCGACGTCGCGGGCGCCAGGCGGCTGCTCGGCTCGCCGAAACGCATCGCGGAGCTGGTCAGAGCACGTGTGTTCGAGGAGACGGGCCTCACCTGCTCGGTGGGGGCAGCGCCGACCAAGTTCATGGCCAAGCTCGCCTCCGGTCGCGCCAAGCCGGACGGGGTGCTCGTCATCCCGGAGTCGGCGATCATCGACTACCTGCGACCCCTCCCTGTCGGCGCGCTCTGGGGCGTCGGCGCGAGCACCCAGCAGGCGCTCGAACGACTCGGGATGCGCACCGTCGCCGACCTCGCGGACGCACCGCTCTCCGTGCTGCAGAAGGCGGTGGGCGACGCGTCCGGCAGCAAGCTGCACGAGCTCGCGAACGGCAGAGACCCGCGCTCGGTCGTGACGGAGACGCGCGAGAAGAGCGTCGGGCACGAGATGACCTTCGAGACGGACGTCTCCGATCAGGACCGGCTGCGCCGCGAACTGCTGCGATTGTCCAACCAGGTGGGGGAGCGCCTTCGCAAGAACGGCCTCGAGGGGCGCACGGTCGCCCTGAAGCTCCGGTTCTCCGACTTCCGCACGGTGACGCGGTCGCGCACCCTCGGCGAGGCGACCAATGTCGGAAGGCGCATCTTCGAGGAGGTGTGGCAGATCTACGAAGGGCTCGACCTCGGTCGCACGCCCATCCGGCTGATCGGCGTGCGGGCGGAGCAGCTGCTCGAAGCGGGAGGGGACAGCCTGGCCCTCTGGGACCCTGACGACGAGTGGCGGGAGACGGAGCGCACCCTCGACGCTGTCAGCGCGCGCTTCGGCCGCGGGATGATCGGGCCGGCGTCGCTGGTGAAGCGCCAGCGCGACGCGGAGGCGGCGGCCGACGACGGGCGCAACCCGCGCTGGCTGAGCGACTGAACGACTGATCGACTGAACGCCCGAACGCCGGAGCGACTGAACGCCCGAGCGGACGAACGCCGGTGCGCTGAGCGTGACTCAGCGCACCCCGACGAGGATGCCGCGGTGGTCGCTGCCGTTGTCGGCGAGCACGTCGCTCGTCACATTCGTGAGGCCGCGGACGAGCACGTGATCGAGCCGGGCGACGGGGAACTCCGCCGGCCAGGTGAACCCGAAGCCGAGCGTGTTGTCCGGCGCCTCGGTGAGGGTGGAGAGCAGCGGCTGGAACTTCCGATCCGTGCTGGCGGTGTTGAAGTCGCCCACCACGATCAGCTTCGCCGAGTCATCCGCCTTCACCGTCTCGGCGAGCTGGGCGAGCATAGTGTCCCTCGACTGGTACGCCCCTGGACGCACCGACGCGATGTGCACCGCGTACACCCGCGTCGGCGTCCCAGGGGTGTCGAGGTCGACGCGCACTGCCCTGTCCCAGCCGAGTCCGAGGTCCAATCGCTGCTCGTCACTGATCGGGTACTTGCTCCACAGTCCGACGGTGCCGACGATCGCGCTGTGCGGATACCCGGGATCGAGCACCGCGGACACCGTCTCGCGCGCGGTGGCGTCGAGCTCCTGCAGCGCGATCACGTCCGGGGCGCGGTCGGCGAGGTCTTTGGCGATGCTGCCCGCCGCGCTGTTCTGGGCGTGGATGTTCTCGCTCGCGACCGTGAGCGACGGCGCGCCCGCGTGCATCCCAGGGAGGAACGTCGGCAGGAACAGCGTGCCCCAGACGGCGGCGGCCGCGGCGACGCAGAGCGTCCCGAACACCGACAGCCGAACCAAGGCGGCGACGCCGAGCACCAGGATGAAGACTCCCAGCCAGGGCAGGAAGGTCTCGACGAGCGACGCGGAGCCCCCGATGTTCGGCAGCAGATCGTGCCAGAGCAGCAGGGCCCCGGTCATCAGGGCGAGCAGGCCGACGACGATGCCGCGCGGGCCACGGCTGGAACGGATCATCGACACTCGGACGATTATTCACGGTCGACTCCTGAGAACCCGCCGCAAACGCTGGACGCGGCCTGGGGACTGCCCTGGTGAGGCTGGGAGGGGAAGGGTACGGTGGCTGCATGACGAACATCTCCCTGAAGCTCGCGGAAACGATCAGCTCAAACGGCATCAAGTCGGTCTACGGCGAGCCCGTGGAGATCGACGGGACCACCATCGTGCCCGTCGCCGCCGTGCAGTACGGCTTCGGCGCCGGATCGGCGGGTGAGGGCGAGGACGCAGACGCGCCAGGCGGCGCAGGTGGTGGAGGCGTGAGCATCCCGTTCGGCGCATACATCAACGACGAGACCGGCGTGCACTTCCGGCCGAACATCATCACGCTGCTCGCCGTGGCCATCCCGTTCGTGTGGGTGGCGGGTCACGCGTGGGCGCGCATCATCAAGGCCCTCAAGAAGTAGCAGCGTCGGCAGAGTGCCAGACGCACTAGACTGAACGCGAACACGGGAGTCCGGTGAGCCGGGCTGAGAGGAAACTTCTCAAGTTTCGACCGTTGAACCTGATCTGGATCATGCCAGCGCAGGGAGACATCCTCGAATCCCGTGCCTCTTTCCACGAATGAAAGGGCACGAACAGTGCACGCAACCATCTCTCCGAGCACCACCACCGATCGCAGGGCTCGCGTCCTCCGCTGGCGGGTCGTCGACATCGTCGTCGCCAGTGTCGTCGCCGTCGCCGCGGGCGTCGTCTTCTGGGTGTGGGGTCAGCTCGACAACCCCATCTCCGGTCCGGTGAGCGCCGTGCTCCCCGGTTTCCAGGGCATCCTGAACGGCCCGTGGCTGTTCGCGGGCGTCCTCGGCGCGCTCATCGTCCGCAAGCCGGGCGCTGCCGTGTACACCGAGCTGGTGGCCGCGACGGTCTCCGCCCTGATCGGCACGCAGTGGGGCTTCGCCACGCTCATCTCCGGGCTGGTGCAGGGGCTCGGCGTCGAGATCGTCTTCGCCGCGTTCCTCTACGCCAACTGGCGGCTCCCCGTCGCACTGCTGGCCGGGGCTGGCGCCGGCATCGCCGAGTCGATCCTCGACCTCCTCTACTGGTACCCGGGCTCCAAACTCGGCTTCGTCGTCACATACACGATCACGACCACCATCTCGGGCATCGTCGTCGCCGGACTGCTGTCCTGGCTGCTCGTCCGCGCCATCGCCAAGACAGGCGCGCTCAGCCGGTTCGCGTCCGGACGCGAGGCGACAGGCAGGGTCTGATCATCGGACGCGCCATCGACGATGGTCGGCACGGACCGTCAGCCCCGGCCGCCGTTCGGGTCGACGACTGGGGCTGGCGCTACTCCGGGCGGAACGCCTGGGCCGTCCGCGGGCTGAGCCTGAGCATCCAGCCCGGCGAGCGCGTCCTGCTGCTCGGTGCCTCCGGCGCCGGCAAGAGCACGGTGCTCGCCGGACTGGCCGGTGTGCTCGGCGGCGACGACGACGGAGAGGCGACGGGCTCGCTGACCGTCGGCGGCCGACGACCGGTGGATGCGCGCGGCGCGAGCGGCCTGCTGCTGCAGGACCCTGACTCGCAGGTGATCCTCGCGCGGGTCGGCGACGATGTGGCGTTCGCCTGCGAGAACCTCGCCGTGCCCCGCGAGCAGATCTGGCCGCGGGTGCTGGACGCCCTCGACGCCGTCCGGTTGCGGGTACCGCTCGACCACCCCACCTGGCAGCTCTCCGGCGGGCAGAAGCAGCGGTTGGCGCTCGCTGGGCTGCTGGCGATGCGTCCAGGGCTGCTGCTGCTCGACGAGCCGACAGCGAACCTCGACCCGGAGGGGGTGATCGAGGTGCGCGAGGCCGTCGCGTCGGTGATCGCGGCCACGGGGGCGACGTTGATCGTGGTGGAGCATCGCGTCTCCGTCTGGCGCGGGCTGGTCGACAGGGTGATCGTGCTCGCCGCCGACGGCGGCGTCCTCGCGGACGGACCCCCGGATGCTGTGCTCGCCGACGCCTCGAACGAGCTGCGCCGAGCGGGCGTCTGGCTCCCGGACGAGCCGGTTCCCGTCGCGAGCGAGGTGGCCGTCGGCGCTCCTCTGCTGACAGCAGAGGCGCTGGCATTCGGCCGCGGCCCTGCCATCGCCCGCCGCGCGAAGCGGGGGAGCAGGCGGGCCGCTCGCTCCCAGGCACAGGATGCTGCCGCGCTGCCCGACCGGGTGGATGCGCGCATCCACGAGGGCTCTGCGCTCGCGCTGGTCGGTCGCAACGGCGCAGGCAAGTCGACGCTCGCGCTCACGCTCGGCGGGCTGCTTCCACCGCTCGGCGGCGTCCTCCGCGCCGAGCAGGCTCTCGCGGGCGACGCCGCATCAGAGCCGTCCGCGTGGCGCTCCAGGGATCTGCTCACGCGCGTCGGGAGCGTGTTCCAGAATCCGGAGCACCAGTTCGTCGCCTCGACGGTCAGGGACGAGCTCGCCATCGGGTTGCGCGCCATGCACGAGCCGAACGACGCGATCAGCGCTCGGGTGGACGAGCTGCTCGACCGGCTGGCGCTCGCGCCGTTCGCCGACGCGAACCCGTTCACCCTCTCCGGCGGCCAGAAGCGCCGTCTCTCCGTCGCGACAGCGCTGGCCACCAGGCCGACGCTGCTCGTGCTCGACGAACCGACCTTCGGGCAGGACGCCAACACCTGGGCGGGGCTGGTCGAGATGATCGCGGAGCTACGCGCGGACGGGCGCGCCGTCGTCGCCGCAACGCACGACGAGGAGTTCGTCACCGCCATCGGCGCAGGGCGCTTGCTGCTCGGCGCGTCGTCGGAGGTGGCGGCATGAGCATCATCGCCCCGGTGCGGCAGGGTCCGCTCGCCGCCCTCAACCCTGTCGCCAAGCTCGGTGCCGCCCTGATCGTGACCGTGGTGCTGCTGCTGTCGATCGACATCGTCTCGGCCGCCGTGGCGCTCGGCATCGAGCTGGTGCTGCTGTGCTTCTCGCGCATCCCGTGGCGGGTGCTGGTCGTGCGCACAGCGCCGATCTGGATCGCCGCTCCGCTCGCCGGGATCACGACGGTGCTGTACGGGCGAACCAGCGGCGTCGTCTACGTGCAGTGGATGTTCGTGGAGGTCAGCGACGGCTCCATCCAGCTCGCCGTCGCCACCACCCTCCGCATCCTGGCCATCGGTCTGCCCGCTGTGCTGCTGTTCATCACGATCGACCCGACCGACCTCGCGGACGGGCTCGCCCAGGTGCTGCGCCTGCCTGGGCGGTTCGTGCTCGGCGGGCTCGCCGGGCTGCGACTGGTCGGCCTGTTCGCCGACGACTGGAGGGCACTCACGCTGGCCCGCAGAGCGCGCGGCATCTCGGAGAGCGGTGCGCTGCGCAGGATGCTCGGTCAGGCGTTCGCCCTGTTCGTGCTGTCCATCCGGCGCGGCACGAAGCTCGCCACAGCGATGGAGGCCCGCGGGTTCGGCTCCTCCCGCACGCGCACCTGGGCGCGCCAGAGCGTGTTCAGGGGCAGGGACTGGGCGACGCTCGTGGTCGCGGCGACGGTGGCCGTCACGGCGGCGGGCGCGGCCATCGCAGCAGGGACGTGGCATGTCTTCGGCGCGTGAGGGGGAGCTGCGGCTGCGCGACGCCGTGCAGCGGGCGATCCGGGATGCGGCGGCTAGGCAGGCCGCGCCTGTCGTCCTCATCGACGGTCCGAGTGGGGCGGGCAAGAGCTCGCTCGCCGACGTGCTGGTCGCCGACTGGCCGGGAGACGCGACGCCGCGACTGGTGCGGATGGACGACCTCTACCCCGGCTGGGGAGGGCTGGATGCTGGAAGCGTCGCGGTCGGGTGGGACCTGCTGCGGCCGCTCCGCGCATCCGGTGCAGGACGCTGGCGGCAGTGGGACTGGACGGCCGATGCTCCGGCCGGGTGGCACACCGTCGACGGGCGTGCGCCGCTGATCGTCGAGGGATGCGGCACGCTGGCCATGGCCAATGTCGCGCTGGCCGACCTCGCGCTGTGGCTCGACGCCGACGACGCCCTCCGCAAGGAGCGCGCGCTCGCCCGCGACGGGCTCTCCTTCGTCACGCACTGGGACCAGTGGCAGCACGACTTCGAGCGCTACGTCGAGCGCGAACGGCCGAGGGACAACGCCTCACTGGTGCTCGACGTGACCGACTGGCCGCTCGACACAGCCCGACAGCGCGCTCTGAGGGCTAACGTTGGTACATGACCGCTGCAGAACAGACTGAGACCGAATACATCGTCGAGTACGTCGACGGCCCGCTGGCAGGCACGACGGAGCGGCGCCTCCTGATCGGCGGCAAGGTCGACGAGCGGATCGGCGCTGTCGCGGCGATCGAGGGCCTCGAGTCGCTGTTCTGGTACGTCGCGGGCGCCGAGCGCACGGTCGGCGGCGAGAAGTACGTCTCGTACTCCTTCGACGCCCCGGACAGCGACCCCGTCGAGACCGAGAAAGAGGAAGAGTCCCTCTAGGCCGCGCTGCGGATCCCGCTCGACGCTCGACGCTGGGCGGCTGCGGGGTCTACGCCCAGCCGAGCTCGTGCAGGCGGTCGTCGTCGATGCCGTAGAAGTGCGCGATCTCGTGCACCAGCGTCACGTGGATCTCGTCACGGAGCTCGTCGATGCTCTCGCTGATCGAGAGCAGTGGCTCGCGGTAGAGGATGATGCGGTCCGGCATCTCGCCGAAGCCGTAGCTGTCGCGCTCGGTGAGCGCCACGCCGTCGTAGAGGCCGAGCAGGTCGAGCGAGCCGTCCTCTGGCCGGTCCTCCACCACGAACACCACGTTGTCGAGCCCGTCGACCATCTCGTCCGGCAGTTCGTCGAGTTCGTGGGTGACCAGCGCCTCGAACGCGTCGGCGTCCAGGTGGATGGGCACGGTCACCAGGCCTGTGTCGTCGCGGCGTGCAGGTCGAGCAGCTCGGTGGTGCGCTCACTCGGGCCGCGGCCGAAGCCGCACTCGGTCGCGACGCCGAAGCGCGGCTGAACCGCGGTCGCAGCGGCGATCCTGCGCTCGGCGCCCTCGACGCCGTCCTCGTGGTGCAGCAGCCCGAGGTAGAGCTCCGTCTCCTCAGGAACGTCGACGGCGGCGAGCGGCGCGAAGAACGCGTCGTCGTCCCGCTCGATCGGCACGGGAAGGTGGAACCAGCTGATCGGGCGGGGCGCGGCGGCGAGGACGCCGGAGACCACGTCGGCCAGGTGGCCTGCGTCTGTCGGCTGCACGAAGTGCGCCTCCTCCACGTCTCCGTAGCAGAGGTGGTAGCCCACCTCGACGTCGGACGGCACAGCGGCCGCCTGTCGCACGGCACGCTCGACAACGCCGCCGAGCACATCGTCGAACCACGGGACGATGGCGTGGTGCGACCGGATGTTCGCGGACTCCAGCAGGGCGAACTCGACGGCCGTGTCCCACTGGATGGCGAGGCTGTCGTGCGGGATGCCGTCTGCGATCTGCTGCAGCTCGCCGAACAGGGCGCGCTCGTATGCCGGCTCGAACGCGGCGCGGTGCTCGGCCACGACGAATGCGCCGACGATGGCGGCGGGGGTGGGAAGGGACACCTGGAAACGGGTGCCCTCCGCGATCTCGCCGGCCGCGCGCATCCTGTCGAAGGTGGCGTACGACTCCAGAGCGGCGTCCGCGTAGCCGAGGCTCGGGAAGACGAGGTCGTCGGCGGACACTCCGTCGTCGATCACGAACGGGCGGCCGTCGAAGACGCCGCGGATGTAGAACGGCTCGACCGGGATGCGGGAGAGCCCCGTCATCGTGTCGAAGCGTTTCGTCTGGAACTGGATCCAGTAGAACCGTTCGCCGACCTCGCCATCCGGGATGCGGCGCATCCGGTCGCCGAGGTGGGTGCTGACGGTGCGGAAGACGCTCTCCGCGTCTGGCAGGTTGACGCTGCCGACGAGGTGGGCTCCCTGGATCGCTTGGGTGTTCACCCGCGCGAGTCTACCGGGAGCCCTCCTCGTTGCCGATCAGTACCAGTTGACGGACTGGGAGTGCGACCACGCGCTGCACGGCGTTCCGTACGAGCGGGAGATGTAGTCGAGTCCCCAGGCGATCTGGGTGGCGGCGTTGGACTGCCAGTCGGAACCGGCCGAGGCCATCTTGTTGCCGGGGAGCGCCTGCGGGATGCCCGTGGCGCCGCTGCCGGCGTTGTATGCCTGGTAGTTCCAGCCCGACTCCTTCTGCCACAGGTTGCTGAGGCAGCTGAACTGGTCGTCGCCCCAGCCGTGCTGGGCGAGCTGCGAGCGTGCGACGGACTTGGCGCCGTCGGGGGTGTTCGCGTTGGCGAGTGCTGCCGCCGCGGCCGCTGCGGCCTGACGGTCGGCCTCCGCTGCTGCCGCCGCGAGGGCGTCGGAGGCGGCCTTCGTGCTGTCGATGGTGCTGCGCAGCTTCGAGTCATCGAGCTTCTGGTAGCTGTCGAGTCCGGCGATGGCGGTCTTCGCGGCGGTCGGGTCCGCCTTGGCTGCGTATGCGGCGACGGTGCGGCTGGCGCCGACGATCGTGGTCTTCGCCTCGTCTTCGAGGCGGTTGCGCACGATGCTCTCGTAGACGCCGAGCTGTTCGTGGTGCATCCCCGTCGATTCGGAGAGTTCGCGGGTCTGCTTCTCGCTCTGCTGCTGGGCGAGCGTCGGGGCGAAGAGCGACGCCGTCATGAGAGCGGCGGTCACCCCGGTGACGATGTGGGTGAGCGAGATCGAGGATTTCTTGAGGGTGAAGAGCATCTGGTTCCTGTGTTCGGGCTTCCCCGACCGCATCCGGGCGCACCTGGGCGCCGGATGCACGGGCCGCGATCTCGGGAGGTCACGGCCCTGGGCGGGCTGACGACCGCGCGTGCACATGCGTGATCCACCGGTGACCGTGAGGTCTGATGGCGTGCGGCGTGCAGCGCGGGTGTGCCGCACGAAACGAAGGCGGGCATCCGAAACGATGGGGGTGGATGCGCAGCAGGCGTGCGACACGACGGCGTACAGTGCCGTCGACCCGACTACGTTAGGCGCTCAGTCTGGACGGTTCAGGCACGGAGCCTGGCAAAGTCGTGTGTGCGGAGGTGCCGGTCAGCGGCCGGCGGGGCCGGACGCGGCCTCCTCCGCCGCCTCGGCGCGGTGCGCTTGATCGGCCGCCTCGTCCGCCGCATCCATGCGCTTGTCGGTGACCCAGAGCATCCCGAGCAGCAGGCAGACGACCACGACGCCCATCGTGAGGAACACCGCAGGGAGGCCGAAGAACTGCGCGATCACGCCGCCGAGGGCGGCACCGAGCGGCATGGTTCCCCAGGCGACGAGGCGGTACGCGCTGTTGAGCCTGCCGAGCAGGCGGTGCGGGGTGATGCGCTGCCGCAGCGAGACGGTGATCACGTTCCAGATCGACACGGTGATGCCGCCGAGGAAGAACGCGGCGCCGATGATCACCGGGTTCGTCGTGAACGCGGGGGTGGCGACCGTGAGTACACTGCCGAGGATGGTGAGAGCGAGCGCTTTGGCGCGCCCGAGCCACCGTTCTGCACCCTCCGCGGCGAACGAGCCGAGGACGCTGCCGAGGGCGGAGGCGGTGAGCAGGAGGCCGTAGCCGGGGTCGGTGAGCTTCATCGCGGAGTTCGGTCCGACGGCGTAGAGCACCAGGACGGTGAAGGTGGCGCTCGACGCCAGGTTGAACACGCCGACCATGATCGCCAGGACGCGCAGGACCGTGTTGCTCCAGAGGAACCGCAGCCCTTCTGCGATGTCGGCGCGGATGGTCGTGGCTCCGGTGTGGCCGGTGCTGAACCGCCCGCGGACCAGCAGGAGCATCCCGATGGCGAGCACCCAGAGCAGGACGGGCGCACCGAACGCCACGGCGATGCCGGACGCGACCAGGAAGCCGCCGAGGGGAGGGCCGACGAACTGATTGGTGGTGAGCTCGGCCGCGTAGAGGCGGCCGTTGGCGCGGGAGAGCGCATCCCGGCTGACGAGCTGGGGGAGGATCGACTGCGAGGAGGTGTCGTAGATCGTCTCTGCGACGCCGACGAACAGGGCGATGGCGTAGAGCATCCAGATGGACCCCGCCCCGATGATCGCGACCACGACGAGCACGGACAGCAGGGCAGCGCGGGCCGTGTTCGCCCAGAGCATCAGGCGGCGGCGGTCGAACCGGTCGGCGAGCGCGCCTGCGGTGAGCGCGAAGAGCAGCCAGGGCAGGGTGAACGCGAAGCCGAGCCCGGCGATGAGCGCCGGTGACTCCGTGTAGCGGATCGCGACGAGCGGGAGGGCGACCTTCATGACGCCGTCGGCCAGGTTGGAGAGGGCGGACGAAGTCCACAGCTTCCAATACGGAGCGCCGAGCCGGATGGTCATGAATGTACGATCGCACATCGATTGAGAAAACTCAATCGATTCGAGAAAGCTGGATTCAGCGATAGACTGCGGGCATGAGCGAGAGCGAGACCGTACCCGGCGTGCACCCCGTCGACGCCAAGCGCCGCCCGGCGACCGCCAAGGAGGCGAAGGCGTTCGCGCATCCCCTCCGGGTGCGGATGGTGCGCCTCTGTGGGCAGTACGAACTCACGAACAAGCAGCTCGCCGACCGGCTGGGCGTCGACCCAGGCACCGCGCACTACCACGTGCGCCAGTTGGTGGATGCAGGCTTCCTCGAGCCGGCGCCGGTGCGCACGGGGGAGAGCGGGGCGCTGGAGAAGCCGTACCGCTCCACCGGCCGCAGCTGGTGGCTGTCGGATGCGCTCGACCTGTCGGACACGAGCGAGGGCTTCGCGCCCGTCGAGGCGTTCCAGCAGGAGCTCGCGGAGGCCGGCCCATCGTCGATCGCGACCTACGCGCGCTTCTCCCTGCACCTGTCTCCGGACGACGTGGCGGAGTTGGACCGCCGCATCGTCGCGGTGATCGACGACTACGTCGAGACCGACGACGAGCGACGCGACCTGCCGGTGCACGGCGGGATGTTCCTTCTGCACCGCTCCGCGGACTGAGCGCGCGACGGCGGCCCTGGATGCGCATCCAGGGCCGCCGTCGTCCGTTCGCCCTCCGTCAGCTCCAGGGCGACGGCGCCGGGGGCGCGACCACCGGAGGCCGGTCGTCGCAGGTGATCGTGTTCGGCAGTTCCCACGGCGCCAGCCACGGGCCGGTGGTGCCGCCGCCGTCGTTGCCGCCGAGGTCCGCGATCGAAAACTCCGACCCTGCGGGGGTGAAGTTGAACGACCCGCAGTTGTTCACTCCGACGGCGCCGACGTTTCGCGCATCCACGTTCTGGAACGACGCGCTGCCTGCGCTGCGCGCGCTGAGCACGGAGGTTCCCGTGCCGTCGACGCGGATGTCGCGGAAGTGCACATTCGTGATCGAGTACTGGTCTTTGACGGGGAAGTCGGTGACCAGCATGATCGCGTTGTACGTGTTGTCGAGGAAGTTGTCCCCGACCACCTGGATGTCCGCGTCGATATTGCGTTCGAGCGCGTAGAACCAGATGGCGCCGAGCCCGATGTTCCAGTTGAGCTCAAACGTGCCGGCGCGAACCGTCGTGTTGTTCGTGATCCAGAGGTGTCCGGTGAACGGCTCTGCCCCGAAGCGCGAGCCGACCTGGATCGCGCTACCCTCGCGGAGCGGGTCGGCGACGAGGTTGTTCGAGACCGTGTTGTCCGCGCCGCCGTAGATCGCGATCCCGTTGGCGAGGGTCGGGGTCTGGACGGTGTTGTGGTCGAACGTGTCGCCCGTGTCCGCCGTCTTCTCCGACCACATGGCGAGCCCGTCGTCCCCGGTGTTGCGGATGAGGTTGTTGCGCACCGTGGATGCGGTAACGCCGGTGTGGAAGTTGATCCCGTCGGCGATCTGGTCGGCGATCACGGAGTTCGTGATGCTGAGGTTGTGCATCGGGCCGTCGAGCCAGATGCCGACCTTGGTGTGGTGCAGGTAGAGACCGTCGATCGTGGAGTCGCTGAGCGCGCCGCCGATGGCGTTCACCTGGTCGATGTCGATGCGTTCGCGCACGTCGCCCTGCACGGTGAACCCGGACAGGTGCACGTTCGTCGAGCCGCCGGCCGACGCATCCTTGCCGTAGAAGCCGACGCCGGTGTGGGTGGAGCCGTCCGGCGCGGGCGTGGCGAGAGCGACCTCGTGGCCCGTGATGATCGTGTACCAGCTGCCTGCGCCCTCGATGGTGACGTCGTCCACGATGATGTGCCTGTTCACCTGGTAGGTTCCCGGCGGCACGTACACCTTCAGGTGCGCCTTCTTCGCGAAGGCGATCGCCTTGTCGAACGCGGCGGCGGAGTCGCGGCGGCCGAACGGGTCTGCGCCGAAGGCGAGCACGTTCGAGGCGATGAGCCTGACGTGCGGGGCTCCGACGAGCTGTGAGTCCAGCAGGTCGATCGTGGTGGTCGCGGCCGGCGTGCCTGCCGGCGCGGTGAGCCTGATCCGGTCGCCCGCCTTGTACGTGCGCCCGAGGAGCAGGCGCTGCTCGTCGTAGAAGTGCATCGGCCGGAACGGCTTCTGGACGACAGGGGAGGGCGTCGTGGCGCTCGGGACGCAGGCGCACTCGGTGATCCACCAGTCCGGATGCAGCAGGTCCGCGTTCGGGTCGTTGGTGAACGAATACTGGTTGTAGAGCCAGGAGTACTGCGAGGTGAGCGTCATCGTCTGCTTCGCGCCGCCGTTGACGGTGACGGCGAGCGGCGCGGTGATCCCGCCGCCGGTCGGGGCGTCGGGGATGCTGTACCGCACCGTGATCGCATTGGTCGCTGCGGGGAGGGTGAACTCGACGTACTGGCCGGGGGTGAGCGACACGGCGGAACGGCCGGACGCCTCCGCGGGGAGCGTGTACGCTGCGCGGTCGGGGCCGATGACCGTTCCGGTGGTGGATGCGTTCTCCGCCTCCTGCTCGGAGATGCCGAGATCGGCGCCGCGGCCGGCGCTGAGCGCAGGGGAGAGCGCGGCGCGCGTGACGGGGGTCGGAGCCGCAGGTGCGGTGGGTGCGGTCTGGGCTGCTGCCGGCGCGGTGAAGCCGACCAGGGAGGCGGCGATCGCGACGGCTGCGGCGGAGGCGAGCATGGTGAGTGGTGGGCGCATCCGGTGCGTGCGGGGCGTGCGGGATGCGGTGGAGGTGCTGGTCATCGTCGACGGTCCTCTCGTTGGATTTGCCCGACGATACGACCTGGCCGGTCGCCGTCACAAGAGAAACATGAGAATTGTCTGAGAAAAGTCGAGAACTTGCAGCAAGAGCGCAAACGGCCGCAATTCTTGCGTCGTGATGGGCGTAAACACGAAACCTCCGCGCTGAGGCGGAGGTTTCGTGTTTACTGCGTGGGGTGAGTAACGGGGCTTGAACCCGCGACCTCCTGGACCACAACCAGGCGCTCTACCAACTGAGCTATACCCACCATGTCTTCGTCCGGAACTCGGTCCCGATCAAAGCAACTCGACGATTCTATTACATCTGAGCCGCCCATTTTTCCACTACGCCCGCCGACACGCTTTGGACGTGCTCCGTGGTGGGTCCAGGTTCGCCCACAAAGGCGGCACGGCGGTAGTAATCGAGCTCCCGGATGGATTCGAGAATGTCGGCGAGCGCGCGGTGTCCGCCGTGCTTCTCGGGCGCGTTGAAGTAGATGCGTGGGTACCAGCGGCGGGAGAGCTCCTTGATGGAGGAGACGTCGACGCTGCGGTAGTGCAGGTGGTTGTCGAGGCGCGGCATGAACTTGGCGATGAACATCCGGTCGGTGCCGATCGTATTCCCGGCGAGCGGTGCCGTGCGCGCGGTCGGTGCGAACTTGAGGACGTACTCCAGCACCTCGTACTCGGCCTCGGCCAGGCTCTTGCCGCCGGGGATCTCCTCCAGCAGGCCGGAGGTGGTGTGCATGTCGCGGACGAAGTCGTTCATGTGTTCGAGCGCGGACGGGTCCGGCTTGATGACGATGCTGAGGCCGGGGTCGAGCACATTCAGTTCGAAATCGGTGATGACCACCGCGATCTCGACGAGTTCGTCGACCTCGAGGTCGAGTCCGGTCATTTCACAGTCGATCCAGACCAGACGATCCGAGGAATTTGCCATGCCGAAAGTCTAGTGCTGGCCTCCGACGGGCCGAGGCACCGGCCGTTTGGCCGGCATCCCGTCCCCGGCGGAGATGCGCCGCATCCGCCTGGCCGCCCAGGGGATGGCGTACACGCGCAGCCAGGTGCGCAGCGGGATCTCCTCCGGCGGAGGCGCCGGTTGCTCCGTCGCGGTGGTCGCCGCGGTCTCCGCGTACGGCACGCCGAGCGTGTGCGCAGCGTGCGCGGCGAGCAGTCGGTGGCCGCGCGCGCTGAGGTGCACGCGGTCGCTCGCCCACATGCTGTTGTCCTGGAACTCGCGGACGCCCCAGACGTCGAGCACGATCGCCTGGTGGTCGCGGGCGATGCTCCAGATGTTGGCGTTGAAGACGGCTGCGCGTCCGCGGAACGGTTTGAGGAAGAACGCGAACTGCGGGTCGAACAGGTTCGCGAGCAGCACCGTCGCGCCCGTGGCTCGCAGCGACCGGATGCCGCTGTCGAGCCGGGAGGCGAGCGCATCCGGGTCGGCGGCGGGGCTCATCAGGTCGTTGCCGCCGACCATCACGGAGACGAGGTCGGGGCCGAGGCGCAGCGCATCCGGCACCTGGTCGTCGACCACGTCGGCGATGCGTCGGCCGCGCACGGCGAGGTTGGCGAACTCGAACGGGTGGCCGGCGAGGCGGGCGTCGCCGTCGAGGATGGCGGCGAGGCGGTCCGCCCAGCCGATCCACCCGCTGGTGGGCGCAATGCCCTGCGGCGGCGGGGCGTCGCACAGGCCCTCGGTGATCGAATCCCCGAGGGCGACGTACCGGGTGAAAGCGGTTCGGCTCACCCTTCAGATTCTGCCGACCGTTCCCGGCCGGAACGCGACGACAGCGGTGGATGCGCGCGATGGTCTCCTGATGTTCCCCGGACGTACACTGAGATCGTGGATTCGACATCGCCCGTTGGCCGTCCCGTCATCGACGAGAAGGCCGTCCGGCTCACCCTGTACACCTCGGCGTTCTGCGAACCGTGCATGCAGACACGTGCGGTGCTCGCCGAGGCGGCGAGGCTGGTGCCGCAGGTGACGGTGACGGAGCTCGACGTCGCCCGCAACATGGAGAGCGCGGAAGCCGATCGCATCCGGGTGACGCCGACCGTGATCGTGAGCACGCCATCCGGGGATGAGGTCTTCCGCGCAGAGGGCGTGCCGACCTTGCAGCAGGTGCTCGTGGCTGCCGCCAAGGCGGTGTGAGCGGAACGGGAGCGCACCAGGCGCGACGAACCGTGAGGCTCCCGACGGGACGTGCACAGCGGTGCCCCCGGCAGGAATCGAACCTGCGACCAAGAGATTAGAAGGCTCCTGCTCTATCCGCTGAGCTACGGGGGCGTGGTTTCCACGATACCGTAGCCGCCTGGCTCAGAGCGTCGCGCCGCTTTTGCCCGCCCTGTTCACGATGGCGATGGTCGGGCGGCGTCCGCGGAGACCGAAGCGGAGCCGCAGGCTCGCGCTCCTGGCGATCAGCAGCGCGATCACGATGGCCGCGATCGTGGGGATGATGCCCGAGATCATCATGGCCGTGTGCGGACCGACCTCTTCCACGACCCACCCCATGAACGGGCCGCCGAGCGCCTGGCCGCCGAGCAGTACCAGGATGTAGAGCGAGATGACCCTGCCCCGGATCTGCACGTTCGACGACATCTGCACGAGCGAGTTCGCGGCCGTGATGAACAGGAGGTTGCCCACGCCGATCCCGATCAGGAGCACGCCGAACGCGATCTCCGACGGCGCGAAGCCCGCGAGCGCCTGCACGATGCCGAGGGCGGCCGCCGTGCCGACCACCATGCTGAGCCGCACGCTGGTGCGACGCGTGGAGGCGAGCGCTCCGACGAGCGCACCGGCGGCGACAAGCGCGTTGAACATCCCGTAGCCCTGCGCGCCGACGTCGAACACGTTGTTCGCGTATGCGGCGAGGAACACCGGCATGTTGAACGCGAACACGGCGAGGATCGCGACCATGACCACCGTCCAGAAGATCACCGGCTTGCGGCGCACGTACCGGATCCCCTCCGCGAGCTGCCCCTTGGCGCGGGGCACGGCGGGGGAGTGGTGGAGCTGGGAGCGGTTGAGCGAGAGGAGCGCTCCGACGACGGCGAGGCAGGCGACGGCGTTGATGACGAACGACCAGCCGCCGCCGACGGCGGTGATGAGGATGCCGCCGACCGCGGGACCGATCAGGCCCCCGAGCTGGAAGATCGAGGAGTTGAGGCTGATCGCGTTGCGGAGGTACATCGGCCCGACCAGCTCGTTCACGAAGACCTGGCGCGTCGGGTTGTCGACGACGGTGACGAGTCCGAGCAGGAACGAGATGAGGTAGACGTGCCACACCTGGGTCACCCCGGTGAGGGTGAGGGTCGCGAGGACTCCGGCGAGGATGGCGGCACAGGACTGGGTGACCACGAGGATCTTCTGCTTGTTGTACCTGTCGGCGATCACTCCGCCGTGCAGGCCGAGCACGAGCATCGGCATGAACTGCATGAACACGGTGACGCCCACCGCGGCGACGCTGCCGGAGAGCTGCAGCACCAGCCAGTCCATCGCGATACGCTGCATCCACACGGCCGTGTTGGCGACCAGGTTGCTCGCGGCGAACTTGCGATAGTTGGGGACTCTCAGCGAGACGAACGTCTCCCGCCACGGCGGGCGGGTGCTGAGGACGGGCATAGGGCCGGTTGGTGGGGCTGCTGCGGTGGAGTTGGCCACGTGTATTCCTGCGTATCGAGTTTCGTATGAGGTTTCTGCACCTTCGACGTTACGCAATCTGAGCTATTCTTGCTGCGAATTGAAGCTATAACTCCTATTGGATTACCGAATGGATGCGTGATGTTCGACCCCGTGCTCCTCCGCACCTTCCTCGCCGTGGCAGACACGCACAGCTTCACGAAGGCGGCCGCCAGGCTCGGCATCAGCCAGCCGACCGTGAGCCAGCACGTGCGCAGGCTGGAGTCGGCGGCCAAGCGGCAGCTGGTCGCCCGCGACACCCGGGATGTGCGCCTCACCGACAACGGGGATGCGATGGCGGGGTTCGCGCGGACCATCCTCGCCGCCCACGCCGAGGCCGATCGCTACTTCAGCGGCTCCGCGATGCGCGGGCGGCTGCGGTTCGGAGCGGCGGACGACCTGGCGATCACGACGCTCCCGCGCATCCTGCGGCACTTCCGGCAGCAGCACCCGCAGATCAACCTGGAGCTCACCGTCGACCAGTCCGGCCCGCTGCACAGGCGGCTGCAAGCGGGGCACCTCGACCTCATCTTCATCAAACAGAACCCCGGCACGACAGAGGGCACCGTGGTCGCGACGGACGAGCTGGTCTGGATGGGGCAGGAGAAGACGGTGCTCGAACCGGAGCAGCCGGTTCCGCTGATCGCCTATCAGGGGCCGAGCATCAGCCGTCAGATCACCATCGACGCGCTGGAGGCGGCTGGCCGCACCTGGCGGATCACCTGCAACACGCGCGAGGTCAACGGGGTGCTCGCCGCGGTGCGGGCCGGCATCGGGGTCGCGGTGTTCCCGCGCTCGCTCATCCCGACCGACCTCATCAAGGTCACCAACCGCTTCGCACTGCCCGACCTCGGCCACGTCGACTTCACGCTCCTCTCCAACCCCGCCGCCGCCCGCGAGCCCGTGGATGCGCTCACCACCGCCATCCTCGCCCGCGCCGTCACCCGCATCCCCTGACCCCTGGACCCCTGACCCCTGATCATCGAGTCCGGACTTATGCAGGCGACACGCCGGCGCGAGGCGTGAACAACTCCCGGCTCGATTGCTGCGAGAGGCGGGAGGCGGGAGGCGGGTCAGCCGACGATGGGGATGCGGTCGGGGTCGGCGGGGCGGATGCCGCCGTCCGTGGAGCGCTTGCGGAGCGCGAGCGCGATGATCGGGAAGGCGAGCACGGAGAGCATCCCCGCGCCGACGAGGGCGGTGGCCGTGCCCTTCTGCAGGTCGCCCTCCGCGAGACCGATGTTGGTCACGGCGACGATGATCGGCAGACCCGTGGCGCTGAACAGGGTCAGCGCGCTGCGGTCGGCGAACGTCGACCCTGCCGGCGCGGCGAGCGAGCCGGGCAGGCCGCGCACGATCAGCATCAGCAGGAGGAAGATCGGCAGCAGGAGCAGCGCGTGCGGGTCGGTCACGAGCGCCCGCAGGTCGAAGCCGATGCCCGTGTTGATGAAGAACACCGGCACGACGACGCCGAACGCCACCGCCTCCAGCTTCCCCTCCACGAGCTTCGCGTCCTCCTTCTTCGCCCCGGAGAGCAGCACGCGGCAGATCACCCCGGCGGCGAACGCGCCGAGCAGCATGTCGAGCCCGAGGGCGAGGCTCAGCCCCACCAGGGCGGCGATCACCATCACGATGAAGCGCACGGCGAACTGACCGCTGGTGTGCAGCGTCGCCCGCACCAGGCCGTGGAACCGCTCGTGCCCTCCGCGCGACGCGAACCACACCGCCGCCCCCGCGATCATGGCGAAGCCGATCAGCACCAGCGCGGCGGCGAGAGGCTTGCGTCCGCTCAGGAACAGCGAGATCGCCAGCAGCGGCCCGAACTCGCCGACAGCGCCGACCGCGGTCACGGCGCGGCCGAACGGGGTCCGCAGCTCGCCGGCATCCCGCAGCACCGGCATCAGCGTGCCGAGCGCCGTCGAGGTGAGCGCGATCCCGACGTAGACGCCGGCAGGCACAGTCGGCGACAGCACGATCCCGAGCACGACGCCCGCGACGAGCGAGATCAGCCAGCCGAGGGATGCGCGTTTGAGCGGCCGACCCTTGATCGACGCGAAGTCGATCTCGTTCCCCGCCATGAAGAACAGGAAGGCGAGCCCGAAGTTGGCGAACGAGTCCAGCGCATCCGATTTCGGCACCCAGCCGAGCACCGCGGGCCCGATGAGCAATCCGAGGACGATCTCGAACACCACGAGCGGGATCTTCGCGACCCTTCCGACCGCCGTCGCCAGCAACGACGCCAGCACAGCGAGGACCGGAACGAGGACGATGCTTGCGACGGCAGGCTCCATGCGCCGATGCTACTCGCGGCGCACCTTCGGCGGTCGTTCACACGGTCGAAACGCACCGGGGATATGGTGATGACCATGCGTGAACTCCAGGCCAGAATCATCGACGAACTGAACGTGAGCCCCACCATCGACCCAGCGGCCGAGGTCGAGAAACGGGTCGGCTTCCTCGTCGAATACCTGACGACGACCGGTGCGTCCGGTTTCGTCCTCGGCATCTCGGGCGGACAGGACTCGTCGCTCGCCGGACGGTTGAGCCAGCTCGCTGTCGAGCGGCTGGCCGAGCGCGGCGTCGACGCCGAGTTCATCGCCGTCCGCCTTCCGTACGCCGTGCAGCACGACGAGGACGATGCGCAGCTCGCTCTCTCGTTCATCAAGCCGCAGCGCACGGTGACGTTCAACATCCAGCGCGGCGTCGACGGCATCGAGGACGAATACCTGGATGCGATCGGCGACGACATGTCGGACTTCAACAAGGGCAACGTCAAGGCGCGCGCACGGATGGTCGCGCAGTACGCCATCGCGGGGCAGCGCAAGCTGCTCGTGGTCGGCACCGATCACGCGGCGGAGGCGGTGACCGGCTTCTTCACCAAGTACGGCGACGGCGGCACGGATGTGCTCCCGCTCTCCGGGCTCAGCAAGCGCCAGGGCCGAGCACTCCTCGAGCACTTGGATGCGCCGGCCCGCCTCTACACCAAGGCCCCCACCGCCGACCTCCTCGACCACAACCCGGGCCAGACCGACGAGGACAACCTCGGGCTCAGCTACGCCGACATCGACGCGTTCCTGGAGGGCGAGGACGTTCCGGACGAGGTCGCATCGGCGATCGAGGCGCGCTATCTCGCGACGGAGCACAAGCGCCGCGTGCCCGCCAGCATGTTCGACGAGTGGTGGCACCGGCGAGGCGACTACTCGCGCTGAGGACCGCTCAACGGCGAATGGTGCCGGATTGCCGCGTGCACAGTGTGCGTACGGCGGTCCGGCACCATTCGTTCGTCTGGATCAGACGCGGTGCTGGGTCAGACGGGCTGGTTGAGCTTCGACGTCGGAGCGGTGTCGGAGCCGACCGTGTCCGTGGCGTCTGATCTGTATGCCGGGTCCGTCGTGTATGCCGGGACGGGCGTGGCGGCGGCGGGGGACGCATCCACTGTGCCGGTGGTCGACGCAGGAACGAACTGCTCGTGGTGCTGCTGGGCGACCCACGCGTCCTGCTGCGCGATCAGCGTGCGGTCGGTGTCGGTGTTCTCGAACCGCCAGCGCTCCAGGTCGCCCTGGAAGATCTTGCGGGCGCGGCGCGGCTTGTTCTGCCACTCGATGAGGCGGTCGCGGAACTCCGCGATGGCCGGGTCGAGCTGGTAGCCGAACGTCGCAGACGCGCGCTTCATCTCGGCGAGCTGGTGTCCAGCCCAGTTCGCGGCGATGCCTGAGCCCTTGATCGGGAGGAGCCGAACCATGATGTCGGCCTGGCCGACGGCGCGGTCGGAGAGCACCTGCTCGCCCGGGGTGAGCGAGTTCCAGACGGAGGCCTCCGTCGCAGCGTCGACGAGCGCCGCGATGGCGGACGCCTTCTGCTGGCGGTCGGTGCGGGAGAGCAACCCTTTGACCGCGCTGCGCGCGATCCAGGCGCCCAGCAGTCCGGCAATGATCACGGCGACGGCGAGGACCGCCGCGTTGAAGACCACCGGCTGCGCGTCGGACGAAGTGAGCCAAGCCACGAAATCATTCCACCACTGCATGTCGTGATGTTAACCTCGACGGACTCTCATCTCCGGCACGCCGCTCCGGGTGTCGCGGACTCGTGACGAAGCCCGTGACCGCATCCAGCGCCCGCTGCTACTCGAGGTGTTCCGTGCCGTGCACCGCGAACGGTTCGATCCGCTCGATCTCGTCCGCACTGAGGGCGGGCGCTTCGAGTGCTGCCACGTTCTGCTCCAGCTGCCCGACACTGGATGCGCCGATCAGTGCGCTCGTGACGCCCGGCTGCCGCAGCACCCAGCTCAGGGCGAGCTGCGCGAGCGACTGGCCGCGGGAGGCGGCGATGTCGTTGAGCGCGCGGGCGCGTTCGAGGTAGACGGGACTGAGCTGCTTCTCCGAGAGGAAGTGGCTGGTCGCCGCGCGGGAGCCGGCAGGCACGGTGCCGTCCAGGTAGCGGTCGGTGAGCATCCCCTGGGCGAGCGGGGAGAACACGATGCTGCCGGCGCCGACCTGTTCCAGCGCGGGGAACAGGCCCTCCTCGATGTGCCTGTCGAACATCGAGTACCGCGGCTGGTGGATGAGGAGGGGCACGCCGTGGGCTGCGAGGGCGTCTGCCGCAGCGAGGGTCTGCTCCGGCGAGTAGTTGGAGATCCCGGCGTAGAGCGCCTTGCCGTGCTTCACGGCGGTGGCGAGGGCCCCCATCGTCTCCTCGATCGGGGTCTCGGGGTCTGGCCGGTGGGAGTAGAAGATGTCCACGTAGTCGAGGCCGAGGCGGCCGAGGCTCTGGTCGAGCGACGACAGCATGGATTTGCGGGAGCCCCACTCGCCGTACGGGCCGTTCCACATGAAGTACCCGGCCTTGGTGGAGATGACGATCTCGTCTCGGTACGGCGCCAGGTCTTCGCGCAGGATGCGCCCGAAGTTGGTCTCGGCCGAACCGGCCGGCGGACCGTAGTTGTTGGCGAGGTCGAAGTGGGTGATGCCCAGGTCGAACGCGCGCCTGACGATCGCGCGCTGCGTCTCGATCGCGCGCTCGTCGCCGAAGTTGTGCCAGAGCCCGAGGGACAGGGCGGGGAGTTTCAGTCCGCTGCGTCCGCTGCGGTTGTACGTCATCGTCTCGTAGCGGTTCTCCGCTGCTCCATAAGCCATGTCTTCATCGTAGGAGAACGCCGGGGTTGCTCCTGCACAGCTCTGCACAGGCGAGGATGCGCGGGACTTCTCCACAGATTCGGGACGCCCCAGCCAATGGGGTCACTCCCCGCCCAGACTCGAACCACCAACCGAGCCACCCTCGTCCATCAGGAGCAGCATGAACGACATCATCACGGTCAGCGGCGTCGTCGCGACCGATCCACGCCACCTCGTCACGGACGAGGGGCTCTCCGTCACGAGTTTCCGTCTCGTCACCTCGAGCATCGCCGACCAGGGGGACGCGCGTGCCAGACCCCGCACGAGTTCCAATTGGTACACGGTCACCGCATACCGCCAGCTCGCCTCCAACGTCGCAGGCTGTGTCAGCCGCGGCGATCCGCTCCTGGTGTCCGGCCGTCTGAGAGTGCGCGAATGGTCGGATGACGAGGAGGAGGGCGATTGCGGGGTCTGCGCGGAGATCGAAGCGGATGCCCTCGGTCACGACCTCGGCTGGGGCAGCGCGGCGTTCGTGCGGACGGTCGACGTTTCCTCAGCCACGGCTGCCTAGAATGAGAGATAACGATTTGAGCGCTGCCGTCAGGCAGCGGCCCGCCAGGGCCGACAGTCCAGCGACGGAGAGCGATGCCCCACCTGACCAGTCCCCACTCGGCCGGTCCACACGACATCCGGCGCGTCGGCACGCAGAGGCGGCTTCTCGGCTCTGCGGCGGGCGCCCTGCTCGTCGCCGGTGCCCTCGCCGGGTGCGTCGGCGGCACGCCGGCGCCCACCACCACCGCCCCGTCCGTGTCGCAGACCCCGACCTCCAGCGCACCCCCTGCCGCCGAGCCGGCCCTCGTTCCCGGTGGCACGGCGGAACAGAACCTGCCGTTCTTCGACAAGGTCAACAAGGCCACCCTTGCGGCCAACCCTGCCGCGAAGGGACGTGACTTCGTCGACGCGCTCGTCGCCGCCGGGTTCGACAAGTCGGCGATGCAGCTCACGGTCGACACCACCACGATCGGCCTGGCCGCCAACTCCATCCAGTTCTCGGTCAAGCTCGGCGACACCTGCCTGATCGGCCAGAACGGCGCGGACGCCGGCGGCTACAGCAGCATGACCACCCCGGTGCTCGGCAACGGCGGCTGCCTGATCGGCCAGACCCGCGCGATCGACTGGTAGCGGCGGGCGCCCTGCCCTCACCCTCGTCATCCTCCGAATAGACTGGACCTCATGGCCGAATACATTTACTCGATGGTGCGCGCCCGCAAAGCGGTCGGCGACAAACTGATCCTGGACGACGTCACGATGGCGTTCCTGCCCGGTGCGAAGATCGGTGTCGTCGGGCCGAACGGCGCCGGTAAGTCGACCATTCTCAAGATCATGGCGGGACTCGACACCCCGAGCAACGGTGAAGCGAAGCTCACCCCCGGTTACAGTGTCGGCATCCTGATGCAGGAACCCGTTCTCGACGAGAGCAAGACCGTGCTCGAGAACGTCCAGGAGGGCGTCGGAGAGATCAAGGCCAGCGTCGACAGGTTCAACGAGATCTCCGCACTGCTTGCCGACCCGGACGCCGACTTCGACACGCTGCTCGCCGAGATGGGCACCCTGCAGGAGCAGATCGACGCCGCGGACGCCTGGGACCTCGACTCGCAGCTCGAGCAGGCGATGGATGCGCTCCGCTGCCCGCCGGGCGACTGGCCGGTCAACACGCTCTCCGGCGGTGAGAAGCGCCGCGTCGCGCTCTGCAAGCTGCTCCTGCAGAAGCCGGACCTCCTGCTCCTCGACGAGCCGACCAACCACCTGGATGCGGAAAGCGTGCTCTGGCTGGAGCAGCACCTGGCGAAGTACCACGGTGCCGTCCTCGCCGTCACGCACGACCGGTACTTCCTCGACCACGTCGCCGAGTGGATCGCCGAGGTCGACCGCGGCCACCTGTACCCGTACGAGGGCAACTACTCCACCTACCTGGAGAAGAAGCGCGAACGTCTCGAGGTCGCAGGAAAGAAGGATGCGAAGCTCGCCAAGCGCCTGTCAGAAGAGCTCGACTGGGTGCGCAGCAACGCCAAGGGCCGTCAGGCCAAGTCCAAGGCCCGTCTCGCCCGTTACGAGGAGATGGCAGCGGAGGCGGAGCGCACCAGGAAGCTCGACTTCGAGGAGATCCAGATTCCACCGGGGCCGCGCCTCGGCCAGGTCGTCATCGACGCGAAGAACCTGGAGAAGGGGTTCGGGGAGCGCAAGCTCATCGACGGGCTCACCTTCACGCTCCCGCGCAACGGCATCGTGGGCGTCATCGGCCCGAACGGCGTCGGCAAGACCACGCTGTTCAAGACGATCGTCGGTCTCGAACCGCTCGACGGCGGCGACCTGAAGATCGGCGAGACGGTCCAGATCTCCTACGTCGACCAGTCGCGTGGCGGCATCGACCCGAACAAGACGCTCTGGGAGGTCGTGTCGGACGGGCTCGACTACATCCAGGTCGGCAAGACCGAGGTGCCGTCGCGTGCGTACGTGTCCACCTTCGGTTTCAAGGGTCCTGACCAGCAGAAGAAGGCCGGCGTGCTCTCCGGTGGTGAGCGCAACAGGCTCAACCTGGCGCTGACGCTCAAGCAGGGCGGCAACCTGCTGCTCCTCGACGAACCGACCAACGACCTCGACGTCGAAACCCTGTCGAGCCTGGAGAACGCGCTGCTCGAGTTCCCCGGCTGTGCCGTGGTCATCACGCACGACCGGTGGTTCCTCGACCGCATCGCCACGCACATCCTCGCCTACGAAGGCACGGAGGAGGACCCGGCGAACTGGTACTGGTTCGAGGGCAACTTCGAGGCGTACGAGGAGAACAAGATCCAGCGCCTCGGGCCGGACGCCGCCAAGCCGCACCGTTCCGCGTACCGCAAGCTCACGCGCGACTGACCCGTTCGATCAGCGCCCAGGGCTCGACAAGCGCCCAGGACTCGACCAGCACCCAGGACTCGACCAGCACCCAGGAAAGGCTGCCCGCGATGCGACTGCATGTTCCGATCAAGCTCAGGTGGAGCGACCTGGATGCGTACGGGCACGTCAACAACGCCGAGATGCTGCGCCTCCTCGAAGAGGCGCGCATCGAGGCGTTCTGGATCACGGACGACGCCGAGGAGGCGGTCGGGGGCTCGACCGCCGTCCTCGACGGCCGCCCTGGCGCCGACACGCTCACGCTGATCGCGCGGCAGGAGATCGAGTATCTCGCCCCCATCCCGTACCTGAGGCAGCCGCTCGACGTCCAGCTCTGGCTCGGGCGGCTCGGCGGGGCGAGCCTGGAGGTCTGCTACGAGGTCCGGTCGCCGGTTGGCACCGAGCCGGACACGCTGTTCTCGCGGGCGGCGACCACGATCGTGCTGGTGGATGCGGCCAGCCAGCGTCCGCGCCGTATCAACGAGCGCGAGCGGGCGGCCTGGACGCCGTACCTCGACGAGCCGGTGCAGTTCACCAAGCGCGCCTAGCGCGTCCCTCCCGCCCTACTTCGTCACGGTCACCGTTGTGCCGGACAGCGTGGCGGTGAGCTTCGGCAGCGGCTTCTGAGCTGGTCCGCCCAGCACATCGCCGGTAGCGGCGTCGAAGCGGGAGCCGTGGCACGGGCAGTCGAACTCCGTGCCCTGCGGGGCGACCGTGCATCCCTGGTGGGTGCAGACCGCGCTGAACGCGACGACCTTCCCCTCCGTCGGCTGGGAGACGACGATCGGCGCCGAGCCCATCTTCGCCGAGACCGCGCCTCCCACCGGGATGGAGGAGAGTGGAACCGTCACCTCGCTGTCCGAGCCGGACGCCACAGGATCGGCGCCTGCGCCGCCCGGGGTGCACGCCGTGAGCAGCAGTGCGCCGGCGCCGACGACGGTGGCGCCGCCGATGGAGACGATGGTGCGGCGGGTGAGCGGTGTCGAGTCGTTCATGCGGGGTTCCTCCCGGTCGGCGTAGCTTTCTCTTACGGTATGCACGATTCGGCTGTGCGTTTCGGTTCAGAGGCCAGTGTCGCCGATGAACCTTTTCGCAGCCTGTCCCGTGTCTGTGGTGGAGGTGTTCATGCCGAACGAGGATGCGCGGTTGCTGCGCGAGCTGCACGACCAGCACGCGCAGGCCGTCTGGCGTTACGTCGTCCACCTCACCGGCGACAGGGCCATGGCCGACGACATCGTGCAGGAGACGCTGCTTCGGGCGTGGAAGAAGCCGTCCGTGCTCGACCAGTCGCAGTCGTCCGCACGCGCCTGGCTCTTCACGGTGGCGCGCAACCTGGTCATCGACCAGAAGCGCAGCGCCCACAACCTGCACGAGTACGGCACCGATGTGCTCCCCGAACGGGCGAACGACACCGCGACAAGCGAGTCCGATGCCGTCCTCGACGCCTGGCTGGTGTCCGACGCGCTGGCCGAGCTGTCCGTCGAGCACAGGGCCGTGATCGTGCACGCATACTACGGAGGACGCTCGATCGCCGAGATCTCGCGCGAGCTGGACGTTCCGGAGGGGACGGTCAAGTCGCGCATCCACTATGGTCTGCGAGCGCTTCGTCTCGCCCTGCAGGAAAGGGGAGTGACGGAGCGATGACGAATCACGAGGAGTTCGCCACCTGGGACGGCGCATACGTGCTCGGCGCACTGTCGCCGGCCGACAGGCGCGCGTACGAGGAGCACTTGCGCACCTGCCCGCTCTGCACAGACTCGGTGTCGGAGCTCGCCGGCCTGCCCGGTCTGCTGCGCCAGGTGACGACCGAGGAGGCGTTCGCGCTGCTCGACACGGCCCCGGAGGCGCAACGACCGTCAGCGCCCGTGGAGTCGGCACCGGATGTGCTTCCGACGCTGCTGAGCGCCGCACGCCGTCGTCGCACGCGCACCCGCCGGTGGACGGCCGGTTCCTTCGCGGTCGCCGCCGCGATCGTCGCCGTCGCCGTGTTCGCGCTGCCCGCCGTGTTCGCGCCCGGCGCAGCGGAGAACGGGACGAACGTTGCGATGTCGCAGGTGGAGCCGAGCGCGCTGTCCGCCGACCTCACCCTCGTGACGGAGCCCTGGGGCACACGGATCGAGTCGCGCTGCAGCTACGCCGAGGTGAGCGGCAGCGAGGACAAGACCTGGGCGTACGCGATGGTCGTCACCGACCGCTCCGGCAAGCAGACCCAGGTCGCCACCTGGAACGCCGAGGCGGGAAGCACCGTGAAGCCGACAGGCACGACGAGCGTCGCGAAAGCGGACATCGCATCCATCGACATCCGCTCGGCCACAGACGGCACGGTGCTGCTGAGGAGCACGTTCGGGTAGCCGGCGAACGACGGTCCAGGCGCCCTACGGCGTCGGCACCCGCACCATCGCCTCCTGCGCCACGCTCGCCACCAGGCGGCCGTCGCGGCTGTAGATGCGTCCGAGCGCGAGTCCGCGGCCTCCGCTGGCGCTCGGCGACTCCTGGGCGTACAGCAGCCACTCGTCGACGCGCGCCGGGCGGTGCCACCACATCGCGTGATCGAGACTGGCGGCCTTGAGCCCTGGCGTCGCCCAGGCGACGCCGTGCCTGCGCATCACGGACTCCATGATCGTGTAGTCGCTCGCGTACGCCAGGGCGGCACGGTGCAGGTCGGGGTCGTCCGGCAGCGTACCGATCGACCGGAACCACACCGCCTGGTGGGCGACGTGCTCGCCTTCCACCTTCAGATAGATCGGAGAGGTGATGTGGCGGATGTCGAACGGCCGCTTGCTCGCCCAGTACTGGGCAACAGGATGCTCGACATCCTCCAGAGAATCCGCCGAGTTCGGCAGCGTGTCGGGGTCGGGGATGTCGGACGGCATCTCCACCTGGTGGTCGAGCCCCTCGTCCTCGTCCTGGAAGGACGCGATCATCGACAGGATCGGCTGCCCGCTCTGGTACGCCTGGGTGCGGCGGGTCGAGAACGACCGGCCGTCGTGGATGCGGTCGACAGAGAACGTGATCGGCAGATTCACGTCGCCGGGGCGCAGGAAGTACCCGTGCATCGAGTGGATGGCGCGCTCGTCGGCGACGGTCCTGGATGCGGCCACGATCGACTGCGCGAGCACCTGCCCGCCGAAGACGCGACCGAGGGGCATCCACTGGGAGGGGCCGGTGAAAATGTCCTCACTGGTCCTCGCTCCGGTGTCCGTCAGATCGAGCGCGGTCAAAAGGGATGCCAGCGGCTCGGTCACAGTGCCTCCATCGAGTTCTCTCTTGGTAGTTTAGACAGCAGAATGAGCCAGTCATTTTCTCTCGTGGATTCCCTTGCCGTCGCCGACCTGCAGACATACCTGTCCAGGGCGGCCAGAGTCGAGGAAGGGTCGGTGCGCCTGATCGGTGGGTCGGGGGTGCTCGCCGTCTATTCGGCGATCCTGTATCCGCGCGGTCTGCTCGACCAGACGCCGACGGTCCTCGGCCTGCGCACCTTCGCGATCGTGCAGGGCGCCGACTTCGACGCCGTCGTTCCGATCCGGTCGCTGCTCGACCGGCTGGCGCGCATCTCGGAGGCGATCGAGCCTGCGCCGGGCGTCGGCCCGGTGGAGATCCGGATGCCGCTCGAGGTGTCAACGGTGACCTGGGCAGGCATCTCGCCACCGCGGGGCGGCTGGCGTCCGGTGGGGGAGACGACCGTCGAGCTGCTGCAGCGCACGGCGCGGGACGGCATCGCCGAGGTGGCGGAGTCGATCCCGACGGGCACGGGCGAGCAGCTCGTCCAGCGGGTGAGGGCCGAGGTGTGGGGCAGGCCGATCGACGCGCTGGAGTACGTGCCTGCCGGTGCGGCGTTCGCCGCCGAGAGCCTCGGCTTCCTGGCGGACGGCGAGCCGGTGAGCATCCTCGAGACAGGACCGTGGACACGCCTCACGACGAAGCGCGGCCACACCCTGGTGCGCCGCCAGGCCTGGAGCCTGCGCGCCTGACCCTGCGCGCCGCCCTCCGTGTGGACGGAGGTGGCTAAGCGGACGCCGCCGCGCGCCCGGCCTGACGGCCGCTGAACAGGCAGCCGCCGAGGAACGTGCCCTCCAGAGCGCGGTAGCCGTGCACTCCGCCGCCTCCGAAGCCGCTCGCCTCTCCCGCCGCGTACAGCCCGGGGATGGGGGAGCCGTCCGCGCCGAGGACCCGCGCATCCAGGTCGGTCTCAATACCGCCGAGGCTCTTCCGGGTGAGGATGTGCAGCTTCACTGCGATCAGCGGCCCCGCCTTCGGGTCGAGGAGCTTGTGAGGGCTGGCCACTCGGATGAGCTTGTCGCCCCTGTACTCCCTGGCGCTGCGGATCGCGGCGAGCTGCAGGTCTTTGCCGAAGTCGTTGTCGAGCTCGCGGTCGCGTTCCCGGATGTGCTTGGCCACCAGGTCGACGTCGAGCGGCACGTCGGCGAGCTTGTGCATCCCGGCCAGCAGCTCGTCGACGGTGTCTGCGACGACGAAATCGGCGCCCTTCTCCTTGAACGCCTCCACAGGGCCGGGCGCGCCAGGGCCGACGCGCTTGGCCAGCAGCCGCACATCCTTGCCGGTGAGGTCGGGGTTCTGCTCGCTGCCGGACAGCGCGAACTCCTTTTCGATGATCTCCTGGGTGAGCACGAACCAGCTGTAGTCCGAGCCGACCTTGCGGAGGTGTTCGAGCGTCCCGAGCGTGTCGAACCCGGGGAACAGCGGCACCGGCAGCCGGTCGCCGCGCGCGTCCAGCCACAGCGACGACGGGCCGGGCAGGATGCGGATGCCGTGCTGCGCCCAGACAGGGTCCCAGTTCTGGATGCCCTCGGTGTAGTGCCACATCCTGTCGCCGTTGATGAGGTGGGCGCCGGCCTGCTCCGCGATCCCGAGCATCCGGCCGTCGACGTGTGCAGGCACGCCGGAGAGCATGTGTTCCGGCGGCGTTCCGAGGCGTTCGGGCCAGGCGGCGCGGACGAGATCGTGGTTGCCGCCGATGCCGCCACTGGTGACGATCACAGCGCCGGCGCGCAGTTCGAAGTCGCCCACCTGGTCGCGGTTGCTCGCTGCGCCCCGCGCCGCGCTGTCCTCCGCGAGCACGGCGCCGCGGACGCCGGTGACCCTGCCGCCCTCGACGATCAGCTCGTCCACCCTGTGGCGGTGCAGCACGGTCGCCGCCCCCGTCGCCACACCGTCCGCCAGGCGGGCGGCGAACGGCGCGACCACGCCAGGGCCGGTTCCCCAGGTGATGTGGAAGCGCGGCACCGAGTTTCCGTGGCCGCCTGCGCCTCCGGAGCCGCGCTCCGCCCAGCCGACGATCGGGAAGAAGCGGACGCCCTTCTCGTGCAGCCAGGCCCGCTTCTCTCCCGCGGCGAACTGCAGGTAGGCCTCCGCCCAGCGGCGCGGCCAGTGGTCCTCGTCGCGGTCGAAGCCGGCGCTGCCGAACCAGTCCTGCCTGGCGAGGGCGAGCGAGTCGTGCACGCCCATCCTGCGCTGCTCAGGCGAATCGACGAGGAAGAGGCCGCCGAACGACCACCAGGCCTGGCCGCCGAGGGACGCCGCAGGCTCCTGCTCGACGATCGTGACGGTCTTGCCTGCGTCGAGGAGCTCACCGGCGGCGACGAGCCCGGCGAGACCGGCTCCGACGATGATGGCGTCCGGCTGCGACGGGGTTCGGGTCATCCTGTGTCTCCTTCGGCACGATTGTTCCGAGAGTACCGAATTCAGTCCTCGAAGGTGTTCACCATCGCGTGTGCGGCGCGCTCCAGATACGACCACAGGGTCTCTTCCGCAAGCGGGGGCAGGTCGAGCTCGTCGACGGCGGCGCGCATGTGCAGCAGCCAGCGGTCGCGCGCATCCGGGTTGACCTTGAACGGCATGTGCCGCATCCGGAGTCGGGGGTGTCCGCGCTGCTCGCTGTATGTGCCAGGGCCGCCCCAGTACTGCTCCAGGAACATCGTGAGCCGTTCGGCGGCAGGGCCGAGGTCGTCCTCCGGGTACATCGGCTTCAGCACGGGGTCGTCGGCGACGCCTCGGTAGAAGGCGTCGACCAGGCGACGGAACGTCTCGCGCCCGCCAACCTGCTCGTAGAACGTGGATGCGGTCTCCGCGCCGGGGTCCGACGTGGGACGCGGGGGAGTCGGCTGGATGGGGATGGTCATGTCACTCCGCCGGTGGCTTGGTCTTGGGGGCGTCGTCGTCTGCGGCTGCCGGCGGCCTGGCGGCCCCCGGTGTCTTGGGCGTCTGGCCAGTGGTGGGCTTGGTGGCACGCGGGGTCGTCGGCGTCTCGCCCGTTGCCGGCTTCGGGGTGCCGGACTTGGCGGCGCCAGTGGACTTCGGCGTCTGGCCGGTGGCGGGCTTGGCCGCCTTCGCGTCGCCCGCCGCCTTCGGCTCCGTCGTGGTCTTCACACCGGCGATCCGCAGCGCGCGCGGATCGGCGGGAGCCACACCGGAGCGCTTCGCCGCCGCGCGCGCCTTGCGGCCCTTGAGCACCGGCGCCTCCGGCACCACCGGAGTCGGTCTGGTGCGCGGCGGGTGGGCTCCCGTGACGCTCGCCGCGCTGTCGAAACCGCTCAGCACGATCGCGTTGAGCGACGGCAGCTTCACGTCCATCTCGTCCAGCGCGTTCTTGAGGCGCACGCGCAGCTCGCGGGACACATCGTCCTTCGCCGTCGTGCGGGTCTTGATGACGATGCGGATCACCATCGCGTCGGCCGAGATCGACTCCAGGCCCCACAGCTCCGGCTTCTCCAGGATGCGCGACCGCCACTTCGGGCTCGTCGCCAGCGCCGTCGCCGTCTCGAGCATCTTCGCCTCGACCGCTTCCACATCCACGTCGTACGGAACGGCCAGGTCGATGATGACGCGCGACCAGCCCTGCGACATGTTGCCGACGCGAAGGATCTCTCCGTTGCGCACGAACCAGAGCGTTCCGTTGACGTCGCGCACCTGAGTGATCCGGATGCCGACCGCCTCCACGACTCCGGTCGCCGACCCGAGGTCCACGACATCGCCGACGCCGAGCTGGTCCTCCATCACCATGAACAGCCCGTTGAGCACGTCCTTCACGATGTTCTGCGCGCCGAAACCGAGGCCGGCGCCGATCGCCGCGGACAGCAGCGCGAACGACGTGAGCGCGTTGGGGGCGAGCACCCCGATCACCATGACGATCGCGATGATGCCGATGGTCACATTGACGATGTTGCTCAGCACGGAGCCGAGCGTCCTGGTGCGCTGCACGACGCGCACGGCGGCCAAGGGGGATGCCGGGAGCGCCTGCGTGTCCGTGACGTTCTGGTTCTTCTTGACGCCCGTGACGATCTGCCGCACCACGCGACGGATCACCAGCCGAAGGATCCAGCTCAGCAGGAACGCGCCGACGATGATCGCCGCCACGTTCAGGAGCACCAGCCCGCTCGCGACGGCCCACGTACCGATGTTCGTCCAGAAATCCATCTTCACCATAGGAGTGCAAGCCTACCGAGGCACGCCTTGGCGCCCCCTGGACCCGGACCTGCTCAGCGCTCCACGAGCCCGTTGTCGTAGGCGAAGATCACCGCGTGCACCCTGTCGCGCAGGTGCAGCTTGGCCAGTACCCGGCCGACGTGCGTCTTGACCGTCGACTCGGTGAGGAAGAACTTCGTGCCGATCTCCCCGTTGGAGAGCCCGTCGGCGATGGCGAGCAGGATCTCGCGTTCGCGCGGGGTCAGCGCCGCTGTCGGGTCGACGCCGCCGCTCTGGGCAGTGGATGCGGCCGGCAGCCGGTCCGCGAACAGCTCCAGCATCGACCTGGTCACCCTGCCTGACACCGCGGCGTCTCCGGCGGCGACGGCCCTGATCGCATCCGTCAGCTCGCTCGGTCTCGCGTCTTTGAGCAGGAAGCCGCTCGCGCCTGCGCGGAGACCGCCGAAGGCGTACTCGTCGAGGTCGAAGGTGGTGAGGATGATGATGCGCGCCTCCGGATTGGCCGCCACGATGCGCCTGGTGGCCTCGATGCCGTCGAGGGAGGGCATCCGCACGTCCATCAGGATGACGTCCGGCCTGGTCTCCACGGCAAGGCGAACAGCTTCGAGTCCGTCCGACGCCTCTCCGACGACGTTCAGGCCGCTGTCCGCTTCGAGCACCATGCGGAAGCCGAGGCGTACGAGCGCCTGGTCGTCGACCAGCAGCACGCGGATCGGGTTGTCGTCGGTCACGGAGTGTTCTCCTCGGTCGGGGTGGTCGGGGTGGTCGGGGTGGTCGGGGTGGCCGGGGTGGCCGGGGCGGTCGGCGTGGTCGGGCTCATCCGTGCGGCCGGCGGGATCGCGTCGAACACCGCCAGCAGGCGCCAGCCGCCTCCCTGTTTCGGTCCTGCCTCCAGTCTGCCGCCGTAGAGCGCAACGCGCTCGCTCAGCCCGAGCAGGCCACGGCCGGAGCCCTGGCCTGTCGCGCCGTGCACGGCCGCGTCATCGTCGACCGTGATCTCGATGGTGTCCGTCCCGAACCGGATGCGCACCTCCACCACCGTCGCGAGTGCTGCGTACCGCAGCGCGTTCGTCAGCGCCTCCTGGACGACACGGAAGATCGTGAGCTGCTGCCCGGTGTCCGTCGGAGGAACGCCGTCGACCGTGACGCGCACGGGCAGCCCTGCTGCGCGGAAACGCTCCACCAGTTCGCTCAGCTCGCTCACGCCCGGCTGCGGGGCGCGCTCGTCGCCGTCGCCGTCCGTCGCACGCAGCACGCCGAGGAGTCTCCGCATGTCGCCGAGCGCCCCTCGCCCCGTTTCTGCGACCATCCGCATCGCCTCCGCAGAGCGCTCGGGCGAGATCGCCGCCAGCCCTGCAGAGCCGTCCGCGAGGGTGATCATCACCGTGAGGCTGTGCGACACGATGTCGTGCATTTCTCTGGCGATCCTGTTGCGCTCGGCCGTCGCCGCGATGACCGCCTGCTGGTCGCGCTCGCGAGCGAGCTGCTGCGCCCTGTCGATGAGCGCCACAAGATAGCGGCGCCGGTTGCCGATGTTGTTGCCGATCAGCACGAAGAACAGCGCGAACGAGATCACCGTGAACGCCGAGGGCACCACCGCCGTCTCCAGCGGGGAGAACAGGGCGGCGTGGTCGATGACCACCGACAGGCTGAGCGTCGCGATGGCGACGGCGGAGAGTACTCCGAATGCGATCCAGGCCGCGCGGGCGGAGCGGTAGACCGCGAGGGCGTACAGCGCGAAGAGCGCTGGGACCACATCCACGTCGTGGCCGAGGAAGACGCTGATCGCCATCACGGCGGCGCCGACCGCGAAGACGGCGACGGGATTGTGCCTCCGCAGGAACAGCGCTGCGCCGGCGATGGCGGCGAGCCCGACGCGCACGCCGAGCTGCCAGCTCGGCTCGACGACCATCCCCACCACTCCGGCGAGGAGCGTCGGGACGAGGTAGATGCCTGCCACCACCGCATCCACGGCCACGGGATGTGCGGCCATCGTGCGCCGGATGACGCCGGGGGGCCGGGGGAGCTGCAGATCACCCCCGGCCGGAGTCGTCCGGCCGGGGGTGAGCTGTTCGTCTGTCATGTGGTGGCGTTACCTGTGGAGGTTGCGCGGCTACGCGTCGCGGCGCTTCAGGATGATCGCGCCGACGATGAATGCCACCGCGGTCCAGCCGAGCACGATGAGCACGTTCGCCCACGGCTCGAATCCGCCGTTGTCCGACCCGGCCATTCCGGCGCCCGCAGCGCTGATCAGGTAGTTGCTCGCCTTGCCGATCCACTCGATGTTGGTGAGAGAGTGCACCAGGTTGACGATGATCGGCAGCAGGAAGACGACGCCGAGCGCAGCGGCGATTCCGCCGGCCCCCGCCCGGAGGATCGTGCCGAGTCCGAGCGCGAACACCGACACCAGGCCGAGGTATGCGCCTGCGCCGAGGATCGCCCAGAGGGTGTCGGCCGACCAGAAGTCGGCCGTGAAGCCCTTGCCGGAGAGCACGGGTGCCGCGATGGCCCAGGAGCCTGCCACGGTCACGACGCCGACGACGAACGAGGCGATGAACAGCACGATCGCCTTGGCCGCGAGCACGGGGAGGCGCTTCGGCACGGCGGCGAACGAGGAGCGGATCATGCCCGTGGAGTACTCGCCGCTGATGGCGAGCACGCCGAGGACGGCGACCGCGAGCTGGCCGAAGGTCACGCCGAACGACGCGGTGTTGACGACGAAGGCGGAATGCTGGGCGGCCGGGATCTGCTTCGCGATCGTGTCAGGGATCGAGAACGCGACCAGGCAGGTCATGCCGAGCCCGAGGATGACGACGATCGCGTACGTCCAGAACGTGGAGCGCAGCGAGCGGAGCTTGATCCACTCCGAGCGGATCACGCGGGCGAAGTTCAGGTGCCCGAGCGAAGTGTGCCTGACGGGCATGGTTGCTGTCGCGGTGCTCATCGGGAGACCTCCGTGCGGTATTCGACCTCGTCCTGTGTCAGTTCGAGGTAGGCCTCCTCCAGGGAGGCGTTGAGGGGGGTGAGCTCGTGGAGGACGATGCCGAACTGTGCGGCGGCCTCTCCGACCTGGGCGCTGGTGAGTCCGGAGACCTCGAGGAGGCTGGCTTCGATGCCGGTGATGGTCACGTCGGCTCCCGCGATGGCGCGGGCGAGCTGCTCGGCCTGCGGAGTGCGGACGCGCACGGCGTTGCGGGTGGCGCCGGCGAGGATGTCGGCAACGGGAGCGTCCGCAAGAACGCGGCCTCTGCCGAGCACGATGATGTGGTCGGCGGTCTGCGCCATCTCGCTCATCAGGTGGGACGACAGGAACACCGTCCTGCCCTCGGAGGCGAGGTGCCTGGCGAACTGACGGACCCAGAGCACGCCCTCCGGGTCGAGGCCGTTGACCGGCTCGTCCAGGATGAGGGTGGCAGGGTCACCGAGCATGGCCGCCGCGATGCCGAGGCGCTGCCCCATGCCGAGCGAGAAGCCTCCGACGCGCTTGCCCGCGACCGCTTCGAGTCCGGCGAGGCCGATGACCTCGTGCACGCGGCGCTTGGGGATGCCGTGCGTCGCCGCCATCGCCAGCAGGTGGTTGTATGCGCTGCGGCCGGTGTGCACGGCCTTCGCGTCGAGCAGGGCTCCCACCTCGGTGAGGGGGGACTTGTGGTCGACGTAGCGCTTGCCGTTGACGATGGCCGTGCCGTGCGTCGGCCGGTCGAGTCCCATGATCATGCGCATGGTGGTGGACTTGCCCGCGCCGTTCGGGCCGAGGAAGCCGGTGACCTTGCCCGGTTGGATGGTCGCCGAGATGTCGTTGACGGCGGTCTTGGAACCGTACGTCTTTGTGAGGCGCTCGAGTTGGATCATGCTACGACCCTATTGAACCCGCGCCGTTTGCGACATCGGCGCGTGGTCCGGTCTCGCATCCACTGCCTGTCGTACCCCGGTACGAGGCGGATGTGCCCGGACACACGAGTGGTCCCCGACGCCGTGCGCAGAGAGGCGCACGGCGTCGGGGACCACGGGATGAGGTCGGCGCTGTCGTTAGCGGGCGTCGCGCTCCTGGGCCGCGAGCGCGCGCTCGACGCCGGCCAGGTTCTCGACCACCAGGCGGCGAAGCGCGGCCGGCTCCGCGTTGGCGGCGAGCCAGGCCTTCGTCGCTTCCCGCAGTTCGGCGTTCGCGAGCGGCGCCGGGTACATCCCGGCCACCAGGTACTCGGCGATCTTGTAGCTGCGCGACTCCCAGACGCCCTGCAGCGACGCGAAGTACGGCTCCACGAACGTGGCGAGCACACTCTTGTCCGCCGCGCGCTGGAAGCCGAGACCGGTGTAGCGCACGATCGTGTTCGGCGCGGTGTCCGTGGCGAACACCGAGTCCCAGGCGGCCTGCTTGCCCTCCTGCGTCGGGATGCTCGCTGCGGCCTGCGCGGCGAACTGCGCGCCGTTGGCGGTGTTGTCGGCGGCGAGCGCAGCGTCGATCTCCTGCGTGCCGGCCTTGCCTCCGGCGGCGAGGGCGATCAGCAGCTCCCAGGCCAGGTCGGTGTCGACCTCGAGGCCGGGCAGCGTCACGCTGCCGTCGCGCAGTGCTGCGACGGTCGCCAGCTGCTCGTCGGTCGAGGCTGCTGCGGCGAAGAACTTGACGAACTGGAACTGCGCGTCGCTTCCCGTCTCGGCCTGCTGGGCCAGCGTCCACAGGGTGGATGCGACCTCCTCCACCGTCGCCTGCTGGCGCTCCGGCGCGACGTACGAACCGGCGGCGAGGAGCAGCTGGCTGAGCGTCGTGCGGATCGTGGTGGACTCGGTCTCCGGCGCGATGTTGCCGAGGACGAGGCGGACGTAGTCGCCTGCCGGGGTCTCCGCGTCCCGCGTCGCATCCCAAGCTGCACCCCAGACGAGCGAGCGGGCGAGCGGGTTCTCGATGGACGAGAGGTGCTCGATGGCGACCTGGAGGGACTGCTCGTCGAGGCGGATCTTCGCGTACGCGAGGTCGTCGTCGTTCAGCAGCACCAGTGCGGGGCGGGCGAGGCCGACGAGCTCTGCGACGTCGGTGCGCTCACCGTCGACGTCGAGCTCGATGCGGTGGTCGCGCACGAGACGGCCGTCCACCAGGTTGTAGAACCCGATGGCGAGGCGGTGCGGGCGGATGGTGGGGTAGTCCGCCGCCGCGGTCTGCAGCACGGCGAACGACGTGATCGTGCCGTCCGCATCCACCTCGATCTCCGGGCGGAGCGTGTTGACGCCCGCGGTCTCCAGCCACTTCTCCGACCAGTCGGTCAAGTCGCGGCCGCTGGTGGCCTCCAGCTCAACGAGCAGGTCGCGCAGCTCGGTGTTGGAGTGCGCGTGCTTCTTGAAGTACTGGGCGACGCCGGCGAGGAAGTCGTCCTGGCCGACCCACGCCACCAGCTGCTTGAGCACGGATGCGCCCTTGGCGTACGTGATGCCGTCGAAGTTGACCTGCACGTCTTCGAGGTCGTTGATGGTCGCGACGATCGGGTGCGTGGACGGCAGCTGGTCCTGCTTGTACGCCCAGCTCTTCTCCATCGCGGCGAAGGTCGTCCACGCCTCGTGCCACTCGGTGGCCTCCGCGGTGGCGAGGGTGGATGCGTACTCGGCGAACGACTCGTTCAGCCAGAGGTCGTTCCACCACTTCATCGTCACCAGGTCGCCGAACCACATGTGCGCGAGCTCGTGCAGGATCGTGACGACGCGACGCTCCTTGATGGCGTCGGTGACCTTCGAGCGGAACACGTAGGTCTCGGTGAAGGTGATCGCTCCGGCGTTCTCCATCGCGCCGGCGTTGAACTCGGGGACGAAGAGCTGGTCGTACTTCTCGAACGGGTACGCGTAGTCGAACTTCTCCTCGTAGAACGCGAAGCCCTGACGGGTCTTCTCGAAGATGTAGTCCGCATCCAGGTACTCGGCCAGCGACTTGCGCGCATAGACGCCGAGCGGGATGACGCGGCCGTCGCGGCTGGTGAGCTCGCTGTGCACCGACTCGTACGGCCCGGCGATGAGCGCGGTGATGTATGAGGAGATGCGGCTGGTGGGCGCGAACGCCCAGGTCTTCTTGCCATCGCCGGCGTCGGTGGGCTCTGGCGTGGGGGAGTTGCTCACGACGGCCCAGTGCGCGGGAGCCGTGACGGTGAAGGTGAACTCCGCCTTCAGGTCGGGCTGCTCGAACACGGCGAACATGCGGCGGGAGTCCGGGACCTCGAACTGGCTGTAGAGGTACACCTCGCCGTCGACGGGGTCGACGAAGCGGTGCAGGCCCTCTCCGGTGTTGGTGTAGATCGCGTCCGCGACGACGGTCAGCTCGTTCTGGGCCTCGAGGCCGTCGAGCTGGATGCGCACGCCGTCGCTGACCCGCGCGGGGTCGAGCTCGACGCCGTTGAGGGTCACAGAGTGGACCGTGCGGGTGATCGCGTCGATGAACGTCGACGATCCCTCTTCTGCGTCGAAGCGCACGGTGGTGGTGCTGAGGAACGTCTCCGGCCCCGTCGTCAGGTCGAGGACGACCTCATACGAGTTGGTGCTGACGAGCGATGCACGCTCCTGGGCTTCGACGCGGGTGAGGTTTTCTCCTGGCAACGCTGACTCCTTGAAGATTCGACGGATTGTGTCCAATGGACAACCCTAGACGCATCGGCGGCGGAGGGTCAGGTGCTGTGATCCTGGTGTGCTGCAGCTGTGCTGCTGCGTCGGTGGCTCTCCCTAAACTGGGTGCATGCGCATCCACATCGCCACCGACCACGCCGGTCTGGACTTCAGCACCCACCTTCAGGCCCACCTCGCGGAGGCCGGTCACGACGTCGTCGACCACGGCCCGCAGAGCTACGACCCGATCGACGACTACCCGGCGTTCTGCATCAACGCTGCCAAGGCCGTCGTCGCCGACCAGCAGGCGGGCGTCGAGGCGCTCGGTGTCGTCTTCGGCGGCTCGGGCAACGGCGAGCAGATCGCGGCCAACAAGGTGATCGGCGCGCGCGCAGCCCTCGTCTGGAACGAGAGCACGGCGCAGCTCGCCCGGCAGCACAACGACGCCAACGTCATCTCCATCGGGGCCAGGCAGCACACGGTCGAGGAGGCGACGCGCTTCATCGACGTCTTCATCGCAGAGCCGTTCTCGCTGGAGGAGCGGCACGTCCGGCGCATCGCCCAGCTCGCCGAGTTCGAGGCGACGGGAGACATCGCGGGCAAGAACGTGGATCACTGATGCCCGAGGGTCACTCCGTCCACCGCATCGCCCGCCAGTTCGCCACCAACTTCGTCGGGCACCGCATCGCCGTGTCGTCGCCGCAGGGACGGTTCACCGAGGGAGCGTCCCGCATCGACGGTCACGTGATGACCGACGCCCGCGCGGTGGGCAAGCAGATGTTCCTGGAGTTCGACAACGGGCTCTGGCTGCGCATCCACCTGGGCATCTACGGCGCGTGGGACTTCGCGGGCGATATCAGCGTCGACCCGACCATCGCGGCGGCGAACGGGCGGATGGGGCAGACCAACCAGCGCGGGACGGTGCTGGAGGATGCGGACGGCGCTGATCTCGATGGCGCCGTTATGGATGGCGCCGTTCTGGACAGTGCTGGGGAGAACTCCCTGCACAGCATCGGCGCGCCGCGGCGCACGCGGCTGCGCATGGCGGAGTCGGAGAAGGTGGAGGACGAGATCACCACGTTCCCGCCGGAACCGATCGGCCAGGTGCGGGTGCGACTGCTGAGCGACACCGCCGTCGCCGACCTCCGCGGACCGACGGCCTGCGAGGTCCTCGATCCCGCCCAGGTGGATGCGGTGATCGCCAAACTCGGACCCGACCCGCTCCTGCAGCACGACCAGGCGGCGGAAGACCGCTTCGTCGCCGCCGTGCGCAAGAAGCAGACGTCGATCGCCCTGTTGCTGATGGATCAGAACGTCGTCGCAGGCATCGGCAACGTCTACCGCGCAGAGCTGCTGTTCCGCGCCCGCCTCAACCCGCACACGCCGGGCAAGCTGGTGCAGGAGGACACGGCGCGAGCGCTCTGGCAGGACTGGGCGAAGCTGCTGCGGATCGGCGTCGAGACCGGCCAGATGATGACCATGGACGACCTCGACCCCGAGAGCTACCGCAAGGCGATGGCGAGCCGCGAGGACAGGCACTGGGTGTACAAGCGCGAGGGCCTGCCGTGCCGGATCTGCGGCACGCACATCGTGATGGAGCTCCTGGGAGGGCGCAAACTGTACTGGTGCCCGAAGGACCAGGCCTGAGCGCTCCGCGTATGGGCGACGAGCTGGTGCTGAACACCGCCCGAGCCTGACCAAGCCGACCCCGACCGGAGACAGCCGATGAGACAGAACCCCAGCTTCGCCCTCGCCGACGTGGAGGAGATCAAGCGGCTGATCCGTCTGAACCCGTGGGCGACGATCGTCAGCAGCACCGCGGAGGGGCTGGTCGCCTCGCACTACCCGATCCTGGTCGACGAGTCGCGCGACGAGCTCTCGATCGTCACGCACGTCGGCCGTCCGGACGACCTGGTGCACGAGCTGGGGCAGCACGAGATCCTCGTGGTGGTGCAGGGGCCGCACGGCTACATCTCGCCAGGCTGGTACGACGCCAACCCGGCCGTGCCCACCTGGAACTTCACGGCAGCGCACCTGAGCGGCGTGCCGGAGATCCTCAGCGACGAGGAGAACTTCGAGGTGCTCGGCAAGCTGGTCGACCACTTCGAGGACAGGATGCCAGAACCGCGAAGGATGCTCGGCGCACCCGCGGACGCGGCGTACGCGCAGCGCATCTCCTCCGGCACCGTCGGGATGCGCCTGACGCCCACGAAGATCGTCGCGAAGAGCAAGCTCAGCCAGAACAAGCCGGCAGAGACGGTCGACAGGATCATCGGCGAACTCGAAGGCGACGGCGTGTACGCCAGCCGCGACCTGGCGGCGGAGATGCGCAGGGTGCACGACCGGATGCGCGCGGCGCGGTGACGCAGCAGGGGAGCAGCGCAGAGGCGGTGCTGCTGCGCGGGGCACGCCTGCCCGGCGTGGACGGCGAGCACGATGTGCTGCTGCGCGACGGGGCGATCGTGGCCGTCGGCGATGCCGGGAGCGTGGCTGCACGGGATATCAGTGCCGCGGGGACCGTTCGGCAGGTGCAGCTCGACGGACGGTGGATCGTTCCAGGGCTGTGGGACCAGCACGTGCATTTCACCCAGTGGGCGCAGACCGCACGGCGGCTCGACATCTCGCGGGCACGATCGGCGGCGGAGGCGGCCGACCTCGTGTGTGCGCGCATCGCAGCGGAGGACGCGGAGCAGCCGCGGAGCCCGGCAGGCGGGTCGCGCCGGGCAGGGGAGCGGGCGGCGGCGGAGCCGCTGGTCGGCTTCGGGTTCCATGACGCGCTCTGGCCGGACCAGCCCACCCGCGCCCTCCTGGATGCGGCAGCGGACGGCCGCGCTGTCGTCCTGATCGCCGGCGACCTGCACTGCTCCTGGCTGAGCACGGCGGCCGCGCGACGGTTCGCGCCCGAGACGGCAGACGATCCGTCCGCAGCTGTGTTGCGCGAGGACGCGAGCTTCGCCGTCACCAGCCTGCTCGCCGCTGCCGACGACGCCACCCTCGAGCGGTGGGCGGCCGAGGCGGCGTCGGCGGCAGCCGCGCGTGGCGTGGTCGGGATCGTCGACCTCGAGTACGGCTGGAACCTGGAGGTGTGGCAGCGCAGGATGGCCGGGGGCGCATCCACCGGCGCCGGTGTGTCCACCGGCTCCGGCGCATCCGGTGGTTCGGCTGCGGCGCTCAGGGTCGAGTTCGGCGTCTACCCCGACGACCTGGAGCGCGCCATCGCGGCCGGGCTGCGCACGGGAGACGTCATCGACGGCACGGACGGCCTGCTCACGGTGGGACCGGCGAAGATCATCAGCGACGGCTCCCTCAACACGCGCACCGCACTGTGCGTCAGCGCGTATCCCGACGGAGGGCACGGCATCGCCAATCTCACGAACGCCGAACTCGTCGAGTGGATGCGGCGCGCAGCCTCCTCCGGCATCGAGCCCACTGTGCACGCGATCGGCGACCGCGCGAACACGCTGGCGCTCGACGCGTTCGAGACGGTCGGCTGCCGGGGACGGATCGAGCACGCACAGCTGGTCTCGGCCGTCGACGTGCCGCGCTTCGCCAGGCTCGGCGTCACCGCGAGCGTGCAGCCGGAGCACGCGATGGACGACCGCGATGTCGCAGACGCGCTCTGGGCCGGCCGGACCGACCGTGCGTTCCCTCTCGCGGAACTGCACGCCTCAGGCGCAACCATCGCCTTCGGCTCGGACGCTCCCGTCGCGCCGCTCGATCCGTGGATCGCGCTGTCGGCCGCCGTCACCCGGTCGCGCGACGGCCGGTCGCCGTGGCACCCTGAGCAGGCGCTGTCCAGGGAGGCCGCGCTGCGCGCATCCACCCGGTCGAGCATCCGGGCGGGCCAGCCGGCGGACATCGCGGTGCTCGACGCCGACCCGTTCACCTGCCTGGCCGCCGACCTGCGTGGGATGCCCGTGGCCGCGACGCTGCTGGCCGGCCGCTTCACGCACGACACGCTCGGCTGGGCGTAGCCCGCGCAGTCGAGGAACCGGCGCCCGCCGAGCAGCGCTCGTCTGCGTGAGGGAGGTGCCGTCGTCGGACGCCACTCCACACGCGCGTCCACAGGCCACGGCACGCTAATCGACGGGATGCCAGTATCTGCGCGCGATATCCGTGCCCTGAGCGCAGTCACTGGCATCTCGTCGGGCATGCGCCGGCCCCGGGACGGCGAATGGCCCCGGATCGTCGGACGATCCAGGGCCATTCGATGCGGGCGTGCCGCGGAAGGCTGCGCTACTTGCTGATGTGCGCGAACAGGAACCAGCGGTCCTTGTCGAGGCCGCGGGCGATCTCGATGGCGATGTCCTGGCTGGTCTGGTCGAGCTCGTCGAGCTCCTTGACGGCGGCGTTCACGTTGGCGAGGGCAGCGTCGATCTGGCCGATGACCTCGGCGATGGTGTCGTTCGACTGGCGGAAGCCTGCGGTGAGCTCGGTCGTGCTGGTCTTGGCTGCGACCGTGCCGAGGCGGGCGTCGACGGGGAGACCGAGGGCGACGATGCGCTCCGCGGCGAGGTCGGCCCACTCCTGGGCGTGGTCGACGATGACGTCGAGCAGCTCGTGCACGCCGATGAAGTTGGCTCCGCGCACGTGCCAGTGGGCCTGCTTGCCGTTGACGACGAGGGCGGTGAGGTCGATGACCACGGGGCTCAGGAACTGGGCGACTCCGGCGGCGACGTCGGGGTTCGAAACACTCTGGGTTGCGGCGATGTCCGTCATGGGTTGGCGTCCTTTCTGCTGACTGAAGACAACGCTACGCGTCCACAGGAATTCCGCAACGAAGCTGAGCCTCCGCTAACTAAGGGTGGGATAACCCCCGCACAGGTCCGGGCGGCCGCTCGATACCAGCGCCGGCGCCGGTTCGGGAGGCTGGAGGAACACGAAGGAGACCAACCATGAGCACAGACACACCTCCCGTCCGCGCCGCCACGACATCTGGCACTCTGGATGCTGTGAGCACCCCCGACATACGGCCAGGCGACGCGCGGCCAGGCGACGTGCGACCAGGCGACGCGCAGCCCGCCGGCGCGCGACCGGCCGACGCGTCCGCCGCATCCACAGTCACCCGCCGGGGTTACGGCGGCCTCTGGCGCGGCGTGCCCCGCGAGCTCGGCTTCCTGCTGCTGACCATGCCCATCGCGATCATCGGCATGTCCGTCGGGCTGACCCTGTTCTGGACGGGCGTCGGCACCATCGTCATCTACGTCGGTCTGTTCGTGCTGATCGCCGCGTTCTACGTCGTCCGTGCGTTCGGGACGCTGGAGATCGTGCGTCTGCGCTGGGCAGGGCGCCCGCCGATCACCGAGCCTCAGTGGTCGGAGCCCGGCACGCCGCAGCCGTTCTGGCGCGCCATGTTCGGGCCGTTCGTCAACGGCCACTACTGGCTGTACCTGCTGCACACTCTGATCATCAACCCGATCGTCAGCATCGTCTCGTGGACGCTCACCATCGTCTGGACCTCGGTCGCCCTCGGCGGCCTGACAGCGTGGTTCTGGGAGCGTTTCACCCCGGATAACGGCAGGGACATCTACCTCTCGCGTGTGGTCGTCGACTGGGTGTTCGGCATCCACTCGACCTTCGACCCTCGGGCAGGGGATGCGATCCTCGAGCTGATCGTCGGCGTCATCTTCGCCGTCACCCTTCCGTTCATCACCCGCGGCCTCACCTCGCTGCACGGCGTCATCGCGCTCGGGATGCTCGGGGCGTGGCGCTCGGAGGCGCTGCAGCGTGAAGTGGCCGACCTGTCCGCATCCCGTGGTGCAGCGGTGGTGGCGGAGGACCAGGCGCTGCGTCGGCTGGAGCGCGACCTGCACGACGGTCCGCAGCAGCGGCTCGTCCGGTTGCAGATGGACATCGCTGCAGCGGAGCGCAAACTCTCCGACGATCCGGATGCGGCACGCGCCATCCTCGCGGAGGCCGGCCAGCAGGCCCACGACACCCTCGAGGAGCTGCGAGCACTGTCCCGCGGTTTCGCCCCGCCGATCCTGCAGGACAGGGGACTCGTCGCCGCCGTCGACTCGCTCGCCGCGCGCAGCCCCATCCCGTTGCGGGTGGAGTCGTCGCTGCAGCAGGGCACGCGGTTCTCGCCGGAGCTGGAGCGCAGCGTGTACTTCGTGGCCGCAGAGCTGTCCGCGAATCTCGCGAAGCACTCCGGCGCGACGGAGGCGCGGCTGTTCCTCGACCGCACGGTCGATCAGGCGACAGGGGCGGCGTGGCTGAGCGTGTGGCTGACGGACAACGGCACAGGGGGAGCGTCGAAGCTCGCAGGGCACGGACTCGCAGGGCTGGACGAGCGCGTGCGCGGGTTGCGCGGCGAGTTCGTGGTGGACAGCCCGGTGGGCGGTCCCACGCGGATCGGGGCGCGCATCCCGGTGTGACTCGGCCAGGGTGCGCGGACGTGCACTGGTGGCTGCTGCGCGCATCCACCGGCTGTGCCCCGCCTCTAGGCTGGTGGGGTGACTTCGAGTGACCCCACCAGCCTTCGCCTGGTCATCGCCGACGACTCCGTGCTGCTGCGCGAAGGTCTGGTGCGCCTGTTCGACGAGGCGGGCTTCGAGACCGTCGGCGCCTACGGGGACGCGGATGCGCTCCTCGCCTCGGTCGGCTCGCTCGCCCCGGACGTGGCGGTCCTCGACGTGCGGATGCCGCCGACGTTCCGCGACGAGGGCGTGCGCGCCGCGCTCACGCTGCGGGCGGAGCATCCGGAGATCGGAGTGCTGCTGCTCAGCCAGTACGTCGAGGGCACGTACGCGCAGGAACTCCTCGCGAGTGGTCAGGGTGGCACAGGCTACCTGCTGAAAGACCGCATCGCCTCGCTCGATGAGCTGCGGGATGCGGTCACCCGCGTGGCGGACGGTGGCACCGTCCTCGACCCGCAGGTGGTGCGCGAACTGCTGGTGCGGCGCACGAACCCGCTGGAATCGCTGACGCCGCGCGAGCGCGAGGTGCTGCAGCTGATGGCGGAGGGCAGGACGAACGCAGGCATCGCCCAGCGGCTGGTGATCGGCGTGGGGGCCGTGGAGAAGAACGTGACCTCGATCTTCCAGAAGCTCGCCTTGGAGGACTCCGGCGACGACCACCGCCGGGTGCTGGCGGTGCTGGCGTTCCTGCAGCGCTGACGCGGCGGCGACCCTTGCCGTCTGCCGGCGGCGGCACCAGAATGAAGGCACTTCGATCCCTCGGATGAAAGAAGGTGCCCCATGGCCGGACTGGACGACATCACCAACAAGGCGAAAGAGTTCCTCGACAGCGACCAGGTCAAGAACGCTCTGAAGAGCGAACAGGCCGAAGACATCAGCGACAAGCTCCTCGACGGCGTCGCCGACGCGGCCAACAAGGTCACGGGAGGCAAGTTCGAGTCGCAGATCGACGGCGCCCGCGACGCGGCCGACAAGGCGGTCGGGACGGAGTAGTCCCCGCGCGCTGTGCACGTGCGAAGCGGTCGGTTCCCGGTGTGGGGACCGACCGCTTTGTGTTGCGCCGTGCGTACAGTGGCTGGATGCACGCCGACGTCGATATCAAGCCAGCCTCAGTGTCCGACCTCCTCGCGGTCGGCGGACTGCGCTGGGACTCGCTCGAGGAGAACGGCGGGGAGCCGGACGACACGCGCGAGTCCTTCGCAGTGCGATTCGCTGCCTGGGCCGCCGATCACGACTCGACCCACACCTGTTTCGTCGCGGTGACGACCGCCGACCGGGAGGTGGTCGGGATGGCGTGGCTCGCCGTCACCCTCCGCGTTCCGAGCGCACGCGCGTTCGACCGCGCCTCCGGCGACCTGCAGTGCGCGTACGTCGTCCCGCGGCTTCGCGACGCGGGGATCGGCGCGCGGCTCGTGCTGGCCGTCCTGGAACGCGCATCCGAGCTGGGCCTGGAACGCGTGACCGTGCATTCGAGCCCGGGAGCCGTGCGCTTCTACGAGCGCGCGGGCTTCGCCTCGGAGGTCGTGCTGCTGCACGCCAAGGTCACCAGCCAACCGCATGCCTGACGAGATGCCATTATCTGCGTGTAAATCTGTGCATCGCCTCGCAGTTACTGGTATCTCGTCGAGGTAGCGGATGCGGGAGGTGGAGACGGCTGTGGAACAGGCCTGAAGCAGGGCTCACGGGCACTCGATGGAGGGGATGACGGGAATCGAACCCGCGTAATCAGTTTGGAAGACCCTCGCCGTGAGTAATCCGGGGAGAACCGAAGCGCACCGAGCTGATCCGCCGTCACCCGTCCTGCCGAGTGTTTTCCTGGGAGGTCGCGAGTTCAGACCCCGTTACTCGGTGCGCTCTGGGGTGCGCCGGTTTGCCCCGGCGGAGCACGGTGACGGGGTTTTCTGGCCTTCAGACGGGGATCGCGCGATCAGTTTCTGACGGGGTTTCCATCCCGACCTGACGGTGGCTTCTGGCATCCTGAGCACATGCTGCAGGCTTACATAGACGAGTCAGGCGTTGCGGGCGAAGCTGCCCGATCCTCGAAGCACTTTGTCTTGGGTGCGTTCATCATCGATGAGGAGCAAAGCGCACAACGTGCGGTCGACTTCCTCGCGGAGTTGCGTGAAGGTACGCATCGGCAAGAAGGCAAGCACCTGCACTGGAACCAGGTGAATCAGCACGGTGCTCGCAAGTATCTGACTCAGAGTCTTGGCGACCAGGACTGGATCAAGCTTTCTGCGGTCGTTGTGTGCAGAGAACACATCACTGACAGTCTTCCGAACGCGCAGGTGCGTTATCAGTTCACGCTTCGGCTGTTGCTCGAACGTCTATCGTGGTTCGCGGCGAGCAAGGGAAAGAAGCTGCACTACACAGTGAGCCACTACAAGGGCATGCAGAAGGATTACTTCCGAGAGTACGAAGACCGACTCCGAAGGGCTCCTGGGGAGATCAAGATGCAGTGGCTCGATCGCGCTGGAGGGTCCGTCGCAAACAACGAAGACATCCAGCTCTTGCAGTTCGGAGACATCGTTGCGTCCTCCACTGCAACCGCGTTTGAGCCCGACAAATGGGGATATGTCGAGCGGGACTATCTGCGCCGCACTGCACCGCGTTTCTACCGATACGAGGACAAGAAGCTCTTGCGGTACGGGCTGAAGCTTCAACCGAACAGCGCCGAATCAATGCCCCACTACTCATGGTTGGGCGACCTGACCTAGCGGTCTCCCGTGCTCAGAAGGATGGGCGCTCGCGTGCGAACGGGGCGGAGCCCTAGGTTGCGTTGAGCACTAGGACCCAGGGCTCCTACCGGGGGCCTAGCGCGTCAGGCCGAGCGCGGCGGACGTACGTTGCTTGGCAGGGTGCTGTCATCGCGCAACATGGCCCGACGAATCGCTCGCGCATTCTCCTGCGCGGTCAACGGTCGTTTGCGACCGTTAGGAAGGATTCGGGAGTCTCGCGGGAGTCCGTACTCAGAGTAGGTCGCCGTATCGGGGCTGTTGTTGGGCATTCGAATAGTCCTTTCGTCCCGTTCAACCTTCGCTAATCCCGAGCCTTGCGCGCTCGATTTTGCTGGACCGACGAGTGCAGAAACCTAAACGTCAATGTGCAGCGCGTATCTCGGATTCTGAGAGACGAGCCGGCCAGCGGCGCGAACCATTCCACGCGTAGAATTCATTTAGCTAACATATGAGAGGCGAGCAAATGAAGTCACGCGGTCAACCCAATCTCGGCAACTCGGTCGATCTCAGAATCGGGATTAGTCCCGGTCTGGACGACGCACTGAACCGGCTTGTCGCGGTCAGCGGGGTGTCGAAAGCAGCCATTGTCCGTGATGCGCTCGTGCGCCATCTCTCGGCGCACGGCGTAGTGCCGCCGTCCGCGTTGCTTGACGTCACGCCCACCCTGACTCGTCGGCCTTCCGAAAGAGCTGAAAGGAACTAACCATGCCAAAGGAAATCCAGTTGCCGCCCTATCCCGCGTCCGGCGGTCCCGCAATCGCAAACCAGACAGACACCTATCGAGGGCGGTACCGGCAGCGCATCTCCGACATCCACGCGGAGCTCGCGGCTTGTGAGGCAGCATTCGAACGCGCCCTCGCGCAAGCCGACGCAGCCGAGATCACCCGCGGACGCATCGACAACCTGGCCGCGCGCGCCAAGCGCAACGCCCGCCGATAGGAGCATGGCCATGACCGAGTACCAGCCCAACCCGAACGACGTGCGCATTGCCGTGCGGCTGCGGACGTACCCCAACACGGCCACCGAAGCAGAGACGGTGTCAGCTATCGACCGCTCTGTGTTCGACCGGGTCCGCACGCACGAACAGAGCCTTGTAGCGGAAGCGCAGGCTGCGCGCGCGGAGGCCAAAATCGACGAGGATGCGGCGGCAGAAATCGCAAGCGCGCTCCGCCGCGAAGTGCTCTACGAGCTTGACCGACCCAAGGTGGACCTGGAAGCGCTTGCTTCTCGGTACAAAGAGCTCCGCTCTGAAGGCGAAAAGGCGATCCGGGCATTGGAGAAGGCCGAAGCAGACGAGGCCTATCGACAGCCGAAGCTCGCTGCTCCCTACGAGGACCTTGTTGCGCTCTGGGACAAGTGGAAGATCGTCCGGCCCACCATCTAACAACGTCGAGAGGCCCACACACCCGGCATACGCGCGTGGGCCTCTCCGTAACGAAGGAGTACAACATGTTCCCTGACAAAAACGCTACGCCAACTGCGCAGTCGGGCGTTCGCTTGCCCGATCGATTGTCCGCACTGGCTGCTAAGCCTAGGGAGCGGATACGGCTTCCTGAGCCTCGCGCATGCCCCACGCGATTCCTCTCGCCGGTCGAACGAGCAACGGTACAAGTCACGTTCGACAGCGATCACACTTTCCCCAACAACGTGCTCGGCGAAGCAGCAATCCGCTTGTGGATTCTCGAACTCCGCGGGCTGCTACCGCATCTCTCCGGCCACTACGTCGCGCAGAGCCTGCAGTACGTGTTCTACGGGTCGCATCCCTCCGGGCACCGCCTTGCGCGCCGCGGATGGGTGATGCTGGGCGCGCTCGACGCGGCCGACATAGGAGTCGAGGTTTGGATCTCAGCAGAGCCGACCGACGACGCGCCGCGTCACTTCCGAAGAATGCGGATGCACACCCGGCTCGCGGAGCTGTCCGACGGCTCCGAGCGGCGCCAACGCTCTCCGAGGTAGACTTACCACGGACCAGGGAGCGCCATGCGCGTCCCGAATCTAGTGCAGTACCCCGCTGTTCCGAAGGCCATGCAGTGTCATGAGAACCGGAGGACGAATAGCGGCCAGCCCTTCGAGTAATCGAAGGTAGCGAAGAAGCAGTCAGAGGGCCGAGGCTATCGGCTCCCGAGTGAGTACGACTCGCGGGAGACGCCTCGTAAGACCAAGCTGTGAACGTCTGGTCGAGCAACGGGAACCCAACCGACAAACATCTGTCGAGTTCGGTTCCTTGCTCGGCATTTGTCGTTTAAGGGACCCTTCTCGACTCTCCGGGAAGAGGAACCCATAATGTCCATCAACATCACACCTCGCAAATGGTTCACGTACGAAGAAGCCGCGGCCTATCTCGGGATGTCAGTCCGACAGGTGGAACGCGCGAAGTCATCAGGGAAACTCGGCGCAACCAAGCTCGGCGGTCTGCACGTGCGCTTCTCGCAGGCGCAGCTAGACGCCTACGTCGAGGCCTGCACCATCGCTCCCGCTGCCAACGCCACTAAGTAGGCGCAGCACAGTGGCTACACACGACTGGACTCCGCCAACTCACGCGGAAAGACTTCTCGCCGATGCAACGGGAGCAGTCCGCGTTAGTGAGACGCAGTGGTCAGACGGTCACTGCCCGAATCCCAACCACGACGACGCAACTCCGTCTTTCGGCTTCACCCGAGGAACGAAGCGCCCCATCGTTGTCAACTGCTTCGGCTGCGACGACTGGGAGGGCCTGACCGAGGGGCTACGGGGCATCGGCCTCAATCCACGCCAAGTGTCGCGTCGTCGCTCTGGCCCGTCCGCGCGCATCGTGAAGCGTGTACGCGGTCCTGAGGCCGTCGTGCAGGGCCTCGCCGACCAGGCTAAGCCGCAGAGGTGGCACAAAGCTCTCCTAGCAGGCCAATTTCCAGACGAACTTGTGTATCTCCAAGAGCATCGCGGCCTCTCGCTCGACACCATCGAACGCTTCACCATCGGCCACGACGGCACTCGGATCACGATTCCAGTCCGCATCGACGGGACAATTGTGAACATCCGTCGGTACGACGCGTCCGCCTCCAAGAACAAGATGCTGAACGAGATAGGTCATGGCACCAACACCCTCGCGTTCACCGAGGTGCTGAGCGGGAACGATCTGCCGGTCATCGTCGCCGAAGGCGAGTGGGATGCCTTGCTGGTCAACCAGATGGGGATCGGTGGGTTCGTCGCCGTTACTGGTACCGCCGGAGCAAAGAGCGTCCCCAAGGATCTCTCTGCTCTGGCTGGACGTGAAGTCTTCATCGGCTTCGACACCGACGACTCTGGCGTTGAAGGCGCGCAGAAGTGGGTCGAGCAGCTTCGACAGAGCGCGTCGGCTGTGCGAATTTTCGACCTTACCGAGTTGGGTATGCCGTTCGGCGACAAGTCGATGAAGGACTGGACCGACTACTTCCAACTTGGTGGCGGGACGGCACAGCGCGTAGTCGTAGAAATGGATCGGCTACGCCGAGGGGACGGGAAGCGTGAGCGATTCCAAGTCGTCTCCGCGGCCGAATTGGCCGAGCCTGTGGCGCCGATGGACTGGCTCGTGAAGGGGGTGTGGGCGCTCGACTCCTTCGGGACGCTCGCGGGCGAGAAGAAGACCCTCAAGACGTACACCTTGTTGGCGTTGGCGTTGGCGGTCGCTAGTGGCGAGCCCTTCCTCGGCCAATTCGAAGTGCCGAAGGCGCGGCCTGTCTTGATGTATCTAGGCGAAGGCGGCCAGGCTCCAACGATACGTCGCCTCCAACGGATGGCGAGTGCGATGGACGTCAGCCTCGCAAGGCTCCCGCTGCGGATGGTGTTCGACTCAGGCGACCTCACCGGAGACGACTTCCTCGAATCTTTGACTGCGGCGGTGCGGGTCGAGAAGCCGGGTCTCATCGTCATCGACCCGCTTTACGCGTTCCATCCTCCGGGCATCGAGGCGCAGAACATGTACGACCGGGGCGCGATGCTCGCAGAAGTTCATGCAAGCATGCCTCCCGGCGTCGCATTCATCCTCGCTGATCACTTCCGCAAGACGGGCGGCAAGGACCTCGACCTCGACTCCATCGCACAGTCCGGCATGGGCGTCTGGGCTGACAGCTGGATCCTTCAGAATCACGCCTCTCCTCCTCGGGTGGACGAGGGTGAGTTCTCCATCGGCATTCAGTTCGGCTCACGACAGTGGGGCGGCCAGCAGTACGTCGTGGATTGGTCGGTGGGTCGCTTCGACCCCGATACAGGAGAGCACCTCGGCGACATCTCCGTTGCGGTTCGGTCAGTCGGCTGGGGCGAAAAGGCGCAGTCGTCGGCTCGTACTGACGCCATCGGCGCTCACATCCTGACTTTGTTGGAGCAGGAGCCTTTGGAGCACACCCAGACCGGAGCGCGGGAAGTCGTGAAGAAGCTCGCGAAGGTGGGCGAGGCTCATTTCAAGGCTGTCTGGGACGAGCTGGTCGAGGACGGACGGATTGTGTCGGAGAGGGCGCTCGGTTCCGACGGCAGAACCCGCCTCCGCTGGCGCGTCTCGACGGACCCTCGACCCAAGCTTTCGGTTTCGGGCGGTGATGCTCGATGAACGGCATTCCGCCTCGGACCGGAGGTGACCTGATTTCGGCCCGTCCAACCCGCCTCGGGTCCAAGGCGGATACGAGGCGGGTTGCCCGAAAGGAATCCCGGTGCCCCTTACGCCGTCTGAGATTTCAAGTCGCCTCGTATCAGCCTCGCCTCCAAGGCGACTTGCCCAGCCGGGAACAGCCCAGGGGCGAGGCCGGGAGGGTCAACCCGACCCGCCTCCGTCCCTTAGGGAGGCGGGTCCGATTGAAAGATGCCCGGAGCACCCACATAAGCCCCCAGCCGGGCGACCGTCTGTTCTTGGTCGTGTCGAGAGTTGCCCGGCTGGGTTCAACGAGAAGAACTGGAGAGTTTGAGATGGCTACGAAGACAGACCCCGTGCATTCGGGTACCCGATGCAGTGCGAGACGGAAGAACGGCGAGCCCTGCCGGAACTGGGCGATTCTCGGTGCGAGTGTGTGCCGGATGCACGGCGGGTCTGCCCCGCAGGTACGCCGCGCAGCACAGGTGCGGTTGGCGATGGCGACCGAGTCGCTGGTGGAGCGTCTGCTGGGGATGGCCGCGTCGGGAGACGTGCCCGCCGCAGTACAGCTCGCTGCGATCCGCGACGCCCTCGACCGGGCCAACGTCGTAGGCACCCAGCAGCTCCAGGTTGAGGTTGGAGTGTCGCAGTGGGACCAGATGAAGGCGAAGTTCGTCCGCACTGTGCACATCGGCGAGCTGGAGGCCAAGGCCCTGGAAACAGTAGTCGACGCTGAGCTGATCGAGGAAGACCCCGAGCACGAGGCAAGGTTGGACGAGCAGATGCGCGAGAACGAACAGCGTCGGCAGCGTCGGAAGCGGAACGGACATCCTGCTTCGCTTCCTTCCGAAGATCCCGCAACGGCACCGGCTAAGCACGGGCAGACATCCGAGGCCGAGCGCGCGGACTTCGCTGTTGAACCGCCCACGCGGAAGACGGATGCGGATTGGCGGGCGGAGGGGTTCGCCAGAGCACGCCGGGGTGATGGCGACGGACTCCGCCCGCTCGGACGCGTGAAGCGGCGGTGAACTCATGCCTACCGCTCACAGGGAGCCTGAAATGCGGCGAGTTGGCCCCGGATCAGTAGACGTGCCTGACCGACCGATTTTGGACGCGTTACGCGGAGGAATCTGGGGGCATGTAGCCAAAGCGTCCGGTTTGGCGTTCGATTCACTCTCACGTCAGTACGCCGAACGAGAGGAACACGACGTGAACAGAGTGATCGGATATACCCGAGTCTCCACCGAGGAACAAGGCAGAAGCGGCCTCGGTCTGGATGCCCAACGCGCCGCTATCGAAGCCCACGCCACCGCGAAGGGCTGGGAGGTGGTCTGGCTCACCGACGAGGGCAAGTCTGCCAAGTCGCTCGACCGGCCTGCGCTCCAGACCGCGCTCTCCACGTTGAAGCGCGGTCAGGCCGAGGCGATCGTCGTCGCCAAGCTCGACCGGCTTTCACGTTCAATGCAGGACTTCTCCTCTCTGTTCGCCAGAGCGAAGAAGGAGCACTGGTCGCTCATCGCCATCGACCTCGGTGTCGACACGACAACCGCGACAGGGAAGCTCGTCGCCAACGTCATGGGATCGGTCGCGGAGTGGGAGCGGGAGATCATCGGCGAGCGAACGTCCGCAGCGCTCAAGGCCGCACAAGCCCGCGGCATCAAGGTCGGCCGTCCGCGCGCGTTGTCTCGCGACGCGGAGACGCGGCTCTACGAGCTACGTGCGCACGGCCTCTCCTTCGCCAAGGTCGCCACCCAGCTCAACGCCGAACGCGTCGAGACAGCACACGGCGGCACCTGGCACGCCTCCACAGTCGCCCGCATCCTCAACCGCGCCGCCTAACACCCCGAACCCGAAAGGCACCACGCATGTCCAACCTCATCAGCATCCCCATCGCAGACCTCGCCGTCGGCGACGTCATCGACTCGCGCAGACGACCCATCGGCCCCGTTCGCCCCGCCACCGTCACTCGACTGCAGCGTCTCCGCCACGGACTAACCCGCGTCTGGGTAAAGCCGCACGCCTCGCGCTGGTCCGTCACGAGCGAGTCCAACTTCGGCACCTATGCCCCGGCCGACATCGTCAAGAAGGTAGGTGAGTAGGCGTGGCCGAGCACCTGAGCGTCGGCCACCTGCGTGGCATCCTCGACCTGCTCTCCGACAACGTCGAGGTCCGAATCGCAGTCAGCCCGACCGACCCCGCCGCATACACAGTGGGCGAGCCGGCCATCACCGGCGACTACGAGAGCGGCACCGTCGTCCTCACCCTGCCCGCAGCCGACCCGAACGGCTCCGTCTCCGCGGACGCAGCCGAGCAGATGGGGTGGACCGCGCCATGAGCCAGATCAACTACACACCCAAGACGAAGTCCGTCCCTGCGTCGAGCATCCGACCTGGACACATCGTGATGGAGAGCTACCAGCACCCAGCAGTCGTCACGCGCATCTCAGCCCGCGGCCAGAGCGTGCACATCTGGGCGCGCTACCAGTGGCAGGCATCTCGCGATCCGGAATGGCTGCTCGGCAGCTTTCTGACCACCGACACCGTACACAAAGCAGTGGAGAAGCGCTGATGGCACACGTAAGAGAGGTAGCCCGGAAGAGCGGCAGAGCCTGGGAGGTGCGTTGGGTCGACGCTGGGCGGGAACGTCAAAAGACCTTCACCGTCAAGCGCGACGCCGAGCGCCACGCGTTCACGGTGGAGAACTCGAAAGCCACCGGAGTGCCAACCGCCGAATTGGCCGGACGTAGCGAGAAGTTCGAAGCTGTGGTGACGGCCTCGCTGGACGCTAGCCGACCGAGGCTGAAGGCGGGCACGATCGTGCAGTACGAGAACCTTTACGCGACGCGGATTCTGCCAACGTTCGGCGCCAAGCGCATCTCAGCGATCACGAGCCAAGAGGTGCAGGGATGGGTGAGCGGGCTTGTCGCGGCGGGTAAGGCACCGAACACGGTCCACAATCACTACGTCGCGCTGAACAAGGTGTTCCGGTATGCGGTCCGCCATCGCCTCATCTCGCATAACCCCTGCGACGCCGTGGAGCTCCCGAAGAACGTGCACAAAGAGACGTTCGCGCCTGTCTTCCTTTCGAAGCCGCAGATGGATGCTCTCGCCGCAGCGCTCGACAACGTTGAGCCTTATGGGCTGCTGGTGCGGTTCTGTGCGCTCACCGGTTTGCGCGCCGCCGAGGTGCAGGGCCTGCGGGTACGGGACGTGGTGCTCGATGCGACTGGCGCGCACGTGGAGGTCCGCCAGACCATCAAACGGATTGGGGGAGCGTGGACGGTCGGTACGCCGAAGTCGAAGCGCAGCAACCGCGACGTGCCGCTGCTGGATCGGTCGCTGATCGCGGAGCTGAAGATATTCCTGTTGACGCACCCGCGCTCCGGCGACCCGGACGCGCTGTTCTGGCCGTCTCGAAGCAACGGCTCTCGTCGGCTCGACTTCTCCCGCAACATCGACTGCGGATCGGTCTTGCAGTACTACATGCGTCCGCTGCTACCGGGGCTCGGGTTACCGCCGCGGATGCGCTGGCACGACCTCTGCCACACCTACGCGAGCCTGATGCTCGCCGCGGGCATCCCGCCGTACAAGCTCAGCCGGTGGATGGGCCACGCCTCGCTCGTCACGACGGACACGGTGTACTCGCACCTTTATCCCACCGACTACAGCGCAGAGATCGCGCAGTTCGAGGCGTTCGCTGCGACCATGTAATCGCGAGTTGTCAAGTTATCTTCCGGTCGAGTACGAAGTCAGGGCCGGCTCACGAGCCCGGATGAGCCAAGAAGCCGATCAGCACAGCCGCCGTGCAGAGCACTCCACATGCGCCGAACATCCAAAGCCCGAATTGAATGCCGCGGTACTTGCGATCGACGATGCTCGAAACAATTACCACCTGGTCGAGCACCCGAGCGTCCGAAGCCTTCGCTGTGGCGATGAGTCGTTCCTTCAGCTCGCTTGGCAGAGTGTTCACGACATCGCCGAAGTACGTCACCACAGCTGGTGCTCGCTGCCCACGGTACTTGGTGCGTGGATAGACCGCGGTAGCGAGTGAAAACAGCCCAGCGCAACCCGAAGCTGCTCCGATCCACCAGAGCCATTGCACGCAGGAAGGCAGCTTTGCAGGTGTCCAATCGCCCGCGATGAATGCGGCCAACAGCGCGCCGACGATTACGCCCGCGGCAGCCAAGAGAAGGGCTGCTTTGTTGTCCGCCCTCGAAAGCTCTTCGCGAGCCTCGCGCAGGATCGCCTCCGCGACTTCGATGTGCCCGTCGACACTGGTCCGCTTCCTCACTTCGACTGAGCCTTAAGCAGCGCAGCAGAATCGCTCGCAACCCGCTGTCGCTCGGTTTCACGTGTCTTGCGGGCCGCAATAAGGTCCGTGCTTCCCGACGCCAACAGATTTCGCTTGCTTCGTTCGTCGACGGCCACATCCTCCCGAAAGGTCTGGCCGTCGAGGATTGCATTGAGGAATGGCTCACCGTGAGTTAGGCACCAGCCGCTCCTGAGCGCTTGGCCGAAGCGCTCGTCATCGGGGATCTTGTTAAGCTCGATGCTCTCCCACAGCAGGCTCGGCGTTCCGCCCGGAATACCGCTGTCGCACCCGCACGAGAATGCGAGAAATTCATTGTCGCCGATCGCGTCCCACACGCTTCCAGTGACGAAGATGTGCTTCGGGTCAGCCTGTTGGGCGGCCTTTGCAGCGTAGTTGACCGCGCGGCCAGCCCATACCGGCTCCTGAAGGTCTAAGTGCCGAGCGAGCCCAACCCGTTTCGCAAGGATCGGGCCACTCGCGACTCCCAATTTGAAGCCGGTTGAGGGCGCCCCTTTCCACTTGGCCTCAAGTTGCTCCGTGAAGTCGTCCGAGAAGGTTCGAATCGTTATTGCGCTTCCCATCGCACGCTCGTAACGCGAGTCTCCCCAAAATAGGCCGAAGCCGCCATCCCCCTGGATATCCACGAAGTCAGCACCGAGTTGTTCAAGTACCTTCACAGCGCCTCCTACGGCCGCGTCGTAGATGCTCGCCGTGCTCGCGGGCGTGCGTCCCCGCTCGAGGTTTGTCGAGGACTTCAGGTCGAACACGACGGCCACCACGTCACTGAGACGGTGCCATCGTGCCGCGTCCACGGGAAGATTGCCTACGTCAAACGACGAGTCCTTTTCAACAACCTCAGGTTGCTTTTCGAGTTTGGTCTTGGTGCGCTGCTTCAGTGTTGAGAGCAGGTCGTATAGTTCAAGCCCCATGCTGAGAGTCCCTTCGAATTGTCCAAAGGATATCCGCCGCTAGCATCCGATGCGCGCGGCGACGTTTCGGTGATCACCCGAAGGCTGCGCGGGGTTTTGACGGGGATCGCGTTCCGGAGCGTTTCGCTCGACGGGCCGCTCGCCCAGTGCTTGTAACAGAGGGGATGACGGGAATCGAACCCGCGTAATCAGTTTGGAAGACTGAGGCTCTACCATTGAGCTACATCCCCGTTCCCATCTCGCGATGGGCACCAGGACATCGTAGTACAGGTTCAGGCCCGGTTCCGACCGCCACGCCAGCGCACGCGGTGACCACGGTGGCGGCGCGCGGCGATGTACGCGCGTGCAGTAGACTCGTGCGTGGTCTTTCGCCCCCGACGGGTTTGCTCGTGTCGGGGTAGCGGACCGGGCGGGTTGTGGTTAGTAACCCGGGGCGTAGCTCAGCTTGGCTAGAGCGCCCGCTTTGGGAGCGGGAGGTCGCAGGTTCGAATCCTGTCGCCCCGACCAGTCATGTACGACGAGACCATCGTTTCAATAATCAGGAGAAGCCAACAACGTGAAGACCACGGTCGAAAAGCTGAGCCCCACTCGCACCAAGCTCACCATCTCGGTGACGCCGGAGGAGCTCAAGCCGTCTATCAAGCACGCTTACGAGCACATCGCTGAGCAGGTCAACATCCCGGGCTTCCGCAAGGGCAAGGTTCCGCCGGCGATCATCGACCAGCGGGTCGGCAAGGCCGCCGTCCTGGAGCACGCCGTCAACGAGGGGCTCGACGGGTTCTACCGTCAGGCCGTCGACGAGAACGACGTCCGTCCGCTCGGACGCCCGGAGGCCGACATCACCGAGTGGCCCAACGAGAAGGACTTCTCCGGCGACCTGCTGCTCACCATCGAGGTGGATGTGCGCCCCGAGATCGAGCTGCCGCCGTACAACGACCTGAAGATCACCGTCGACGCCGCAGACATCTCCGACGCGGACGTCGACCAGGAGCTCGACAGCCTGCGCAGCCGCTTCGGCACGCTCGTCACCGTCGACCGCCCGGCCAAGAAGGGCGACTTCGCGCAGATCGACCTCGTCGCCGTCATCGGTGACGAAGAGGTCGACACTGCCAACAGCATCTCCTACGAGATCGGTTCCGGCGAGCTCATCGAGGGCATCGACGAGGCACTCGACACGCTCACCGCCGGTGAGACCACCACGTTCGAGGCTCCGCTCATGGGCGGAGACCACGAGGGCGAGAACGCGCAGATCACCGTGACGCTCACCGCCGTCAAGGAGCGCGAGCTTCCCGAGGCGGACGACGACTTCGCGCAGATCGCCAGCGAGTTCGACACGATCGCCGAGCTGCGCGAGAGCGTGCGCGAGCAGGTCGAGCGCTCGAAGACCTTCGGTCAGGGCACCGCTGCACGCGACCAGCTGCTCGAGCAGCTGCTCGGCTCCGTCGAGATCCCCGTCCCGACCCAGCTCGTCGAGGACGAGGTGCACCGTCACCTCGAGCAGGAAAACCGCCTCGAGGACGACGTGCACCGCGCAGAGGTCGCCGAGTCCAGCGAGAAGACCTTCCGCACCCAGATCCTCCTCGACGAGATCGCCCGCGTCGAAGACGTCAAGGTCAACCAGGACGAGCTGAGCCAGTACCTCATCCAGGGTGCCGCCCAGTACGGCATGGACCCGAACGAGTTCGTGAAGATCCTCAGCGAGAACGGCCAGATCCCGTCGATGGTCGGAGAGGTCGCCCGTAACAAGGCCCTCACGATCGTCCTCAGCCGCGCCGAGGTCGTCGACTCCAACGGCAAGAAGGTCGACCTCAGCGAGTTCACCATCACGCCGGACGACGACGAGGCAGAGGGCGAAACCCCTGCGGCTGACGAGACCGCAGACGAGGCTCCCGCCGCCGACGAGGCGCCGGCCGAAGAGAAGCCCAAGAAGAAGGCCGCTCCCAAGAAGAAGGCCGCTTCCGAGAAGAAGTAGCACCACACGCGAAGGCCGGGCACGCACAGCGCCCGGCCTTTCGCGTACCCGCGACCGCGCGACCGAGCGACCGAGCGCGGCCGTGACGACGCCACGGCGGACGGAGGAGGAGCGATGGACGACTGGCAGCAGAGGATCGACGCCGTGTGGGATGCGGCGGCCGCCACCTCCGAGGAGGAGACCGTCGCGCGCATCGACGCACTCGTCTCCGAGCGTCCGGCTGACGACCCCTCCGCGCTCTTCGAAGCGGCAGGCGCACGCGACTACGCAGGCCGCGAGGCCGACGCGGAGCCGCTCTACCGCGCAGCCATCGCCGGGGGCCTCGCAGACCCGCAGCGCGCGCAGGCGGTCATCCAGCTCGCCAGCACCCTCCGCAACCTCGGCAGGCCGGGGGAGAGCGTGGAGCTGCTGCATGCGGAACTGACCGCGCACCCGGAGCACGAACTGGCGGATGCGGCACGCGCGTTCCTCGCGCTCGCTCTGCACGACCTCGGCAGGCACGCCGCTGCCGTGGCGACCGCGGTCGGTGCCCTCGCGCCGCACCTCCCGCTGTACCGACGCGCGGTCGCCAACTATGCGCACGAGCTCACCACCCGGTAGCGTTGACCTCGACAGTGCCTAGGGTTCCGTTCCCCGGAAGAGTTCGCGGGAGGTCTGGTCCGAGCGGCACCACGGCGGCGCACAGCGTCGCCGTCATCTGACAGGACAAAAGCCCGGAGGATCCCTTCGTCGTGCCATCGCGGCGAACGAAAGGATCCTCGTGTCACCCGTCGCCCTGTCCCTCGTCGTGATCGCCGCGTTCGCGCACGCCACCTGGAATCTCGCCTCCAAACGGGCGAGCGCCAGCGGGCTGCCGTTCATCCTGCTCGGCGCCATCGCATCCACGGTGCTGTGGCTGCCGATCGCGGGCGTCGACCTCGCGATCAACGGTGCCGACCTCCGCTGGATGCTGCTCGGCTCCGGCGTGTCGGCGGTCATCCACGTGGGGTACATGTGGGTGCTGCAGCGCGGGTACGCGCACGGCGACATCTCCGTGGTGTACCCGATGGCGCGGGGAACGGGGCCGCTGCTGTCCGTCGTGTTCGCGATCGTGCTGTTCCACGAGCATCCATCTGCACTCGCGCTGGCGGGGGCGGCCGTCGTGGTGGCGGGCATCGTCGGCATCGGGCTCAGCACGGGACGGCCAGGCCAGCCCGGGATGCGCGGGCTCGACCAGCCCGGGATGCGGCGAGCCGGGATCCACCGGATGCTCGGCCCCGGAATCCTCTACGGCCTGCTCACCGGCGTCACCATCGCCGTCTACACGCTGTGGGACGCGTTCACGGTCAACGACCTCGGCGTCTCTCCCGTCGCGTTCATGGTGGGATGCAGTCTCGGCGAGGTGGTGCTGCTCGCTCCCGTGCTCGTGCGGCGACGCGCGGAGGTCGTCGCGGTGTGGCGGCGGTTTCGGTGGCAGGTGGTGATCGTAGGGGTGCTGTCCCCGTTGTCCTACATCCTGGTGCTGAGCGCCGTGCAGCTCGCCCCTGTCTCGCTCGTCGCCCCCGCGCGTGAGCTGAGCGTGGTGCTGGTGAGCCTGGCCGGGTGGCTGATCCTGCGCGAGCCGAAGCCGGCGCAGCGGATGGCGGGAGCCGTCGTGGTACTCGGCGGGGTCGCGATGCTCGCCCTGAGCTGATCGCCCAGAGCTGACCGCCCCGCGCGGAGCAGGCGCGCCGCCGAACGCGCCACGCTCGTCTGCCCACGGCGAACAGGCCGGAAATGCGTCACGGGCTCCGATAGATTCATGTTCGAAGCGACAAGGAAATGGAGCGACACATGGCCGACATGGGCATGCAACCCAGTGTTTTTGACCGACTGCTGAAGGACCGCATCATCTGGCTCGGGTCCGAGGTCCGGGATGAGAACGCGAACGAGATCGCCGCAAAGCTGCTTCTCCTCGCCGCGGAGGACGCGCAGCGCGACATCTACCTCTACATCAACTCGCCAGGCGGGTCGATCACGGCCGGCATGGCCATCTACGACACCATGCAGTTCGTGCCGAACGACATCGTCACGGTCGGCATCGGCATGGCGGCCTCGATGGGGCAGCTGCTCCTCACGGCCGGTACCAAGGGCAAGCGGTACATCACCCCGAACGCACGCGTCCTGCTGCACCAGCCGCACGGCGGCTTCGGCGGCACCGCGAGCGACATCCAGACTCAGGCGCAGCTCATCCTCGACATGAAGAAACGCCTCGCAGAGATCACGGCGGCCCAGACGGGCAAGAGCGTCGAGCAGATCAACGCGGACGGTGACCGCGACCGCTGGTTCACCGCGCAGGAGGCCCTCGAGTACGGCTTCGTCGACCACATCCGTGAGACGGCGACCGAGGTCGTCGGCGGCGGCGGAACCGCGGACGAGAAGTAAGACCTCGGAAGGAATAGGAATCGACATGAACATCCCCAACTTCGGCGGTCAAGCGTTCAACGGGGTCCAGGCTCCCGGCTCGCGCTACATCCTCCCGAGCTTCGAAGAGCGTACGGCATACGGCTACAAGCGCCAGGACCCGTACGCCAAGCTGTTCGAGGACCGCATCATCTTCCTCGGCGTGCAGGTGGACGACGCTTCGGCAGACGACATCATGGCCCAGCTCCTCGTGCTCGAGAGCCAGGACCCGGACCGCGACATCGTCATGTACATCAACTCGCCAGGTGGCTCGTTCACCGCGATGACGGCGATCTACGACACGATGCAGTACATCCGCCCGCAGATCCAGACGGTCGTGCTCGGGCAGGCGGCATCCGCCGCCGCCGTGCTGACGGCGGCCGGCAGCCCCGGCAAGCGTCTCGCCCTGCCGAACGCCCGCATCCTCATCCACCAGCCCGCCGTCGGCGAGGCAGGCCAGGGGCAGGCGTCCGACATCGAGATCCAGGCCAACGAGATCATGCGGATGCGCACCTGGCTCGAGGAGACGCTCGCGCGCCACTCGAACCGCTCGCAGGAGCAGGTCAACAAGGACATCGACCGCGACAAGATCCTGTCGGCGGCCGAGGCCCTGGAGTACGGCCTGATCGACCAGGTGCTGACGAGCCGCAAGACGCTCCCGGCGCTGGTCAAGTAAGAAAGCATCCCGAGCCTGCTGCGATGAACGAACGGGGCGATCGTCTGGACGACAGTCGCCCCGTTCGTCGCGTCAGGGCGTATGCGGACGCAGCGTACGATCCTGATGTGTGGCCGGCGAACATCCCCGCCGTCGCGCAGCTGCTCCGCACGGGGCTCGAACTCGCGCAGGGCGTGACGTTCCTGGTGGGGGAGAACGGCAGCGGCAAGTCCACCATCGTGGAGGGCATCGCGACCGCGTACGGCCTGCCGCCGGAGGGCGGGAGCAACCAGGGGTCGCACTCCACGCGCCCGAGCGAGTCTCCGCTCGGGGAGTGGCTGATGGTGGAGCGCAGCCCGTCCGCTCCGCGCTGGGGATTCTTCCTGCGCGCGGAGACCATGCACGGCTACTACTCCTACCTCGAAGCGCTGCCGGGCAGCCCGGACAGGCACCTGCACTCGCTGAGCCACGGAGAGTCGTTCAACGACCTGCTGGAGAACAAGCTCAACCACCCGCAGTACGTCGCAGGGCTGGTGTGCCTCGACGAGCCGGAGGCGGCGCTGTCGTTCGAGTCGTCGCTGCGCTGGCTGGCGAACCTGAACGAGATGGTCGACCGCGGCACGCAGGTGCTGTGTGCGACGCACTCGCCGATCCTCGCCGCGCTGCCGGGGGCGCGCATCCTGGAAGTTGGCGAGTGGGGCATCAGGAAGACCACCTGGGAGAGGCTGGGGATCGTGCAGCACTGGCGGTCGTTCCTCGACGCGCCAGGGCGCTATTTCCGCCATCTGCTGTAAGCAGAACGGATGCGCGTGGCGCGCGTGACCAAATGCGGCCAGGTGCGCGCCAATGTCGCTTCCACAGGTTAGGCTCGACGGGAAAGACCTTGAGAAGGAGGGGAGAGGGATGGCACGCATCGGGGAAAGCGCCGATCTGCTCAAGTGTTCCTTCTGTGGCAAGAGCCAGAAGCAGGTCCAGCAACTGATCGCCGGACCGGGCGTGTACATCTGCGACGAGTGCGTCGAGCTGTGCAACGAGATCATCGAAGAGCGACTCGCCGAAGCAGGCGAAGAGGCGGCGGGCGAGTTCGACCTGCCGAAGCCCAAGGAGATCTTCGGGTTCCTCGAGGAGTACGTCATCGGCCAGGAGGCCGCGAAGCGCGCACTGGCGGTGGCTGTCTACAACCACTACAAGCGCGTTCGCGCCAAGGGGTCGATCACCTCGGCGGATGCGATGGACGACGTCGAGATCGCGAAGAGCAACATCCTGCTGATCGGCCCGACGGGCTGCGGCAAGACGTACCTGGCCCAGACGCTGGCGAAGCGGCTCAACGTTCCGTTCGCCGTCGCAGACGCGACAGCCCTCACCGAGGCGGGCTACGTCGGCGAGGACGTCGAGAACATCCTGCTGAAGCTCATCCAGGCCGCGGACTACGACGTCAAGCGGGCTGAGACCGGCATCATCTACATCGACGAGGTCGACAAGATCGCCCGCAAGGCCGAGAACCCGTCGATCACGCGCGACGTGTCGGGCGAGGGCGTGCAGCAGGCGCTGCTCAAGATCCTCGAGGGCACGGTGGCCTCCGTCCCGCCGCAGGGTGGACGCAAGCACCCGCATCAGGAGTTCATCCAGATCGACACCACGAACGTACTGTTCATCGTGGCCGGAGCATTCGCCGGACTGGAAGACATCATCTCCCAGCGTGCAGGCAAGAAGGGCATCGGCTTCGGCGCCCCGCTGCACTCGAAGGGCGACGACGTCAACCTGTTCAGCGAGGTGTTGCCGGAAGACCTGCACAAGTTCGGGCTCATCCCGGAGTTCATCGGCCGTCTGCCCGTCGTGACCACGGTCACGCCGCTCGACCAGGACGCGCTGATGCAGATCCTCACGGTGCCGAAGAACGCGCTCGTACGGCAGTACCAGCGCATGTTCGAACTCGACGGAGTGCAGCTCGACTTCGAGCAGCCGGCCCTCGAAGCGATCGCCGACCTCGCGGTGCTCCGCAAGACGGGCGCCCGCGGACTGCGCGCGATCATGGAAGAGGTCCTCGGGCCGATCATGTTCGAGGTGCCTTCCAGCGCAGAGGTCGCACGCGTGGTCGTCACCCGTGAGGCAGTGCTCGAGAACGCCGCGCCGACGATCGTCCCGCACCGCCCGCGGCGCGAGGAGAAGTCGGCGTAGCCGCCTGCGACTAACCGTAGAGAGCCGCCCCCGTCACCACGGGGGCGGTTCCGTTTGTACGGAGAGGTCGCGGACACGCCGTGACGAACGTCCGTTCGGACGGAGGAACCGGCCGTGTCGCGCCGAAGATCCGTCCGAACGGAGAAGCCGGCGGCGTGGTGCGCCGGGTCTCCGTCCGGACGGATGGTGCGCGCTCAGCCGGCGAGACCGCGCCGTTCCAGCAGCGGCTCGATGACGGCGTCTCGGCCGCGGAAGTCGCGGTAGGCCTCCAGCGGGTCCTTCGAGCCGCCGACGCCGAGCAGACGCTGACGGAAGCGGTCGCCGTTGTCGCGGGTCAGGCCGCCGTTCTCGGTGAACCAGGCGACCGTGTCCGCATCCAGCACCTCGCTCCAGATGTAGGAGTAGTACCCGGCGTCGTAGCCGCCAGAGAAGGTGTGCGCGAAGTACGTGCTCGCGTACCGTGGCGGCACGGCCGGGTTGGCGAGGCCGGCGGCCGCGAGGGCCTGCGCCTCGAACGCGGCGACGTCGTCGACCGTGTCGTCGGCGGTGATCGCGTGCCAGGCCTGGTCGAGCATGGCGGCGGCGAGGTACTCGCTGGTCTGGAAGCCCTCGTTGAACGCCTCCGACTCGTGCAGCTTGTCGACGAGCTCCCCCGGCATCCGCTCGCCGGTGACGTTGTGCACGGCGTAGTTCTCGAGGATCTCCGGCCAGAGCATCCACATCTCGTTGACCTGGCTGGGGAACTCGACGAAGTCGCGGTACACGTTGGTGCCGGCGAACTTCGGGTATGTGACGCGCGCGAACAGTCCGTGCAGGGCGTGGCCGAACTCGTGGAACAGCGTGTTCGTCTCGTCGTAGCTGAGCAGGGTCGGCTCGCCGGCCGCCGGCTTCGGCACGTTCAGGTTGTTGACGACGATCGTCGGGTATTCGAGCAGCGCCGACTGGGAGATCAGCGGGTTCATCCACGCCCCTCCGCGCTTGGAGTCGCGCGTGTAGAGGTCGAGGATGTAGAGGCCGAGCTCTGAGCCGTCCTCGTTGCGCACCTCGAAGACGCGCGCCTCCGGGTGGTACGCGACCAGGTCAGGCCGCTCTTCGAAGGTGATGCCGTAGAGCTTCGTCGCCGCGAAGAAGACGCCGTCGCGCAAGACGCGCTCCGCCTCGAAGTACGGGCGCATGGCCGCGACGTCGATGTCGTACGTCGCCTGGCGCACCTTCTCGGTGTAGTAGGCCCAGTCCCAGGCGGCAAGCTCTCCGCCGTCGCCGAGCTGCTGCTGCAGGGCGGCCTGCTCGGCGAGCGCGTTGCGCGCGGCGGCGGGGGCCAGCCGGCCGAGCATGGCGGCGACGGCCTCCGGCGTCTTGGCCGTCTGGTCGGCCGTGACGTACGCGGCGTGCGTCTCGAAACCGAGCAGCCTGGCACGCTCGGCGCGCAGCCGGGTGATGTCGAGCACGAGCTGCCGGTTGTCGTTCTCGCCGCCCCGGATGCCCCGGGAACGGGATGCGGCCATGATGCGCTCGCGCACGTCGCGATTCGTCAGCCCGGCGAGGAACGGATGCCCGGTGGGGAGCACCAGCGTGACGACGTACTTGCCGTCCAGGCCGCGCTCCTTCGCCGCCTCCGCCGCCGCCGAGATCGCGCCGTCGCCGAGCCCGTCGAGGCCGGAGACATCGTCGAAGACCACGGCGAGGTCGTTGGTGTCTGCGAGCAGGTTCTTCTCGAACCGGGTGGTGAGCGTGGAGAGCTGCTGATTGTAAGCGCGCAGCTTCTCCTTGTTCTCGTCACTGAGCCCCGCGCCTGCGAGCGTGAACTCGTCGTAGTAGCGCTCGACCAGGTAGCGGGACTCCGCGTCGAGGTCCAGCGCATCCAGGCTGTCATGGATGGCCTTGATCCGGCCGTAGAGCACCGGGTCGAGTCGGATAGCGTCCTGGTGCGCGGCCAGCAGGGGAGCGATCTCCTCCTCGAGCGCGTTGGTGAAGTCGCTGGAGTCCGACGAGCTCTTGTTGAAGAAGACCTCGGCGACGCGCTGCAGGGTCTGGCCAGACCGCTCCAACGGGATCACGGTGTTCTCGAAGGTGGGCTCTGCAGTGGATGCGGTGATCGCCGCCACCTCGGCCAGCTGCTCCTCGAAGCCCCTGTCGAAGGCGGGCCGGTAGTGCTCGTCGCGGATGTCTGCGAACGGCGGCAATTGGTACGGGAGGGTGCTGGGGGAGAAGAACGGGTTCGTGTCTGCCATTGATCCAGCCTAGGGCCGTCGCCGTCCAGCGTGCAAAGGACTCTATGCAAATGAATCCTTGCAAAATACTGATTGCAAAGAAGTGCTTGCAAAGAACTCTTTGCATTGCTAATCTCTGAGCATGGCCACCGACGAAGACAACGCAGCCCAGCAGACGGAGAAGCCCCCGGCGATCTCCCACCCCATGCACGACGCGCTGGGCATGGAGGCGCTGCGGGCGCTCGCGCATCCCCTGCGGGTCGAGATCATGAACGAGCTCTCCGACTTCGGCCCCGCCACGGCGAGCGGTCTCGCCGAGCGGCTTGGGGAGTCCAGCGGCTCCACCAGCTACCACCTGCGCCAGCTCGCCAAGCACAACATCATCGTGGAGGACGCCGAGAAGGGGTCCGGCCGCGAACGCTGGTGGAAGATGGCGCCGGGCGGCGTCACCATCGGCTCGCTCGAGACCCTGGCCACCCCGGCCGGACGCGAGGCCAACGAGCTGATCTCGCGCGAGTGGCAGCAGAACAACGAACGCCGCCTTACCGCTTTCCTGCGCCGCGGCCTCGACGTCTACGGCAGCGAGTGGATGCAGGCCAGCACCCTCTCCACCTCTCACCTCCAGCTCACCATCGACCAGCTCGCCGAGTTCGGCCGCGAGTACTACGCCATGCAGACCAGGTTGCGCGAGAAGTGGCGCGCGGCCGACGGCTGTGACACCAGCGGCGGCGGAGAGAGCCCGGAGGGCAGCCTGCGCGTCCAGGTGCAGTTCAACGCGTTCCCGCTCGTGGAGGCGAGCGAGCGATGAGCACCGCGACGGCGCAGAAGGTCGCGCGCACGCCGATGAGCGCCGGGTTCAACCGGCTCTGGACGGCGGCCATCGCGAGCAACCTCGCCGACGGCATCGGCCGCACGGCGGTGCCGCTGATCGCGACGACGCTCACCCGCGACCCCGCCCTCATCGCCGGGCTCAGCGCCGTGACGTTCCTGCCCTGGCTGCTGTTCGGCATCCCGGCCGGGATGCTCCTCGACCGGGTGGACAGGCGGATCGCGATGGCGGTCGCCAACTCGCTGCGGTTCGCGGTCGCCGCGCTGCTCGCCGTACTCATCTCCACGGACGCGCTGACGATATGGCTGCTCTACGGCTGCGTGCTGCTGTTCGGGCTGGGGGAGACGGTCTTCGACAACGCGACCACCACGGTCGTCCCGAGCCTGGTCACCCGTGATCAGCTCGACAGGGCGAACGGCAGGATGCAGTCGGCGGAGATCGTCGTGCAGAACTTCATCGCGACGCCGATCGCCGGGTTCCTGTTCGCGGCCGCCATCGTGCTGCCGGTCTGGCTCACCGGAGGCGGGTTCCTGATCGCCGGTCTGCTGGCGCTCACGATCCCCGCCGCAGCGGCCAGCGCGTACCGGAAAGGCGCAGCGGTCGACGGCGAGGCCGCTCAGGACCGTCCGACCTTCCGCGCCGTCGTCTCGTTCCTCGTGCACCACCGCTTCCTGCGGACGATGATCATCCTCACCTCGATCACCGCCTCAGCCCTCGCGTTCGCGCAGGGCAGCGTCGTGCTGCTTCTGCTCCAGACCTTCTCCGTCCCCGCCGCGCTCATCGGCGTCGTGACGGCGGCGGTCGGCGTCGGCGCCCTGGTCGGCGCACTCATCTCCAGCCGCCTGGTCGAACGGTTCGGCCGGGGCCGGGTGATGTTCTGCTCGATGCTCGTCAGCGGCGCGGGGGTCCTCTGCGTCGGCGTGACGGGGAACGTGGTCTTCGCCATCAGCTCGTACGCGGTCGGCGCCTTCGGCGTGGCCGTCTGGAACGTGCCGTGGGGTGCGCTGCGTCAGGCGATCGTGCCGAACGACATGCTCGGTCGCGCGATGGGGATCGTGCGCACCATCGGCTGGGGTCTCACCCCGATCGCCACGGTGCTGGGCGGCTTCGTCGCCCGCATCGACCTGCGCCTGCCGTTCGTCATCGGCGGCATCGTCGTCGTCGCACTGACGCTCATCGCGGTGCGACTCCTGCTCTCCGCCGGCACGCACGTGCCGGCGACCGAAACAGCAACGGAAGGAACCGGATCATGACCGCCTTCGCAGTCACCGTCCCCAGCATCCACCAGGCCACCTGGACCCAGCGCACCGCGATCAGGTTCGGCAGTGCCATCGCCGCGTGGGGGGTGCGCAGCGCGATGCTCCGCACGGCTCCGCACTACGCCGATCAGCTCGCAGCGGTCGAGCGCACGCGCGACTCCGCCGCTCGCGACCTGCCGCAGCTTCTGCGCTGACGCGCCGACAGTGCTCACACGGACCAGGCACGACGCCAGCCGAGCCGGGCGGGTTCAGCCTTCGAGGTCGAACTCGTCTGGTTCCTGCTGGACAGGCTGGGTGATCGTCGCCGAGTCCTCCTGCCGGTTGAACCGGATGACCGTGCCGTCGTCGAGTTCGACGACAGGGTTGCCCTCCAGCCAGGTGAGCGTCCACTTCCAGCCGTCGGTGGCCACATCGGTCGCCACGAGCTCCTCCTCGACCGTGCTGATCGCGTACGCGACCACCTCGGGGAGGGTGCTCGGGGCGTCGTCTCCCACCGACCAGCGCGTGCCGAGCTGCATCAGGCGCTCGCTTGGTTCGCGAGAAGGTCGATCTCGTATGTGACCCAGGAGGTGCGGGTCGCGACGGAGTCGTACACCTGCTGCGCCTCGGTGTTGTCGCGCGCGGTGATCCACTGCACGACGCCGAGGCCGCGCTCCTGAGCGCGGTCGCGCGTCGCCGCGATGAGCGAGCGGCCGACGCCCTTTCCTCGCTGGTCCTCCGACACGAACAGGTCGTCGAGGAACAGGCCGCGGTCGCCCTCCAGCGGGCGGGCGAACTCGCGCATGTGCGCCAGCCCGACGATGCGGCCGTCGTCCACGGCGACCAGCCCGTCCTCCTCGTGGTCGGGAGCGGTCAGCCAGGACCAGAGCAGAAGAGCCTTCTGATCGGTGAGCGTGGTCTCGTAGAACGCCGCGTACTTCTCGTACAGGTCCAGCCAGGCGAAGAAATCGCCGTCTGCGACCGGTCGGATCTCAATCGACATGGGTGCCTCCGTTCGCCTTCCCCGCACGGCTGTGTCTCAGTGCGTGTTTCGACCTTATCGCGCGCATCCCGAGCGGTCGATGCCGTCGGGGGTCCGGGATGCGCACGAGTGCTTCACGGTACGAGGTCGTACGTGACCCACTTGGTCTTCTCTGCGACGCGATCGTAGACGCGCCGAGCCGTCTCGTTGTCTTTGGCGGTGATCCACCGAACGACGGACAGTCCCTGTTCGCGAGCGCGGTCGCGCAACGCTTCGAGGAGCGCTGTTCCCGCGCCGTCTCCGCGCGCGTCCTTCGCCACGAACAGGTCGTCGAGGTAGAGGCCGCGGCTGCCGTCGAGGGGCCGGACGAACTCGCGCACGTGCGCCAGCCCGATCGGGGTGCCGTCGTCGTTCACGGCGAAATACGCCTCCAGCTCGTTGTCTGCATCGGTGATCCAGCTCCACACCAGCAGAGCCTTCTCATCCGTCAGCGGCTGCTCGTAGAACTCGCCGTACCCCGCATAGAGGTCGAGCCAGGTGAAGAACTCGTTGTCTTCCACACTCCGGACCGTCACGGTCATCGTTCCTCCTCGCTCGGGGCCTGGGCCAGCAGGATATCGGTCACTGATAGTTCATCGGCTGCTGCGAAACGCAGTTCGGCGATCTTGCCCACCGAACGCAGGTCGCCCGCCGCGCTCTCGATGGCGGCGATCTCGGTCTCCGGACCCGCGATGACGGCCGAATCGACGGCCGTGCGCTGGGAGGCTTTGGCCGTGGTCTTGGCACCGCGGATCGCGGTCAGCGCGCGGCCGACGATGCCGAGGACGGCGGCGTCCGCGCTCCAGTCTCCTGCGACCTCCGAGACGACCGGCCACGCGGCGGTGTGGACGGAGCCGTCGTTGAACCAGCTCCAGGCCTCCTCCGTCGCGAACGGCACCACCGGTGCGAACAGGCGCAGGAACGCCGACAGGGCGATGCGGAGGGCGACGACCGCAGAGGTCTGCTCCGCGCTCGGCTCGCCGTATGCGCGCTCCTTGACCAGCTCGAGGTAGTCGTCGCAGAACGTCCAGAAGTACGTCTCCGCGATTTCCAGGGCGCGCGCGTGGTCATAGCCGTCGAGCGCAGTGGTGGCGTCGGAGACGACCGTCGACAGGTTCTGGAGCATGCTCCGGTCGAGCGGGCTGGTGACGAGCGCGATGTCGTCGGCGCCCGTCGCCTCGAAGCCCAGGATGAACTTCGCCGCGTTCAGGATCTTGATGGCCAGACGGCGGCCGATCTTGATCTGCGTCGGGTTCTGCGGGTCGAAGGCGGCGTCCGTGCCGAGCCGCGACGACGCAGCCCAGTAGCGCACAGCATCCGACCCGTGCTTCTCCAGGATGTCGGCGGGGGTGACGACGTTGCCCTTGGACTTGGACATCTTCTTGCGGTCGGGGTCGACGATGAAGCCGGAGAGCGCGGTGTGCGCCCACGGCGCTACCTGGTTCTCCAGCTCGGAGCGCAGCATGGTGGAGAACAGCCAGGTGCGGATGATGTCCTGACCCTGCGGGCGCAGGTCGAACGGGTACACCGCATCGAAGAGCGCGTCGTCCCGCTTCCAGCCTCCGGCCAGCTGCGGCGTGAGCGAGGACGTCATCCAGGTGTCCATCACGTCGTGCTCGCCGACGAAGCCGCCCGGCTGGTTGCGCTGCGCCTCGTCGAAGCCGGGGGCCGCATCCGAGGACGGGTCGACAGGAAGCTGGTCGTGCGCGGGGAGGATCGGCTCGTCGAACACCGGGTTGCCGTCCGCGTCGAGCGGGTACCAGACCGGGATGGGGACGCCGAAGAAGCGCTGGCGCGAGATGAGCCAGTCGCCGGTGAGGCCGCCGACCCAGTTCTCGTAACGCACGCGCATGAAGTCGGGATGCCAGTCGATGCTCTGGCCGAGCTCGATCAGCCGGGCGCGCAGCACCTCGTCGCGGGCGCCGTTCTTCACGTACCACTGACGGGTCGAGACGATCTCGAGCGGCTTGTCGCCCTTCTCGAAGAACTTGACGGGGTGCTGGATGGGCTTGGGGTCGCCATCCAGGTCGCCGGATGCGCGGAGCAGGTCGACGACGGCCTGCTTGGCCGAAAAGACGGTCTTGCCTGCCAGCTCGGCGTACGCTGCCTTGCCTGCCTCGCTCTCGATGGCGAGCGGCGCCTCCGACACGATGCGGCCGTCGAAGCCGATGATCGCGCGGTTCGGCAGGTCGAGCTCGCGCCACCAGGTGACGTCGGTGATGTCGCCGAAGGTGCAGATCATGGCGATGCCGGAGCCCTTGTCCGGCTGCGCGAGGTGGTGCGCGAGCACGGGGACCTCGACGCCGAACACCGGCGTGGTGACGGTCGTGCCGAACAGCGGCTTGTATCGCTCGTCATCCGGATGCGCGACCAGTGCGACGCACGCCGGCAGCAGTTCCGGCCTGGTGGTCTCGATCCAGATCGGCCCGTCCGCGCCGTGGAAGGACACGCGGTGGTACGCGCTCGGCTGGTCGCGGTCCTCCAGCTCTGCCTGGGCGACGGCGGTGCGGAACGTGATGTCCCACAGCGTCGGCGCCATCGCCTGGTACGCCTCGCCGCGCTCGATGTTGCGCAGGAAGGCGAGCTGGGAGGTGAACAGCGCCTCCTGGCCGATGGTGCGGTAGGTCTGGCTCCAATCGACCGAGAGGCCGAGCGAGCGCCAGAGCGCCTCGAACTGCTTCTCGTCCTCGACGGTCAGCCGCTCGCACAGCTCGATGAAGTTGCGGCGCGAGATCGGCTTCTGGTCTGCCGCCTTGCTGCTCTTGTTGTCCCCACCCTCGAACGGAGGCACGAAGGCGGCGTCGTACGGCAGGGTCGGGTCGCAGCGGACGCCGTAGTAGTTCTGCACGCGGCGCTCGGTCGGCAGGCCGTTGTCGTCCCAGCCCATCGGGTAGAAGACGTGCTGGCCGCGCATCCGGTGGTAGCGGGCGACGATGTCGGTGTGCGTGTAGCTGAACACGTGACCGATGTGGAGCGATCCGCTGGCGGTGGGCGGTGGCGTGTCGATCGAGTAGATGCACTCGCGGTCGGCGGCGAGGGCCGCATCCCGGGGGAAGAGGTAGGTTCCCGCGGTCTGCCAGTGGGTGCCCCACTTGGCCTCCAGGCCCTCGAGGGCTGGCTTCTCCGGCACCGGGTTGGCGGCGTTCATCGTTCTCCGATTCGCTATATGCGGCACCGTGTCGATGGTGAGGTGCCTGAGTGTGCAGTCCTCCCAGGGTACCGGAGGCTCACTCTGGCGCGACGACCTCGTCGATGATCGGCCTGCGGCGGGCGGCGAACAGGGCGGCGACGAGCGTGATCACGCTCATGATGCCGAGCACGATGCCGGGGTGCCACCAGGCGTTGCCCGTCGCGTTTCCGAGGATCAGCGTGAGCGCGGGGACGAACGCGGTCAGCAGTGCGGCGATGCTGTACGCGACCGAGAGGCCGCTGTAGCGGACGTCGCTCGGGAACAGGTCGGACATGAGCCCGCCGAGGCCCGCCCAGGAGAGCGTCGGCAGGATGCCGCCGATGATCATGCTGCCGACCAGGATGGGGAACGTCGCGTACTGCAGCAGGAAGTACATCGGGAACGCGATGATCAGCGTGCCGATCGCGCCGATGGCCACGACGCGGGCGGAACCGATCCTGGTGGCCCAGACGCCGAACAGCGGGATGGTGACGAGCTGCAGCAGGCCGCCGATGGTGGTGGCGATGAGCAGGTCGGAGAAGCTGAACTTCAGCACGGCGGTGCCGTAGTCGACCATGTACGTGTTCATCAGCGAGTACGAGCCGATGCCGAGAACCGCAGCGCCGATGGCGATCACGAACCCGCTCGGGGCCTTGCGGAACACCTGCAGGACGGGGAAGCGGTCGCGCTTCCCGGTCTCCAGGAGCTGCTTGAACACCGGCGTCTCGTCGATCGACCAGCGCAGGTAGAGCGAGACGAGCAGCAGCGGGATGGCCGTCAGGAACGGGATGCGCCAGCCCCAGGCCGCGATGTCCGCCTGGCTGAGCATGGTCGACATCAGGATGAAGACGACGGCGCTCAGGATGCTGCCGACCGGCGAGCCGAGCTGGGGGAGCGCGGCGTAGAAGCCGCGGCGTTTCGGGTTGGCGTACTCGGTCGCGAGCAGGATCGAGCCACCCCACTCTCCACCGAGGCTGAGACCCTGCACGAGGCGCAGCACGACGAGCGCGATCGCTCCGAACCAGCCGGCGGTGGCGTAAGTCGGCAGCACGCCGACGAGCCCGGTGCCGATGCCCATCATCAGGATGGTGATGAGCAGCGTCGGGCGACGACCGATCCTGTCGCCGAGGTGGCCGAAGATGATCGCGCCGATGGGCCGGATGACGAAACCGGCCGCGATGGTGAGGAACCCGGCGAGCACGCCGCCGAATACGCCGAGTGGCTGGAAGAACAGCGGGCCGACGAAGAACGCGCTGAAGTACGCGAAGAGGTAGAAGTCGTACGACTCGAGCGAGGTGCCGACGAACGAGGCGATGGTCACGCGGCGCGCGGTGCCGGGGGTGATGCCAGGGCGGTCTGTTTCGCTGCGGACGATGGTGTCTGGTGCTGTCGCGTTGGGGGACGTCACGGGGTTCCTTGTCTGACGGGCTGCAGTGGTCGGGTTAATATGTGGACCGGGTCCAATAATAGGCGTGAGGAGGTAACGCGTGACGCAGAGCGAGCATTCCCGTTCGGGGCGGCCCCGTGCATCCTCGCGGCTGATGATCGCCGAAGCGGCGGGCGAGCTGTTCCTGGAGAAGACGTACGACGGCACGACCGTCGACGACATCGCGAGGCGAGCAGGGGTCGGCAGGGCCACCTTCTTCAACTACTTCGGCGCCAAGAGCGACCTGCTCTGGCTGGAGGTGGACGAGAGCCTGCGCGGTTTCGACCAGCTCCTCTCCGAGACCGATCCCGATGCGCCGCCGATGACAGCTGTTCTGGATGCGATCACAGCTCTAGCCGACGAGTTCGGCCCTGCGCGGCTGCCGCTCGCCGTGACGCAGTACGAGCTGATGGGCACGGACGGCGAGCTCGAAGCCTCCGCGCTCCCGCGGTTCCTGACGCTCGTCCGGCAGCTCAGCGCGTTTCTCGCCGGCCGCCTCGGCGAGCCACGGGATGCGCTCCTGCCTCGCGCCATCGCGACCGCCGTGATCGGAGCGGCCGGCGCCGCAGCGGCGGTCTGGGCGCGCAGCGGCGTGCGACGGGGCCCGCTCGCGCCGGTGATCGTGGCGGCCGTCGGTCCGGTCTGCGCCGGCTACGCGTCCGCGCTCGACGAACAGCCTCGATAACGCTCGTAAACCCGTTAGAATCGTGCATACAGACATCGACCCGGCGATCACCGGCGAGTCTTCGGAAGAACAGCGCACCGCGAGGGGCGCCCAATAGAACCGAACGGGTCTGGCCCGTCACAGCCAAAGAAAGAGCGGTTGCAGCCACACCGAGAGTGGCCGCGGCAAGCGGGGTGGTACCGCGGCGGACGAGTCACACGTCCGGCGTCCTCGTGCAGACGAACGACCTGCCAGGAGTGAGATGCCGTACCCCAAGTCCCCGGAAGAACCGTCGGCGAGCGCATCGGCGGCGCGCGATGCCCAGCCGGGCGTCAGCCCGAGCCCGAGCTTCCCGGACATCGAGACCGACGTGCTCGCGTTCTGGAAAGAGGACGGCACTTTCCGTGCATCCATCGACAACCGGCAGGATGCGCCGGAATGGGTCTTCTACGACGGCCCGCCATTCGCCAACGGCCTGCCGCACTACGGTCACCTGCTGACCGGATACGCCAAGGACGTCTTCCCGCGCTTCCAGACGATGCGCGGCAAGAAGGTCGAGCGCCGGTTCGGCTGGGACACCCACGGTCTGCCCGCCGAGCTGGAGGCTGAGCGGCAGCTCGGGCTCACCGACAAGAGCCAGATCGAGGAGATGGGCATCGCGGCCTTCAACCAGACCGCGAAGGACGCGGTGCTGCACTACACCCGCGAGTGGCGGGAGTACGTCACCAGGCAGGCGCGCTGGGTCGACTTCGACAACGACTACAAGACGCTCGACGTCACATACATGGAGTCGGTGATCTGGGCGTTCAAGCAGCTGCACGAGAAGGGCCTCGCCTACGAGGGCTACCGCGTGCTGCCGTACTGCTGGCGCGACCAGACCCCGCTGTCCAACCACGAGCTCCGGATGGACGACGACGTCTACAAGATGCGTCAGGACCAGACGGTCACCGTCACCTTCCCGCTGACCGGCGCGAAGGCGGAGTCGCTCGGTCTCACGGGCGTGCGGGCGCTGGCCTGGACGACGACGCCGTGGACCCTGCCGACCAACCTCGCGCTGGTCGTCGGGCCCGACATCGAGTACGCGGTCGTGCCGGCTGGCCCGAACGGAGCGGCCGACGCGCACGGCACCCCGGACGACGAGGTGCTGAGCGGCGAGTACCTGCTCGCGGTCGACCTCGTCGGCAACTACGCCAAAGACCTCGGCTACGAGTCCGCCGCGGATGCGCTGGCCGCCGTGAGCCGCCGCATCCGTGGGGCCGAGCTCGAGGGCGTCACGTACGACAGGCTCTGGGACTACTACGCGGACACCGAGGAGTACGGCACGCAGAACGCGTGGCGCCTCCTGGTCGACGACTACGTCACCACCGAGGACGGCACGGGCATCGTGCACCAGGCTCCGGCATACGGCGAGGACGACCAGCGTGTCTGCGAGGCCGCCGGCATCCCGGTCATCATCTCGGTGGACGACGGCGCCCGGTTCCTTCCTGTGGTCGAGGACGTGGCCGGCTTACAGGTGTTCGAGGCGAACAAGCCGCTCACCAAGCTGCTCAAGGAGAACGGCCGGCTGCTGCGCCAGGCGAGCTACGAGCACTCGTACCCGCACTGCTGGCGCTGCCGCAACCCGCTGATCTACAAGGCGGTGTCGAGCTGGTTCGTGCGCGTGACCGACTTCCGCGGGCGGATGGGCGAGCTCAACCAGCAGATCAACTGGGTGCCGGAGAACGTCAAGGACGGCCAGTTCGGCAAGTGGGTCGGCAACGCCCGCGACTGGTCGATCTCGCGCAACCGCTACTTCGGCTCGCCGATCCCGGTCTGGAAGAGCGACGACCCCGCGTACCCGCGCATCGACGTTTACGGCTCGCTGGCCGAGCTGGAAGCCGACTTCGGCACGATCCCGACGAACGCGGCAGGTGAGCCCGACCTGCATCGTCCGTTCATCGACGACCTCACGCGGCCGAACCCCGACGACCCCACCGGCCGTTCTACGATGCGCCGCATCCCGGACGTGCTGGACGTCTGGTTCGACTCCGGGTCGATGCCGTTCGCCCAGGTGCACTATCCGTTCGAGAACCGTGAGTGGTTCGAAGGGCACAACCCGGCCGACTTCATCGTCGAGTACATCGGGCAGACCCGCGGCTGGTTCTACATGCTGCACACGCTGTCCACGGCGCTGTTCGACCGGCCGGCGTTCAAGAACGTGATCAGCCACGGCATCGTGCTGGGCAGCGACGGGCAGAAGATGTCGAAATCTCTGCGCAACTACCCGGACGTCAACGAGGTCTTCGACCGCGACGGCTCGGATGCGATGCGCTGGTTCCTGATGGCGAGCTCCGTGCTGCGCGGCGGCAACCTGATCGTCACGGAGGAGGGCATCCGCGAGGGCGTCCGCCAGGTGCTGCTCCCGCTGTGGAGCACGTGGTACTTCTTCTCCCTCTACGCCAACGCGACCGGGTACGAGGCGAAGCGCCGCACAGACTCGACGGACGTGCTCGACCGCTACCTGCTGGCGAAGACCCGCGAATTGGTCGAGGACGTCACCGCCGACCTGGAGGCACTGGACTCCACGCTGGCCGCAGCCAAGCTGCGCGACTTCGCCGACATCCTCACCAACTGGTACGTGCGTCGTTCGCGTGACCGATTCTGGGAGGGCGTGGGCGCCGATGGCGCAGGGACGGAAGCGTTCGACACCCTCTACACCGTGCTGGAGGCCGTCGCGCGCGTCGCGGCCCCCCTGCTCCCGCTGGTCACGGAGCGCGTCTGGCAGGGCCTCACCGGTGGGCGCAGCGTGCACCTGACCGACTGGCCGGACGCCGCCGAGTTCCCGGCGGACGACGCCCTGGTGGATGCGATGGACCGCATCCGCGGCATCAGCTCGACCACGCTGTCGCTGCGCAAGCAGGCTGGTCTCCGCGTGCGCCTCCCGCTCGCGTCCCTGACCATCGTCGCCGAGAACGCGGATGCGCTGCGGCCGTTCGATGGCATCCTGCGCGACGAGCTCAACGTGAAGGCGGTGGAGCTGGTCGAGCTGCACGAGGACAGCGCTGCGACCTACGGGATCACCAGCAGGCTGACGGTCAACGCCCGCGCGGCAGGACCGCGTCTCGGCAAGGACGTGCAGAAGGTCATCCAGGCCGCCCGTGCAGGCGACTGGTCGGAGAACGGCGGGGTGGTGACCGCCGGCGGCTTCGAGCTGGTCGACGGCGAGTACGAGCTCGTGCTGGAGACGGCGCAGGCGGACGGCGAGTCCACCCAGGCGCTCGCGCTGCTGCCGGGCGGCGGGTTCGTGCTGCTGGACACGCTGACGACGCCGGAGCTGGAGGCGGAGGGACTGGCGCGTGACATCATCCGCGCTGTGCAGGACACCCGCAAGAGCGCTGGCCTCGATGTGAGCGACCGGATCGAACTCTCTCTCAGCTTCGACGACCAGGAGGACGGGAACGCCGTGGAACGCGCCGCCGCAACCGTTGACATCGGAGCAGAGACCCTCGCCACGGTGATCGGCATCGCGTCCGGCGGTGTCGCCGAGGTCGAAGGCGAGTACAGGAAGAGATTCGCCGCCGGGCAGTTCGCGAACGCGGGCGCATTCACGGTGGGCGTGGCCAAGGCGGAGGTGACGGTCTGATGAGCGACCCCATTCCAGCGGACGAGTTCCGCGACGCGGCGGACGCCGTCTACCAGGCGCTGCTGGCGCGCATCGGCGAGGGGGCGCCGGAGCGGCGACTGGATGCGACCAGGCGCGCAGTCGAGCTGCTGGGCGACCCGCAGCGGGCGTACCCGATCGTGCACATCACCGGCACGAACGGCAAGACATCGACCAGCCGCATCATCGAGAGCATCCTGCGGGCGTACGGCCTGCGCACGGGGCTGTTGACCAGCCCGCACCTGGTGCGTTTCAACGAGCGCATCGTGATCGACGGTCAGCCGATCTCCGATGAGGATCTGGTGCGCAACTGGGAGGACGTCCAGCCGTACATCGAGATCGTGGACAGCGAGCTCGCCGAGGGCGGGCATCCGCCGCTCACCTTCTTCGAAGCGCTGACGGTGCTGGCGTACGCCGCGTTCGCCGACGCGCCCGTCGACGTGGCCGTGATCGAGGTCGGCATGGGCGGCGAGTGGGACTCCACCAACGTCGGAGACGGCCAGGTGGCGGTGTTCACCCCCATCTCGCTCGACCACACCAAGGCGCTCGGCGACACCGTCGCGGAGATCGCGCGCACCAAGTCGGGCATCATCAAGCCCGCGGCCGACGTGGTGAGCGCCGCGCAGACGCAGGATGCGCTGGCCGAATTGAAGAACGCGGCGGAGCTCACGGAGTCCACCATCTCGACCCAGCCAGGAGCGTTCGACGTCGCATCCACGTCGGTCGCCGTCGGCGGTCAGCTGGTGAGCATCCGGGGCCGCGCTGCGACGTATGAGGAGCTGTTCCTGCCGCTCTACGGCGACCACCAGGCGCAGAACGCTGCCGTCGCCGTCGCGGCCGTCGAGACCTTCCTCGGCCGTGGCACCCAGCCGCTGAAAGCAGACCTGCTGGAGGAGGGCTTCGCCACGGCGACGTCACCTGGGCGCCTGCAGCTCATCGGGGTCGACCCGACCGTCCTCGTGGATGCGGCCCACAACCCGGCGGGCGCGCAAACCCTCGCAGATGCGATGCGCCGTTACTTCGATTTCGACGAGCTGACCTTCGTGTTCGGGTCCCTGGCCGACAAGGACGCGCGCGGCATCGTGCGCGCCCTCGCCCCCGTCGCCACGCAGTTCTACGTGACGGAGCCGCGCTCCGACCGCGCGCTGCCGGCCGACGAACTGGGCGAGATCGTGCTCGACGAGGTCGGCGACGAGGCGACCATCGTCTACGGCGACCTCGCTGAGGCGCTCGACGCCGCCCGCGAGTGGGCGGCGGAGGAACCGAAGCGCGCCGTGGTCGTCACCGGCTCGATCGTGCTCGTCGGCGACGCGATGGCCATCGCGGAGGCCGGCGAGTGGAAGCAGGCAGGGGCGTGAGCGGAGCGCAGCAGGACGGCGCAGACGGGCCCGCCGCCGACAAGGCAGCGGCTCCCGCTCGGAGGCCGCGGCGCGAACGCACCGTCCGCGAGATGCTCGGCTCCATCGTGCTCGGCTTCGAACTGCTCGTCGTCTTCCTCGGCGCTCTCGTGCTGTTCGGGCTCGGGTCGCTTCCCGCCGCCGTCGCCCTCGGCGGGGGAGCGGTGGTCGTCGTCCTGATGATCGTCGCCATGGGCACCCTGCGGTCCCCGGTGGGGATCGTGCTCGGCTGGTTCGTGCAGCTGGTGGTCGTCGCCGCCGGTTTCCTCGTGCCTGCCTTCTTCATCGTCGGCGCCATCTTCACGGCCATGTGGGCGTACTGCATGATCGCCGGCGCCCGCATCGACCGCAACAAAAAGGCCGCGAACGCGGCCGCAAACGGAACGGAGAATCCATGACCACCCCCGTCGAAGAGACCCTGGTGCTCGTCAAGCCGGACGGCGTCGCTCGCAACCTCACCGGCGAGATCCTGCGCCGGATCGAGGCGAAGGGCTACTCGCTCGTCGACATCCGGATGCTCCAGGCAGACCGCGACCTGCTCGCCGCTCACTACGCGGAGCACGAGGGCAAGCCGTTCTACGAGCCGCTGGTCGAGTTCATGGAGTCCGGCCCCATCGTCGCGATCCGCCTCGCAGGCAACCGCGTGATCGAGGGTTTCCGCTCCCTCGCCGGCACCACGGACCCCACCACGGCGGCCCCCGGCACCATCCGCGGCGACTTCGCCCGCGACTGGGGTCTCAAGGTGCAGCAGAACCTCGTGCACGGCTCCGACTCGCCAGAGTCTGCCGCCCGCGAGCTCGCCCTCTGGTTCGCCTGACCCCCAGTCCCCAAACCATCGAGTCCGGACTTGTTTG
>NZ_JBIWKN010000001.1:708426-857792 GCF_044765685.1 Leifsonia sp. NPDC102414
CGTTTGTTTGGGAGGGGCTAGACGAAGACGTTGTTGATCCAGTCGAGCTGGATCTGGGCGAGGATCGCGACGATGGCGTACGAGATCACCGTGATGAGCGGAACCCAGGTGTAGAGCTTGCCGAAGAAGACACGCCCGGCTTCCGGGATGGGGATGTTGCCCGTCTTGAGGTTGTAGAGCGTGACAGCCCAGAACGTCGGGATGGTGACCAGCCAGGTGACCATGCACCAGGGGCAGAGCACGTTGAGCACGGTGATGGACTGAGTGATGAGGAAGATCACGAGCGCCATCGCGCCGATGACGCCCAGGTTGAAGAGCATCCAGAACCACTTGGCGAAACGGGCGCCGGCGAGCACGCCGACCCCCACGGCGATGGTCGCCGTCCAGCCGATCAGGCCGAGCAGCGGGTTCGGGAAGCCGAACAGCGAGCCCTGCCAGGAGTTCAGGTTCTTGGTGCACCCGACGAGCAGGCTGAAGTTGCACGACAGCTGCGCATCCGGGTTCTCCAGGAGGTGGAACTTGTCCATCGTGAGCATGAACGCCGCCCAGAGCCCGATGGCCCCTGCGACGATCAAAAAGATGGCGAGTACGGTCGGGCGGCGCTCGGCTGTAGTGACTGACACAGTCGGATTATGGCATGTGCATTCGCGTGTCGCCCTGGGAGGCAACCGCGTTCCCGGTACGGTCATGCGATAATCGTTGCAACTGGTTCTCCGGCAGCGTGCCGGAGAGACGCCAGCGAAGGCTTGAGGGCGTTGCGACGCCCAGGACAGTCGGCCGAAGTGGTCGACGTACGACGAACGTAAGACGAAATGAGATCGCTGCGGACCGCGCCACGAGCCGACCGCACGCGTGAAGGATTAGCGGTGGCAGGCGCAACGCGTCCGCTGCCCTCATGAAAGTACCCGGTGCGCGGGAGACCGCCGCCGGTCGAGGAGTGCACCAGCGATGGTGGAAAACGAAAATACTGACAACACGCAGAACAACGGATCGGAAGCGGGGCCCAGGAAGCGATCGCGCCTCTTCGGTTCCAGGAAGAGCGCCAAGAAGAGCGCCTCCGCCGTGCCTGCGAACGATTCGCGTGAGGCCATTGCGTCCTCCGCGCCGACGGTGGCCGGGCACGCCTCGACCGCGCCTGCCGTCCAGGAGAGAACACCCATGGACGAGAACATCACCAACGACGGCCACGACGACATCATCGGCGCAGGTCCGTTCCCCGCCGGTCAGCCGGCCGTGACGACGCAGAGCGCACAGGATGCGGTCTCCGGCGCGGAACCGGACGGTTCGGAAGCGGACGCCGCGGACGCCGACGCCGCGGCAACAGCGGACGCCGACGCGGCTCTGCCCGGCCTCCCGCCGACCACGCTGCTGTTCCAGGCACCCGACATCATCCCGCTGCCTCCGCTCCCGCACGACGAGTACGACGACGAGCCGAGCACGGTCCGCCGCCGTTCGCGCCGCCGCGCGGGCGAGGAGAACCGGTCCGGCTCAAACGATCCGGCCAACACCGTCGTGAAGGTACGCGCACCGCGCGAGCCGGAGCTGATCACCGAGCCGCAGAAGGTCAAGGGCTCGACCCGCCTGGAGGCGAAGAAGCAGCGCCGCCGCGACGGACGCGACGCCGGTCGCCGCCGTCCTGTCATCACGGAGGCGGAGTTCCTCGCCAGGCGGGAGTCCGTCGACCGCCAGATGATCGTGCGCGAGAAGGGCGGCCGCATCCAGATCGGCGTTCTGGAGGACAAGGTGCTCGTCGAGCACTACGTCGCCAAGTCGCAGGAGGCGTCGCTCATCGGCAACGTCTACCTCGGTCGCGTGCAGAATGTGCTGCCCAGCATGGAGGCGGCGTTCGTGGACATCGGGCGCGGTCGCAACGCCGTGCTGTACTCCGGCGAGGTCGACTGGGACGCAGCGGAGACGGGCAACCAGCCCCGCCGTATCGAGCTGGCGCTCAAGCCGGGCGACCGCGTGCTCGTGCAGGTCACCAAAGACCCTGTCGGCCACAAGGGCGCCCGACTGACCAGCCAGGTCTCTCTGCCGGGCCGCTACTTGGTCTATGTGCCGAACGGCTCGATGAACGGCATCAGCCGCAAGCTGCCGGACACCGAGCGCGCGCGCCTCAAGAAGATCCTCAAGGAGGTTCTCCCCGAGAACACCGGCGTGATCGTGCGCACCGCCGCAGAGGGCGCGACGGAGGAGCAGCTGACGCTCGACGTCACGCGTCTCACCGCGCAGTGGGCGGACATCAGCAGGCAGGTCGAGACGGTGGGAGCGCCTGCGCTCCTGCACAGCGAGCCCGACCTGCTGATCAAGATCGTGCGCGACGTCTTCAACGAGGACTTCCAGAAGCTGATCATCGCCGGCCAGGATGCGCAGAGCACCATCGAGAACTACCTGCGTCAGGTGGCTCCCGACCTGCTCGACCGCGTCGAGGCATACTCGGGTGACCGGGATGCGTTCGACGAGTTCCGCATCACGGAGCAGATCGAGAAGGCGCTCGACCGCAAGGTCTGGCTGCCTTCCGGCGGCTCGCTGGTGATCGACCGCACAGAGGCGATGACCGTGGTCGACGTCAACACCGGCAAGTTCGTCGGATCTGGCGGAAACCTCGAAGAGACGGTCACCAAGAACAACCTGGAGGCGGCGGAGGAGATCGTCCGCCAGCTGCGCCTGCGCGACATCGGCGGCATCATCGTCGTCGACTTCATCGACATGGTGCTCGAGTCGAACCGCGACCTCGTGCTCCGTCGCCTGATCGAGTGCCTGAGCCGCGACCGCACCAAGCATCAGGTGGCAGAGGTCACGTCGCTCGGCCTGGTCCAGATGACGAGGAAGAAGCTCGGCCTCGGCCTGCTCGAGACGTTCAGCGAGGCCTGCGAGGTCTGCGCTGGCCGCGGCGTCATCGTGCACCACGACCCCGTCGTGAAGCACCGTCAGACGCCGCAGCAGCAGCCGCAGAGCGAGCGCCGTCGTGGACGAGGCAACCAGCAGTCCGGCGGCTCGGGCAACGGCTCGTCGAACGGCAACGGAAACGGTTCCTCGAACGGCAACGGAGGCTCGAACGGCAACGGAGGAACGCCGACCGGTGTGACGCACGCCATCACCGACGACGCCAAGAACGCACTCGCGCAGATCGCAGCGTCGACGCTCGCCCACCCGCACGATGACCACCAGCAGCATGTGGATGCAGACGCAGCGGCGACCGAGGCCGCCCACGGCAAGCACGTGGCCGAGGAGCAGCAGCAGGATGCGCCGAAGAAGTCCCGCCGCAAGAACGGCAAGCGCGACAGGGCGAAGGCAGCGGAGGCCGAGCAGGCCGCCGCTGAGGCGACGAGTAACGAGCCGGCGCGCACCGAATCTGCTCCGGCCGAGCAGGCTGCACCCGCTGCAGAGGCGGCGCCCGACCGCCAGGCAGCCGCTGAGCGCCCCGCTGCGCGACGCGAGGCCGCCGAGGCGCCGGTACCCATCATCGAGCTCCCTGAGCCCGCTGCGGCGCCCGTGACGCGTCGCACGCCCACCAAGGAGGCCGAGCTCCTGCTCGACTCTGTGCTCGACGCGCTCCCGCAGCCGAAGCAGCCAGGTCAGGGCCGTGGCCGCAGCCGCAGGGTCAGCACCGCTGCGATCGTCGGCGGAGACATCGCCCCGGAGATCACCCGTTCGGAGCAGTCCGAGTAACCCGGGCTGTCCAGCCGCGCTGAAGGCGCGGGGTCAGTGCTTGCGCACTCGATCCCGCGCCTTCACGCGTAGTCCGCTCGCGCGCAGCCGGATGACGAGCTCCTTGCCGTCCACCGCCGTCGCTCCCGCGGCCACCAGCTCGTCGTAGCGCTTGTCCGGCACGTCGTAGTGGTCAAGGTCGAAAGCGCGCGGTGCGATGCCGTTGGCGGCCGCGAAGGCGTGCAGCTCGTCCAGGCTCGCGTCGCTGACCAGGTGCGACCACAACATGCCGTGGGCGGGCCATGCCGGGGGATCGATCAGGACCGTCATACAATGATTGTAGGAACCGGCGCCGTCGATGGCGCCGATCGGTCCCGGAGCCCTCTCGTTGAATTGACGATAGATGGGTCGTCGGGTAAAGTTGACCGTTGGTGTGTGTCGGGCGTATCCCGCTCGACCATCATGGTTTTCTGAGAGCCGGTCCGTTGCACACTGCGACGGAGACGGACTCGCCAGTAACTTCCTGAAGAGTAAAGAGACAGGACCAGGTCCGCGGCTCATCGAGCCGAGGGGAGCTGTTCCCCGAAGAAAAGGTACGTAAAAGTGGTTTACGCAGTTGTGCGCGCCGGAGGCCGGCAGGAAAAGGTCGAGGTCGGCACCATCGTGACGATGGACCGGATCAAGGCTGATAAGAACGGCAACGTCGAGCTGGCTGCTGTGCTGCTTGTCGACGGCGACAAGATCACGTCCGACGCCGGTTCGCTGGCGAAGGTCAAGGTCACTGCTGAGGTCCTCAACGACCTCCGTGGCCCGAAGATCGTGATCCAGAAGTTCAAGAACAAGACCGGCTACAAGAAGCGCCAGGGGCACCGTCAGGACCTCACGCGCGTCAAGATCACCGGCATCAAGTAGCCGATCGACCTCAGGCTTAGGAGAAGAAGCAGATGGCACACAAAAAGGGAGCGAGCTCGACTCGCAACGGTCGTGACTCGAACGCACAGCGCCTCGGCGTGAAGCGCTTCGGTGGCCAGGTCGTCGGAGCGGGCGAGATCATCGTCCGTCAGCGCGGCACCCACTTCCACCCCGGCGTGAACGTCGGACGTGGCGGAGACGACACCCTGTTCGCCCTCGCAGCCGGCTCGGTCGAGTTCGGCAACAAGGGCGGCCGCAAGGTCGTCAACATCGTGGCCGCCGAGGCGTAAAGCCCCGCACCACGCACCAGCATTCGAGGATGGGCGGGCTTCGGCCCGCCCTTTCTCCATTTACAGACTGAGAAGTCAGGAATCGAGGGACCCCCATGGCAACGTTCGTGGATCACGTGACGTTGCACCTGCGCGCCGGCAACGGCGGCAACGGGTGCGTCTCCGTCCGGCGGGAGAAGTTCAAGCCGCTGGCGGGTCCGGACGGCGGCAACGGCGGGAACGGCGGCGACATCGTCCTCGTCGCCGACCCGCAGGTCACCACACTGCTCGGCTACCACCGGGCTCCGCACCGCTCGTCGGAGAACGGCGGCTTCGGCATGGGCGACCACCGCAGCGGCCACCTGGGCGAGGAGCTCGAACTGCCTGTTCCCGTCGGCACCGTGGTCAAGGACCCGTCCGGCGCCGAGCTCATCGACATGAACGAGCCGGGGATGCGCTACGTCGTCGCCCCTGGCGGCATCGGCGGCCTCGGCAACGCCGCGCTCTCCAACCCGAAGCGCAAGGCGCCCGGCTTCGCCCTGCTCGGCACGCCGGGCTGGGAGGGCGACGTCCTCCTGGAGCTCAAGACGGTCGCCGACATCGCGCTCGTCGGCTACCCGTCCGCCGGCAAGTCGAGCCTGATCGCCGCGCTGTCGGCCGCCAAGCCGAAGATCGCGGACTACCCGTTCACCACCCTGCACCCGAACCTCGGTGTCGTGCAGGCCGGTGACACCCGGTTCACCATCGCCGACGTCCCCGGTCTGATCGAGGGCGCGAGCGAGGGCAAAGGCCTCGGTCTCGAGTTCCTCCGCCACGTCGAGCGCTGCAGCGCGCTGCTGCACGTCCTCGACTGCGCGACGCTGGACCCTGGACGCGACCCGCTGAGCGACCTCGAGGTCATCCTGGGGGAGCTGGGCGCATACCCGGTCCCCGAGGGGCAGACGCCGCTGCTGGATCGCCCGCAGCTCATCGCCCTCAACAAGATCGACGTGCCTGAGGCACGCGAGCTCGCCGAGTTCGTCCGCCCCGACCTCGAGGCTCGCGGCTACCGCGTGTTCGAGATCTCGACCGTGAGCCACGAGGGACTGCGTCAGCTGTCCTTCGCCCTGGCAGAGCTGATCGAGGAGGCGCGCGTCGCGCAAGCCGCAGCCGAGGCGGAGCGTCCGCGCATCGTCATCCGGCCGCAGGCCGTGGACGACGGAGGGTTCGTCGTCAAGGTCGAGGGCGGCTCCGACGGCCCTGTGTACCGCATCCTGGGCGCCAAGCCGGAGCGCTGGGTGGCGCAGACCGACTTCGCGAACGACGAGGCCGTCGGCTTCCTCGCCGACCGGCTGGCGAAGCTGGGCGTCGAAGACAGGCTGTTCAAAGCGGGAGCCGTCGCGGGTTCCACCGTGGTCATCGGCCGGAATAACGGCGTTGTGTTCGACTGGGAGCCGACGCTCACGTCCACCGCGGAGCTCATCACCTCGCCGCGTGGAACGGACGTGCGCCTCGACGGCAACGACCGCCCCACCCGCAACCAGCGCCGCGAGGACTACTTCGACCGGATGGATGCCAAGGCAGAGGCCCGCGCAGAGCTGCTGCGCGAGCGCGAGGCAGGGCTCTGGCAGGATGACGACTACGCGGACGCCGTCGAGGCGCTCGACAGCGCGGACAGTGCGCAGGGCAGCCAGACGCATGGCACTCAGAACACGGAGACCGATTCGGAATGACCATCGACGACCGCAGCCAGGTCCCCACAGCACGGCGTGTTGTCGTCAAGGTGGGTTCGTCCTCCATCAGCGGGGAGAACGCCGGGCAGATCGGTCCGTTGGTCGATGCTCTCGCCGAGGCGCACGGGCGCGGCACCCAGGTGATCCTGGTGTCGTCCGGCGCCATCGCCACGGGCATCCCGTATCTGGCGCTGCAGGAGCGCCCCACCGACCTGGCGACCCAGCAGGCGGCGGCGGCGGTCGGACAGAACGTGCTCATCTACCGCTACCAGGACAGCCTCGACCGCTACGACATCGTCGCCGGCCAGGTGCTCCTGACCGCAGGCGACATGGAGACGCCGACCCACCGCATCAACGCCAAGCGGGCGATGGAGCGGCTGCTCGACCTGCGCATCCTGCCCATCGTCAACGAGAACGACACGGTCGCGACGCACGAGATCCGGTTCGGCGACAACGACAGGCTCGCGGCGCTGGTCGCGCTGCTGGTCGACGCCGACCTGCTCGTGCTGCTCTCCGACGTGGATGCGCTGTACACCAAGCCCCCGCAGGAACCGGGAGCTGAGCGCATCGACATCGTCGAGTACGACGACGCGCTGGAGGGCGTGGAGATCGGCTCGACCGGGCTGTCCGGCGTCGGAACTGGCGGGGCGCTCACCAAGGTGTCCGCCGCTCGCCAGGCCGCGGAGAACGGAACGGCGGTCATCCTGACCGCTACGGCCAACGTCTCCGAGGCGCTGGCCGGCGCTGCCGTCGGCACCTGGTTCGCTCCGGCACGGGATGCGGTCACCGCGTCCTAAACTTGACGCATGGTCGACACCATCACCGAACCCCTCTCGCTGGTCGAGAAGCTCGCAGCAGCCAAGCGGGCGTCCATCGTGCTCGCCACGGCGAACACGGACGCGAAGAACGCCGCGCTGCTGGCGGTCGCGGCCGGTCTGCGATCGCAGGCTCCGCGCATCCTGCAGGCGAATGAGCTCGATCTCGCCAACGGCAGGGAGAACGGCCTGACCACCGGCCTGCTCGACCGGCTCACGCTGTCCGAGGCGCGCTTGGACGCGCTGGCAGAGGCCGTGCGCGAGGTCGTCGGCCTCAGCGACCCTGTCGGGGAGGCGGTGCGCGGCAGCCACCTGCCGAACGGCGTGTCGATCACGCAGGTGCGGGTGCCGTTCGGCGTCGTCGGCGCGATCTACGAGGCGCGCCCCAACGTCACGGTCGACATCGCGGCTCTCGCCCTCAAGAGCGGAAACGCGGCCGTGCTGCGCGGAGGGAGCGCCGCGATCAACACGAATCGGGTGCTGGTCGAGGTGATCCAGGATGCGTTCGCATCCGTCGGCCTCCCCGCCGACGCTGTGCAGACCATCGACGAGTTCGGCCGCGGCGGCGCCACCCAGTTGATGAAGGCGCGCGGATACGTGGATGTGCTGATCCCGCGGGGGAGCGCCGACCTGATCCGCACGGTCGTGACCGAGTCGACCGTCCCGGTCATCGAGACGGGCGCAGGCGTGGTGCACATCGTGCTCGACGAGTCCGCCAGAGAGGACTGGGCCGTCGACATCGTGCGCAACGCCAAGGTGCAGCGCCCGAGCGTGTGCAACGCCGTGGAGACGCTGCTCGTGCACCGCGCGGCCGCCGACCGGCTGCTCCCGCCCGTGCTCGCCGCGCTGACCGCGTCCGGTGTCACGGTGCACGCCGACGAGCGCGCGATCGGATACTCCTCTGCGGCCGTTCCTGTGACGGAGGAGGACTGGGCGACGGAGCACATGAGCCTCGACATCTCGGTGAAGGTGGTCGACGATCTCGACCAGGCGATCGACCACATCCGCCGGTACTCGACCCAGCACACCGAGTCGATCATCACGAACGACCTGGCCAACGCCGACCGGTTCCTCGCCGAGGTCGACTCAGCGGTGGTCATGGTGAACGCCTCCACCCGGTTCACCGACGGAGGCGAGTTCGGCTTCGGAGCCGAGGTCGGCATCTCCACCCAGAAACTGCACGCGCGCGGCCCGATGGGGCTGCCGGAGCTGACCAGCACCAAGTGGATCGTCCGCGGGTCAGGGCAGATCAGGGCCTGACACGCCACTAGACTGTTTCGCAGGCGTTCGCGCGCCTTCGGAAAGGAAGAAACTCGATGACTCACCTGACGCTGCTGCTGGCCGAGGCCGAAACGCACGTTGAACTCCCCATGCCGACATGGGCGTACGGCGCGATCGCGATCGTGATCTTCACCGTCCTCGGTTTCGTCATCTGGTCGTACCGCGACGTCGCGAACCGCCACAGCCACAAGGCGGGTCCAGGCGCCGCATCGCACGCCGGCGCGCCCGGCGCCACCCACCACGGCACCGGACACCCCACCCAGGGTCACTGACCTCTGCACGACGAATGCAGCTGACGGAGAAGCGTCGCACGCGCATCGGCGTGATGGGCGGCACGTTCGACCCCATCCACCACGGTCACCTGGTCGCGGCCAGCGAGGTCGCCCAGTCGTTCGACCTGGATGAGGTCATCTTCGTCCCCACCGGGCACCCCTGGCAGAAGGGCGAGGTCACGCCGGGGGAGCACCGCTACCTCATGACGGTGATCGCGACCGCCTCCAATCCCCGCTTCACGGTGAGCCGCGTCGACATCGACCGCGAGGGCCCGACGTACACGATCGACACCCTCCGCGACCTGCACGAGTCCCGCCCGGACGCCGAACTCTTCTTCATCACCGGGGCGGACGCCATCGCGCAGATCCTCAGCTGGCGCGATGTGCAAGAGCTCTGGGACCTCGCTCACTTCGTCGCTGTGAGTCGTCCGGGACATGACTTGAGTATTTCTGGATTGCCAGCGCAGGACGTAAGCTTGTTGGAAGTTCCGGCCCTGGCGATCTCGTCAACCGACTGCCGGACCCGGGTGAGCAGGGGATTCCCGGTCTGGTACTTGGTGCCGGACGGGGTTGTTCAATACATCTCCAAACACCATCTGTATCGGAGTGTGGCATGACTTTGTGGCAAGACCCGCCGCCACAGACACGGCGTCAGGCGCGTGAGAACGAGCGTTCAGCGGCACAGGCCGCCGGTCAGGCGTCCCGTCGTGCAGGAACGGCAGAGCCGACCCCGGCCGGGGAGATCCCGACCATGACGACGCCGTACACGTTCTCGTCCGGTCGCGACGCGGCTGACCCGGCGGAGACCGCCGACGGCGCAGAGCCCCCCGCGATCCCCGCATCCGCGTTCGAGGAGCCGGGCGTCACGCCGCCGAGCCGGCCGAACCTGCCGACGTTCGGCAACGCGTTCGACCTTCCCGCCGCGCCTGTCGCTCCCGCCGCCGCTGCGCCCGCCGCCGCTGCGCAGACCGACGACGCCCTGTTCAAGCAGTCCACGGATGCGTCCCAGCCGGAGCCCGTGACGGTGCCGGTCGCCGTGGTGAAGCAGGAGGACGCGGCTGCCGCTTCCCCTGCGCCCGCGCCGACCCCCACTCCGGAGCGCACGCTGACGCGCCGCGAGCTGCGCGCCATGCAGCAGGCGCAGGAGGCCAACCAGCAGGCTGGGCACCCGGATGCGGTGATCCCCGTCACCTTCACGCCTCCGCCTGAGCCTGCTCCGGCGCGTCCGTCTGCAGGTCCGGAGGTGGAGTCGTCCTCGCCGAGCGCGTGGCCGTTCGCGCCGCTCGGGTCCGCCTCGGCGGCGGCGCCCGCTGCTGCGAAGGTCGAGACCGGGCCCGCTGCGCCGCAGGATGCTCCTGCTCCCGCCGTGACCGCATCCACCGCCGACGCATCGCTGCTGGCTCCGCCCACCGCGGCCGCGCCGGTAGCGGCCGAGAAAGACGACGCGGACAGCTCGCTCGAGCGTCAGCCGTTCACGCCGCCGACCGGCCACTGGTCGACCGCCGCCGAGCGCGACGACAAGAACCAGCCGTTCGACCAGATCATCTCGCGCAACGTCGGCCAGCCAGGCTCCGCGACCACGACCAACGCCCTCATCCTCCCCGTGCTGCCGACCGCGGACGCGACAGGCCCGCTCACCGCGACAGGGGAGATCCTGGTCACCGGGTCCATCGACCTGCCACGCGGCCTCGGCTCGACCGGCGCCCACCCCGACCGCATCGACTCGTCCGACCTCGACCGTCTGCTCGAGGGAGACGAGAACGAGTTCAACACGTCCGAGGTCGCGCCCATCCGTGCATCCCGGGCCATCAGCTCGCACACGTCCACCCGCGGCGTCATCGCCCCTCCGAAGAAGCGCGGTGGCAAACTACCTGTCGTGCTCATCGTCACCGCCGGCGTGCTCGCCGTCGGCGTCATCGGCCTGCTCATCTCCGCATACGTCTTGAAGGTGTTCTGATCATCCTTTCCACTCCGTCCCAGCCTGCCGTCCCCACCGGGGAGGTCGGCGCGTGACCGCGACAGACCACGCCAAGCAGATCCTGCAGCTCGCCGCCCGCGCTGCCGACTCCAAGTCCGGAGAGGACCTGGTGGCGCTCGACGTCTCAGGGCCGCTCCCGCTGACCGACGTGTTCCTGCTGGTCAGCGGCCGCGTCGAGCGCAATGTGATCGCGATCGCCGGCGAGATCGAGGACCAGCTCAACGAGGCGGGCGTCAAGACGCTGCGCCGCGAGGGCAAGGCAGAGGGCCGCTGGGTGCTGCTCGACTTCGGCGACCTGGTCGTACACGTCTTCCACGAGGAGGATCGCATGTACTACGCGCTCGAGCGCCTGTGGAAGGACTGCCCGGTGGTTCCGCTGGAGCTGCCCGTGCACGAGGGCGCCGAGTAGCGCATCCCGTGTCGTGTCCGGCCGCGAACCGGATTGGCGGGGTTCTCCCTGCCCTGTGTGAGAGTTCTCTCATGAAGCGTTGATTGACTGGCGGAATGAGATGCCCGACAGACAACGCCACCCTCGTGATGAGCGAGCGCAGTGGTATCGAGATCGACTACTGCCCCGAGTGCCGCGGAGTGTGGCTCGACCGCGGAGAGCTCGACAAGATCATCGACCGCGCGCAGCCTGCCCAGCAGCCGCAGCAGACCGCCCCGTATGCTTCGCCCGCCCAACCGCAACACCCCGCGCAGCAGCAGGCTCCACAGCAGCAGTACGGCCAGCAGGGATACGGCCAGCAGCAGTACCCGTACAAGAAGAAGCGCGAGAACTGGCTCAGCGAACTCTTCGACTGATCGCGGCACGCCCGAGCGTCGCGCTGGTTTCTTGCAGACCTGGATCATGTAGTACGCTAAACGAGTTGTTTCGGAGAGATCGGGAGCAGCATCTGGGTCTGTGGCGCAGCTGGTAGCGCACCTGCATGGCATGCAGGGGGTCAGGGGTTCGAGTCCCCTCAGATCCACCAAAAACCCCCGGAGTTCCACGGAACTCCGGGGGTTTTCTCGTTCTCAGTCGTCAGCCGATCCGCTTCTTCCACCGCGCCGCATAGCTGAGCGGAACGAAGCCGATGGCCTCGTTCACGTCGAGCATCGGGCGGTTGTCCTCCGCGTTCATCGTCTCAACGATCCTGCTGTCCGGGAAGCGGGCGCTGAGCTCGCGCAGGTTGGTGAGCTTCAGAAGCATCCCGAGGCGGTGGCCGCGGTGGTCGGCGAGGACCAGCGTGTCCATCTGCTCGGCCGGCCGATCCGGCTCGGCAGGGACGCCGAGCTCTGTGTAGCCGGCTGGGCGTCCGGTCGCGGTCTCGACGGCGATCGTGGTCAGCATCGACATCGGGCTCTCCGCCCAGATGGCGTCGAACGCGCGGATCCGGTCGGTGGTCCAGACGTCCTCTGTCTGCTCCATGCCGGCGTTCGGGGTGTCCGTGGTCATCCGGGTGCGCATCAGCGCGAAGGCGTCCACCCATTCGTCGGGCGTTGGTCCCTCCCAGGTCACGGTCCGGTAGCCCGTCGCCGCTGCCTGCGCTGCATCGAGGCTCGACGCGGCGACGTCCGCATCCATCGGCAGGGTGAGGCCGCTCATCCGGCCGACCTGCTCCAGGGTGAAGCCGTAGCGGAGCAGGAACCGCGTGGATGCGAGACGGGCGGGCACCGATCCGAAACCGGTGGGCGCCGGGATGCTGTCTCCTCCCTGGCTCGCGGGGAAGTCGGTCTGGTTCTGGATGGTGCGGCGGCCGGCGTCCCGCGCCATCCGTTCCAGACGCTCGTACAGTGCTGAGCCGATCCCCGCCGACCGATAGTCGGGCAGGACGGACACGGCCGACCAGCATTCGGAGGCGTCGCCCGGCATGGCCAGGGTGCCTCGGCCGACGACCCGGCCGTCGACGGTGGCGATGAGCCCGAGCGATATCGTCGACTGGTCCTTCCAGTTCGGCAGCAGCTCGGCGGCTGCCACCTCTGGGTCGGCGACGGGGAAGGCGTCTCCGCGCAGCTCGGCCTCCACGATGCTGCGCACCGTGGCCATGCCGATGAAGTCGGCGGCGTCAGGGGCGTCGATGCTATCGGGCACCGTGACCGTGGAGATGGTGAACGCTGGAGTGGTGGTGCTGGTGTGCTCTGGGGAGGAAACGAACTCGGAAACGTGCTCAGAAGATGACATGGGGTCCTCGGTTTGCAGGGTCGATCGACTCACCCACGGTCGTGGGGAGGAAGGAAATCACTGCTACCGGATCACGTTGGACAGTGTTGCACGGCGCCGACGCGGAGAGCAAGAGGGTTCTTGTGCTCGATCGCCGGATGCCGATTGAATGACGGGATGAGCACCGTCGACCCGACCATCGCCCGCCGCGAGCGAGCGGAGCGGCGGCCGTCGAACCTCCGGGTCACGGTCGTGCTGCTGCTTCTGCTGGTCGGCGGTCTCGCCGCAGGGTACGGCTGGGGCGGGTTCGGCACCATGATGCAGGAGCAGCCGGATGAGCCTCCGGTGCTCGTGCTGATCGCGATCCCGGTCGGGATGCTGCTGGTGATCGCCGCATCCATCGCTTGGGCCGCGATCGTGCTGAAGCGGGGCGACCTCGGCATGATGTACGGGAACGCCACCGTGCTCCTCGGTGCAGGTGTCGGCGTGATCGTGGTCTCCGCGCAGAGCGGCCCGGCGTTCGTCAGGTATATCGGCTACGGTCTGCTCGCGCTGGCCGCGGTGTGCCTGCTGCTCGGGGTCGCCGCCGCCGGCGCGCGCAGGAGGCGCGTCAGCGTGGAGGAGTCGGCGATGCGCTCCGGTACGCAGGTCACCGCCGTGGTCACGGACAGGGGATACACGGTGTTCCACGAGAGCGATCGGATCTTCACCACGGTCACCTTCGGATTCACCGATCTGCAGGGTGTGCACCGCTGGGTGCAGCGGCCGATGCTGGTCAGGGCGGAAGACCCCATCCAGAACGGTCAGCAGACGCGGCTGTGGTTCGACGCCGCGAACCCGGGGAACGACAAAGCGATCGTGGTCGAACTGGCGAACGCCTCCCCGCTCCGTGCGCCTCTGCCGCGCCGGTGAGGGGCGTGAGGGGGCTTTCAGGACGCGCAGTGCGCCTCCAAGCTGACCGATAGGTGTTATGGCTAGTATTTCGACATTCCTCCTTTCGCCTCACCCTCCGAAGGACCTTCGATGACCGACCTGCCGCGCAGGCACCAGCGCGCCAAGGGGCCGACCGCCGTGCGACACGGTCGCCTGCCCCGCCGTCGTGCTGTCGGAACGGTCATGCGGATACTCGCCGCGGCGGTCGCCGTCGTGGCGGTGAGCGTCGGAAGCGTCGCAGCGTACGCGGTCTGGGATGTCGCCCGCTCGGTCAAGACGGGCGTCGTCCTGGCCACGCTGCCTGGTCACACCAAGCAGGCCATCCCGAACGTCGGCGCCATCCAGGGTGGCGTGAACCTGCTCCTCACCGGCACGGACAGCCGCAGCAACCTCGGCGGCATCTACGACTCGGCCGACGAACAGGATGCGAGCACCGGCGAGGGCAACAACGACGTCACGATGCTGCTGCACATCGCCCAGGACCACAAGAGCGCGATGGTGATCAGCTTCCCGCGCGACCTGATGGTCGAGATCCCGGACTGCCCTGCTCCGACCGGAGGCGGCACCGTCGACGGTTCGAGCAGCGCGATGTTCAACACGGCGCTGTCCCGCGGCGGTCTGCCCTGCGTCGTGCTCACGGTGGAGAAGCTGACAGGGATCGACATCCCGTTCGCCGCCGTCATCAACTTCAACGGCGTGAGCGCGATGTCGAACGCGATCGGTGGAGTGACGGTCTGCCTCGCCACTCCGGTCACCGACGACTTCACCACCCCACCGCTCGATCTGCCGGCGGGGGAGAACACCCTGGTCGGCGACGTTGCGCTGTCGTTCCTACGGAGCAGGCACGGCGTCGGCGACGGCAGCGACCTCGGCAGAATCAGCAACCAGCAGGTGTTCCTGTCCGCACTGGCCAGGAAGGTCGTCTCCGGCGGCGTGCTCGGAAACCCGGTGCAGCTCTACGGGCTGGCGAAGGCCGCGGTGGAGAACATCACGCCGTCGGACACGCTGACGAACCCGACGACACTGGTCGAGATCGCCCTCGCGCTGAAAGACACCGGTCTCGACAACATGGTGTTCATGCAGTATCCGGCGGTGACCGATCCGGACGACTCGAATCGGGTGATCGTGGACGACACGGCGGCGCAGGCGATCAACACCGCGCTGGTGAACGACCAGCCGGTGAAGCTCACCGGCACGACGGGGCGGGCTGCGGAGGACCAGGCCGGCACCGGAACGCCGACTCCGGCGGTGCCGGCGGCTCCGGACGCGACGGCACCCGCAACGACGGCGCCGGCTCCCGGCGACACGTCGACGGCTCCCGCGACGACCGGACCGATCGAGCTCCCCAGCAGCATCACCGGCCAGACGGCAGCGCAGCAGACCTGCACGAAGGGCAACAACTAGCCGGAGCCGCTCACGGCATCGGCGGCACCACCAGGAAATGCCAGCCGAGCCACCACCAGAACAGCAGGATGGTGAAGCGCGCAGCTCGGTCGGCCAGCACCACGTCGAGCAGTGTCGAGAACCGTGCGATGCGCAGGGGGTCTCTGTGCGACTGCAACACCAGTGCCGCCATCGTGACGCCGCAGAGCAGGAAGCCGGCGATCGTGATGTCCCTCATCGCCGTCCCCTTCTGATGAGGGCGTAGCCGCCCGCCAGCCAGAGCACCACGAGCGCCGCGCGGGCGGGCGGCCAGGCGACGGCAGGGTCGACCAGGTCGGAGAGGGCGGGGAAGTCGTTCTCCGCCGTGGGGGAGGAGCGTCCGAGGAAGAACACCGCGATCTCCCACGCGCACCCGGCGACGATGACGGCCGACCACGCGATGGCGGCGCGTCGCACGGCAGCCTTCGCTCCAACGCCCGTGGTGCCCGCATCCGTGGTGCCCGCATCCGTGGCGCCCGCCTCCCCAGCTCCCGATGCGCGCGGCCGGTCGGCCCACACCACCGGCAGCAGGAGCACCCCGATGCCGATCACGATCGCCGTGTCGACGCCGCCGTAGAGCGGAGCGAACGCGAACGTGACCGCCGCCACGCCGATCAGCGTGTACGCCACGATGCGACGGGACAGCGTCTCCCTGTCCGGCATCGCCCGCAACGGGATGCGCAGCCAGCCCAGCCCGTCGAGCGCGATCACGACGGCCCCGCCCAGGAAGATCCACGCATCCACTGGGGCGCCGCGGAGGAAGTGGAAGACCGCTGTGAGGACGAGCACGAGCAGCCAGGCGAGGCGCGTGACGATGGCGATCCGGGTCGCCACCGGCCCCGATCGCGCAGAGACTGGGCGCGACTCATCGGACATCTCCGCTCCAGGCTACGCCCGGTGCGAGGCGGGAGCGCGCTGGGAACCGGCTGCTGTTGCTATCCGGGCGCGCTCCCCGTTTACTGAGAACATGGTTTCCGAGCGTATGTCGCCGACGCAGCGCAGGGTGCTGCTGATCGCGATCCTGGCGAGCTTCGTCGCCTTCCTCGACGGCGCTGTGATCAACGTGGCGCTTCCCGCGATCTCGAAGGAGCTGGGCGGCGGCCTTCCGCTGCAGCAGTGGGTGGTCGACGGCTACCTGGTGACGCTCGGCTCGCTCATCCTGATCGCAGGGTCGCTGTCCGACGTCTTCGGGCGCAAACGGGTGCTGTACGCCGGGCTCATCGGGTTCCTGATCACCTCGCTGCTCTGCGCGTTCGCTCCCACCGGCGTGTTCCTGGTCGTCGCCCGCGCGCTGCAGGGCGTCGCGGGAGCCCTGCTGGTGCCGAGCTCCCTCGCCATCATCATCTCGACCTTCTCCGGTGCCGCGCAGGCGAAGGCGATCGGCCGCTGGACCGCCTGGACAGGTATCGCGATGATCGCCGGCCCCGTGCTCGGCGGCGTCTTCGTGGACACGCTCTCCTGGCGCTGGGTGTTCGTGATCAACGTGGTGCCGATCGGCATCACCCTCGCCATGATGCTCGGGCTCAAGCAGGAGGACCACGGGATGGGCGGCCGTGTCGACGTGCTCGGCGCCGTCCTCGGGTCCGTCGGACTGGCGGGAACGGTCTTCGCGCTGATCGAGCAAGGCGTGTACGGCTGGGGGAGCCCGCGCGTCTTCCTGCCGCTCATCCTCGGCCTGGTGTCGCTGGCCGCGTTCTTCTTCTGGCAGACCAGGGCGAAGCAGCCGATGCTCCCGCTCGGACTGTTCCGGGTGCACAACTTCTGGGTGGGCAACATCGCCACCGCCCTCGTCTATGGCGCGCTCGCCTTCGCTCCGCTCACCGTCACGCTCTACCTGCAGCAGGTGGCCGGCTTCGCTGCGACGGCCGCCGGGTTCGTGTTCATCCCGTCGACGCTGTGCATGCTGCTGCTCTCCGGGGTGTTCGGGGGGCTGGCGGGGAAGTACGGGCCGCGGCTGTTCATGGCCATCGGCCCTGTCATCGCCGCCTGCGGCTTCCTCTGGCTGCTGATGATGGGCGAGGACGTGAACTTCTGGACGAACCTCCTGCCCGCCGTTCTCCTGTTCGGTGTCGGCCTGTCGATCACCGTGGCGCCGCTGACCAGTGCGATCCTCGGATCGATCCACCCTGCGCAGGCGGGCATCGGCTCGGCGGTCAACAACGCCGTGTCGAGGATCGCCGGGTTGGTGACGGTCGCGATGATCGGCCTGATCGTCGGAGGCACGCTCGACAGGGCGGGCCTCGACAGGGCGATGATCACCGCTGCTGCGCTGATGCTGGTGGGCGGCATCGTCTCCGCGATCGGCATCCGCAACCACGAACCGGCCGCTGAGAAGGTTCAGACCGTCGTCGACTGACCGGCGAACGCGAGCATCAGCACGTCGACGATCGCGCATCCCATGATGAACTGCATCAGCAGGCGAGTCGGCGAGCGGCGCAGCAGCAGCACGACGCCGGCGACGGCGATCCCGATGCCGATCACCAGCCCGATCAGCAACGGGATGCGCGGCGGCCAGCCAGGCCCGAACGCGATCAGGATGCTCGCCGCGGCCAGACAGGAGAACGCGAGCAGCCCGCTCGGCACCGCCCCCATCCGGTGCGGCAGTCCACGGATGCCTGTGCGGTTGTCGTCCGCGAGGTCGGGAAGCACATTGGTGACGTGGGCGGCGACGCCGAGCAGGGCACCCGCCGCGACGACCCAGGCGGCGGCGAAGCGCGGCGGTTCGAGGCCGAGCGTGGCGATGGCGGGCAGGAGCCCGAAGCTGATCGCGAACGGCAGGAAGGAGATCGCAGTGGCCTTGAGCCCCAGGTTGTATGCCCAGCCCCCCGCGATGGCGACGGCGTGCGCCAGCGTCGCCAGTGGCCCGAGCAGCAGGGTGACCAGGATCGCGGCGACCAGGGCGACGAACGCCCAGGTGCGCACCGTCGTGACGCGGATCGCCCCGCGCGCCGCCGGTTTGTCCGTCCGCTCGACCTGCGCATCCCGTGCGGCGTCGAGCCAGTCGTTCGACCAGCCGATGGAGAGCTGGCCGAGCAGGATCGCCAGCGCCAGCAGCGCGAGGCGGCCGGGCGGGTAGCCGAGGCTCGCGCCCAGCACGGTGGCGACGACGGTCACCACGACGCTGGGGCCGGGGTGGCTGGCGAGCAGCAGCGCGGCCATCGGCCTCGCCGCCGGCCCTGCCGTCCCCGGCTTCGCGCGCTGTGTCATGGGCGCCATGCTAGGCCGATCTGCCGTCTTGCAAAAGACTTGCGCTGTCTTGCAAGGAATTGCGTATGCTGAGCGCATGTCGAAACGTCTCGCCGAGGTCGCTCGCAAGGTCGGGGTCAGTGAAGCAACGGTCAGCCGCGTCCTCAACGAGAAACCCGGCGTGTCCGAGGCGACCAGGCAGGCTGTGCTCACCGCACTGGATGTGCTGGGGTACGAACGCCCGACCAAGCTGCGCGGAGAGCGCGCCAGACTGGTCGGCCTGGTGCTGCCCGAGCTGCAGAACCCGATCTTCCCCGCGTTCGCGGAGGTCATCGGGGGAGCACTGGCGCAGAACGGATACACCCCGGTGCTCTGCACCCAGACGGCAGGGGGAATCTCCGAGTCCGACTACGTGGAGCTGCTGCTCCAGCAGCAGGTGTCAGGGGTCGTCTTCGTCGGCGGCGCGTACGCCCAGCAGGATGCGTCGCACGAGCACTACGCCAGGCTCACCGATCTGAATCTGCCGACGGTGCTGGTGAACGCGCCCGTCGACGACCTGCACTTCGCGACCGTGTCCTGCGACGACACGGTCGCCACCGCCCAGGCGCTCGGCCACCTGCGCTCGCTCGGGCACGAGCGGATCGGCCTGTTGCTCGGGCCGCGCGATCACGTGCCGTCGCAGCGGAAGCTCGCGGCCGCGAAGCGCATCGTCGCTGGCTGGGGCGACGAGTTCGACGACGACCTGGTCGTGCACTCGCTGTACTCGCTCGAGGCGGGGCAGGCCGGGGCTGCCCGGCTGCTGAAGGCCGGGGTCACCGCGATCGTCTGCGCGAGCGACCCGATGGCGCTCGGCGCGATCAGGGCGGTGCGCCGCGCCGGTCTGTCCGTGCCGTCGGACATCTCCATCGTCGGCTACGACGACTCCGCGCTGATGAACTGCACGGAGCCTCCGCTGACGACCGTGCGCCAGCCGATCGAGCCGATGGGGCGCACGGTGATCGAGCTGCTGCTGCGCCAGATCTCCAGCGATTCCGCCATCTCCGACGAGCTCTTCTTCGAGCCGGAACTGGTGGTTCGCGGGTCGACGGGACCAGCACTGCACACGTAATTGTTATGCAATTCGGCGCAAATGTACGCAAACGAATTACTCTCTGTCAGTTTCTTGCAGTGAACTGTCATTAACGCTACATTCGGCTCAACGACGACGGAGCCGGCTGTTCGGGCACGTCGACGTGACGACCGAACCGCCGACCAGGGTGGCGCGGACGCGCCCCGTTCGATCGGAGCGCACCGCACCGCCGGAGGTCGCCCGACCGAAGGGCACATCCGTGGACCTCCCCGTGCTGACCGTGCACTCCAGCGCTCCGTCGACCGCCCAGCCCACCGCATCCCCGCTGTCGCCGTCCACCGCCGACCCGCTCTGGTGGAGGAGCGCGGTGATCTACCAGATCTACCTGCGCAGCTTCGCGGACGGCAACGGAGACGGCATCGGCGACCTCGCCGGCGTCCGGCAGCACCTCGGTTACCTCAAAGAGCTGGGGGTGGATGCGATCTGGTTCACCCCCTGGTACGAGTCCCCGCTGGCGGACGGCGGATACGACGTGTCCGACTACCGCACGATCCACCCGGCGTTCGGCGATCTGACCGAGGCGGAGACGCTCATCCAGGAGGCCCTCGCCCTCGGCATCCGCACGATCATCGACGTCGTCCCCAATCACATCTCCGACCAGCACCCCTGGTTCCAGGCCGCCCTCGCGGCCGGGCCGGGCTCGCCGGAGCGCGAGCGCTTCTGGTTCCGCCCTGGCCGCGGAGCCGACGGCGACCAGATGCCGACGGACTGGGTGTCCAACTTCTCCGGCGAGACCTGGACCCGCACGACCAACCAGGACGGCACGCCCGGCGAGTGGTATCTGCACCTGTTCACCCCGCAGCAGCCCGACCTCAACTGGAACCACCCCGACGTACGGGCGGAGCACGAGGCGGTCCTGCGGTTCTGGTTCGACCGCGGTGTCGCAGGGGTCCGCATCGACTCGGCCGCACTCCTGGTCAAGGACGAGAACCTGCCGGAGGTGCCGGAGCATCCTGGGCCGGGGGAGCACCCCAACCAGGACAGGGACGAGCTGCACGAGATCTACCGCGGCTGGCGCGCCATCGCCGACTCGTACCCGGGCACCCGCGTGCTGGTCGGTGAGATCTGGCTGCCAGAGATCGACCGGTTCGCGATGTACCTGCGGAAGGACGAACTGCACACCGCGTTCAACTTCGACTTCCTGGCGAGGCCATGGGATGCGCGCGAGCTCCGCGCATCCATCGACGAGACCATCGCGGCGCACGCCCCGGTGGATGCGCCGAGCACCTGGGTGCTGTCGAACCACGACGTCACCAGGCCCGTCACCCGCTACGGCCGAGCCGACTCGTCGTTCGCGTTCCTGAAGAAGCGCGTCGGCACTCCGACCGATCTCGCCCTCGGCCGTCGCCGCGCCCGCGCCGCCGCCCTGCTCACCGCCGCCCTGCCAGGCTCGCTCTATCTCTACCAGGGCGACGAGCTCGGCCTGCCGGAGGTCGAGGACATCCCGGCCGACCGACTGGAGGACCCGATGCACTTCCGCTCCGGCGGCGTCGACCCAGGCAGGGACGGCTGCCGGGTTCCGCTGCCGTGGAGCGGCGAGCATCCGCCGTTCGGGTTCAGCCCGGCAGGTGCCTCTGCGGAGCCGTGGCTGCCGCAGCCGGAGAACTGGGCGCCGCTGACCGTCGAAGCGCAGCAGTCCGACGCGTACTCCATGCTCCGGCTCTACCGCGAGGCTCTGCGGCTGCGCCGCACAGAGGACGGCCTCGGCGACGGAGCGCTGCGCTGGCTCGACAGCGCAGAAGGCACCCTCGTCTTCTCCCGCGGCGACGCCTTCGTGAGCGTCACCAACCTCTCCTCCGACGCGATCGAGCTTCCCGATCACGTCGCCATCCTGCTCAGCAGCGACCCGCTCGACCGCGGGCTGCTGCCACCGGACTCCACGGCGTGGCTTAGAACACAGCACGGTCCGCCGGAGGTCGCGTAACGCACCGCGACACAGCACACCGCACCTCACCACACCATCGAAAGGAACCGACAATGAGGTCACCACGTACGATCGCGGCCGTGGCCGCGATCACGATCGCCGGGGTCGGCCTGCTTGCAGGATGCTCAGGCTCCGGCAGCGGCGACTCGAGCGACGGCAAGGTGCACATCACCGTTGCCAGTCTCATCCCCGGCAGCGACAAGGCAGCGTTCAAGGCGTTCGCCGACCGCGTGAAGGAGTTCGAGAAGGCGAACCCGAACATCGTCATCAAGTCGGAGGAGTACCAGTGGACGGGGCCGACGTTCTCGACCCAGCTCGCCGGCGGCACGCTGCCCGACGTGTTCAACGTCCCGTTCACCGACTCGCAGTCGCTCCTGCAGGCCGGTCAGCTCGCCGACATCACCAAGGAGGTCAAGGCGCTGTCGTACGCGGGCAAGTTCAACGAGAACGTGCTCGCCGTCGCCAAGAGCGGCGACAAGATCTACGGCATCCCGTACGGCCCGTACGCCATGGGGCTCTCCTACAACCGCGAGATCTTCCAGAAGGCCGGTCTCGACCCTGACAAGCCCCCGACGACGTGGGACGAAGTCCGGCAGGACGCCAAGACCATCTCGGAGAAGGTGCCAGGCGTCGCAGGCTACATGCAGATGACGCAGGGCAACACCGGCGGCTGGGAGCTGACCACCACGACGTACGCGCGTGGCGGCCGGATGGAGACCACGGACGGCGGCAAGACCAAGGTCACGACGAACAACCCCGTCACCAAGGAGGCGCTGCAGTTCCTGCACGACCTGCGCTGGGAGGACAACTCGGTCGGCAGCAACTTCCTGCTCGACTGGAGCGGCATCAACCAGGCGTTCGGCGCAGGCCAGATCGCGATGTACCCGTCCGGCTCAGACGTGCTCACCTCGCTGGTGCAGCAGAACAACGTCGACCCGAAGACGTACGGGCTGACGATGCTCCCGATCGACTCGAGCAACAAGGATGCGGGCGTCCTGGTCGGCGGCAACGTCGCGGCGGTCAGCCCCAAGTCCAACGAGGCGCAGAAGACGGCGGCGGTCAAGTGGATCGACTTCTACTACATGCAGAAGCTGCTCAACCAGGACCAGGCCATCGCGGACGCGAAGGTGCTCGCCAAGTCGAACCAGCCGGTCGGCGTTCCGACGCTGCCGGTCTTCGACAAGGCGACGTACGACCAGACGATGTCCTGGATCAAGCCGGAGGTCAACATCCCGTTGGAGAACGTCGCACCGTTCACCGACAAGATCTTCGACGCGAACCTCGTGCCTGAGCCGAACAAGCACACCCAGGAGCTCTACGGAGCACTGGATGCGGTGGTCCAGGCCGTGCTGACGGACAAGAACGCGAACATCGATCAGCTCCTGACGAAGGTCGACTCCGACATTCAGAAGCTCGTCGACGCCGACAAGTAAGTCACCGGTTCGGCCGGCGGGACGCCTCGTGCGCCCCGCCGGCCGCGCCGCACGTTTCCGACCACGACAGAAAGCACCCACCCATGACAGCGATCGACCGCCAGCGAACGAGTTCGCGCCGCGTCGTGCGACGCACCCCGATGACCTGGCTCCGCGGAGGCGGGCTCAGCAACCTCGTCTTCCTGCTGCCGATGCTCGTGATCTTCGGCGTCTTCTCCTGGTGGCCGATCGTCCGCAGCGTGGTGATGAGCTTCCAGCACACCAACCTCGTCACCGCTCCGACGTTCGTCGGCTGGGACAACTTCGTGCAGGTCGTGAACGACCCGCTGTTCTGGACGGCGATCGGCAACACCGCCTGGTTCGCGTTCCTCGCTCTCATCCTGGGCTACCCCATCCCGCTCATCGCCGCCGTGCTGATGAGCGAGGTCAAGCGCGCGAAGGGGCTGTACAGCGCGCTCGCATACCTTCCGGTGGTCGTGCCTCCCGTGGTCGCCGTGCTGCTCTGGAAGTTCTTCTACGACGCGAGCCCGACGGGCGTGTTCAACACGATCCTCGGCTGGGTGGGCATCCCGCCGCAGCCGTGGATCCAGTCGGCGACCCAGGCCATGCCGTCCCTCGTCGTCGAGGCGACATGGGCGGCAGCGGGAGGGACGATCATCATCTACCTGGCCGCGATCACCGGCGTCGCGCCGGAGCTGTACGACGCGGCTGAGGTGGACGGCGCCAACATCTGGCAGAAGATCTGGCACGTCACGATGCCGCAGTTGCGCAGCATCCTGCTGATCACCCTCATCCTGCAGATCATCGGCACGGCTCAGGTCTTCCTCGAACCGTACCTGTTCACCGGAGGCGGCCCTGTCAACTCGACGGTGACCGTGCTGCTGCTCATCTACCGCTACGCGTTCCAGAACTCGCTCGGCGGCGATTACGGGGCAGCGACGGCGCTCAGCCTGATGCTCGCCGCGTTCCTCGCCGTGCTCTCGCTCGTGTACTTCCGCCTCACCAAGTCCTGGAGCCAGAATTGACCACCTCGACCGACTACACGCCAGAGGTCATGAACGTCATGACCGACGAACTCGACGAGTCCGGCATCGCGCCAGGCGGTCCAGGCGGCCGCAAGCGCAAGCGCCGGTCGCGCAGGCCGAGCGAGCCGTCGGGCGACCGCGGCATCCTGTCGCCGTCCGACTGGCGGAAGCCGGGCATCCGGTGGGGGACGCGCGCCACCCACCTGGTGCTGCTGATCCTGCTGATCGTGCTCGGCCTCGGGCCGCTGCTGTGGCTCGCCAAGTCGGCGATCACGCCGACGCAGGACACGCTCCGCACACCGATGGCGCTGTTCCCGAACGGCGTCGACTGGGCCAACCTGTCGACGGCCTGGTCGACGGTGCACATCGACGTGCAGTTCATGAACACGATCTGGGTCGCGCTCGGCTCCTGGATCATGCAGATCGTGGTGGCGACGACGGCGGGATACGCGCTGAGCGTGCTGCGGCCGAAATACGGCAAGGTGATCTACGGGCTCATCCTCGGCACGCTGTTCGTGCCGTCCGTCGTGCTGCTGGTGCCGCTCTACCTCACCATCCTCAACCCGCCCCTGCTCGGGCAGTCGCTGATCAACACGTTCTGGGCGGTCTGGCTGCCCGCCGGCGCGAGCGCGTTCAACGTGGTGCTGATCAAGCGGTTCTTCGACAACCTGCCGCGCGAGGTCTTCGAGGCGGCGCGCACGGACGGGGCTGGGCCGTTCCGGCTGTTCTGGTCGATCGTGCTCCCGATGTCGAAGCCCATCCTGGGCGTGGTGTCGGTGTTCGCGATCATCGCGGCCTGGAAGGACTACCTGTGGCCGCTGCTGGTGCTGCGCGACCCGGCCATCCAGCCGCTGTCCGTACGGCTGCCCACGCTGCAGGCGGCGATCCAGCTCGATGTGTACCTCGCGGCGCTCGCGATCTCCACGCTGATCCCGATCGTGCTCTTCCTGGTGTTCCAGGGGCTGTTCCTGCGGTCGGCGGGGCTGGGCGGAGCTGTCAAGGGCTGAGGCGGCGGCGGTTACCATCGATGGATGAGGAGTCGACGCGGAATCCGGAGGGCGGCGCTTGCGCTGACCCTGGCGACCGCGTCGGCTCTCGCCGTCACCGGGTGCGCTGCCGGGGCGCCGCGCACGGCCCAGCACAGCGCAGCCGGTAGCTCTGCCACGCCGGAACCGACGAAGACGGTGGATCCGGCGACGGCGTACGTGAACGCGCGCCTGGCCAACATGACGCTGCGCCAGAAGGTCGCCAGCCTGCTGATGCTGCACCAGCCGGGCACGGACGGCGCCGCCCTGCGCGGCTTCGTCGACCGCTACGGCGTCGGCGGGATGATCCTGATGGGCGACAATGTGCCCGGCAGCCCTGCCGCCCTCGCTGCGCAGAACGCGGCGATGACCGCCTCCGACCCGCAGCTCCCTCCGCTCGTCGCCATCGACGAGGAGGGCGGCGACGTCACCCGGCTTCCCTGGGACACCCTGCCGGGCGCCGACGTGCTCAAGGCCCAGCCGCCCGCGGCGACGCAGGCGGCGTTCTCGCAGCGCGCCGCCCTGCTGAAGCAGGCGGGCGTCACGGTCAACTTCGGCACCATCGCGGACACGACGGCCGACCCGGGCTCGTTCATCTACGACAGGGTCCTCGGTACAACGCCCGCTGCGGCGGCCGACAGGGTCGCCGCGTCGGTCACGGGGGAGCGCGGCCAGGTGTTCAGCACGCTCAAGCACTTCCCCGGCCACGGGGAGACGGAGGCGGACTCGCACACGAGCATCCCCACCACCGGGGTCAGCGTCGCCGACTGGCGGGCGAGGGATGCGCCGCCCTTCGGCGCCGGCATAGCGGCGGGGACGGAGCTGGTCATGTTCGGCCACCTCGTCTACAGCGCGGTGGATGCTGCGCCCGCCTCGCTCTCCGCGCCGTGGCACCGCATCCTGAGCGACACGCTCGGCTTCCACGGGGTGACGATCACCGACGACATGCGGATGCTGCAGGACTCCGGCCTGCCGCAGTACGCGAACGCAGAGGAGAACGCCGTGCAGGCGCTGGCAGCGGGCAACACGATGCTGCTCTACGTGCTCCCTGCGGACCCTGCCGCTGCCGGGCTCGACCCGGATGCGCTGATCGACGCGGTCGTCGCTGCGGTCGGTTCCGGCCGGATTCCCGCCGCGCAGATCGACGCCGATGCCAGGAAACTGCTGGAACTGCGCCACGCGCTGGCCACAAAAGAGTGACGCGTCAACTTTTTTTCGGATTTCCGGAATAGGACCGCTGTCCATACGCTTGCATGTACCTGTACGGCGCGCGGAGCGCCGCGAACCATACTTCAAGGAGATCACCGAATGACCATCGACATCCCCGGCTACAAAGCAGGCACCTGGACCATCGACCCGGCGCACTCCGAGGTCGGCTTCAGCATCCGCCACCTCATGATCAGCAAGGTGAAGGGCGTCTTCGAGAACTTCGACGCCACCTTCGTCACCGCAGAGAACCCGCTCGAGTCGACCGTGACCGCGAAGGCGGACGTCGCGTCGGTCAACACCAAGGACAAGAACCGCGACGCGCACCTGCGCACCGGCGACTTCTTCCTCGCCGACGAGTTCCCGACCATCGACTTCGTCTCCACGGGCGTCCGCCACGAGGGCGGCGACTTCCTCGTCGATGGCGACCTCACGATCAAGGGCGTGACCAAGCCGGTCACCTTCGAGTTCGACTTCGGCGGCTTCGGCCAGGACCCGTACGGCAACTACAAGGCCGGTGCGACCGCGAAGACGACGATCAACCGCGAGGACTTCGGCCTCACGTACAACGCGGCCCTCGAGACCGGCGGCGTGCTCCTCGGCGAGCAGGTCACCATCACGCTCGAGCTGCAGGCGGTTCTCGCCAACGCGTAAGCGGCACGAACACCAGGCAGGGACTCCGCGCGAGCGGGGTCCCTGTTCTCGTTGACCGGCGCCCGCGCGACGCGCCGCTCAGTGGTGTCGCTTGCGCACGCCAGGCGGCCGCGGCGCCCTGAGCCGGTCGAAGACCGGGTTCAGGAACTGCACCAGGAACGCCAGCGACCCGAACCACGGCGCGAGCACGACGGTCAACGCCGCGAGCCCGAGCGCGACCAGCGTGCCCGCCTTGGTCGAGCGGACGCCGGCAGGGGAGAGGCCGGCCACCAGATCGCGCTTGGGTGAGGTCAGGTAGAACCAGTGCACCGTGGTGATGCCGATCACGAACAGGAAGTTGAGCGGCAGCAGCAGGCGAGCGGGGAGGAAGTCGTTGTACTCGCTGATCAGGCTCGTGGTGAACGGGATCAGCACCACGCCGAGGAGCCGGAGCGTGTTGAGCAGCGTCGCGCGCGCATCCACCCTGACCACGTACTCGAACTGCCAGACGTGGATGCGCCACAGCGTCGCCAGCAGCAGGAAGCTGATGACGAGGCTGAGGAAGCCGAACGACTGATCGCCGAGCGCGGCCCAGAGCTGCGAATTCGTGTGGACGTCGCCGAGCTTGGTGACGTCGAGGTCGAGGACCAGGAGCGTCGCCGCGATGGCGAACACGCCGTCGGTGAACGCTTCGAGTCGTCTGGTCGACACCGGCGCGCTGTCGGTGTCGTCGACCCCTGAGGCGGATCCTGACGGGGAGCTGCTGTCGGCGGACATGCGGCCATGCTACGGCCAGCAGGCCCGATCAGGCGCTCTCCTCCCCGGTGATCTCGTCGTGCACGCGGCGCAGGTCCTCCATCAGAGAGCCGATCAGCACCCAGTGGCGCGGGTCAGGCGTCGAGATGACGAGCGGCGCCGTCAGCACCGGGAGCCCAGCGGTATCCGTGGTCGGCTCGGCGGGCGGCGCATCCGGGTCGCGCGCGAGCAGACGCAGATCGTGCGCTGAACGGCGCAGCTCCTCCGCGATTGCCTGCAGCGTCGGCTCTCCGGCGAGCGTGTCGTCGTAGTGGTCGCGGAATGCGCGCGTCATGCCGAGCGCTCTGGTGATGATCGGACGGAACCGGGCGAACAGCTCGGCGTCGTGGTCGAGGGCGACGCGGTGCCTGCCCTGCCGGGGGTTGAGGGTCAGGCTCTCCTCAGCCTGGACCAGCGCCGCGTCCGCTTTCTTCTCCATCGGGCGCAGCAGCCTGGCCTCGATGAGCAGCGCGTTGAGCTGCGCTGCGGTCTGCGGCGTGGTGATCGCCGTCGCCAGTCGGTCGAGGGTGGCCGCGAGCTCGTTGCCGAGAGCGAGGACCGCCTTGTGCGCAGGCTCGCGTTGCACGGGAGGCACGATCGCGATGTTGATGATCACACCGATGACGGCGCCGATGATCGTCTCCACGATGCGCGCGAACGCGTACTCCGGGTTGGATGCGCCGACCGCGAGCACGAGCATCGCGGTGATCGGCACCTGGTTCGCCGTTCCCGGCGTCAGCTTGAGCGCCCAGGCGAGCAGGATCGAGATGACGACGGCGACGAGCACGATCCAGCTGTTCGTGCCGAAGGCGAGACCGATGCCGTAGGCGATGAGCACGCCGACGATCACCCCGATGCTGCGCTCGATCGCCCGGCCGACGGACTGATTGACGCTCGGCTGCACCACGAGCAGGGCGGCGATGGTCGCGAACACCGGAAGCTCGCCAGGCAGCAGCAGGCTCGCCAGCACCCAGGCGAGGATCATGGCGACCGCGGTCTTCGCCACCTGCAGGAAGGGAACCCTGCTCGTCGTCCTGATGTTGGCGGGAAGGCTGATGTTGGCAGGAAGGCGGAGCTTGGCGGGAAATCGTGGAGCCACGGTCCAAGGCTACCGGCGTCAGTCCTCGGCGGTCACCGCAGCGGGCAGTCCGAGGAAACGGCCGTACGCCGTCGCTGCCCGGCGCACCCCCGTCTTCTCCGCCGCCGTGAGCCGCGCGAACGGCAGCGGCTCGACCGTCACCGCCGACGACGTGGATGCGCGTCTCCAGGTGCCGACGACGCGCCCCGCCGAGACGAGGATCGGCGCGAACACGCCGTTCTTGCCCGGCACGACCACGGTGAAGTGCTCGTCGTCGATGACGGGCGTGCGATCCTGGTAGCCGAGCAGGTACTCGTCGAACGCCGGCAGGAGGTCGACTCCCTTCCTGGCTGCAGGAGTGCCGGCCTCCGCGTCCGCCTGCTCCGCCGTCGCAAGGTACTCCACGCCGTCCACCTCCAGCGTGCTGATCCTGTCGCCGAGCACGGCGACGGCCGTCTTCGCTCCTGCCACGGTGCCCTTGGTCCACCAGACGAAGTCCTTGAGCGTCGCCGGCCCGTGACCGGTCAGGTAGCGCAGCAGGAATTCGCCGAGCGCCTCGTCCGGCTCCAGCTCGCGCCGCTCTGGGGCCCACTCGTCCAGCAGCACGAGCGACTGCTGCGTCTTGTGCGTCGGTCCCCAGCACAGCAGGCCGTTCTGGGCGAAGAAGTAGATCAGGTGGTATCCGCGCTGCCCGGCCGTCGCGATGCCGTTGGCCTCCCACAGCGCCATCAGCTCTGCCCTGCCGATGCTGCGGCCACCGGACAGCGCTTCCGTGACGACGTCGCGCGCACGCGTGAAGTCTTCGGATTCCAGTTCGAGCTGGCGATGCCGCAGCGTGAGTCCGGCGATCATCCTCGTGGTCGTGACCCCGAGCATCCAGCGCAGGTCGGCGGGCGGCGCGAAGTGGAGGGTTCCGCGCATCGGCCAGGAGCGGACGATGCTGCCGTCGTCGAGGGCCGCGAGCACGTCGTCGCGGGTGCTGCCGGCGCTGCGGGCGCCGAGCGCCCAGCAGGCTGCACCGAAGTCCTGCGCCTGCACCGCCAGCATCCGCTGGACGACGGCCACGGGGGTCGGAGCCGACCGATCGTCGAGGAGCTGGGCGCTTCTGCGCATCCGGAGCAGGTCGGCGCGGCGTGCTGGCATGGGTCCAGTATCCCGGCCGGTACCGACATCCGGGGAACGGCGGGCAGAGCTAGTGCAGCAGCCCGAGCTCGTTGAGCTGCTCGCTGAGGCTCGCTCCGTCCGGCGCGTACACCCACGGCGCCCCGCTCAGCTCGGTGTGCTTCGAGGCCTTGGAACGGCCTCCGGCGAGCACGGCCTCGCTGTTCGAGAGCTGCCGGATCGCCACAGCGGACACGCTCTCGGGATGCTCGACGGTGAACTCCCCGTAGAGCGTCTCGTCGTGCTGGCCGTCGTCGCCGATCAGCAGCCACTTGAGACCGGGGAACTCGTCGGCGAGGCGCTCCAGGCTGATCCGTTTGTGGTCGCGGCCACTGCGGAACCAGCGGTCGTGCGTCGGGCCCCAGTCGGTCAGCAGCAGCGGGCCGGCGGGGAAGAGGTTGCGGGAGAGGAACCTGGTAAGCGTCGGCGCGACGTTCCACGCGCCCGTCGAGAGGTAGATCACCGGGGTGCCGGGATGGGTCGCGGCGAGACGTTCCAGCAGCACGGCCATCCCTGGCGTGGCGACCCGCGCGTGCTCGTCGAGGACGAACGTGTTCCAGGCGGCGAGCAGCGGCCGGGGGAGCGCGGTCACCATGACGGTGTCGTCCACGTCTGAGATGATTCCGAAGGTGGCCTTCGGGTCGACGATGAACACCGGGGACTCGAAGACGCGCGTCGACTCGTGCGTGAACATCCGGACGGTGTGCCAGCCCGGCGTGAGCTGCACCGGGATGACCGTGTCGATCACGCCGCCGCGGTCGGGCATCACCGTGTGCCTGTCGCCCTCGATCTCGATCGTGACCGGCGTATCGGCGACGGGCACGCTGGTGAACGACCGCCAGCCGCGGATGCTCTCCTCGCGTTTGCGGTGTTTCCGCTCCGCCCTGCTGCCCGGCTTCGGCTCCTTGGCGAGCACGACCCTGCCCAGGATGCGGGCCCAGGTCGGCGCGCCGTAGCCGGTGTACGGCAGAACGGTCGCCAGGTAACCGCGCTTGCGGGCTCGGCGCGCGCGGAACTCGTGGAACGCATCCTCGATGCGCGCCGCGCGATGCATGATGGGCTCGACGCTCGCGCCGCGTTTGTCAGGGGTGGCGGGCATATCTGTCTAGTTTCGCATGGACGCTGAGCACCTGTGTGTGCATCCCCCAGATCTGGGGTCGCATCCTGCGGCGAGTCGGAGCGAATTCCCCGGCATAAATGAGGTTTCCCCGAATATGATCCGAGTATCACGGTCGTGGGGACCGTGGGGCTGGGGACCCGACAGACGTATTGTTGAGCTGCAGGAAAGAAGGAGTAGCCCTCGTGCCCATCAACGACCTCGTGGCCGGTCAGAACACATCCGGAGCACCGCTGGTGCGAACCGAACCGATCCAGGAGCGGAGCGCAGCGCGCATCGACGCCCTGCTCGACGCTGCGGCGGAGGTGGTGGATGAGATCGGGTTCGACCGGCTCACCACCGCTATGGTCGCCGAGCGGGCCGGAGCGTCCATCGGCACCGTATACCGGTATTTCCCCGACCGCATCGTGCTGCTCCAGGCGCTGCGCGACCGTGCCGTCCTCCGCTACCGCCAAGCCGTCGTGCAGGGCATCAGGGAGCAGGAGCCCGCGCACTGGTGGATCGCGGTGGAGTGCGCGATCGACGCGTTCGTCGGGATGTTCCGCACGGAGGCCGGTTTCCGCATCATCCGGTTCACCGACGCGGAGCGCGCTGGAGCCCCGGAGGACGAGCCGACGGCGGACGAGGACTTCTTCGCGCACCGGTTCGCCGAGATCCTCTCCGACGAGTTCGGTCTCCCGGCCGGAGACGAGCTGACCTTCCACCTCGAAGTGGTGGTGGAGATGATGGACTCGCTGATCAACCGGGCGTTCGTGCTCGACCAGGCGGGCGACGAACGCTTCATCGCCGAGGCCAGGGTCGTTGCCCGCGAATACCTCGAGAAGCGGTACGGCGGCGACGCCTGAGCCGCTGAGGCTGGTGAGGCCGGTCAGGACGCGCGGCGCCTGACCAGGCAGAACGGGTGCCCGACGGGATCCCGGTACACCCGGAAGCTGTCGCGCACGCCCGCTGGGGACGCCGGATCGGGCAGCCCCGTCTTCCGGGCGCCGAGCGCGATGGCGTGCGCCTCAGCCTGCTCCAGATCGTCGACCCCGAAATCGAGGTGCGACTGTTGCGGCACGGTCGCGTCCGGCCAGGTGGGCGCCCGGTAGTCCGGCTCGCGCTGGAACGCGATGCCGTTCGCGCCGACGGCGGGGCGCGTCTCCGCCCACTCGTCTTCCGCCTCGGTCTCGACGACAGGCCATCCGAGCATCCCGGCGTAGAAGCGTGCAAGCTCCGCGGGATGCGGTGCGTCGAGCACCACGACATCGAACCCGATGCCCCCGAACCTGGGAATGTCGGTGGCTGGTGGCATGTTGCCATCCGATGCGTCCTCCATACCGAAGAGAGTATTCAGAGCCACCGACACGGAAAGGGGGTTCGGTGATCCGGACCGCCCGCGCCACAATTCGACGCAATCCTTTGCCAAAGCGAGCCAATCGTGTTTGGGTGAAAGGACAGGCCTGTGTCGATCCGATGCCCACTTCGAGGAATGAGCCGCACCAATGATCGAGTTCCGCTCGGTAACGAAGCAGTTCCCCGACGGCACGGTCGCTGTCGAGGACTTCTCGCTCGTCATCCCGTCGCGTGAGATCACGGTGCTCGTCGGATCCTCCGGCAGCGGCAAGACCACGATCCTGCGGATGATCAACAGGATGGTCGACCCGACCAGCGGCACCGTCGAGATCGACGGAGAAGACGTGATGTCGCTCAAGCCGGTGCAGCTGCGCCGCAGCATCGGCTACGTCATGCAGAACTCCGGCCTGCTGCCGCATCGCAAAGTCGTCGACAACATCGCCACCGTGCCCCTGCTCCGCGGAGAGAAGAAGCGGGACGCGCGGGAGCATGCCCTCGAACTGATGGACACGGTCGGCCTGGAGCGCTCGCTCGCCGACAAGTACCCCAGCCAGCTCTCCGGTGGCCAGCAGCAGCGCGTCGGCGTCGCACGCGGGCTCGCCGTGAACCCGAACATCCTGCTGATGGACGAGCCGTTCGGCGCGGTCGACCCGATCGTGCGCGACGAGCTCCAGAACGAGCTGCTGCATCTGCAGCGCGAGCTCGACAAGACCGTGGTGTTCGTGACGCACGACATCGACGAGGCGTTCCGGCTCGGCACCCAGGTGGTCATCTTCCGCAAGGGCGGGATCGTCGCGCAGAAGGGCACGCCGAGCGAGATCCTGTCCAACCCGGCCGACGAGTTCGTTGCCTCCTTCATCGGGGCCGACCGCGGCAAGCGCGCGCTGCACATCGAACAGACCTCGACCGGCAGCGTCCTCGTCGACAGCGACGGCCGTACGGCCGGCGTGCTCACCCCAGAAGGCAGCATTTCAGAAGGCAGCACCTCAGAAGCAAGGGCCACGACCGCACAGGTCGTGGGTGCTCCGGCGCAGGGTGAGGAAGCGTCGTGAGCTGGCTGTGGTCGAACTTCGGCCTGGTCTGGGACCTCACGGTCGCTCACGTCACGCTGAGCGTCTTCCCGATCGTGATCGGCTTCATCGTCTCGCTGCCGATCGGCTGGGTGGCGAACCGCTACCGGGTGAGCCGCGGCATCCTGCTGACACTGGGTGGCATCCTTTACGCCATCCCGTCGCTACCGCTGTTCGTGGCGATGCCGGCGTTGATCGGCACGCAGATCCTCGACCCGAAGAACGTGGTCTTCGCTCTGAGCCTGTACGCGCTCGCGCTGATGGTGCGCACGACAGCGGATGCCCTCGCCAGCGTTCCAGGTGACGTGATGCAGTCGGCGACCGCCATCGGCTTCAGCACCTGGCGCCGGTTCTGGGCGGTAGAGCTCCCGCTGGCAGGACCGGTGCTGCTCGCCGGACTGCGCGTGGTGTCGGTGAGCACGGTGAGCCTGGTGAGCGTCGGCTCCCTGGTCGGCGTGAGCAACCTGGGCACGATGTTCGTGCAGGGCCTGAACCAGTACAACAACGCAGAGGTGGTCACCGGCATCGTCGGCATCATCATCATCGCCCTGATCTTCGACCTCGCCCTCGTGCTGCTCGGGCGGCTCCTGATGCCGTGGACGAGGCTCGGCACGAACAAGCGCGTGACCCGCAGGGCCGCGCTGAAGGCGGTGACCGGCGCATGACCGACATCCTCGCGGCGTTCGCCTGGGTCTTCGATCCCACCAATTGGGCCGGGCCGGGCGGCATTCCGGTGCGGCTGGGGGAGCACGTCTGGTACTCCCTGCTCACGCTCATCCTGGCCGCCGTGATCGCCCTGCCGATCGGCTTCGCGATCGGGCACACCGGGCGGTTCCGTGGACTGGCCGTCGGCATCTCGGGCGCCCTCCGCGCCATCCCGACCCTCGGCCTGGTGGTCTACCTGGCGCTGATCACGCTGAATCTGAGCATCATTCCTCCGCTGATCGCGCTGACGATCCTGGCGATCCCTCCCGTGCTCGCAGGGGCATACTCCGGCCTCGAGTCGGTCGACAGGCGCACCATCGACGCGGCGAGGGCGATGGGGATGACCGAGCTGCAGATCCTGTTCAAGGTCGAGCTTCCGCTGTCCCTGCCGCTGATCATCGGAGGCCTGCGCTCTGCAGCGCTGCAGGTGGTCGCCACCTGGACGGTCGCGGCGATCCTGCCGGTCGGCGGCCTCGGCCGCTACCTGTTCGACGGTCTTGCCGTGCAGAAGTACGACGAGATGCTCGGCGGCTCGATCCTCGTGATCGCGCTGGCGCTCGTCACGGACGGCGTGTTCGCGATCGTGCAACGCCTCGTCGTCCCGCGCGGTGTCGCGGCAGGCAAGGTCCAGGATGTGCGCACAAAGGACCCCTGGCGCCCGTTGGGCCCATCCGTCCCGAACCACCCGCTCGGAACGAGCCTCTGAGCCCCGCCGACGTCCCATTCCCACAGTCCCATAGCACCCACCGAAAGAGAGAAATCACATGTTCGCATCGAAGAGAGGCCGCATCGCGGCCGGCGTCCTCGCGGCGGGAGCCCTCCTGGCTCTCAGCGCGTGCTCGTCCGGCGGCGGAGCGCTCGGCGGCAACACGTCCACGTCGTCGTCCGACAGCGTCACCATCGGCTCCGCCGCGTTCGGGGAGTCGGAGATCCTCATGCAGATCTACGCGCAGGCCCTCGAGGCCAACGGTGTGAAGGTCAGCCTGAAGCCCAGCATCGGCCAGCGCGACGTCTACCTGAAGGCGCTGCAGGACGGCTCGATCGACCTCATCCCCGAGTACTCGGGCAACCTGCTCCAGTTCTACGACAAGTCGGCCACCGCCACCTCGAGCGACGACGTGTACACGGCGCTCGGCAAGGCGCTGCCGTCCGGCTTCGAGGTGCTCGACCAGGCGAAGGCGCAGGACGCCGACTCCTACAACGTCACCAAGGAGTTCTCGGAGAAGTGGGGCGTCAAGAGCCTGTCGGACCTCTCCAAGGTCACCGAGCCGCTGACCGTCGGCGCCAACCCGGAGTTCCAGGAGCGTCCGTACGGCATCCCCGGTCTGAAGAGCGCGTACGGCGTGACCGCCACGCTCAAGCCGATCAGCGACTCGGGCGGCCCGCTGACCGTCGCTGCCCTCAAGAACGGTGACGTGCAGCTCGCCGACATCTACACGACGACGCCCGCGATCAAGGACAACGGCTTCGTCACGCTGGAGGACCCGAAGAGCCTGATCGCCGCGCAGAACATCGTGCCGCTGATCAACTCGAAGAAGGCCAGCTCGACGGTCAAGGACGTGCTGAACAAGGTCTCGGCCGAGCTCACCACGGCCGACCTGATCGACCTGAACGGCGAGAACCAGGGTGCAAGCAAGACCCAGCCGGATGCGCTGGCGAAGGAGTGGCTGGCGAAGCACCCCATCAAGAAGTAGCGCTGAACGACGGCGGGGTCTAGACCTCGTCAGGATGCGGCGGTTCGGGTTCCCGGGCCGCCGCATCCATGTGTTTGGCCTCGCGCTTCTGCAGCACCTTCTTGACGATGTACGCGAGCACGATGAACGCGGCGATGATCGCCACGAACACGTAGCCGGCGCCGTGCAGCTCCTGGGAGAGCTCGCGGTAGCTGCCAGCGGCGGCAGAGCCGACGGACACGTAGGCGAACGCCCAGATCACGCAGGCGGGGGCCGTCCAGGCCATGAAGGTGCGGTAACGCATCGGGCTCATGCCCACGGTGAGCGGGATGAGCGAGTGCAGCACAGGCAGGAAGCGTGACAGGAACACGGCGATGCCGCCGCGTTTGGCGAGGTACGCCTCGGCTCTGTCCCAGTTGTTCTGACCGAGCTTCACGCCGAGCCTGCTCGCCTGGATCTTGGGACCGAAGTAGCGGCCGAGCGCGAAGCCGATGCTCTCCCCGGCGAGGGCGCCGAGGATGACGACGACCACGAGCGCGAAGTACTCGAACGGTCCGGCGACGGCGGTGCTCGCCACGAGCACGATGGTGTCGCCCGGCACGATCAGGCCGATCAGGATGGACGTCTCCAGCAGAATCCCGACGCCGGCGAGCAGCGTGCGCAGGACGGGGTCGACGCTCTGGACGATGTCCAGGATCCAGGTCAGGGCCTCGTTCACGTGGCAGGTCCGCGGCGGATCATCGAGAAGAAGTACTCCAGGGTGGCGGCCATGTCCGCCGTGCCGTCGAGCATCCACTGCACCTGCATCCCGTCGGCCACTGCGATCGCCATGCGAGCGACCTGCAGCGGGTCGAGCGACGGGTCGATGCGGCCGGCCTCCTGCTCGTCGCGCACGTGCTGCTCGATCGCGCCGATCAGCGTCGCATAGCGCCGGACGAAGTAGTCGTGGCCGGGGTGGTCGTCGTCCGCCGCCTCCGCCGAGATGGTCGCGTAGAGCTGCACGAGCCCCGGGACGTCTGCGTTGTGCCGCACGATGTCGACCAGCGTGTCGAAGCCGCGGACGGTTCCGCCATCGGGATGCGCGTGCTCGTCCACCTCGTCGCGCTTGCGGAGGACTTCGGCGAACAGCTCCTCCTTCGACGAGAAGTGATGCAGCAGACCGGCCTGGCTGAGGCCGACCGACGTCGCGATCTCGCGCAGGGATGCGCCGCGGTAGCCCTTCACCGCGAACACCTCGAGCGCTGTCGTCAGGATCTCTTCGCGCTTGGCGATTCCCTTGGCGTACGACCCCTTTTTCGGCCCGGACTTCGATCCGGCACTCGACCCCGCAGTGGACATGGGGAAATGCTACTGTGCGTCGCCTGAGCGAACGCGCAGCGTCAGCTGGTGAGGACCAGGACGGGAGGCACGATCACCAGGGCCGCCGTGATGACGACGATGATCAGCCGGAGCGCCGGCCCGACCGTCGGCTGCTCGGTGACGAGCCGCGTCTCGCGGGCCGCGATCGCGTGCCGGCGCTGCTCAGGGGTGCGCCTGTCCTTGGGAGCTCCGAGCACTGCTCCGGCCGTTCCGGTGTCGTCGACGACGCGGATGGCGTCGGCGAGCACCAGGTCGCCGGAGGTCTGCCGCGCGGCGTCGTCCGCGAGCATCTCGATCAGCAGGGCGACCGCATCCTGTGCCCTCGTCGCGATCGGGAACCAGGGGAGCGCACGCTTCCAGGAGCGGAACGCGTCGAGCAGGAGGTGATGCTTCTGGCGCAGGTGGGCGTGCTCGTGGGCGATCACCGCATCCAGCTGCTCCGGGGTGAGCAGGGCGATCATCCCCTCGGAGAGCACCGTGACGCTCTTCGCCCCCGGCAGGCAGTATGCGGCGGGCGCCGGGTGGTCGATGATGCGGGTGCTCGGGGTGTCCGGCAGCGGTTCACTGAGCAGACTGAGCAGTTCTCGGTGCCGGTGACGCTGCCGTCTGCTGCGCTCGGAGGTGAGCGCCAGGTTGAGCAGCAGGTGAATGGTGAGCAGGACGGCGGCGCTCAGCGCGAACGTGTTGAGCAGTGAAGCGTCGGAGGGAAGCGGCCCGGCGAACACCGTGGATGCCGCGCCTCCGACGCGCGACCAGAGATCGTCGCCGAACGGCTGCAGTCCGAACAGCAGCAGCGAGCCGATCATCGAGATGCCACCGGCGAGAGCGATGGACTGCCAGAGCGCGAGGGCGAGCACGGGGGCGGAGGCAGGCCACTTCGCGCGCGCGAGGAGCAGTGGAACCGGCCACGCCAGCACGAGGGCGAGCACGCCGAGCAGGAGCGCGACGTCGTTGACGGGGGTCACTGTCCGGCTACGGGGTGCGCGCGTCGAGGAGGCGGCGAAGGGTCTCCGCCTCCGACTCGTCGACGGAGCCGATGAAGTATGCGAGCGCGGCGCTGCGGTCGCTGGAGGATTCGAGTACTTCGCGCATCAGGTCGGCGACGTGGCCGGCGCGGGAGACGGCGGCGGAGTAGAGGTGCGGACGGGCATCCCTGTCGCGTTCGGCGAAGCCCTTCTGCTCGAGACGGGAGAGCACGGTGAGCACGGTGGTGAGCGCCGGAGTCTTGCCGTCGGTGCGGGAAGCCGCTAGCTTGTCGCGTAATTCATTGGCGGAGATCGGGGCTCCGCTGTTCCACAGAGCGTCCATGATCGCTCGTTCGAGTTCTCCGAGATTCGCCACGGATCAAGCGTACCGCGGTGTGGCTGAGAATGTTCTACACTTTGTAGAAGTTGAGTTCTACAGAGCGTAGAAATCACTGGGAAGGTGGAACACACCGTGCACGAACTTCTGGATCCCCTGCTGCTGTCGCGGTGGCAGTTCGGGCTGACGACGATCTATCACTTCCTGTTCGTCCCGCTGACCATCGGCCTGGTGACGTCCGTCGCGATCTTCCAGACGGCCTGGTACCGCACCGGGAAGGTGCACTACCTGCAGCTCACCCACTTCTTCGGCAAGCTCTTCCTGATCAACTTCGCGATGGGCGTCGTCACCGGCATCGTGCAGGAGTTCCAGTTCGGGATGAACTGGTCCAACTACTCCCGCTTCGTCGGCGATGTGTTCGGCGCACCGCTCGCCCTCGAGGGCCTGCTCGCGTTCTTCCTGGAAGCGACGTTCATCGGCCTGTGGATCTTCGGCTGGGACAAGCTCCCGCGTGGCCTGCACCTGGCGACCATCTGGGTCACCGCGGTCGGCAGCATCCTCTCGGCCTACTTCATCATCGCGGCCAACGCGTTCATGCAGAACCCGGTCGGCTACAAGCTCAACGAGGCGAAGGGACGCGCGGAGCTGACGGACATCGGCGCCGTGCTCACCAACAAGGTCGCCCTCGCCGCCTTCCCGCACACGATCTTCGCCTGCTTCATGGTGTCGGCCGGCCTCATCATCACGGTCGCGGCGTGGCATCTGTCTCGCAACCAGCACCTCGACACGATGCGCCCAGCGCTCAAGTTCGGTCTCTGGGTGATGGTCGGCGCCGGTGCGCTCACCGTGCTGAGCGGCGACCAGCTCGGACTCGCGATGGTCGAGACGCAGCCGATGAAGATGGCGGCCGCCGAGGCGTTGTACAAGACGTCGACGGGCGCGGACGCGTCGTTCTCGATCTTCACCCTCGGCACACCGGACGGCGTGCACGAACTGTTCTCGATCCGCGTCCCGTATCTGCTGTCTTTCCTGTCGACGCACACCCTGAACGGCACCGTCGAGGGCATCAACGACCTGCAGGCGCAGTACGTGCAGCTGTACGGCCCGGGCGACTACACGCCGACCATCTGGGTCACGTACTGGGCGTTCCGCTGGATGATCGGGCTTGGGATGCTGCACGTGCTCGTCGCCGTCGTCGGGCTCTGGCTCACCCGCAAAGGCAGGATGCCGACGAACCGGTGGGTCTGGAAGGCCGCGATCTGGGCGTTCCCGCTGTCGATGCTCGCGATGATCGTCGGCTGGGTCTTCACCGAGATGGGCAGGCAACCCTGGATCGTGTTCAGCCTGATGAAGACGGAGGACGGCGTGTCGCCAGGGGTCACCGGCCTCACGGTGCTGATCTCGCTGATCGCCTTCACCGCCGTGTACGGCGCCCTCGCCGTCGTCGAGTTCTCCCTGATGAAGCGCGCGGCCCAGAAGGGGCCAGCGCCTGCAGACGAGCACGTGGACGAAGACGGCAAGCATGTCCCTGTCACGACGGTCTACTAGGAGGCTCTGATGGATCTCGCAATTCTCTGGTTCGGCATCGTCGCGTTCTTCTTCGTCGGCTACTTCGTGCTCGACGGCTTCGACTTCGGGGTGGGCATGGCGATCCCGTTCCTCAGCAAGGACGACGTCGACCGCCGCGTGATGATCAACACCATCGGCCCGGTCTGGGATCTCAACGAGACCTGGGTGATCGTCGGCGGCGCCGCCCTGTTCGCGGCGTTCCCCGAGTGGTACGCCACCCTGTTCAGCGGCTTCTACCTGGCGCTGCTCCTCATCCTGCTGGCGCTGATCGTGCGCGGCGTCTCGTTCGAGTACCGGCACCAGCGGCCGGACTCGCGCTGGAAGAAGTGGTTCGACGGGATGATCTTCGTCGGCTCGTTCCTCCCCGCACTGCTGTGGGGTGTCGCCTTCGCGAACATCGTGCAGGGCGTCGCACTGGATGCACACTACGACTACACCGGAACCCTCTTCGACCTGCTGAACCCGTATGCGCTGCTCGGCGGCGTGACGACGCTGCTGCTGTTCTTCACGCACGGCGTGGTGTTCATCTCGCTGAAGACGGACGGAGAGATCCGGGCGCGCGCCAGGAAGCTCGCTGCGCGCTCGGGACTTCTGGCGATCGTCGTCGCGGCGACGTTCCTGCTGTGGACGGCCATCGCGCACTTCTCGGTGGTGTTCCTGATCCTGGCCGTGCTCGCCGCTGTCGCGCTCATCGCATCCTGGGTCGCCAACCTGCGCGGGGCGGAGGGCTGGTCGTTCGCGTTCATGGCCGTCACCATTGCGCTTGCCGTGGTGTCGCTGTTCGCCGCGCTGTTCCCGAACGTGATGCCGTCGTCGCCGAACCCGGAGAACAGCCTGACGATCGCCAACGCGTCGAGCTCGGAGACGACGCTGACCGTGATGACCTGGGTCGCGGCGATCTTCCTGCCGCTGATCCTCCTCTACCAGGGGTTCACGTACTGGATCTTCCGCAAGCGTGTGACGCGGGCGAGCATCCCTGCCGACCCGCCTGCCGAGCCTCCCGTGCTCGTCGAGGTCGGCTGACCCGTGCGTCCCCTCGATCCCCGGCTGCTTCGCTACGCGGCGGCGGCGCGCCTCACCCTCGTGGCGGGCGGCGTGCTCGCCGTGGCGCGGACGGCGTGCATCGTGCTGTCCTCCTGGCTGGTGACGCAGCTGGTGGTTCGCGCCATCGCGGGGGAGCCGCTCGGCTCGCTCGGCGGGCTGCTCTGGATGCTCGTGCTCGTCGTCCTCGTCCGCGGCGGGGTCGGCTGGCTCACGGAGTCGGTCGCCGCGCGCGGGGGAGCGACGGTGGTCGGCCAACTGCGGAGCGCGCTCGTCGCGGCCATCGGGCGGCTCGGCCCGGCGTGGCTGCGGTCCAGGAGTACGACGGAGGTCACCGTGACGACGGGCCGCGGCCTCGACGCGCTCGACGGCTACTTCACCAGCTACCTCCCGCAGCTGATCGCCACGGCGATCGCCACGCCCATCCTGGTGGTCGCGATCTTCTGGCAGGACCCGACCAGCGGCATCATCGTGCTCGTCACGCTGCCGCTCATCCCGGTGTTCATGATGCTGGTCGGCTGGGCGACGCAGGCGGCGCAGGCCAGGCAGTGGTCGGCGCTGTCCCGGTTGTCGCGCGGCTTCCTCGACGTGGTCGACGGTCTGTCGACCCTCAAGCTGTTCGGTCGTCAGCACCGTCAGGAGGCGCGCATCCGGTCGGTGAGCGAGGACTACCGCGTGCACACCATGAAGGTGCTGCGCATGTCGTTCCTGTCCGGCTTCGTGCTGGAGCTCGCCGCGAGCCTGTCCGTCGCGCTCGTCGCGGTGGCGATCGGGCTGCGGCTGCTGAACGGCCAGCTGGACCTGTCGGTCGGCCTGTTCGTGCTGCTGCTCGCTCCGGAGGCGTTCCTCCCGCTTCGGAACGTCGGGGCGAGCTTCCACGCGGCCACGGAGGGCATCGAGGCGGCGCAGGCGGCGTTCGCGATCCTGGACGAGGACAGGTCGGCGCGGGATGCGGTCGCGGCGCACGCCACGGCGACGACCTTGGACGGCGGCCTGGCGTTCGACGACGTGACGATCGCCTACGACGACCGCGAGGTCGTGCGCGGATTCTCCGCGACCGTCCCGCCCGGGACGTTCGCCGTGCTGACCGCGCCGAGCGGGAGCGGCAAGTCGTCGCTGCTCGGCGCCGTGCTCGGCTTCGTGCCGTTCGCCGGGTCCATCGCAGCAGGAGGTGCAGCGGATGCGGACGGTCGCCGCTCCGCCGTCGCCTGGGCAGGGCAGACGCCCGGCCTGATCGCGGGAACGGTGGGGTCGAACGTGGCGCTCGGGGACGCGCATCCGGAGCCGGAGCGGGTGGCGGAGGCGTTGCGCCTCGCTGCTGCGGACGAGGTCGCGCAGGAGACGCTGCTGGGCGTCGGAGGAGCAGGACTGTCCGGTGGGCAGGCGCAGCGGGTGGCCGTTGCGCGGGCGCTGTACCGGATGCGCGCATCCGGGGCCGCTGTGCTGCTGCTCGACGAGCCGACCTCGGCCCTCGACGCGACGGCGGAGGCGCGGCTGCTCACCACGCTGCGGGCGGTCGCCGCCGATGGCGTCGCCGTGCTCGTGGTGAGCCACAGGGAACAGGTGGCCGACGCCGCCGATGTGGTGCTGAGGATGGAGGTGGGCAGTCGTGTCGAGTGAGCTGCTGGAGACCGTCGCAGCTCAGGGGGACGGCGCCGGGCGTGCGGGCGTCCACCGCGCGTCGCCCGGCTCCCGTCGCGTGCTTCGACTGGCGCTTCCCCCGGTTCGGCGGCTGTGGGCGGCGATCGCGTTCGGCGTGCTGAGCGGCGGGAGCGCCGTCGCGCTGCTGGCATCGTCGGCCTGGCTGATCGCGCGGGCGGCGGAGCAGCCGGCCCTGATGTACATCTCGCTCGCCGTGGTCGGGGTGCGGGCGTTCGCGCTCGGGCGCGCGTTCTTCCGCTATCTGGAGCGGCTGTCCGGCCACGATGCAGCCTTCCGGCAGCTTCCCGAGGTGCGGACCGAGCTCTACACGCGGCTGGTGCCGCTCGCACCGGACGGTCTGGGCGGCACCCGCCGCGGCGACCTGCTGTCGCGGCTCGCGAACGACGTCGACGAACTGCAGAACTACCCGCTGCGGGTGGTGCAGCCGCTCGTCACCTCCGGCCTGATCGCGCTGCTCACCGTAGTCGGCGCCTTCCTGCTGCTGCCGGGGGCCGCGATCGGGCTCCTCGTCGCCCTCCTGCTCGCGTTCGTGGCGGGCACGCTCGTGAACACCTGGGCGTCCGGCCGGGCCGAACGGCGGCTGTCGCCGCTGCGGGCGGACCTCAGCGACGCGGTCACCGACCTGGTGCGCAGCCTCGACGTGCTGACCGCGTTCGGCGCGCTCGACGCTGCGCAGCAGAGGGTGGACGAGGCGAGCGCGCGGCTCACCGCCGCCGTGCGGTCACGGGCGGTCGGTGTCGCGCTGACCGGCGCTGTGGTCTCTGTGCTGGCAGGGGCGGCCACCGCGATCGCCCTGGCCGCCGGCATCCCCGCTCTTGACGCAGGCCAGCTCGACGGGCCTGGACTCGCGGTCGCCGCGCTGCTGCCGCTCTCCGTCTTCGAGGTGTTCGGAACGGTGCCGCTCGCCCTCGGCGCGTGGCGCCAGGTGGTCGCCAGCGCGGAGCGGATCTCGACGACGGCCACGGATGAGCTGCCCGCCGGGATCCCGGTGGACCCCGCATCGCCTCGGCAACTCGTCGTGCGTTCGGTGCCCGAACTGGAACTGCGCGGGCTGAGCGCGCGCTGGCCAGGCGCATCCCGTGCGGTGCTGTCGGATGTGGCCGTGCGCATCGAACCGGGAGAGCGCGTGCTGCTCACCGGTCCGACCGGTGCTGGCAAGACGGCGGTCGCGCACGTGCTCACCCGCCTGGTCGACTACACCGGCAGCTACACCATCGACGGGATCGAGGCTGCGACCGTCAGACAGGACGATGTGCGCCGCATCGTCGGCCTGTGCGAACAGCAGCCGTACCTGTTCGACGCCGACCTCCGTCAGAACCTGCTCTTCGCGAAGGACACGGCGACGGACGACGAGCTCCTCGCGGTGCTGGAGCGCGTCGGCCTCGGCGACTGGACGGCGGAGCGCGGCGGCCTCGACGCTGCCGTTGGCGAGCGCGGCGCGCTCGTCTCGGGAGGGCAGGCCCAGCGGATCGCACTCGCACGCGCGCTGCTGGCCGACTTCCCTGTGCTCGTGGTCGACGAACCCACGGCGAACGTCGACGGCGCCGTGGCAGACCGCGTCGTGCGGGACATCCTCACGACGGCCGCGCAGGACGGCCGGAGCGTGCTGGTGATCTCGCACACGCGTGTGCCCGACGAGCTGATCGACCGGAGCGTCCGGCTGGAGGACGGGAGGGCCGTGGCCTAGAGCGTCGGCGTCGGCGTCGGCGCGGCCAGAGCGTCAGATCGGTCGCGCCAACGCCGCGAGTCGCGACCGCCACGCCGCCGTTCGCGCAGCGTCCTGCGCCACTCGAGGCCCGTCCAGCCAGGCCGTCACCGCGCGGATGCCGTGCAGGGCGTTCACGGCCCACACCACCGCCCCATCCAGCTCGGCGGGCGTCACAGCCTCTTCGTCCACCGGGATGCGCATCGCCGCAGCCACCCCGCGCACCGTCCGCGCCGCGACGCTGTCGACCTTCGCGAAGGTCAGCGGGGGAGTCGCGAGGGTGTCGCCGCGCCACCAGAGCAGCGCGGTGGTCGTGCCGTCGGAGATGAGGCCGTTGTCGAGGATCACGGCTTCGTCCGCTCCGGCCCGCTGCGCCCGCTCGCGGAGAACGCCGAGCCGCTCGATGTCCGGGCCCTTGATGTCGGGCACGCGGCGATGATCATCGTCCGCGGTCGCGAGGACGACGGATTCGGTCAGCGCAGGCGCGGTGCGGAGGCGGAATCGCAGGAGGTGCGCATCCCGGATCGTCGCGAGTTCGAACCGCGGAAACCAGGAGCCGGAGCGCGGGATGGCTGCCACGGCCGCGTCCCAGAAGCTCTCGGCGGCGGTGCGGTCGCGGAAACCCTGCTCGCGCACCGAGTCGAGGAAGCGCTCGCGGTGCAGGCCGAGGGCGAGAACCGTGCCGTCCGCGACGAGGAACGAGTCTGCGACGTCCAGGGTGTGGCCGGGCGCCGCCCCGTCGCGCTCACCGCCGACGAGTTCGCCGTCCCGCCAGTCGAAAAGGGTGGTCCGCGCATCCATTCGCCTAGGCTAATGCAGTGCCAACCCGTCTTCGTGTGCAGCAGTTCGACGGGCGACCGGACGTTGCCGACGCCTTCGTCGCGCTGTTCGCCGACGCTCCGGACGCGGTGTGGCTGGATGCGGGACCGGACGCAGAGGACGGCAGGAGCATCATCGCCACCGGCACGGTCGTGGCCGCATCGTCTCTGGCCGACGGCAGCGTGCGCGTGAGTGACGGCGACACCAGCACGCAGAGGCAGGGCACGATGCTCGCGTTCCTGCGCGCCGACCTCGCAGCGCGCGAGCGTATCGCCGCTCGCACCCCCGAGCCGTCGTTCGCGCTCGGCTGGGTGGGCTGGCTGGGCTACGAGTCAGGGGCAGAGGCGCTCGGATTGCCGGTGTCGATCGATGACGGACCGGCGGCGGCGATGCTGTTCGCCGACCGCGCGGTGGTCTTCGACCACGGGGCAGGGACGGTCGAGCTGCTGGTGCTCGATGGCGAATCCGCTCCCTCGTCTGCCGACGCGGCCGACGCCTGGCTCGCCGCCACTGCAGCCCGCCTCCACGCCGCGGACGGAGCAGCTGCGGCCTACGTTGCCGCGCATCCCCTGCCCGCAGCCGCTCCCGCCACCTGGCGACACGACGACGACGCGTACCTCGCGATGATCCGCTCCTGCCAGGAGTCCATCCGCGCGGGCGACGCGTACCAGCTCTGCCTCACCAACCGTGCAGACGCCGCCTCCGCCGCCGACCCGCTCGCCGTCCACCTGCGCCTGCGCGCGGCGAGCCCTGCGCACCACGCCGGATTCCTCCGCATCGCGGGCACAACGCTGGTGAGCTCGTCGCCCGAGCAGTTCCTCGCCGTCACCGCCTCCGGCAGCATCCGCAGCAAGCCGATCAAGGGCACGCGCCCGCGCGGCGCGACGGTCTCCGCCGACCTCGCGCTCCGCGCCGAGCTGGAGGCCAGCGAGAAGGAGCGCGCGGAGAACGTGATGATCGTCGACCTGATGCGCAACGACATCGGACGAGTGAGCGAGGTCGGCTCCGTCGGGGTGCGGCACCTGCTCGCCGTCGAGAGCTACGCCCAGGTGCACCAGCTCGTCAGCACGGTCGAGGGCCGCCTGCGCGACGGGCTCGGCGCCGTCGACGCGATCGAAGCGTGCTTCCCTGCCGGGTCGATGACCGGTGCGCCGAAGCTCAGCGCCATGCGCATCCTGTCCGGGCTCGAACGCGGGCCGCGCGGCGTGTACTCGGGATGCTTCGGCTACCTCGGGCTCGACGGCGCCGCCGACCTCGCCATGGTCATCCGCAGCATCGTCTACCGCGACGGCGGGGTCGCCATCGGCGCGGGCGGAGGGATCACCGCGCTGTCCGTCCCGGAGGAGGAGCTGGAGGAGGTCCGCATCAAAGCGAGGGCGCTGTTCGCCGCCGCAGGGCTGTTCGCAGCGGGCGCACAGGAGCAGGGGAACGGATCGCAGCACGGCAACGTTTAGTAGTGTGGATGTTCGGGCGGACGCCGCCCGGAGACTTCCCGACCGCATCCACTCGATTCGCGGTCAGCACCTTCAAGAATGAGAGTCACGTGGCACACGAGCACGATTCAGCGAACGCGCCGGCCGAGGGCGCGCACTACGACTTCGCCGCCATCCAGGACAAGTGGCTTCCGGTCTGGGACGACCTGAAGCCGTTCGCCACGGACGACCCGACGGACACCCGTCCGCGCAAGTACGTGCTCGACATGTTCCCGTACCCGTCCGGCGACCTGCACATGGGGCATGCCGAGGCGTATGCGCTCGGCGACGTCATCGCACGCTACTGGCGTCAGCAGGGCTTCAACGTGCTGCACCCCATCGGCTGGGACTCGTTCGGCCTGCCGGCGGAGAACGCGGCGATCAAGCGCGGCCTCGACCCGAACGGGTGGACCAACGACAACATCGCGCAGCAGAAGGCCAGCATGCGCCGCTACGCGCCCAGCTTCGACTGGGACCGCGTGCTGCAGACCAGCGACCCCGCGTACTACCGCTGGAACCAGTGGCTGTTCCTGAAGCTGTACGAAAAGGGCCTGGCGTACCGCAAGGCATCCCAGGTCAACTGGTGCCCGTTCGACCAGACCGTGCTGGCCAACGAGCAGGTCGTCGGCGGCCGCTGCGAGCGCTGCGACAACCTGGTCACCAAGAAGAAGCTCACCCAGTGGTACTTCCGCATCACCGACTACGCCGACCGCCTGCTGGACGACCTGAACCAGCTCGAGGGCGCCTGGCCGTCCAAGGTGCTGTCGATGCAGCGCAACTGGATCGGCCGTTCGACCGGCGCGGACGTCCAGTTCGCGATCGAGGGGCGCGACGAGCCGGTGACCGTCTACACCACGCGCCCTGACACGCTGTACGGCGCGACCTTCATGGTCGTCGCCCCGGACTCCGACCTGGCGGCAGAGCTGGTCCAGGATGCACGCCCAGAGGTCGCCAAGCGGTTCAACGACTACCTGGATGCGGTGCGCGGCACCACCGAGATGGACCGCCTGAGCACCGAGCGCGAGAAGACCGGCGTGTTCCTGGAGCGCCACGCGATCAACCCGCTGACCGGCGAGAAACTGCCGATCTGGGCAGCCGACTACGTGCTGGCCGACTACGGTCACGGCGCGATCATGGCCGTGCCTGCGCACGACCAGCGCGACCTGGACTTCGCCCGTGCGTTCGACCTGCCCGTGCGCGTCGTGGTCGACACCAACCAGCCGGTCACCGGCGCCATCCCCGTCATCCACACGGACCCGGAGACGGGCGAGCCGATCCTGCCGGACGACCTGCCGCTGCAGAACCCATCCGAGACGGGCGTCGCCCTCACCGGAGAAGGCCGCCTGATCAACTCCGGCCCGTTCGACGGACTGAGCAAGTCCAACGCGATCCGTCGCGTCACGGAGGCGCTGCAGGCGAGCGCGCTCGGCACGCCTGCCAAGAACTTCCGGCTGCGCGACTGGCTGATCTCCCGCCAGCGCTACTGGGGCACTCCCATCCCGATCATCCACTGCGAGACCTGCGGAGAGGTGCCGGTTCCCGAGGCGGACCTGCCCGTGCTGCTGCCTCCGGCCGAGGGCCTGGACCTGCAGCCGAAGGGCACCAGCCCGCTTGGCGCAGCATCGGAGTGGGTCAACGTGGCGTGCCCGAACTGCGGTGCTCCTGCGAAGCGGGACACCGACACGATGGACACCTTCGTCGACAGCTCCTGGTACTTCCTGCGCTTCCTGTCCGCCCGCGACGACACGCAGGCGTTCGACCCGGCAGAGGCCGAGAAGTGGGCGCCTGTCGACCAGTACGTCGGCGGCGTGACCCACGCCATCCTGCACCTGCTGTACTCCCGGTTCATCACGAAGGTGCTGTTCGACCAGGGCTACCTGAGCTTCACCGAGCCGTTCACGGCCCTGCTGAACCAGGGCATGGTGCTGATGGACGGCTCCGCGATGAGCAAGTCCCGCGGCAACCTGGTGAAGCTGTCCGACCAGCTCGACGAGCACGGCGTGGACGCTGTGCGCCTCACCATGTCGTTCGCCGGGCCGCCGGAGGACGACATCGACTGGGCGGACGTCTCCCCGTCAGGGAGCGCCAAGTTCCTCGCCCGCGCCTGGCGTGTGGCGCACGACGTGACCAGCACTCCGGATGCGGTCTGGAAGAACGGCGACACGGCCCTGCGCCGCGTCACCCACCGCTTCCTCGCCGACGCCCCCGGACTGGTCGAGGCGTTCAAGTTCAACGTGGTCGTCGCACGTCTGATGGAACTGGTGAACGCCACCCGCAAGACCATCGACAGCGGTGCGGGGCCGGCAGACCCCGCGGTGCGCGAGGCGGCCGAGGTCACGGCGATGGCCCTCAACCTGTTCGCGCCGTACGCGGCGGAGGACATGTGGTCGCTGCTCGGCTACGAGCCGGCGGTCGCGCTGGCGCAGTGGCGCAAGCCGGACCCGACGCTGCTGATCGAAGAGTCCGTCACCGCGGTGATCCAGGTCGACGGCAAGGTCCGCGACCGCCTGGAGGTCTCTCCGAAGATCTCGACCGACGAGCTGGAGGCGCTCGGACGCGCGTCGGAGGCGGTCATCCGCTCGGTCGGCGACCGCGAGATCGTGAACGTGATCGTGCGTGCACCTCGCCTGGTGAACATCGCGACGAAGCCGCGCGGCTAGCGAGTCTTCGCCTCGACATTCGACGGCCGCTCTCCACAGGAGGGCGGCCGTCGCCGCTGTCCACGAGTTTGCGGATGCGCCACTCCGGCGCTGCGGGCGTTCCTAGCGTTGGGGGATGCGAGAACGGGAGCAGGACGTGGCGGGCGGGGTGGGTGCCGCGGAGCCGGATGACGCGGCGAGCGCCTGGACGGGCTACAGCGAACCCGGCCCAGGGGCCCTGAGCGAAGCGCCGCCCCGTTCGCGGCGGGTGCGATTGGGGATCGGCGCAGCGGTGGTGCTTCTGCTCGGTGCGCTCGTCGTCTCCATCGTGGTGTCCGCTCTCGGGCAGCGCGGCGCAACGTCCATCGTGGCGCCCGAGTCGACGTCGCTCCGTTCCCCGACGCCCGTCGCTTCGTCATCGGGCGGCAGCGACGAGGTGCTCGTCCACGTCCTCGGAGCGGTGAGCGTCCCCGGGCTGGTCTCCCTCGCCTCCGGTGCCAGGGTGATGGACGCTATCGCCGCTGCGGGTGGCCTCGCCGACGACGCCGACCTCAGCGGTGTGAATCTCGCGCGCCCCGTCTCGGACGGTGAACAGCTCTCCGTCCCGCGCGTCGGAGAAGTGGTCCTTCCTCCCGCCGCGGCGGGCACGGCTGGCGCCGCGGCGGCCGCCCGCGCGCCGTCCGCGACCGTGAACCTCAACACCGCGACCCAGGCCGACCTCGAAACCCTCCCTCGTATCGGCCCGACGCTCGCCGCCCGCATCCTGGACTGGCGCACCACCAACGGCCGGTTCACCGCAGCCACCGAGCTGCTCGCCGTGACCGGCATCGGCCAGAAACTCTTCGACGGCCTGAAAGACCATGTCACGATATGACCCCCGATCTTCGCCTCGTCGCCCCCGCCGTGTCGCTCTGGCTCGCGGCCGCGCTGACCATCGGATTCCTCGATCTGGCACGCCCGTTGGCCGTGGTGTGGTGGCTGCTCGCGGCGGCGGCCCTCGCGGCGGCGTTCCTGCTCCGGCGGCGTGGGCGACGCGGTCCCGGCGGGGGTGGGCGAGCCCCGAGGCGCGCCGAGCGCACACGCTCCACATCCGTGCTCGCGGCGACCACCGCCAGTGTGTGCCTCGCCGCCGTCGCGCTCGTCACAAGCACGATCGCAGCTCAGGCCCCTGGACGGAACCCTCCCGAGCTCGTAACGGCCGCCTCGAACGGGACTCAGGTCACCGCCACCGTGCGCACTCAGACCACGCCGCAGGCGATGTCTCCGGGGTTCGACGGCTCCGTCCGCTGGCGCTGGCGAGGCACCACGGAGTCGGTCCTCGTGGGCCGGGAGCACACAGGGGTTCCCGGCACCGCCGCAGGCGGGGAGAGCGAGGCGGCCCTAGGCACCGCCGCGGGTTCGCCGCGCGTTGGGGCCGCATCACCCACCGCAATTGCAGCGTCCGCCCCCGTCACGATCGTCGCGACCCTGGCCGAAGAATCTGCCCGTCCGCCCGCCTTCGGCACCCTCCTCCGCGTGACCGGCACCATCACCCGCAACCTCGCGGGCGAGAAGACCAGCTTCACCATCTTCGCCGACAGCCCGATCGTGCGCCTGGAGGACCCTCCGTGGTGGCTCGCCTGGACCGACCAGGTCCGCGAGCGCTTCGCCGCGTCCGCCGCGACCATTCCCGGCGACGGCGGCGCGCTTCTTCCCGGACTCGCCATCGGCGACGAGAGGGCCGTCCCGTCAGTCCTGGACGACGCGATGAAGACGAGTTCCCTCAGCCATCTCACGGCGGTCTCCGGCGCCAACTGCGCTCTCGTCACGGCGGCGGCCTTCTTCGTCAGCGCTCGCGTCGGCCTCGGCAGGCGCAGCAGGGTGGCCGTCGCGCTTCTCGCCCTCGCTGCGTTCGTCGCACTCGTCACGCCGGGCGCGAGCGTGATCCGTGCGGCCACGATGGCCGTCGTCGTCCTCTTCGGCATCGCTCGGGGCAGACCGTCGCGTGGCCTGCCGCTCCTCGCCATCGCCGTCATCGTGCTGCTCGTTCATGATCCGTGGCTTGCGAGGGACTACGGCTTCGCGCTCTCGGTGCTCGCCACCGGTGGGCTGGTGGTCCTGGCTGGACCGCTCACGCGCATCCTGAGCCGGTGGCTGCCGAGAGGGCTCGCGCTGGCCGTCGCCGTGCCACTCGCCGCCCAGCTCGCGTGCCAGCCCGTGCTGATCATGCTTACGCCGACCCTCCCGCTCTACGGCGTGGTCGCCAACCTACTGGCCGGTCCCGCCGCGCCCGTCGCCACCCTGTTCGGCTGTCTCGCGTGCCTCGCCCTACCGTTCATCCCTGGTCTCGGGCACGCATTGGTGTGGGCTGCCTGGCTGCCATCCGCCTGGATCGCCCAGGTCGCCACGACCACGAGCGGGCTCCCTGGAAGCGCTCTGCCCTGGGCGGACGGCCTCGTCGGCGTGGTGCTGTGCGCCGCCGCGCTGGCGGCCGTCGCCGTGCTGGTGCTCACGCGCAGCCGTGTCGGCCACGGGGTTCTCGCCACCGCGGCTGCGTCCTCCCTGGCTCTCGGAGCGTCCGGCTATCTCGGGATGCTCGGGGGCGGCTCGATCGGCCGGCTGACCGCGCTGCCGAACGCGTGGCAGATCGCCGCCTGCGATGTCGGGCAGGGCGATGCGCTCCTCATCCGCGACGCTGGCCAGGTCGCGATGATCGACGTCGGACGCCACCCCGACCTCGCCGCCGCCTGCCTCGACAGGCTCGGCATCGCGCGCATCGACCTCCTCGTGCTCACCCACTTCGACGTCGACCACGTCGGCGGCCTCTCCGCTCTCGACGGCCGGGTCGCGCGCGCGATCGTGGGTGAGCCCGGCCGCGACCTCGACCGCCACGCCATCGACAGCCTGCGACGATCCGGCGCGCAACTCGACCAGGGTTTCGCGGGCATGGGTGGGATGCTCGGCGCGCTCCGTTGGCGCATCCTCTGGCCTCCCGTGCCGCTGGAGGGGGTCTCGGCGCTGACCGGTAACCCCGGCAGCATCGTCGTCGCCGTCGACGGTCGAGGCATCCGCTCCCTTTTCCTCGGTGACCTCGGCGAAGACACTCAGAGTTCCCTGCTTGGCGCGGGGGTCGTCGATCAGGTGGACGTGGTCAAGGTCGCCCACCACGGCTCCGCCGACCAGAGTGAACGCCTCTACTCCAGGCTGAACGCAGCGCTCGCCCTCGTGTCCGTCGGCCGCGACAACGGCTACGGCCACCCGACCCCCTCCGCGCTCGGGATGCTCGCCACAGCAGGCGTGGCTGTCGCCCGCACCGACACCTCCGGCCTTCTCCTCGTCTCGCCCGGTCCCGAGCCAGGCACCCTCGAACTCTGGACAGAGCGGCGGGAGCCCGCCGCGGCGGCCGCGGGCACCTCTGCCACCGCGTCCATCGCCTCCCGACCGGCCTCCCGTGACGGTGGCCGCCCGTACACTGGAACGGACGGAGGAGGAACGTGGCGGCACGAGGCGGCAGCAGGGCGAGCGCGAGCAAGGGACGGGCGCCGAGCGCCGTCATCCCGCAGCTCGCCTGGAATCAGATCAGGACGGCGCCCGTCGTCCTCGTCTCCGGCACGGAGGGGTTCCTCGCCGACCGGTCCATCCGGATGCTGCGCGACACCCTCAAAGCGGAGGACCCGAGCCTCGAGATCAGCGACATCAACGCTGGCGACTACGTGCCGGGGGAGCTGCTCACTCTCGCGAGCCCCTCCCTGTTCGGCGAGCCGCGACTGATCAGGGTCGATGCCGTCGAGAAGTGCAACGACTCCTTCCTGAGCGACATGCTCGACTACCTGACAGGCACAGCGGACGGCACTGTCGTCGTGCTCAGGCACGGAGGCGGGGTGCGCGGCAAGAAGCTGCTCGACACCATCCGCGCTGGAACAGGCGGCGGCATCGAGGTGGTCTGCACAGAGCTCAAGAAGGACGCTGACAAGTACGACTTCGCTCAGGCCGAGTTCAGGAGCGCCGGCAAGAAGATCACAGCGGGCGCGCTGCGAGCGGTCACCTCGGCGTTCGCCGACGACCTCGCCGAGCTCGCGGCGGCATGCCAGCAGCTCATCTCCGACACCGCAGCGGAGGTCACGGAGGCGACCGTCGACAAGTACTACGGCGGAAGGGTCGAGACGAACGCGTTCCACGTCGCAGACGCCGCCATCGCGGGCCGCTACGGCGAGGCCCTGGTGACGATGCGCCACGCCCTGGCGTCGGGCGCCGACCCCGTTCCGATGGTCGCCGCGTTCGCCAGCAAGGTCCGCACGATGGCCAAGCTGTCCGGCGCCCGCGGCGGCTCCGGCCAGCTGGCGCAACAGTTCGGCCTCGCCCCGTGGCAGGTTGACCGCGCCAAGCGCGACCTCCAAGGCTGGACGGAGGACGGGCTCGGACGCTGCATCGAGGTCCTCGCCGAAACCGACGCGAACGTCAAGGGCGGCGGCCGCGACCCCGTCTTCGCCCTCGAGCGCATGATCCGCATCGTGAGCGCCCGCGGCCGAGGAGCGTAACCTCCCGCACACGCGAAGAGCCCCCGTCCGGAGACGGGGGCTCTTCGCTGCCGGATCTGGTCCGGGATGCTGGTGCTGCTTAGAGAGCTGCGACCTGCTTGGCGATCGCCGACTTCTTGTTGGCGGCCTGGTTCTTGTGGATGACGCCCTTGCTGGCCGCCTTGTCGAGCTTCTTGCCTGCGAGCTTCAGCGCCGAAGTCGCCTTGTCCTTGTCGCCTGCTGCGACGGCCTCGCGGGTTGCGCGAACGGCGGTCTTGACCTCGCTCTTGACAGCCTTGTTGCGCTCCTGCGCCTTCTTGTTGGTGCCGATGCGCTTGATCTGCGACTTGATGTTTGCCACGTGGTTACTTTCGTTAGAAGTGAGTTTCGGATGAGCCGCTCAGCGAGAGAGGGCGCCTTGCGGCAGTCGTGCGGACGAACCCACACGCAAGCCAACAAACAACTTTACCAGTGCGCCGCCTCAGCGCCAAACCGGACCGGGGATGCGCCTGGCCTGGTCAGGCAGGAGGCGCATCCCCGGAGTCTGAGGCTCAGCGAGCGCCACTCGTACCCGCCGACGGGCAGGTCGAAGCGCCCGCCGGGCAGATCGGCCGGCGTCGTCGCCCGCCGCCCGGCGCCTACTCCGCAGCGACCGCTTGCGGCGCGTACGAACCGCTCGCGATCTCCTCGAGCAGCGTCGGGCCGTTCGGCTCCCAGCCGAGGTCGATGCGCGCCTTGGTTCCGCGGGCCTGCTGGTCGAGCAGCAGCGCGTCAGCGAACGCCGCGCCGAGGCGGTCACGGCTGTCCTCCGCGCTCTCCTCCTGCACGCCGCCTGCAACGCCAGCGGCAGCAGCCGCTGCCTCGCCGAGCTCCCGCACCGTCGGGTTCTGTCCGCTGGCGCCGAGGTACACCGCGCCGGCGTCGCCGTTCTCGAACGCGAGCACATACAGGGCGGCGAGATCGTCCACGTGCACCGTCGTCCAGTGCTGCGTGCCGTCGCCGACCAGACGGATCGCAGGAGACACCCCCGCGCCGCGCGGCGCATCCACGATCACTGTCGGGATTCCCGTGCCGCGTCCGTAGACCACCGCGGGAACGACGACGGCCGTGCGAACGCCTTCGGCCGCGAGGACGATCGCCTCGGTCGCTCCGCGCCACGCTGTGAGCGCAGGCGGTGCGGAGGGGGAGTCCTCGACGATGTCGGCGTTCGAGCCGTACGTCCAGATCCCGCCGGTGTGCACGAACGGCTTGCCGCTGCCGGCGAGGCCGGTCAGCACGGCCTTCACGAAGCCGGGGTCGACGTCGTTCGCCGATGCCAGGTGGATGACGCCGTCGCTGTCGCGCGCCGCCCGCTCGACCAGTTCGCTGTCCGTCGCGTCGCCGATGAGCGCGGTCGCGCCCGCCGCCTCGAGCTGCGCCGCCTTCGCCTCGTCGCGGACCAGCGCGGTGACGCTGTGCCCTTCCTCGATGAGGCGGGGGAGGACGGATGATCCGATGAAGCCGGTCGCGCCGGTCAGAAGAATGCTCATGCAGACCACAATCGCGCATCCACCCGATCCATTCCCGCCATGCTTCGGCCGCGCACCCGCACGCACCCGCACGCGTCCGCCGGTCACCCCGGGCGTAGGCTCGAATCCATGACCACAACCTCTTCTGTCGCCATCGTCAACGCATATATCGTCCCGGTCGCCGGTGACCCGATCGAGAACGGCACCGTCCTCATCCAGGACGGGAAGATCGCCGCCGTCGGCGCCGACATCAGTGTTCCGGACGGCGTCGAGACCGTGGATGCTGCAGGTAAGTGGGTGCTCCCCGGCTTCATCGAGTCGCACGGCCACGTCGGCATCCACGAGGAGGCGAACGGCCCTGCCGGTGACGACACCAACGAGATGACCACCCCGAACACCGCGGCCGTCCGCGCCATCGACGCCATCAACATCGACGACGAGGGCTTCAGGGACGCCCTCTCCGGCGGTGTCACCTCGATCGTGGTCAAGCCGGGCTCCGGCAACCCGATCGGCGGTCAGACCGTCGCCATCAAGTCGTGGGGCGGCCGCACCATCGACGAGCAGGTGCTGCGGGAGGCCGTCAGTGTGAAGTCCGCGCTGGGCGAGAACCCGAAGCGCGTCTACGGCGGAAAGAACGTCACCCCGAGCACGCGGCTGGGCGTCGCCATGATCATCCGCGAGGCGTTCGTGGATGCGCAGAACTACCGTGCCCAGCGCGACGATGCGCAGAAGGAGGGCAAGCCGTTCGCCCGCGACCTCGGCAAGGAGACGCTGGTGCGCGTGCTCGACGGCGAGCTCGCCTGGGATCAGCACACCCACCGCCACGACGACATCGCCACCGCGATCCGACTCGCCGACGAGTTCGGCTACCGCCTGGTGATCAACCACGGCACGGAGGCCCACAAGATCGCCGACGTGATCGCCGAGCGTGACATCCCGGTCATCTTCGGCCCGATGTTCACCTCGCGGTCGAAGGTGGAGCTGCGGGACCGCGCGATCGGCAACCTCGCGAAGATCGCCGCCGCAGGCGTCCGCGTGGCCATCACGACCGATCACCCCGTCGTGCCGATCAACTTCCTCGTGCACCAGGCATCGCTCGCGGTGAAGGAGGGCCTGCCGCGCGAGACGGCTCTGGAGGCGCTGACGGTCAACCCTGCGGCGTTCCTGCAGCTCGACGACAGGGTCGGCTCGCTCACCCCCGGCCTCGACGGCGACGTCGTGATCTGGTCGGGCGACCCGCTCGACGTCAACTCCCGGGCCGAGCGCGTCTTCATCGACGGCGCCGAGGTCTACCGCTGGGAGAACGGCGCTGGCATCGTCGTGGAGCGCGCGGAACGCTTCGCCTGACGCCCGGCCCACCCCGGCCCACCCCGGCCCACCCCGGCCAGCCACTCGTGTCGAAACGCCGTGCGCGCCCAGTGCCGCACGGCGTTTCGCGACGAGTCGTCGGAGCTGACGCTGCCTCGAATAGGAGACGCGCCCGTTGCCGTGGGAGAATCGCAGCACAATGTCACCACGAGCTCTGAAGGCCCTCGAGCCCGCCGCGACCGATCCGGCGTTCATCCGCAACTTCTGCATCATCGCCCACATCGACCACGGCAAGTCCACCCTGGCCGACAGGATGCTGCAGATCACCGGCGTCGTCGCCGAGCGCGACATGCGCGCGCAGTACCTGGACCGAATGGACATCGAGCGTGAGCGCGGCATCACGATCAAGAGCCAGGCCGTCCGGATGCCCTGGGCGGACGACGACGGCCAGGCGTTCACCCTGAACATGATCGACACCCCCGGTCACGTGGACTTCACCTACGAGGTGTCCAGGTCGCTCGCGGCGTGCGAGGGAGCGATCCTGCTGGTCGATGCCGCTCAGGGGATCGAGGCGCAGACGCTCGCGAACCTGTATCTCGCTCTCGAGAACGACCTCACGATCATCCCGGTGCTGAACAAGATCGACCTGCCGGCCGCCGACCCTGACAAATACGCCGCCGAGCTCGCCAGTCTCATCGGCGGCAAGCCGGAGGATGTCCTGCGCGTCTCCGGCAAGACCGGCATCGGCGTCGACGCGCTGCTCGACAGGGTCGTCGACCTCATCCCCGCGCCCGTCGGCGTCAAGGACGCTCCTGCGCGCGCCATGATCTTCGACTCCGTCTACGACAGCTACCGCGGCGTCGTCACCTACGTGCGCATGATCGACGGCACGCTGTCGCCGCGCGAGCGCATCCAGATGATGTCGACACGGGCGACGCACGAGATCCTCGAGATCGGCGTCTCCGCCCCGGAGCCCACACCGTCGAAGGGGCTCGGCGTCGGCGAGGTCGGCTACCTGATCACGGGCGTGAAGGACGTGCGCCAGTCCAAGGTCGGCGACACCGTGACATCGGCTGCCAAACCGGCGACGGATGCGCTCCCTGGATACACGGAGCCGAAGCCGATGGTCTTCTCCGGCCTGTACCCGATCGACGGCAGCGACTACCCGGAACTGCGCGAAGCGCTCGACAAGCTCAAGCTGTCGGATGCGGCCCTCGTCTACGAGCCCGAGACCTCCGTCGCCCTCGGCTTCGGTTTCCGCTGCGGCTTCCTCGGTCTGCTGCACCTGGAGATCGTCACCGAGCGCCTGGAGCGCGAGTTCGGCCTCGACCTCATCACCACCGCGCCCAGCGTGATCTACGAGGTGACCACCGAGGACAAGAAGGTCATCACGGTCACCAACCCGAGCGAGTTCCCCGGCGGCAAGATCGCCAAGGTCGAGGAGCCGATGGTGAAGGCCGCCATCCTCGCACCGAAGGACTACGTCGGCGTCATCATGGAGCTCTGCCAGAGCCGCCGCGGTTCGCTCCTCGGCATGGAGTACCTCGGCGAGGACCGTGTCGAGATCCGCTACACGATGCCCCTCGGTGAGATCGTCTTCGACTTCTTCGACCAGCTCAAAAGCCGCACCGCCGGCTACGCCTCCCTCGACTACGAGCCCACCGGCCAGCAGGAGGCCGACCTGGTGAAGGTCGACATCCTCCTCCAGGGCGAGCAGGTGGATGCGTTCAGCGCGATCGTCCACCGCGACAAGGCGTACGCGTACGGCGTCCTGATGACCGGCCGTCTGCGCGAGCTGATCCCGCGTCAGCAGTTCGAGGTCCCCATCCAGGCGGCCATCGGTGCGCGCATCATCGCCCGCGAGAGCATCCGCGCGATGCGCAAGGACGTGCTGGCGAAGTGCTACGGCGGCGACATCACCCGCAAGCGCAAGCTCCTCGAGAAGCAGAAGGAGGGCAAGAAGCGCATGAAGATGGTCGGCCGCGTGGAAGTCCCCCAGGAGGCGTTCATCGCCGCCCTGTCCGGCGACGTGGAGAAGAAGGACAAGAAGTAGGCTCGGTGTCCGGTTCTCTGATGGGCCGCGACGGTCGTCGGCAGCGCGAAACACCGCCGGCGCCCCTTCGCGTCGCTGTGGCGCTCCTCCTGCTGGTCGGCCTCGTCGTCGCCGTGCAGTTCATCGTGACATTTGCGACCCATGACTGGCAGGACTTCGCGGCTCGTGCGTCGCACACCCTGGAGGCGAAGGGTGTCTTCGAGGTCAGGATTCCCGCCATGGTGGGGACGACCGTCGCGCTCGGGGTGGGGTTGATGCTCGTCGCGTTGGTGATTTCCGAGCTTCCCGTGCTCTGCGGCTGGTTGGTGTTCCGCGGTCGGGTGTGGGCGCGTATTCTTCTGACTGTTCTCGTCGGTCTCACAGCCATACTGTCCCTCACCGAACCTTCCCCGACTTTGGCGCTTGACGCCGCAAGCATCGCCGCGACGGTGCTGCTCTGGCTGCCGAGCTCGAGCGCGTTCATCCATGCGGAGCACGCGCGACGTAAGGTGCGCGCGGGCCGCGGCGCATCGGATGCGAAGTCGCTCGCCCGCCCGGACTGAACGACACGCACTCCGCACGCGTTCGGCGCCGCTGCGTACTGGTCGTGTCGATTCGGCTTGTTCACCGCGGCAGCTCGTGGGATGACGGGCAGCGCGACGCGCGCTCATTACCTCACGCCCTCACCCCGCCCCATTTCGTCCCGCGTGGCGCGCGCCAAGTAGAGTTGTCGTCTGGCTCCACCCGTTGGAGACTGGGCACACAGAGTGAGGAAGAGAAGTAGCACCAATGCGTCGCTCAACGTTCACCGATCAGCCCGTCACCTACGGTGCGGTCGGTGGCACGCAGGCTCCCGACCTGCTCTACTACCCGCCGAAGGGCTACAAGTCGTTCATCCGTCAGGCGCGGATCGGCAGCGGGGAGGAGCGGTTCGCATCCACGGTCACCGCCCTGATGACGTGGGGGGTGCAGCGGGGGAGCGGCATCAAGGTCACCGAGACGCATGAGGGCACCGGCGTTCAGTACGAGGGCGTCGTGTTCAACCCGGACGGCACCCCGGCGAAGATGCAGGAACACCGGCCGTCGGAGGCGATCTTCGCGGACGACGGGTCGCCGTACATCGCCAACGGCATGACCGCCGTGCTGAAGATCCCGTTCTGGCCGGTCCACGTGTCTGCGCCCGTCCGTGTCGTCTACGTCATCGACGAGCAGCATCGCGCCGGGTTCGCGTACGGCACCCTGCACGGCCACCCGGAGTCCGGCGAGGAGGCGTTCCTGGTCGAGCTGCGCGACGACGGGTCCGTGTGGTTCGTGCTGCGCGCGTTCTACCGGCCGTCGACCGCGTTCTACCGGCTCGTGTCGCCGATTCTGCGACTCGCCCAGCGTCATTACACCGCGAAGTACCTGCGGTCGCTGCTTCCCGCCAGGGCGGCCTGAGGTGCCGAGCGCTCTTCCTCTCGGCGACCCTGCTCCCGCAGACGGCCTCCTGCCAACCTCCGTGGTCGACGGCGTCGCCGAGCGCGCGTTCGGCGTGTACCTGCACGTTCCGTTCTGCCGGGTGCGCTGCGGATACTGCGACTTCAACACGTACACCGCGACCGAACTGCGCGGCGTCTCGCAGTCCGAGTACGCCGGCCACGCCCAGCGGGAGGTCGATTTCGCCGCCCGCGCACTGGAGCTGAGCGGGCTTCCCGCCAGGGAGGCGTCCACCGTGTTCTTCGGTGGAGGAACGCCGACGATGCTTCCCGCCTCGGATCTGGCCGGGATGCTCGCCGCCGTCCGGGATGCGTGGGGGCTCGCATCCGGCGCCGAGGTCACCACAGAGGCCAACCCGGACTCCGTCGACGCCGCCTACCTGCGCAGCCTCGCCGACGCCGGGTTCACCCGGGTGTCGTTCGGGATGCAGTCCGCCGTGCCGCACGTGCTGGCGACGCTGGAGCGCACCCACGACCCTGAGCGCGTGCCGCTGGTGGTGGAGTGGGCCAGGGATGCAGGGCTTCAGGTGAGCCTCGACCTCATCTACGGCACGCCCGGCGAGTCGCTGGAGGACTGGGAGCGGTCGCTGGACTCCGCGATCGCCTGCCGCCCCGACCACCTCTCGGCGTACTCGCTGATCGTGGAGACCGGGACCAAGCTGGCCAGGCAGATCAAGTCCGGTCAGGTCGCGGAACCGGACGAGGACCTGCAGGCCGACATGTACGAGCTGGCGGATGCGCGCCTCGCCGACGCCGGATACGGCTGGTACGAGGTCAGCAACTGGGCGCGCGACGACGACCACCGGTCGCGGCACAACCTCGCGTACTGGCAGGGACACGACTGGTGGGGCGTCGGACCCGGCGCGCACAGCCACGTCGGCGGGGTCCGCTGGTGGAACGTGAAGCATCCGGCCGCATACGCCGGCCGAGTGCTGGCGGGGGAGTCGCCCGCTGCCGGCCGCGAGACCCTGGATGCGGAGACGAGGCGGGTCGAGCGCGTGCTGCTGCTCACGCGCATCAGGGACGGCATCGCCACCGCCGAGCTCGACCAGCACGGACGCACGGCCGTCGCCGGGCTCATCGCCGACGGGCTGGTGGATGCGCGTGCAGCGCTCCGCGGGACGATCGAGCTGACGCTCTCCGGCCGCCTCCTGGCCGACGCCGTCGTCCGCCGCCTGCTCGACGACTGACCGCATCCCGAGCAGCCGGGAACGCGCACCCCGAAACGACGAACGCCCCGGCTCGGAACAGAGGTCCTGAGGCGGGGAGTTCGTGGCGCGTGGTGCTAGCTGACGAACTTGATCGCCACCGGGTACACGTAGTACTGACCCTGGTTGGCCTTGATCGCGGCGATGATGCTGAAGACGATGTTCAACACAGCGGCCGCGGCGATGATGATCACGCCGACGAACACGATCGACAGGATGCCGCCGACGATGTACGCAATGAAGATCGTGATCTGGAAGTTCAGAGCGGTCGCGGTGTGCGCGCGGACGAACGGTCCCTTGTCCTTGAGGACGAGGTAGCCGACGAGGGCCGGGATCCAGTTGAAGATGATGCCACCGATGTGGACCAGCGTCGCCCAGAGCTTCTCATCCGAGGGGCTGAGCTGCTGGGACTGGCCTCCGTACGGTGCGCTGGGCGGCGGCGGGGGCGTTGCGGACATTGTTCTCTCCTTGGCTTCGCCCGCTGGGGGCGGACGGGGTCGTGGACGGGATCGTCAGCCATAACAGTAGGGCAAACGTGCCGAAACTGGGAAGACGCCGAGAGACACGGAGTCTCTCGGCGTCTTCGACGCAGCGGAACGGGCTACTTGATGAAGCGGAAGTTCACCGGGTAGCGGTATGTGCCGCCTCCGTTGACCTTGACGAAGCCGAGGATCGAGAAGATCAGGTTGACGACGTAGAGGATCCACGGGATGAGCAGCCCGAAGATCAGCCAGCCGAAGCCGGTGAACGCCAGCACGGCGCCGACGATCTGGGAGGCGACCCAGACGATGATCCAGGTGATCTGCCAGTTGAGCGCTTCCTTGGACTCCTGGTTGGTCAGCTGCCCGCGGTCCTTGAACACGAGGAAGATGATCAGCGACGGCAGGATCCAGAGGATGCCGCCGAGGTGGGCGAACGATGCCCACTGCTTGTCCTGCGTGGGGTCGAGCGGTGCGGCGGGCGCCGCGTACGGCTGGCCGGGCTGCTGACCGTACGGCTGGCCTGGCTGCTGGCCGTATGGCTGGCCCGGCTGTTGCGGCGGCTGCTGACCGTACGGCTGCTGCGGAGGCACCTGCCCGCCGTACGGCTGCTGCGGCGCCTGCGACGGCACCTGGCCTGTCGGCTGCTGCGGGGGTACGTTCGGCTGTTGCGGTGGGACGCCGCCGCCTGCCGGATCGACCGGCGGTTGGTTCGGGTCACTCATGGTCGGAGCCTTTCGTTCGCGGATCGTACGAATCGAACCTGTGCGCATACCGTACTGCCGCCGCTCGCGGTGGGGCAATGGTCGCGTGGGCGTGTCAGCGCGTTATGATTAGCACTCAGGTTCAGCGAGTGCTAAGGGTCTTCGGGAGGCGGGTCGGATGGTTTCTGAGCGGAGCCTCGAAGTGCTGCGTGTCATCGTGCAGGACTACGTCGCCTCGCGGGAGCCGGTCGGTTCCAAGAGCATCGTCGAGCGCCACTCCTTCGGCGTCTCCGCCGCGACCATCCGCAACGACATGGCCGCTCTCGAAGAGGAAGACCTGATCGCCGCCCCGCACACCTCGTCCGGTCGTGTGCCGACGGACAAGGGCTACCGCCTGTTCGTCGACCACCTCGCCGAGGTGCGTCCGCTCAGTCAGGCGCAGCGCCAGGCCATCGAGGTGTTCCTCGGTGAGTCGGCCGACCTGGACGACGTTCTCGCGCGCACCGTCCGGATGCTCTCCCAGCTCACCAACCAGGTCGCCCTCGTGCAGTACCCGTCGGTGTCGCGGTCGCGCATCCGGCACATCGAGCTGGTCACGCTGGCTCCGCGGAGGCTGCTCAGCGTTCTGATCACCGACACCGGCGCCGTCGAGCAGCGCACCATCGAACTCGCGGCGGAGCTGTCCGACGAGGACGTCGCGGAGATCCGGGGCGCCATCAACGGCGCTGCGGCCGGCCTTCCGCTCGCCGACGCCGCCGCCAGGCTCGCCCAGCTCCCTCATGCGCTCACCGAGCGCACCCAGGCGCTGGTCGCTCCCGTCGCCTCCGCCCTGATGGAGCAGATCGCTGCCAACCGTCAGGACAAGCTCGTGATGGCGGGCGCCGCGAACCTGGTGCGCACGGAGCACGATTTCTCCGGGAGCATCTACCCCGTCCTTGAAGCCATCGAGGAGCAGGTGGTGCTGCTGAAGCTGTTCGGTGAGATGGCGGGCGATCAGCACGGGGTGGCGGTGAGCATCGGCCGCGAGAACGCGTCGTTCGGGCTCGCGGAGACCTCCGTGCTGTCGAGCGGCTACACCGCATCCGGGTCGGAGCTGGCGCGTCTCGGCGTGCTCGGCCCGCTCCGCATGGACTATTCGAGCAACATGGCCGCCGTGCGAGCGGTGGCCCGCTACCTCTCCCGCCTGCTCGGCGAATAAGACAACGAACACGAAGGATAAGCCGTCTGTGGCCGACCACTACGAAGTTTTGGGCGTTGAGCGCAACGCCACCCCCGACGAGATCAAGAAGGCGTACCGTCGCCTCGCCCGTGAGCTGCACCCAGATGTGAACCCGTCCGCCGAGGCGTCAGAACGCTTCAAGCTGGTGACCCACGCGTACGACGTGCTCAGCGACCCGCAGCAGCGTGAGCAGTACGACCTCGGGCCGCAGGCCGGATTCGGCGGGGGAGGCCAGAACTTCGGCGGCTTCGGCGACATCTTCGAGACCTTCTTCGGCGGTGGCGGCCAGTCCCGCGGCCCCAAGTCGCGTCGCGAGCGCGGCCAGGACGCCCTGCTGCGCGTGGAGGTGGACCTCGACGAGGTCATCTTCGGCACGCACCGCGACCTCGAGGTGGACACGGCCGTCGTCTGCGAGACCTGCAACGGCTCGTGCTGCCAGCCGGGAACCGCGCCGGTCACCTGCGACATCTGCCACGGCACCGGCAGCATCCAGCGGTCGGTCCGCTCGCTGCTCGGCAACGTGATGACCTCGACGCCGTGCGGCACCTGCCGCGGCTACGGCACCGTCATCGCCACCCCGTGCGTCACCTGCCAGGGCCAGGGCCGCGTGCGCGCCCGTCGCACAGTCCCCGTCGACATCCCCGCCGGCGTCGACACCGGCCTGCGCCTGCAGATGCCGGGCAGCGGTGAGGCCGGCCCCGCCGGCGGCCCGAACGGCGACCTGTACCTCGAGATCAAGGTGAAGCACCACGACGTGTTCAGCCGTGACGGCGACGACCTGCTCTGCACGCTCGAAGTGGCGATGACGGATGCGATCCTCGGTACGACCGCAACGGTGAAGGCGCTCGACGGCGACATCAAGCTGGAGCTGAAGGCTGGCATCCAGAGCGCGGACATCATCACGGTGAAGGACCGCGGCATCACGCACCTGCGCGGCAACGGCCGCGGCGACCTGCGGGTGGGTATCCAGGTGGTCACCCCGACCAAGCTCGACCACAAGGAGCGCGAGCTGATCAAGCAGTTCGCCGCGACCCACAAGCAGGACGACCCGTCGCTCGCGCGGTTCCAGCAGGGGCTGTTCGCGAAGCTGCGCGACCGCTTCCTGAACGTCTGACCTTGCGATGAGCTCCCTCTACCTGCGCGAAGACCTGGCCGACGCCGCGGTCGGCGAACGCCTGTCGATCACGGGGTCAGAGGCGAAGCACGCTGCGACGGTGAACCGCACGCGGCCGGGCCAGACCGTGATGATCGGCAACGGCCGCGGTCTGGTTGCGAGCGGCGAGGTTGTCGAGGCGACGAACACCGCGCTCACCATCGACGTGGCCGACGTGCAGCGCGTCGAGCGTCACGCGCCGGCGATCACGCTCGTGCAGGCGCTCGCCAAGGGGGACCGCGACGAGCTCGCGATCCAGGCGGCCACCGAGCTCGGGGTGGATGCGGTTGTCCCGTGGGCCGCGAGCCGTTCCGTCTCCCGGTGGGAGGGCCAGAAAGTCGCCAAGGGCCGCGAGCGCTGGGCGACCATCGTGCGCGAGGCGGCGAAGCAGTCGATCCGCGCCTGGGTGCCGGAGGTCGGCGAACTGGCCACGACCACGCAGGTCGCCGCGCTGTGCGCAGATGCGCGCGTGCTGGTGCTCGAGCCGGACGCCGAGGCGAAGCTGACCGACGCAGTGCGCGAGGCCGCCCTGGATGGCCGCCCCCTCGTGCTCGTGGTCGGCCCGGAGGGCGGCATCGCTCCGTCCGAGCTCGACGCGTTCCGCGACGCAGGGGCAGAGCTCGTGCGCCTGGGCGCGACAGTGCTGCGCACGTCGACCGCCGGGCCGGCAGCTCTGGCGGTGCTGAACGCATCCATCGGTCGCTGGTAGACGGCGCGCTTAAGATGGGAACCATGGAAACCGAGCAGCCCTCGATCTTCACGCGCATCATCGCGCGGGAGATCCCGGCCGACATCGTCTACGACGGCGAGCGCATCATCGCGTTCCGCGACATCGCGCCCAAGGCGCCCGTGCATCTGCTGGTGGTGCCGAAGACGCAGCAGTATCGCGACGTCGTGGAGCTCGCCGCGGGCGACCCGGCGCTGCTCGCCGAGCTGGTCGCGACGGCGAAACGACTCGCCGAGGAACACGCGGACGGCGATTTCCGTTTGATCTTCAACACAGGGGCGAATGCGGGACAGACCGTGTTCCATGTTCATGCCCACGTTCTGAGCGGAGAGCTCGAGGAAGGAAGCCTTGCCGACTAGCGAATCAACGCCTGCAGCGGGAGAACCGGAAGCCACGGCAGCGGCTGCCACGGAATCGGCGGCCGCGTCCGAGGCGCGCCTGCACGTCGACGGCGTGCAGATGGTGCGGCTGCTCGGCCCGCAAGACCGCCTGCTCACCACTCTGGAGCGGCAGTACCCGCAGGTCAGCGTCCATGTGCGCGGCAACGAGATCTCACTCACCGGTGACCCGGCACAGGTGGATGCTGCGCGCCGCCTGATCGAGGAACTGCTGCTGATGGTGCGCAACGGCCAGGAGATCAGCCCGGCCGAGGTGACGAGTTCGGCCAAGATGCTCGACACCGGCCTCGGCCTGAGTCCGTCGGATGTGCTGAGCCAGGCGATCCTCACCGCCCGCGGCAAGGCGATCCGGCCGAAGACGCTCGGTCAGAAGCAGTACGTCGACGCCATCGACCACAACACGATCGTCTTCGGCATCGGCCCGGCAGGTACGGGAAAGACCTACCTCGCGATGGCGAAGGCCGTGCAGGCCCTGCAGCGCAAAGAGGTCAACCGGATCATCCTGACGCGCCCGGCCGTGGAGGCGGGGGAGCGGCTCGGTTACCTGCCAGGCACGCTCACCGACAAGATCGACCCGTACCTGCGTCCGCTCTACGACGCCCTCAACGAGATGATGGATCCGGACATCGTGCCCAAGCTGCTCGCAGCGGGCACGATCGAGGTCGCACCGCTGGCGTACATGCGCGGGCGCACTCTCAACGACTCGTTCATCGTGCTCGACGAGGCGCAGAACACCACGCCAGAGCAGATGAAGATGTTCCTCACCAGGCTCGGCTTCGGCTCGCGGATGGTCGTCACCGGCGACATCACGCAGGTCGACCTGCCGACCGCGGCGAGCGGTCTGCGCCTGGTCACGCGTGTGCTCAAGGACATCGACGACATCTACTTCGCGCGGCTCACCAGCGACGACGTCGTCCGGCACACGCTGGTCGGCCGCATCGTGGACGCGTACACCGAGTACGACGCGCAGAAGCAGGCGCTGCACTACGAGCGCGAGCAGGCGGCGGAGTTCGCCAACCGCGCTGAGCGCCGTTCCTCCGTCCCGCGCGACCGCTTCCCGAAACGACGTTAGGCCCGGCCCATGAGTATCGAAGTCAACAACGAGTCGGCCATCGCGGTGGACGAAGCGGCCCTGCAGCGCCTCGCCGGGTACGCGTTCGACATCATGCACGTGCATCCGGACGCCGAGCTCGCCATCGTCCTGGTGGACGAGGCGGCGATGGAGCAGCTGCACGTGCAGTGGATGGACGAGCCTGGTCCGACGGACGTCCTCAGCTTCCCGATGGACGAGCTCCGTCCGGGCACGGAAGAGGAGCCGGCTCCGGCAGGGCTCCTCGGCGATGTCGTGCTCTGCCCGCAGGTCGCCCAGGCCCAGGCGGAGACGGCTGGACACTCCCTGATGGAGGAGCTGCTGCTGCTCACCACGCACGGCATCCTGCACCTGCTCGGCTTCGACCACGCCGAGCCGGCGGAGGAGCGCGAGATGTTCGGCATCCAGCGCGACATCCTGGTGGGTTTCTCCCGCTACGACCGACAGCGATAGGCACCGGATGCTCGCAACGCTGTTCTTCATCGTCGCGTTCCTGCTCGTCGCTTTCGGCGGCCTGATGGCCGCTGTGGACTCCGCGCTGTCCGTGCAGTCCAGGAACGACATCGCCGAGCTGGCGGAGACGTCGCGCGCGAAGAAGTCGCTGCTCGCCATCGCCGCCGATCCCGGCGCGCACTTTAACGCGATCAACTTCAGCCGCATCACGGCGGAGACGACGGCCGCGGTGCTCGTCACGCTCGCATTCGAGCAGATCTTCGAGGAGTGGTGGATCTCCCTGCTGCTGTCCGCCCTCATCATGACGGCGGTGTCGTTCGTGCTGGTCGGCGCGAGCCCGCGCAGCGTCGGACGTGCCAACTCCACGATGCTGCTGCGGCTGACCGCTCCGCTCGTGCGCTTCATCCGGGTGCTGCTCGGTCCCATCGCCGGTGGGCTGGTGGCGCTCGGGAACCGGGTGACCCCGTCCCGTGCCAGGTCAGCGCCGGTCGCGAGCGAGGAGCAGTTGCTCAGCATCGTCGACGAGGCGACCGAGTTCGACGTGCTCGAAGAGGACGACCGCGAGCTCATCCACTCGATCTTCGAGTTCAACGAGACGGTCGTGCGCGAAGTGATGATCCCGCGCACCGACATGGTGACGGTCGACAAGACCGCCGGCCTCGGCACCGCGATGGGCCTGTTCTTCAGCAAGGGGGTGTCCCGGATGCCGGTGATCGACGGCGATCCGGACGAGGTCGTCGGCGTGCTCTACCTGCGGGATGTGGCGAAGCTGAGCTTCGAGAGCCCGCTCGGCGCCGACCAGATCACCATGGGAGACATCGCCCGCCCTCCGCTGTTCGTACCCGAGTCGCAGAAGGCCGACGCTCTGCTGCGGCAGATGCAGCTCGAGTCCAACCACTTGGCGATGGTGGTCGACGAGTACGGCGGCATCGCGGGCCTAGTGACCCTGGAAGACCTGATCGAGGAACTGGTCGGCGACATCTCCGACGAGTACGACCACGAAGTCGAGCTCGTGCAGCAGATCGGCGACGGCCGCTACCGGGTCAGCACGCGCCTGCCGCTCGACGACCTCGGCGAGCTGTTCGACGCGGAGATCGAGGACGACGACGTCGACAGTGTCGGCGGATTGGTCGCCAAGGCGCTCGGCCGCCTGCCCGATGTCGGCTCCACCGCCTCCAGCCACGGCCTCCGCTTCACGGTGGACCGCACAGAGGGCCGCCGCAAACACGTCACCACCGTGCTCGTCGAACGCGACGCCGCACTGATCTCGGCGCCAGGGGCGCCGGAAGAGGAGAACCACTCGTGAACGACTTCCATGCAGGCTTCGCGTCGTTCGTCGGCCGTCCCAACGTGGGCAAGTCCACCCTGACCAATGCGCTCGTCGGCGAGAAGGTGGCGATCACCTCCTCCAAGCCGCAGACCACCCGCCGCGCCATCCGCGGCATCGTCCACCAGAAGAACGGCCAGCTGATCCTGGTCGACACCCCCGGCATCCACCGCCCGCGCACGCTGCTCGGCGAGCGCCTGAACTCGCTGGTGCAGTCGACGCTCGGCGACGTGGATGTGATCGGGTTCTGCGTGCCCGCCGACGAGAAGATCGGCCCGGGCGACAGGTTCATCAACGAGCAGCTGGACGAGTACCCGCGGGCGAAGAAGGTCGCGATCGTGACCAAGATCGACGCGGCGAGCAAGGCGGCCGTGGCCGAGCAGTTGCTCGCGGTCTCGGCGCTGCGCGAGTGGGAGGCGATCGTTCCGCTGTCCGCGACCAGCCGCATCCAGCTGGACACGCTCACTACCGAGCTGATGCGCCTGCTGCCGCTCTCGCCCGCTCCGCTGTACCCGTCGGACGCCGTCACGGACGAGGGACTGGAGGACCGGATCTCCGAGTACATCCGCGAGGCCGTGCTCGAGGGCGTCGAGGACGAGCTGCCGCACTCGCTGGCCGTCACCATCGACGACATCATCGAGCGCGACGACAAAGACCTGGTCGAGGTGTACGCGAACCTGTTCGTGGAGCGCGACAGCCAGAAGGCGATCGTGATCGGCAAGGGCGGCAGCCGCATCAGGGAGGTCGGGGCGACGGCGCGCAAGCCGATCGAGGAGCTGCTCGGCAAGCACGTGTTCCTGTCGATCAGGGTGAAGGTGGCGAAGGATTGGCAGCGCGACCCGAAGCAGCTCGGGCGGCTGGGGTTCTGAGCGGCGGCGTTCCGGACCCTGCGTACATCCCTGGGATGAAATCCGTGGCTGGGCGCGGCTTCCTGCCCGCGCGCACCGTAGCGTAGAGGGATGCCGAACCGTAGCAGCCTGGTGGAGAGGATCGTCCCGTATCGCTGGGTCCTCGAACCGGCGCTCGGCGTCGTCCTCTTTCTCGCCTGGCTGATCACCGGCCTGCCGTTCGAGTTCCAGTCTGTGCTCGCGCTCACCTTCTACAGTGCGGCCGTCGCCATCTCCCGTGTGCTGCCCCCTCTGTCGCTCGGGATGCTCTGGCTGGCCGTGCTGACGGAGGCGACAGAGACCGTCTCCATGCCGATGCCCTTCCGGGTGATCTCGACCGTCGCGGTGCTGATCGCGGTGTTCAGCATCGCCGCCCACGCCGGCAACGTGGTGCGCTGGCTCGATTTCGCTTCGGCGATCCTGATCGCACCGATGCTCGCGTACCTGTTCACGGTGCGGGGCGAACTGAAGTTCCCGCTGATCGGGCCGGTGATCGGCGGGTACTACACCAGTCAGGGCGTCGGGCTGCTGCTGATGAGCCTGCTGCTCGCCGTGACGTTCGTCGCCGGCTGGCTGCTCGGCTTCCTGGTGGCCAGGCAGCGGGCGACCGGCGCCGCCGGCGATGCTGGGGCAGCGGACCACTCCGTGCTCGTCTGGCTCGCGTCCTCTGGCGGCACCCCGGTCTCCGCCAGCGACCCGAACAGGACGGGGCTGGTGCGCCGCCTCACCGGGCGGCAGCTCACCTTCGACATCGCGGGTGCCGTGCTGTTCGCCGTGTTCTGCCTGCCGCTCGACTCCGCCGGCCTGTTCGGGGTCGGCGGCGACGGGGGAGCGCGCTCCGCGATCGTGGTCGTGATCGGCTTCACGGTCGCGGTGGCGGTGCGCAGGATCTCGCCCGCCGTTGCGCTCGCCATCGCCTGGCTGACCGCCGTGCTGCAGATGACCACGGGGCACAGCATCCAGTTCAGCGACGTCGGCATCCTGATCGTGCTGTACGCGACCGCGGCGTACGGCGACCGCATCGTGCGCTGGTCGGGGCTCATCTCCGCCGGGCTCGGAGCCGTCGTCGCCGCGCTGTACCTCTCGCTCACCGCCGCGCTGAACCAGAGCTACCTCGACCTGCTGTCCGGGGCGATCTCCCGGCTGGCGCTGGAGTTCGTCTTCCTCGTCGTGGTCAGCGTCACGGTCCTCGGTCTGTCCTGGGTGCTCGGCCTGCTCATGCGCACCTGGCGCAACGCGCGCGTGTCCCGCAGGGCGCAGGTCGTCGCCGAGTTCGACAGAGCCCGCGCCGTGGAGGACGTGGTGGTGGAGCAGGAGCGCACCCGCATCGCCCGCGACATGCACGACGTGGTGGCCCACTCGCTCGCCGTGGTGATCGCGCAGGCGGACGGCGCCCGCTACGCCAGGCACGCGGACCCCGACTCGGTGGACGAGGCCCTGAAGACCATCGCATCCACCGCCAGGTCAGCGCTCGGCGACGTGCGCGTGCTGCTCGCCGAGCTGCGCCACTCCCAGCCGGAGGGCCCGCAGCCGTCGCTCGACGACCTCGACCGCACCGTCGAGCAGGTGCGCGCCGCCGGGCTCGACGTCACCGTCGAGCGCATCGGCGGCTACGGGATCCTCGGCTCCGCCCAGCAGATCGCCGCGTACCGCATCGTGCAGGAAGCGCTCACCAACGCGCTCAGGCACGGAGACACCAGCCAGCCGGCCACCGTCGTCATCGCCGAAGTCGCCACGGGCGACGGCGGCACCGGCGACGGTGGACCAGGCGTCGCCATCACCGTGAGGAACACCATGAAGACCGTCACCATCGACACCCCGTCCAGCGGCGCCCTGCCGCGCATCGGCCACGGCCTGCCAGGGATGCGCGAGCGCGCGTCCCTGGCAGGCGGGAGTCTCGCGGCCGGGCCAGCAGGCAGCGACTTCCTGGTGAGCGCCTTCCTGCCGGCGGGGGAGAAGGCGTGAGCGGCGACGGCCTGAGCGGCGACGGCGGTACGACGACCGTGCCAGAGGGGACCAGTCGCATCCGGGTGCTGCTGGTGGACGACCAGCCGCTGTTCCGCGCAGGCGTCAGGATGCTCGTCGGCTCCCAGCCGGACCTGGAGTTCGTCGGAGAGGCGGCCAACGGCGCAGAGGGCGTGCAGCTCGCCCGCGAGACGGCGCCGGACGTCGTGCTGATGGACATCAGGATGCCGGTGATGGACGGGATCGCCGCCACCACAGCGATCATCGAGAGCGCCGCCCGCGAGGCGCGCAACGCACCGCGCATCGTGGTGCTGACCACCTTCGACCTGGACGAGGCCGCCGCGCGCGCCATCCGCGGCGGTGCCAGCGGGTTCGTGCTCAAGGATGCCGAGCCGGAGTTCCTGCTCGCGGCGATCCGCACCGTGCACGCAGGCAGCGCCGTGATCGCGGCGGGGGCGACGCGCGAACTGTTCCAGTTCTTCTCGTCCAGCGAGCCGGTGAAGCCCGAGCCGGAAGAGTTCGGCAGCCTCACGGCGCGCGAGAAGGAGATCTTCGTGCTCGCCGCCCGCGGCCTCAGCAATTCGGAGATCGCCGCCGCGGAGTACCTGAGCGAGGCGACGGTGAAGACCCACATCAGTCGCATCCTGAGCAAGCTCGGGCTGCGTGACCGCGTGCAGATGGTGGTCTACGCGTTCGAGCACGGGCTCACCTCCGCCGAGTAGCGGCCAGAGATCATCCTGAGGGCTGATGGCGGATAGCCCCACCGCCCGATTCGGCACCCTGGGCGGCTCCCTAGCGTGGGGAGTATGGACAACATCACCAGCGAGACCGTCACCTCAGCCAGCTCGACCATCCCGCCGGAAGAGCCGTTGGTGGCGCGCGTGGTGGACGCGACGAAGTCCTACGGCACGGGCGCAGGCACGGTGAACGCGCTGGACGGCGTGTCGCTCGGCATCCCGGCAGGGCGTTTCACCGCGATCATGGGGCCGAGCGGTTCTGGCAAGTCGACGCTCATGCACGTCATGGCCGGGCTCGACACGGTCACCGGTGGCCAGGTGTTCCTCGGCGATACCGAGATCACCAGCCTGGGGGATGCGGAGCTCACCGTCCTGCGGCGCCGTCGCGTCGGCTTCGTGTTCCAGTCGTTCAACCTGGTGCCGACACTCGATGTCGCCGCGAACATCCACCTGCCGTTCGAGCTCGACGGGCGTCGTCCGACCAGGACGCAGGGGGAGTGGATCGACCACCTGATCGACTCGCTCGGCCTGCGGTCGCGGCTCACGCACCGCCCGCACGAGCTGTCGGGCGGGCAGCAGCAGCGCGTCGCCATCGTGCGGGCGCTCGCCACCAGGCCCGACTTGATCTTCGCCGACGAGCCGACGGGCAACCTCGACTCCCGCACCGGGCGCGAGGTGCTCGCTCTGCTCGCGGAGGCGAGTCGCACGTACGGGCAGAGCATCGCGATGGTGACCCATGACCCGATCGCCGCGAGCTATGCAGACCGCATCGTGTTCCTCGCCGACGGCCGCGTCGCCGCCGAGCGTTCGCGCTCGGCCGCCGAGGACATCTCGTCGTACATGCTCGGCATGGAGCAGCACGCGTGAGCCGCCCGTTCTCCGCGTTCCGCGCGAACGCCAGGGACCACCGCGCGAGCATCCTGGTCGCCGCCCTCAGTGCTGCGTTCGGGGTCGCGCTGCTGTCCACCACCGGCGTGCTGTCCGCGTACATCTCCGCCAGCGAGGTCGGTGTGCACTCCTCGGTCGGCTTCGCCCTCGGGATCGTCGCCGGGGTCTTCTTCGTCATCGCCGTCTACGTCGGAGCCATCGTCACCACCAACACGTTCGCAACCGTGATCGCCGGTCGCACCAGGACGATCGCCCTGCTGCGGCTGATCGGATCGAGTGCGCGCACGCAACGGCGCTCCGTCGCGAGCGAGGGGCTCGCGGTCGGGCTGATCGGTGCCGCCATCGGCGGGGTGACGGCTGCGGTGCTCTCGCTCGCCGCTGTGCGGCTGTTCGTCGCCGTCGGAGTGCTGCCGGATGCGCTCTACCCCGTGATCACCCCGGCGCTGCTAGCGCCGGTGGCCGTGGTCGTCGTGACCACCTGGCTCGCCTCCTGGGTGGGCAGCAGGCGCGTCCTGACCGTCACGCCCGTCCAGGCGCTCGGCGCAGCGGAGGAGCGCCCGCCCGCGGCCGTCCGCCAGCGAGCGCGCATCGTCGTCGCCGCGGCGCTGCTGGTCGTGGGACTCGGCCTGCTCGTCTTCGGGCTGCTCCTCGGGCTGGGAGTGTTCGCGCGCTCCGGCATCCCGATCGCCAGCGGCTACGGCGTGCTGATCGCGATGCCGGGCGGCGTGCTGTCGTTCACCGGCATCGTGCTGGCCGCCCCGTTCTTCATGCCCGCCGTGCTCCGCTGGGTGGGGATGCTGTTCGGCCGCGGGGCGGCTGGCAGGCTCGCCGCAGCGAACGCGGTGCGCAACCCAGAGCGCAGTTCGCGCACCACGATCGGTCTGGTGATCGGCGTCACGCTCATCACGATGTTCGTCGTCGCCGCCCAGTCGTACCTCCAGATGATCCGGGAGGCGTCGCAGAACGAGCCGGAGCTGTACGCGGGAGCTGAAAGTGTGCTCACGGTCACCATGCTGGTGTTCAGCGTCCTGGTCGGCTTCTCGGCGATCATCGCAGCGGTCGGGGTGATCAACTCGCTCTCGCTCAGCGTGCTGCAGCGGAGGCGCGAACTCGGCCTGCTGCGAGCGCTCGGGTTCAGCGCGTCGCAGGTGCGCAGGATGATCCTGGCCGAGAGCGCCCAGCTCACCATCGCGGCCGTGATCACCGGGCTGGTGCTCGGAACCGCGTACGGCTGGGTGGGGGCGCAGTCGCTGCTGGGGAGCATCCCCGGCGGTGGGCTGCACGCCCCGGTGGTCCCGTGGTCGTTCATCGCGATCATCGTGCTGGCGGCGGCGATCCTGGCTCTCCTGGCGTCCCTCGCGCCGACCAGGCGGGCGACGGCGGTCGCGCCCGTGGCGGCCCTCGCAGTCGACTGACGCAGCCGTCGGCCGCGGGACTCTCTCGGAGTCCGCTGAGTGTCAGCCCGGCCTCAGCTTTCCGCAGCCTGAGTGCCCCATAATCGAACCGCTTTTGCACGCATTGTGAGAGGAACCGCCCTGAACTGGCTCATGACCCTGCGCATCGACAAGCCGCCCTTCCTGGTGGCTGTCGATGTCGTGGCCGCGGTCCTCGCGCTGTACCTGGTGGTGCGGCCGACCATCCGGCGCACGCTGGCCGGACTCCTCGCTGCCGCGGTCGGGGCCGGGATCGGCTGGCTGGCCACCTGGCTGCTGATCGACGTGCTTGACGTCTTCGGCGTCGCGCTCACCCCGGTGACCAGGATGTGGGCGGTGCTGGCGTTCGCCGGGATCGGGCTGGCCGTGGCCAACCTGTTCCGCTCCCGCTGGTGGAGGAAGCTCGTCGCCGTGCTGAGCATCCCGGTCTTCGTGGTGATGGCGGCCGCGGGCATCAACGTCGACTTCGGCGAGTACCGCGACCTCAACGACGCGCTGGGCGTCGTGCCATACCCTGCGCTCTCCTTCCACTCGGAGCGGGGCGAGGTGGCCGACATCGGCACCGACTACGCCTCCACCTGGACGGCCCCGGCGAGTGTTCCTGCCAAGGGCGCGATCGGAACCGTGCGCATCCCGGCGACCGAGTCCGGGTTCGCGGCGCGGAAGGCGGTCGTCTACCTGCCGCCTGCCGCACTCACGCCGAAGCCCCCTGTGCTTCCCGTGCTCTACGCCTTCTCCGGTCAGCCTGGCGCCCCGGCGGACGTCTTCACGGCCGGCAGGATCGGCCAGACGATGGATGCGTTCGCCGCGACCCACCACGGCATCGCACCGATCGTGGTCGCCGCCGACCAGCTCGGCGGCCCAGGACGAAACCCGATGTGCGTCGACTCTGCGAAGTTCGGCAATTCGGCGACCTACCTGCTGAAGGACGTTCCCTCCTGGATCAAGGCCCACTTCCGGGTCAGCAGCGACCCTGCGGCGTGGAGCGTGTTCGGCTATTCGCAGGGCGCCACCTGCGCCGTCCAGTTCCTCACCGGCCACCCGACGATCTTCGGGTCGGCTCTCGCATCGTCGAGCGAGCTCGGCCCGACGCTGGGGGACCGCGCATCCACTGTCCAGTCCGGCTTCGGCGGGTCGGTGACCGCGTTCGAGGACGCGCAGCCCGCCCACCTGATGACCACGCACGCTCCCTATGAGAACTCGATGCTGATCCTCGGCGTCGGCCAGAACGACGCGAAGTACACTTCGTTCGCCCGAACACTTGACGCCGATGCGACACAGGCCGGAATCCGCACGCGGCTCCTCATCTCGCCCGGCACGGCACACGATTGGAACACCGTGCGGTACACCCTGCGGAACGGCTTCCCGCTGATCGCAGCTCACCTGGGACTGACCTCGTGACCGCCGTGACGGCCTGGCTCGCGCGCGTCGCGCGCCGCACAGGGACGCTGATCGCGACGCACCCGTTCACCGCGGCGATGACAGCGCTGATCCTGGTGCTCGCTCTCGCGACCGGTCCGATCCACGGGCCGAGGCGACCGCTGCACATCTGGCTCGGCACGGGCCCCGGCCCTCTGGTCGACGGCCACTGGTGGACGCCGGTCACCTCGGTGCTGTTCACCGACAACCTGGCCGAGCTGATCGTCGCTCTCATCCTGACCGTGCTGCTGGTCGGTGCCGCCGAGCAGCTCATGGGCACCTGGCGCACGGCGGTCTCGTACTTCGCCACCGCGATCGTGGGCACGGTCGGCGGCATCGCGCTCCAGCTCCTCGCCTCCACCACGGGCGAGATGTGGGCGAGGAACGTGCACAACCTGGTCGTGCTCGACGTCTTCACGGCCCTCGGCGGCACGATCATGGCCGCCAGCGCGTTCGCCGGCGCACTGTGGCGTAGGCGCATCCGGGTGCTGACGGTGCTGATCGCCGTGATGTACGTGCTGTACTCCGGGATGCCGTCCGACGTCTATCGGCTCCTCGCCGTGCTCGCCGGTCTCGGCCTCGGCGTGCTGCTGCGACCTGGTGCACGCCTCGGCGGTTGGGTCCGCAGCTCCCATCACGAGATCCGGGTGCTGCTCGCGTCCGCGGTGACGATCACCGCGATCGGGCCCGTGATCGGGCTGCTCACCACAGCGCGCTACGGCCTGCTGTCTCCCATCGCCCTGCTGTTCACCTCCGACGTTCCTGACAAGGGCTCCGTGCTCGAACGCTGCCAGGCGTTCGCAGTGACCAGACAGTGCGTACACGACCTGACCATCGAGCGGATCAACGGCCTCGGGCCGATCCTGCTCTCTGTGCTCCCGCTGCTCGTACTGCTCGTCGCGGCGTACGGGCTGCTGCGCGGCAACCGGTTCGCGCTCTGGCTCGCCGTGTCGGTCAACGCGCTGCTCGCCGCGCTCTCCGCGCTCTACTTCGGCATCCTGCCGCTCGGCTCCGCCCCGCACCCGCACGTCGGCGCGCGCTACTGGGAGGTGACGGCCATCCTGGCGCTGTCTGCACTGCTCCCGCTGGCCATCGCCATCCTGCTGATCGCGTTCCGGCAGCACTTCCCCGTGCGTCCGCCTGCGCGGTCGGTGCGCCGTTATGTGCTCACCGTCGTCATCTCCGGCGTCGTGCTCGCCGCGCTGTATGTGCTGGTCGGCTACCTGCAGAAGGACACCGGCTTCACCAGGCCGCTCGATCTGAGCGACCTCCTCGACGATGTGCTCGAACGGTTCGTGCCTGTCAGCTTCCTGCGCCGCGAGCCGGTGCAGTACCTGCCGACCACGCCGCTCGCGATCTTCGTCTACCGCAACATCGGCACGGTGTTCTGGCTCTTCGTGATCATCGGGGCGATCCCGGTGATGCGCGGACGGGCATCGTGGCGCAAGGGGACGAGCGACGCGACGCGCGTGCGCGAGCTCCTGGAGCGCGGAGGGGGAGACCCGATCTCGTTCATGGCCACCTGGCCGGGCAACGACTACTGGTTCGACCCGACGGACGGACGCGCCATCGCGTACCGGGTGGTCGGCAGGATCGCGATCACCACGGGCGGGCCGTTCGGTGCGCATCCACCGCACGACCGCTCCATCGACCGGTTCGCCCGGTTCTGCGACGACAACGGCTGGACCCCCGTGTTCTACAGCGTGGATGCCGGCCTCGAGCCGCTCTTCGAGCAGATGGGCTGGTCGACGATGGTAGTGGCGGAGGAGACCGTCATCCGCCCGCAGCAGTGGGAGACCACCGGCAAGAAATGGCAGGACGTCCGCAGCTCGATCAACCGTGCGCAGCGTGCAGGCATCAGGGCGGAGTGGACGACGTACCAGGCGCTCCCGCTCAGCTCCGCCGTGCAGCTCTCCGACATCTCCGAGCAGTGGGTGGCGGAGAAGGACCTCCCGGAGATGGGCTTCACCCTCGGCGGCCTCGACGAACTACGCGACCCCGCTGTGATGCTGATGCTCGCGATCGACGAGTCCGGACGCATCGAGGGAGTGACGAGCTGGCTGCCCAACTACCGCAACGGCCTCGTCATCGGCTGGACGCTCGACTTCATGCGCAGGCGGCCGGGGAGCATCAACGGTGTGATGGAGTTCCTGATCGCCGAGGCTGCCACCAGGATGCGCGACGAGGGCGTCGAGTTCATGAGCCTGTCCGCCGCGCCGCTGGCGCACACCGCGAGTGCGGGAGGGCAAGGAGGCGACGGGGAGGCGCGCGGTATGGACCGCATCCTGAACTTCCTCAGTGTGTCGCTCGAGCCGGTGTACGGCTTCCGGTCGCTGCTCAAGTTCAAGCGCAAGTTCCAGCCCGAGCTGCATCCGCTGATCATGGCGTACCCGGACCCTGTCGCTCTGCCCGCGATCGGGATCGCGCTGGTGCGCGCATACCTGCCCCAGCTCTCTGTGCGGCAGGCGGTGGCGCTGGCGAGCGGGCGCGGGTGACCGGACGGGGTGCTGACCGCTCACACGCCCCGTGCTACCCTTGTTTCTGTGTACGGTCTGCTCCTCCTTAGCTGCCGCGACGAGTCCTAGTTCTGGGCCTCACTCGTCGCGGAGTTCGTCGTTGGCTCTCCACCACACCTCGCGAGGAGAAGACAGACCATGAAGAACACACAGGCGCCGAGCGCCATGCCGATCCACAAATACCGCCCGTTCCATGAGCAGATCCGGGTGGAGCTGCCCGATCGCACCTGGCCGGATGCCCGCATCACGGTCGCCCCGCGCTGGTGCGCCGTCGACCTGCGCGACGGCAACCAGGCGCTGATCGACCCGATGAGCCCCGAGCGCAAGCGCATCATGTTCGATCTGCTGGTCCGGATGGGCTACAAGGAGATCGAGGTCGGCTTCCCGTCTGCGAGTCAGACCGACTTCGACTTCGTGCGCAGCCTCATCGAGGAGGGTGCGATCCCGGACGACGTCACCATCCAGGTGCTGACCCAGGCCCGTGAGCACCTGATCAAGCGCACGTACGAGTCGCTGGTGGGCGCCAAGCAGGCCATCGTGCACCTCTACAACTCCACGAGCATCCTGCAGCGGGATGTGGTCTTCCGCACCGATCAGCAGGGCATCGTCGACATCGCGCTGGAGGGTGCGCGTCTCTGCAAGCAGTTCGAGGCGACGGTCCCCGGCACCGAGATCTACTACGAGTACTCCCCGGAGAGCTACACCGGCACCGAGCTGGAGTTCGCGGTCGACATCTGCAACCAGGTGCTCGACATCTTCGAACCGACGCCGGAGCGCAAGGTCATCATCAACCTGCCTGCCACGGTCGAGATGGCGACGCCGAACGTCTACGCCGACTCGATCGAGTGGATGTCGCGCCACCTGAACCACCGCGAGAACGTCATCCTGTCTCTGCACCCGCACAATGACCGCGGCACCGCCGTCGCCGCCGCCGAGCTGGGCTACATGGCGGGCGCCGACCGCATCGAGGGCTGCCTGTTCGGCAACGGAGAACGCACCGGAAACGTCGACCTGGTGACGCTCGGCATCAACCTGTTCACGCAGGGGATCGACCCGCAGATCGACTTCAGCGACATCGACTCTGTCAAGCGCACGGTCGAGCACTGCAACCAGCTGCCGGTCGGCGAGCGCAGCCCGTGGGGAGGCGACCTGGTGTTCACCGCGTTCAGCGGCTCCCACCAGGATGCGATCAAGAAGGGCTTCGAGGCGATGGCCGCCGACGCGGAGCGTCAGGGCACAACGGTCGACGAGCTGGTCTGGGCGGTCCCGTACCTGCCGGTCGACCCGAAAGACCTGGGCCGCAGCTACGAGGCGGTCATCCGCGTCAACTCGCAGTCCGGCAAGGGCGGCGTGGCCTACCTGCTGAAGAACGATCACGCGCTCGACCTGCCGCGCAAGCTGCAGATCGAGTTCTCCGGGGTGGTGCAGGCCAAGACCGACGCCGAGGGCGGCGAGGTCTCCAGCGACGACATCTGGGCGATCTTCCAGGACGAGTACCTGCCGGCGCCGGTCGACGAGGCCGACGCCAAGTGGGGCCGGTTCGAGCTGGGCAGCACCAGCACCACCAACGAGACAGGCGACCACGTCGCGCTCACCGTGACGCTGCGCGACGGCGACACGGTCTCCAAGGCGTCCGGAGAGGGCAACGGCCCGATCGCGGCGTTCTTCGACATCCTGAACGACCGCGGCATCAACGTGCACCTCTACGACTACTCGCAGCACACGCTGTCCGCGAGCGAGTCTGCACTGGCCGCCGCATACGTCGAGGTGGATGTGGACGGCACGCGCCTCTGGGGCGTCGGCATCGACGCTGACACGACCACCGCCTCCTTCAAGGCCGTCGTCTCCGCCGTCAACCGCGCCATCCGGGCCACCGCAGGCACCGGCTCTGCCGCTCCCGCCGACCTCGTCTCCGCCTGACCCGCGTCCCCCAGCCATCGAGCCGGGACTTGTGCACGCGACACGCCGTCGTCAGCCGTGCACAAGTCCCGGCTCGATTGCTTCGGAGACGCGTCAGTCGGGGCGGTCGAGCTTGTAGCGGGGAATGGAGCCGGTCTCTGTGCGCTCCACCGTGCGGGCCTCTGCCCTCCGACGGAGGGGGATGCGCGGCCAGCGCGGGAGGGAGATGCGCCCGAGCTCGCGCTGCTCTGGCAGGCTCCAGCCGAACCGCACCGCCAGCAGCCGGATGATGAGCGTGACGGCCACGCACACGGCAGCGGCCACGCTGATCGGAACGCCGAGATCGACCAGCACGACGAGCACCACTGTGCCGGCGCCAGCCGCCACGGCGTAGAGCGAGCCGACGTGCATCAGCGCGATGGGCAGGTTCAGCAGCATGTCGCGCAGGATGGATCCGCCGACAGCGGACACCACACCGACGAACACCGCAGGCACCTCCGGAAGGCCGAGCGCGAGCGCCTTGGTCGCGCCGATCGCGCCGAAAAGCCCGATCGTGAGGGCATCGAGGAAGGTGATGATCGGGTCGAGCCGGCGGAACAGCCGGATGAGGAGCATCCCGAGCAGTGCGGCGACGACCGTGGTCAGCAGATACCAGTTGGAGAGCAGCGCCACCGGTCGCGTGACCAGCAGCAGGTCGCGCAGCAGACCGCCGCCGACCCCGGTCGCCACGCCGATGATGGCGACGCCGAGCAGGTCGAGTTTGCGGTCGCGGAAGCCGGAGGCGAACATCGCGCCCTGAAGGCTGCCGACGCCGACGGCCACGAGGTCGGCCCAGAGCGGAATCGTGAAGGCCGTGGTGCTCATAGGTCACTTGTACCATGCGCGGCGCGGTACCGAGTTCGGCGGCTGCGCAGAGCGCGGCATCAGGGGACTGTCGGCGTGAGGCGGGATACTGGAGTGTGCCTGTCTACCGTGATGAAGCCGTCGTGCTCCGCACCCACAAACTGGGGGAAGCCGACCGCATCGTCACCATGCTCACCCGGCAGCACGGCAAGGTGCGGGCGGTCGCGAAGGGCGTGCGGCGCACCGCATCCAAGTTCGGGTCGCGACTGGAGCCGTTCATGGTCGCCGACGTGCAGCTGTACGAGGGCCGCAGCCTGGATGTGGTGACGCAGGCCGAGTCGCTGGGCGCGTACGGAGCGCTGATCGCGGACGACTACGCCAGCTACACGGCGGCGAACGCGATGGTCGAGACCGCCGACAGGCTCACCGAGGCGGAGGCGTCGCTGCAGCAGTACCTCCTGCTGGTCGGCGCGCTGCGGTCGCTCTCGAAGCGCGAGCACGGCGCATCCCTCACCCTCGACTCCTATCTGTTGCGGGCGCTGTCGCTCGCCGGGTGGGCGCCGAGCTTCCTCGACTGCTCCCGCTGCGGAACGGCGGGTCCGCACGACCATCTCGTGGTGCAGCTCGGCGGCGTGGTCTGCGACGACTGCGCTCCGCAGGGCGCGCCACGACTGGATGCGCAGACCATCGCGCTGCTCGGCGCCCTGCTCACCGGCGACTGGGCGGCGGCGGACGAGACGGACGACAACACGCGGTCGAAGGCGAGCGGCGTGGTCGCCGCGTACACGCAGTGGCACCTGGAACGCGGGCTGCGCTCGCTCCAGCATGTACAGCACGAACGGAAAGCGAACGGATGAGCCCCAAGCCATACACGCACAAGGACGCGGTGGAGTTCCGCCCGCTCGACTGGACGGGCGTGTACCCGCCGGCCATCCCGGCCGCCGCCGTGCCGGACCACGTCGCCATCGTGATGGACGGCAACGGCCGCTGGGCGAACGGCAGAGGGCTGACCAGGATCGAGGGTCACAAGGCGGGCGAGGCGTCGCTGCTCGACGTGGTCGCAGGCGCCATCCAGATCGGGGTCAAGCACCTCAGCGTCTACGCGTTCTCCACCGAGAACTGGAAGCGCTCGCCCGACGAAGTGCGCTTCCTGATGGGCTTCAACCGGGATGTGCTGCACCGCCGCCGCGACCAGCTCAACGAGTGGGGCGTCCGGGTGCGCTGGGCGGGGAGGAAGCCGCGGCTCTGGTCGTCGGTGATCAAGGAGCTGCAGTTCGCCGAGAAACTCACGGCGGGAAACGACGTGCTCACCCTGACGATGTGCGTCAACTACGGCGGCCGCACCGAGATCGCGGATGCGGTGCGCAGCATCGCGGAAGACGTGGCGGCGGGCCGGATGAAACCGTCGGCGGTGAGCGAGAAGAGCATCCAGCGTCACCTGTACGCGCCCGACCTGCCGGACGTCGACCTGTTCGTCCGCAGTTCAGGCGAACAGCGCACGAGTAACTTCATGCTCTGGCAGAGCGCATACGCAGAGATGGTCTTCCTCGACACCCTGTGGCCGGACTTCAGCCGCGCCGACCTATGGAACGCGATCGACATCTACGCCAATCGCAACCGCCGCTTCGGCGGGGCGGTGGATGCGCCGGGAATGAAGGCGTGACCGCATCCGTTGCCCCTGGTGTGAGTGAACCCATCAAAATCGACATCTGGTCCGACATCGCCTGCCCGTGGTGCTACATCGGAAAGCGCAAGTTCGAAGCGGGAAGCGGGCTGTTCGCCGGGAGCGGCGACGACCGCGCCGTCGAGGTCGAGTACCACTCGTTCGAGCTCTCGCCGGACACCCCCGTCGACTTCGACGGCAGCGAGATCGACTTCCTGGCCGGGCACAAGGGCATGCAGCCCGAGCAGGTGCATGGCATGCTGGAGCGCGTCACCGGCATCGCGTCCTCGGTCGGCCTCGACTACGACTTCGACGCCCTGAAGCACACCAACACCGTCAAGGCGCACGAGCTCCTGCACTTCGCGAAGGCGAACGGCAAGCAGCTGGAGCTCGCCGAGCGCCTGTTCAAGGCGTACTTCGTCGAGGGCAAGCACGTCGGCCGCATCGAGGATCTTGCCGATCTGGCCGCCGAGGTCGGGCTCGACAGGGCGGCGGCGGTCGCCGCGCTGGAGTCGAACGAGTTCCTCTCCGACGTGCGCGCAGACCAGTCGCTGGCGCAGGAGTACGGCATCCAGGGCGTCCCGTTCTTCGTGATCGACGGTCGCTACGGCGTGTCGGGCGCGCAGGACGCCGCCACGTTCGCGCAGGTGCTCGAGCAGGTCTGGACCGAGCGTGCAGAGGTGACAGCGTGAGCGGGGCGGATGCGGCGACTCCCGCGGCTCCCGCTGCGCCGTCCTTCCCGCTGATCGCGCTCGGCGATGTGAACGCTGCCGCCTGCGAAGGCGACGCGTGCCTGATCCCAGGAGCCGAGGCTCCCGCTACTCCGGGTCGGTGATGTCGGCGATGGTCGCCGCGTAGGCGGCGACCAGCTCGTCTGCGTCAACGAACAGCGAGTAGCCGTGCTCACCGGCGCCCATCGACACCGTGCGGCCGGGGATGGACGCGTCGGCTACGACCGGCCAGGCCGTCCGGCTGCCGAACGGGGTGATGGTGCCGCGTTCGTACCCTGTGGCCTCGAACGCGATCGATGCATCGGGGAGCTGCAGCTTGTTGACGTGGAGCACGGCGCGGAGTTTCGGCCAGGAGATCTTGCGTCCGCCCGGCACGAGCGCGAAGACGAACGTGTCGTCGCTGCGCTTGACCACGAGCGTCTTGACGATGTCGGACGGCGCGATGCCGAGCAGCTGTGCCGCCTCGTCCAGGCTGCGGGCGGCGGGGCGCTCGATCACGCGGATGCTCACGCCGCGGGCCGCGGCGTCCGCCTCGACGCGCGCCCTGCCGCTGTCGGCGTTCGCGTGGCCGGGGTCCGTGGCATGCTCGGTGGCGCTGTCCACAGCCGTCTCTTCGCCCTGATTCTCCACAGCTTCTGGTCGCTCGGTCATGCTGCTCCGCTCTATCTGGGAGAATTGAGGAAATGACTACTACAGCAACGATAAGCCACGCGCCACAGCTGACCATCGGTCCGCTGGCTCTCGACGTGCCCGTCGTGCTGGCGCCGATGGCCGGGATCACGAACACCGCGTTCCGCAGGCTCTGCCGCGAGTTCGGCGCCGGTCTCTACGTGAGCGAGATGATCACCTCGCGCGCCCTCGTCGAGCGCACCCCGGAATCCCTGCGGCTCATCACCCACCACGAGTCGGAGACGCCGCGCTCCATCCAGCTCTACGGGGTCGACCCGAAGACCGTCCGCGAGGCGGTCACCATGCTCGTCGCGGAGGATCGCGCCGACCACATCGACCTCAACTTCGGCTGCCCGGTGCCCAAGGTCACCCGCAAGGGCGGGGGAGCCGCGCTGCCGTGGAAGCTCGGGCTGTTCCGCGAGATCGTGGAGGGAGCAGTGGATGCGGCGGGCAGCATCCCGCTCACGGTCAAGATGCGCAAGGGCATCGACAGCGACCACCTCACCTATCTCGAAGCGGCCAAGGCGGCGGAGGGCGCCGGCGTCGCATCCATCGCCCTGCACGCCAGGACCGCGGCCGAGTTCTACTCCGGGCACGCGGACTGGTCGGCCATCGCGAAGCTCAAAGAGACCATCACCGGCACGCCGGTACTCGGCAACGGAGACATCTGGTCGGCAGCGGACGCCATCCGGATGGTCGAGGAGACGGGCTGTGACGGCGTCGTCGTCGGCCGCGGCTGCCTCGGCCGCCCGTGGCTGTTCGGCGACCTGGCCGCGGCGTTCCGTGCGCGAGCAGGGGAGATCGACGCCGCTGAGGCCGAGCGGGCGCAGGCGCACCCGTCTCTCGGGCAGGTCGCAGCCACGTTCCGCAGGCACGCCGAGCTGCTGGTCGAGTTCTTCGACAGCGAAGAGCGCGGCTGCCGCGACATCCGCAAGCACGTCGCCTGGTACTTCAAGGGCTATCCGGTGGGCGGCGACCTTCGGGCGAGCCTCGCAACGGTGGACACGCTCGCTCACCTGGACGACCTCCTCGCCACGCTCGACTGGGACCAGGAGTACCCGGGAGAGGCAGCGGAGGGTCAGCGCGGCCGAGCGGGAAGCCCGAAGAAGCCCGCGTTGCCGGACGGCTGGCTCGCCAGCCGCGACCTCGACGGTTTCCAGCGGGCAGAGGTCGCCGACGCGGAGGTGCACAACAGTGGTGGATAGTTCGGTCGTTCACGGCCTCGGGCACGACTCCGGTCACGCGCACGGCGACGCTGCCGCGAATTCCGGGGTCACGGGCTCCGGATACAGCGAGCACGATCGCGAGCGCTGGCTGCCGGAACAGCACTCCAGCAGGCGAAGCGACTTCGCCCGCGACAGGGCACGGCTGCTGCACTCGAGCGCTCTGCGCCGACTCGCGGCCAAGACGCAGGTGCTCAGCCCGACGGCCGGGCTCGACTTCGCCAGGAACAGGCTGACGCACTCGCTCGAGGTCGCCCAGGTCGGCCGCGAGCTCGCCAACAGCCTCGGGCTCGACCCGGACATCGTCGACACCGCGTGTCTCGCGCACGACATCGGCCACCCGCCGTTCGGGCACAACGGCGAGAGGGCCCTCAACTCCTGGGCAGACGACATCGGCGGCTTCGAGGGCAACGCGCAGACCCTGCGGCTGCTCAGCAGGCTGGAGCCGAAGGTGTTCGGCCGCGACGGGCGCCCGTACGGTCTCAACCTCACCAGGGCCAGCCTCGACGCCAGCTGCAAGTACCCGTGGCCGGACACCTCGTCGGTCGCCGACCCGAGCGGTCGCGCCAAGTTCGGCTTCTACCGCGACGACACCGCCGTGTTCGAGTGGATGCGCGCCGGCGCTCCGGATCGCGTGCGCTGCATCGAGGCCCAGGTGATGGACCTGAGCGACGACATCGCGTACTCGGTGCACGACTTCGAGGACGCGGTGGTCAACGGTTACATCGACGTCGCCGCACTCGGCAGCAGGGTCGACCACGACGACCTGGTGCGCTCGATGTACGACTGGATCGGCGGCGAGTTCAGCCATGACGAGCTGATCGCGGCGTTCGACAGGCTCGACAACCTCGACATCTGGCTCGACGGCTGGGACGGCAGCCGCCGCTCGCAGGCCAGGCTGAAGAACCTGACCAGCCAGCTCATCGGCCGGTTCGCGCACGCCGCCGTGCACGCGACGAAGGAGACCTCGGGCAGCACGAACCTCATCCGGTTCGGCGCGGACGTGGTGGTCCCCGCGCCGATCCAGGCGGAGATCGCGGTGCTCAAGGGCATCGTGGCGACGTTCGTGATGTCGAAGAACACCCGGCAGCCGATCTACGCGCAGCAGCGCCAGATCCTCACGACCCTGGCCGACCTGCTCTACTCGCGCGGCCCGGCAGAGCTCGACCCCGGCTTCGCGGAGGACTGGAGGGACGCGGCGGACGACACGCAGCGCAAGCGCGTGATCGTCGACCAGGTCGCAAGCCTCACCGACCAGTCGGCTCTCAGCTGGTACGAACGGCTGGTGCAGCACTGAGCGGCGCCGATGAGTTCACTCAGCGGGCTTGAAACGCCGACGCCAGTGCAGAATGCTGGAGTTCTCGGCATCGAGAGGAAAAGATGAGCACCCCACCACCCCCGGCGAACGGCGATCAGCCGACGCCAGACGATGCCACCACCCCGGCCACGCCTGAGCCGGCGACCGCTCCGCCAGCGCCAGACTCCGCCGCGGGTGCGCCAGGTGCCGAACCGGCTGCGGCTCCGGTCAAGCCGACAGCAGCACGCGGAGCGGCGAAGACGCCCGCGTCGGGAACGACCGCACCGAAGGTGCGCGCCGCACGCGCGACCACGCCGAAGACGCCCGCCGCTGGTGCTGCTGCGAAGACGCCCGCCGCTGGTGCTGCCACAGCCAAGACCCCCGCCGCCAAGACGCCCGCCGCACGGACGACGACGCCGAAAGTGCCAGCCGCTGCTCAGACTCCGGCCGCTGGTGCGGCCGCCGCTGCGAAGAAGCCCGCGACGCGCACGCCCGCCGCAGGCAGCGCAGGGTCGGCCACCTCAGCGAAGACCACGCCGACCGCACGCACCAAGCGTGCCGCGGCGAACAAGCCCGCCCCCGCAGCTCCGAACGGGGAGGCTCCGTCGATCATGGATGCTGCGCTCGGCGCGGCGAACCCGATCGGCACCCCTGCCACTGCCGCCACACCGGCTGTGCCCGCCGCTCCGGCGGCCGCCGCCGCGCCTGCCGCCGCCGTCGGGACCGCCGCGTCTAGTCCTGCTGCCTCCTCCGCGCCGGAGACCGCCACGGCGACGTCCGCCGCTTCAGCGACGGCGGCCAGTCCTTCGACTCCGGCAGCTCCCGCGACGCCGGCAGCTCCCGCGACGCCGGCCGCTTCCGCGGCCCAAGCGGGGGAGCCTGCACCTGTCGCGACAGAACCCACCGCGACGGCGGAGACCGTTCGCCTTCCGGAGAGCGTCGTCGGCGAGCAGGGCATCCAGAGCGGTGCGACGCCGCCGCCCCCGCCTCCCGCACCCGGCGCTCCCGCTGCGGCGTATGCAACAGCCGGCCCAGGTGCCGGTGCAGGCGCCCCGCCCACCGGGCACGGGCGCACCGTCTCCGACTTCGCCGACCGGCTCGACGACACGCGGTTCTTCTCGTCGCTGTTCGACTTCACGTTCACCAACTACGTCACCAGGAAGCTCGCTGGGCCCGTCTACGTGGTCGGGCTGGTGCTGATCGGGCTGAGCACGCTGCTGTCGCTCGTCTACAGCCTCACGCTCGCCATCGGAACGCACTCCGTCGTCGGCGCCTTCGTGTTCCTGTTCGGCGTCATCATCACGCTCGTCGGCGCCATGCTGAGCGTGCTGCTCCTCCGGGTCGGGATCGAAGTGTTCGTCGCGATCATCGAGATCGCGCAGAACACCAGGAAGCGCTCGAAGCAGCGCGACTGATCGCCGGGCCGCCACCTCGAGCACGAGATACCGCGACGCGCGAGAAGAGTCGCCGCGGCTCAGTAGAATCGTTCCATGGCCGGCCGAATTCGACAGAGTGACATCGAAGAGGTCAAAGCCCGCACCAACATCGCCGACATCGTCGGCGACTACGTGAGCCTCAAGTCCGCCGGGGTCGGATCGCTCAAGGGCCTCTGCCCGTTCCACGACGAGAAGAGCCCGAGCTTCACGGTGCGCTCCGCCGTCGGGCGCTACCACTGCTTCGGCTGCGGTGAGGGCGGCGACGTCTACGAGTTCCTCCAGAAGCTCGACCACGTCTCCTTCACAGAGGCCGTCGAACGTCTCGCCGCGCGCATCGGATATCAGCTGCGCTACGAGGACGGAACGGGCGGGCCGTCCGAGCACGGCAACCGCGCGCGCATCCTCGCCGCCAACGGCGCTGCGGAAGAGTTCTTCCGCAGCAAGCTCGGTTCTCCGGAAGCGGAGATCGGTCGGCGGTTCCTGGGGGAGCGAGGCTTCGACGCCATCGCAGCAGGCCGCTTCGGCGTCGGCTTCGCCCCGAAGAGCTGGGACGAGCTCACCAAGCACCTGCGCGCCAAAGGCTTCAGCACGGAGGAGCTCACCACCGCAGGACTCGTGTCGCAGGGCGATCGCGGCGTGTACGACCGGTTCCGCGGACGACTGATCTGGCCGATCAGGGACGTGACGGGCCAGACCATCGGATTCGGCGCGCGCCGCCTGCTCGACGACGACAAAGGCCCCAAATACCTCAACACCCCGGAGACGCCTGTCTACAAGAAGGCGCAGGTGCTTTACGGGCTCGACCTCGCCAAGCGGGACGTGTCGAAGCTGGACCAGGTGGTCGTGGTCGAGGGATACACCGACGTGATGGCCTGCCACCTCGCCGGCATCACCACCGCCGTCGCCACCTGCGGCACAGCGTTCGGCGTCGACCACATCAAGGTCATCCGGCGCATCATGGGCGACGACAACAGCACAGGATCCGTCATCTTCACCTTCGACCCGGATGCGGCCGGCCAGAAGGCTGCCACCCGGGCGTTCGGCGAGGAGCAGCGCTTCTCCGCCCAGACCTACGTCGCTGTCGGACCGGACGGCCTCGACCCCTGCGACCTGCGGCTCGCGAAGGGCGACGACGCCGTGCGCAGGATGATCGACGCCAAGAAGCCGATGTTCGAGTTCATGATCCGGCAGGTGGTCGACAAGTACGACCTCGACACCGTCGAAGGCCGTACGGCAGCGATGCGCGGCGGTGCGCCGATCGTCGCGACCATCCGCGACCCGGCATCCCAGAACGGGTACGCCCGCGAGCTCGCCCGGCTTTCCGGCGCCGACCTGCAGGACACGCTGCGAGCCGTGCAGGCTGCGCGCCGCTCCGAACAGGGAGCAGGACAGCGGGCCGGTCAGCGCCAGGGTGCGGGAGCCGACCAGCGCGGCCAGCAGGGCGAGCAGGGTCAGGACGGGACCGCATCCACGGCCGTCGTTCAGCAGGCCGACCTGCGCGATCCGACGCAGCGCACGGAGCGCGAGTCGCTGATGGTGCTGCTGCAGCTTCCAGCAGAGGTCGGTCAGGAGCGGGCGGCGCGCGCCGTGCAGGTGCCGTTCGTGAACCCGACGCACGCCGTCATCAAAGACGCGATCGCCAGCCAGCTCACCACGATGACAGACCCTGGCTGGGTCGACAGGGTGCTCGCGGAGGTGCCGCAGGGCTACGGGCCGACCGTCAACGCCCTCGCCGTCGGCGCCCTCCCGCAGGCAGCGGGAGACGTCTCCCGGTACGCCCGGTCCATCGTGGACGGCCTGATCGACCGCGACCTGCTCCGCGAGAAGGCCGAGCTCACCAACCGGCTGGCACGCACCGATCAGCAGGAGACCGAACTGCGCCGGTCGTTGCAGGTCGCGATGGCGTCGATCGACGCCGAACGGATGCGGTTGCGCGGAGAATAGGGCATTCAAGCACTTTTCGTGTGCGTTGCGCGCAGATGAGCGCAGTTATGTTGCACTAACGTAAAGATCTCGCTACGAAGTGCATTCGGATGCATCTACCGCGCGCATTTCGTGTTAGGACATACCTACGCGATTCGGCACAGCTGCAGATCTCTGCGCGCCGAGTCGGTGACCCCACACCAGGAAGAGGTACTCGGATATGAGATCCGCACACATCAGCGGCAAGCGCCTGCTGGCCGTGTCCGCCGCACTCGCGGCGACGGCCTTGGTGCTCGCCGGCTGCTCAGGGAGCAACAACAACAGCTCCGGCGGCAGCGGTGGAACGTTGACCATCGGCACGACCGACAAGATCACCTCGATCGACCCGGCCGGTTCGTACGACAACGGTTCGTTCGCTGTGATGAACCAGGTTTACCCGTTCCTTCTGAACTCGCCGTACGGCAGCCCGGACGTGAAGCCCGACATCGCGGCGAGCGCCGACTTCACCTCGCCGAACGAGTACACGGTCAAGCTCAAGCCCGGCCTGAAGTTCGCCAACGGCCACGACCTCACCTCCTCGGATGTGAAGTTCACCTTCGACCGTCAGAAGAAGATCAACGACCCGAACGGTCCTGCGTCGCTGCTCGCGAACCTCGACAGCGTCTCGGCTCCCGACAAGACCACGGTCGTGTTCAAGCTGAAGGTCGCCAACGACCAGACCTTCGCGCAGGTGCTCTCCAGCCCCGCCGGCCCGATCGTCGACGAGCAGGTCTTCTCCGCCGACAAGGTGACGCCGGACCAGACCATCGTCAAGGGTCACGCGTTCGCCGGTCAGTACGACATCACGAGCTACGACTTCAACAACCTGATCGCGTACAAGGCCAACCCGAACTATCAGGGTCTCCTCGGCAAGCCGGCCACCGACAAGGTGAACGTCAAGTACTACGCCGAGTCGTCGAACCTCAAGCTCGACATCCAGAAGGGCGCGATCGACGTCGCGTTCCGCAGCCTCACCGCCACGGACGTCGACAGCCTCTCCTCCGACAAGAACGTCAAGGTCGTGAAGGGCCCGGGTGGCGAGATCCGCTACATCGTGTTCAACTTCAACACCATGCCGTACGGTGCGACCACGCCGGAGGCCGACGCGAAGAAGTCGCTCGCCGTCCGTCAGGCCGCTGCCGACCTCGTCGACCGCGCGACCATCGCCAAGCAGGTCTACAAGGACACGTACACCCCGCTCTACTCGTTCGTCCCCGAGGGCCTGACCGGCGCGACCACCGTGCTCAAGGACCTCTACGGTGATGGCAACGGCGGACCGAGCCTCGACAAGGCGAAGGCCGCTCTGCAGGCCGCGGGCGTCAGCACGCCCGTCGCGCTCAACCTCCAGTACAACCCGGACCACTACGGCCCGTCCTCCGGCGACGAGTACGCACTCGTGAAGGAGCAGCTGGAGGCCGGTGGCCTGTTCAAGGTCAACCTGCAGTCGACCGAGTGGGTGCAGTACTCGAAGGACCGCGTTGCCGACGTGTACCCGGCATACCAGCTCGGCTGGTTCCCGGACTACTCGGACGCCGACAACTACCTGTCGCCGTTCTTCATCAAGGACAACTTCCTTGCGAACCACTACGACAACCCGGAGGTCCAGTCCCTCATCGAGCAGCAGCTCGGCGAGACCGACTCGGCCGCCCGCACGAAGCTGATCGAGGAGATCCAGGCCAAGGTCGGGGCCGACCTGTCCACCCTGCCGCTGCTGCAGGGCGCTCAGGTCGCCGTGGTCGGAAAGACGGTGAACGGCGCGGACAAGACGCTCGACCCGTCGTTCAAGTTCCGCTACGCTGCCCTCTCCAAGGGCTGATATCAGCAGGCTAGCCAACTAGCCGACCGGGGGCGGTCCGCACGACGCGGGCCGCCCCTCTCCTCGAACCACCCACGATTGGCTTCCATGACAGCGACTGTCACCGGCCCGGCCGCGCCAGCAGCGCCCGGTCCAGAACGAACCAGGACGAAGCAGCGGCGATCGGGAGGCGGCCTCGGCCGGTACATCCTGGTCCGCGCCCTCCTGATCATCCCGACGATCTTCATCCTCGTCACCCTCGTCTTCTTCCTGATGCGCTCAACCGGCGACCCGATCACCGCGGCGCTCGGAGGGAAGCTGCCTCCCGCGCAGCTGCAGCAGCGCATCCACGAGGCCGGATACGACCGGCCCCTGATCGTGCAGTACTTCGACTACCTCGGGCAGATCCTGCGCGGCGACTTCGGCACCAGTTTCACCGACCACCAGCCGGTCACGCAGATCCTGCTCACCTACGGTGCGGCGACGCTGGAGCTCGCGTTCTACGCGCTCATCGTCGCCTTCATCGTCGGCATCCCGCTCGGCATGGTGGCCGCGTACTTCCGCGACAAGGGCCAGGATGCGTCCCTCCGCGTGTTCGCGATCCTCTGCTACGCGACGCCGGTGTTCTTCGCCGGTCTGCTGCTCAAGCTGGTGTTCTCGATCTGGCTGAACTGGCTTCCCGTCGCCGGGCGCGCATCCACCAGCTCGGAGCTGGAGATGCAACTGCTGCCCAACAAGACGGGCATCTACCTGATCGACGCGTTCCAGACCGGCGACCCCGCCGTGGTCGCCGACGTGCTCACGCACGCGATCCTGCCCGCCGTCGCGCTCGGCCTGCTCACCGCCGGCGTGTTCCTGCGGCTGGTGCGCACCAACGTCATCGGCACGCTCTCCACCGACTACGTGGATGCGGCCAGGTCGCGCGGCGTCAGCGAGTTCCGGCTGGTGCGCAAGCACGCATACCGGCCGGCCCTCATCCCGATCATCACCGTGATCGGCCTGCAGATCGCGCTCCTCCTCGGCGGCGCGGTGCTGACGGAGACGACGTTCGAGTGGAAGGGCCTTGGCTTCCAGCTCGCGCACTATCTGCAGGCGCGCGACTTCGTCGCCGTGCAGGGCATGGTCGCCCTGCTCGCCGTCGTCGTGGCGCTCACCAACTTCATCGTCGACATCATCGCGGCGCTCATCGACCCGAGAGTGAGGTACTGAGATGGCGAAGCGCAGCATTCTGGACAGGCTCCCCATCGTCCACCAGCTCCGGCAGAGCGTCGGCCTGCAGCGCGGGATGCTCGTGGCGGGCCTCGTGATCACCGGCGTCTTCATCCTGGTCGCGATCTTCGCCCCGCTGATCGCGCCGTACGGCTTCGCCCAGCTGCGGGATGCGAGCGGGCAGTTCGGCTCGCAGCAGCCGCCGAGCGGCGCCCACATCTGGGGAACGACCGTCGGCGGCTACGACGTGTTCTCGCGCACGATCTGGGGAGCGCAGACCGCGATCTCCGTGATCATCGTCGCGGTGATCCTGTCGATCTTCGTCGGTATCTTCCTCGGTCTCGTCTCCGGCTACTTCGGCGGCTGGCTGGACAGGATCCTCGTGGTGGTCTGCGACGCGATCTACGCGTTCCCGTCGCTGCTGCTGGCGATTGTGATGGCCATCGTCATCAGCGGCGGCCAGTCGAACCTGTGGGGCGGCATCCTGGCCGCGGCGATCTCGATCACCGTGGTGTTCATCCCGCAGTACTTCCGCGTCATCCGCGCCGAGGCCGTGCGGATCAAGGCGGAGGCGTACGTCGAGTCGGCGAAGGTGGTCGGCGCGAGCAACAGCCGCATCATGTTCCGGCACGTGCTGCGCAACTCCACCCGCACTCTGCCGCTGATCTTCACGCTCAACTCGTCGGAGGCGATCCTGACGCTCGCGGGACTCGGCTTCCTCGGCTTCGGCATCGAGCCGACCGCCGCAGCGGAGTGGGGCTACGACCTCAACAAGGCGCTGTCGGATGTGACGAGCGGCATCTGGTGGACCGCGGTGTTCCCCGGCGTCGCCATCGTGCTGGTGGTGCTCGGCATCACCCTCGTGGGCGAGAGCCTGAACGACCTGGCCGACCCGAGGCTCCGCGGTCGCCGTGCCGTCGCTCAGGCGGCGGGAACGGTCGCGGAGACCTCCGTCGTCCCCGGTGGAACGCTGGACGCCGGCCCAGGAGGGATCGACGGCCTCGAGGGCGGGGAATCATTCGACGAACACGGAATCGAGGTCAAGCCATGAGCGACGTCGTACAGATCGACAACCTGGTGGTCTCGTTCTCCACCGACGCCGGCGCTGTGAAGGCCGTCGACGATGTGTCCCTGCGGGTCGCCCCTGGCGAGGTGCTCGCCATCGTCGGCGAGTCCGGCAGCGGCAAGACGGTCACGGCCAAGACCATCCTCGGCCTGCTGCCGGAGACCGCCACGGCCTCCGGCGCCGTGATCCTGCGCAGCAAGGACGGCCAGAGCGAGGCCGACGTCATCAGCCTGAGCAAGCGGCAGCTGCGCGAGGTGCGCGGCACGGATGTGGCCATGGTGTTCCAGGAGCCGTCCACCGCGCTCAACCCGGTGTACCCGGTGGGCTGGCAGATCGCGGAGGGCCTGCGTGCCCACAGCAAGATCTCGAAGAAGGCCGCACAGGCGCAGGCGGTCGAGATCCTGCAGCGGGTCGGCATCCCGGAGCCGGAGAAGCGGGTCAAGTACTACCCGCACCAGTTCTCCGGCGGCCAGAAGCAGCGCATCGTGATCGCGATGGCGCTCGTTTTGAACCCCGGCCTGATCGTGGCGGACGAGCCGACGACGGCACTGGATGTGACCGTGCAGGCCGAGATCCTCGACCTGCTTCGACGCTGCCGCGACGAGTTCGGCGCCGCCATCGTGCTCATCACGCACAACATGGGCGTCGTCGCCGACCTTGCCGACCGCGTGGCCGTGATGTACCAGGGCAAGCTGGTCGAGGAGGCGGACGCCCGCACGCTGTTCGCCTCCCCGCAGGCGGATTACACCAAGAGGCTGCTCGCCTCCGTTCCGAAGATCGGGCAGGGGCTCTCGTCCACGCAGGACAGGGCTGCGGCGCGCGGCGCCGACTGGGACGACGCTGTTCCCGTTGTGAAGGCGGAGGGGCTGCGCATCCAGTACCCCGGCAGGCTCGGTCGCCCTGGCTTCGTGGCGGTGGACGGCGTCGACTTCGAGATCCGCGCAGGCGAGGTGCTCGGCCTGGTCGGGGAGAGCGGGTCGGGCAAGACCACGATCGGCCGCGCCATCGGCGGGCTCAACCGGGTCACCGGCGGCTCGTTGCGGGTGCTCGGCCACGAGATGAACGGGGTGAAGGAGCGGCAGTTCAAGCCGGTCCGCAGCGACATCGGGTTCGTGTTCCAGGACCCGGCGTCGAGCTTCAACCCGTTGCTGACCATCGCGGACTGCGTGGCGGAGCCGCTCGTCGTGCACGGGCGCGCGTCCAGCCCGGCGGATGCGCGGGGCAGGGTGGACGACCTGCTGGAAGCCGTGCAGCTCCCCAAGAGCTACGGCGACCGGTTCCCGCACGAGCTGAGCGGCGGGCAGCGCCAGCGTGCCAGCCTCGCCAGGGCGCTCGCCCTGGAGCCGACCCTGCTGATCGCCGACGAGCCGACGTCTGCTCTCGACGTCTCCGTGCAGGCGCGTGTGCTCGAGCTCTTCGCCGAACTGCAGAGGGAGTTCGGGTTCGCCGCGCTGTTCATCAGCCACGACCTGGCCGTCGTGGACATCCTGGCCGACCGGATCGCGGTGCTGCACCGCGGCAAGTTGGTCGAGGAGGGCACGGGCGCCCAGGTGCTCGGCAACCCGCAGCAGGCGTACACCCAGCGCCTGCTCGCCTCGCTCCCCGTGCCGGATCCGATCGAACAGGCCGACCGGCGGGAAGCCCTGCGCGCTTTGCGAGCGGAGAGCGCCTAGGGTCGTTGTGTGAGTTCCAACCCCGCGATCGTCGTCAGCGACCTGTCCGTCGAATACCCAGCGCGGGGCCCGAGCGCCTCCTGCGTCGCCCTCCGCGGAATCAACGTCCGCGTGGAGACGGGGGAGGTGCTAGGCGTTCTGGGGGAGACCGGTTCAGGCAAGTCGACGCTGGCGGCGATCCTGGCCGGCCGCGGCCTTCCGCTGCGCGCCTCCGAGCCCGGTCCGCGGATCAGCGGGGGAGACGCGACCGTGCTCGGCACATCGCTGCGCAAGGCGAAGAAGCGCGATGTCGCAGAGGTCACTTTTCACGTCGGCTATCTGGCACAGGATGCGGCGAACACCCTCGAACCCTCGCTGACCATCTCAGACAACGTGGCCCTGCCGATCTTCGAGCGCGACGAGCACTACAGCAGGCGCGCCGCCGGTGAGCGAGCTGCGACCATGCTCGACACGGTGCACCTGCCGCTCAGCGTGCTGAACAAGTACCCGTACGAGTTGAGCTCAGGGCAGCGTCAGCGCGTCGCGCTCGCCCGCGCGCTGGTGCTCGGCCCGTCCGTGCTCGTCGCCGACGAGCCGACCGCCGGCATCGACGCGACGGTGCGGGACGCTGTGATCGACCTGCTCGCCCAGCTTCGCGACCACGAGGGGTTCTCCGCCGTGCTGGTCAGCCACGATCTGTCCGTGCTCCGCAGGGCGAGCGACAACACCATCGTGCTGCAGGGCGGCCGCGTCGTCGGCTACGGGCCGATCGAGGACGTGCTGGCCGACCCGCAGCATCCCTTCGTCGACGGGCTCGCGAAGGCACTGAAACCACCGCAGCGTCGCACCGAGCGACGCCCGAGACGTTCGGAGAAGAACCGATGACCGCCGACAACACCGCTGCTCCCGCCGCCGTGCGGCAGCACAGAGCCGTCCTCGCCGTCGAGGCGGAGGCTCTGCCCGCCGACGAGCGACCGGAGCCGGGCCCCATCGCCGTCATGCCGACAGAGGAGCAGACCTTCGTCGACGCCGTGCACGCCGGCGGAGGCACGGTCGCAGAGCTCTCCGACGCGACGCGTGGCCTGGTCTGGCTGACCTACCTGGATGCGCGCGGGCTCGCGGAGACGCTGGAAACGCATCCGCAGATCGGCTGGGTGCAGTTGCCGTACGCCGGGGTCGACGCGTTCGCCGACATCCTCGCCGCCGAGGACAGGCCTGGCCTCATCTGGACGAGTGCGAAGGGCGCCTATGCGCAGCCGGTCGCCGAGCACGCCCTCGCCCTCACGCTGGCACTGCTGCGTGTCCTGCCGAAGCGCGTCGTCGCACGCTCCTGGGCCACCGAGCAGGAGGGCCGCTCGCTGTACGGGCTGCGCGTGGTGATCGTCGGCGCCGGAGGGATCGCGCTGGAGCTGATGAAGCTGCTCGAACCGTTCGGGACGGAGATCACGATCGTCCGCCGCTCCACCGACCCCGTCGCCGGCGCGAGCCGCACGGTGACGGCGGACCGCCTGGCCGAGGTGCTCCCCGATGCCGACGTCGTGGTGATCGCCGCCGCCCTCACAGGGGGCACGCGTTACCTGTTCGGTGCGCCGGAGTTCGCGGCGATGAAGGAGACGGCGTACCTGGTCAACATCGCTCGCGGCGGGCTTGTCGACAGCGACGCCCTGGTGGCCGCCCTCGCCTCCGGCGCGATCGCGGGCGCCGGGATCGACGTGACCGACCCAGAGCCGCTGCCGGACGGGCACCCGCTCTGGGACGAGCCCAACTGCCTCATCACGCCGCACCAGGCGGACACGCCGGAGATGACGGCGCCGCTGCTGGCCGAGCGCATCCGCCTCAATGTGCACGCGTTCCTCGAAGACGGCCGGTTCGTCGGGGTGGTCGATCCGCCGGAAGGCTACTGACGAACCATGCGTCAGCGAGCGACGCGCGCGGGCGTCCCGGCCGATTTTTGCTGGCCGCGGATTCCTTGCTAGAGTAGCTACGCTGATTCAAGCATTCCTCGATAGCTCAATTGGCAGAGCAGCCGGCTGTTAACCGGCAGGTTCTTGGTTCGAGTCCAAGTCGGGGAGCGTTGAACCCCCGAACTTCCCCGGAAGTTCGGGGGTTTCCTCGTTAACCGGAGCGCATATGTCGCGGCGGGCATACACGGCGTGCTGCCGTGTACTCCCGGGGGAGTAGCCGTGAACCTCCCTGCGGCGGTCGTCGCGTTCAGCCCCGCTCGTTAGCATGGACGGATGGCCTGGAGCGCGGATGAGCAAGCACGGCTCGCGCGCGCCGAACGGGGCTGGACCAACCGTCCCCGGCCCCCTGCTGCCCGCTGGTTCCCCGTCGTGGTCGCCGCCCTCATCCAGGTGCCCGGCCTCGTCATCGCCATCCACGACGCCAGACGGGATGCGCTCTCGCTGGCGTTCGTGCTCGTCGCCTTCGCGTCGTCCTTCGTCCTCCTCGCGGCCAGGAAGCATCCCGGTGTCGTCGTCGCGGTGATCGGGGCCCTCTGCGCGCCCGCCATCGCCGTCAGCGCCGGTCCGCCGTTCGCGGCCGTGCCGCTCGCCTTCGCCGTGGTCAGCGCCGTCGTGCGCGGGGCGCGGGTGTGGGCGTGGTGGACCCTCGCAGGGCTCGCCGTGCTCGGGCCGCTCGCGGCCTATCTGCTGAGCGTGCAGCCGACCGCGATCATCCGGCCGCTGATCGTCGCGCTCATCCTGCTGCTGCTGGTCGGCGTCGGCGAGGCGATCCGGAACCGGCGGGAGCGCTACCGCGAGCTGTCTCGGACGATCGCCGCGCGGCGGGAGTCCGCAGCGGAGGCGGAGCGGCTGCGCATCGCGAGGGAGCTGCACGACGTGCTCGCGCACTCGCTCTCGCAGATCAGCGTGCAGGCCGGTGTCGGACTGCACCTGTTCGACACCCGCCCGGACAAGGCCAGGGAGAGCCTGGAGGCCATCAGGGCGACCAGCGGGCAAGCGCTGGAGGAGGTCAGGGGAGTGCTCGGCTTCCTGCGCTCGGAGGGCGACGGGGCCGCCAGGGCGCCGGAACCGGACATCGACCGCATCCCTGTGCTGGTGGACACCTACCGGCGTGCAGGGCTCGAGGTGCGGTACGAGAACACGCTCACGACCGTCCCGGCGCCGGCGATCCAGCTCGCGGTGTACCGGATCGTGCAGGAGTCGCTGACGAACATCGGCAGGCACGCGCAGGCGACGCACGTCTGGATCGCACTCGGCCAGGATGACCGCGAGTACGTCGTCTCCGTCATCGACGACGGCCGCGGCCTGCCGGACGACGACGACCTCGGCGGCGGGATGCTCGGGATGCGCGAGCGCGCCGAGCTGCTCGGTGGCAGGTTCGAGGCGGTCTCCGAGGAGGCGGGGGGAGTCACCGTGACCGCCCGCATCCCGATCAGGACGGCGGGCGCCGCGTGATCCGGGTGCTGCTGTGATCCGGGTGCTGCTGGCCGACGACCAGCACCTCGTGCGCGCCGGCTTCCGGGCACTGCTTGAGGCCGAGGACGGCATCGACGTTGTCGGCGAGGCCGCGACCGGCCGAGACGCCGTCGCCCTGGCGAAGCGGCAGCGGCCGGACGTGGTGCTCATGGACATCCGGATGCCGGACGGCGACGGGCTGTGGGCCACGGAGGAGATCGTCCGCGACCCCGAGCTGGCAGACACGCACATCGTGATCGTGACCACCTTCGAGCTCGATGAGTACGTCGCCCAGGCGATCACGGCGGGCGCGAGCGGATTCCTGGTGAAGGACACCGAGCCTGTCGACCTCATCCGGGCGGTGCGCGTCGCTGCCGCAGGGGACGCGCTGCTGTCGCCTGGCGTCACCAAACGGCTCCTCGAACGCGTGGCAGGCGGGCTGCGGCCGGCGCCGCCGAGCACGGCCCTCGACGCGCTCACCGAGCGGGAGCGCGAGGTGCTCGCGCTCGTCGGCCAGGGGCTGAGCAACGGCGAGATCGGCGAACGGCTCTACCTCAGCCCGCTCACCGCGAAGACGCACGTCTCCCGCATCATGCAGAAACTGGATGCGCGCGACAGGGTGCACCTGGTGGTGCTCGCCTACGAGAGCGGGCTCGTGCAGCCGGGGTGGCAGTAGCAGGACTGCCGCGCAGCGTTCGTCCCACGGGAGTACGGACATTCACTCCGCCGGGCCGATTCGCTTCAGGCCGCATCCGGCGAGGCTGAGGGGGACGGTTCGCATCCGACGCGGACCGCAGTCACGATTGGAATCATCATGCTCAGCACCATCGCCGCGACCACCGTCGCCGCCCACTGGGTCGGCCCGTGGGCGGGAGGGTTCGGCTTCCTGTTCCTCCTCATCCCGCTGTTCTGGATCGCTGTCTTCGTCCTGATCTTCGTGTTCGCGGGTCGCCGCTGGCGCCGGGCCGCCGCTGCCGGCTACGGCCCTGGATACGGCCGAGGCTGGGGAGGTGCCGCCGGCTCGCGTTCGGCCGAGGCCACCCTCGCAGAGCGCTTCGCACAGGGCGATATCGACGAGGTCGAGTATCGCGCACGGCTCGAAGTGCTACGCGCGAACCGCCCGGCCGGGCAGTAGCGCCAGCGGGACGGGCGACGGCGGCACGAAAAGCGCCGGGGCGAGGACGGATATGATCGTCCGGGCCGAAGACCCCCGTCACGGCCGGAAGGATAGGCCATGAACGCTCTGTCAACGGCAGACGCCAGGAGCCTCGTGCTCGTGCTCGCCATCGCCGGAGCCGCGCTCCTCGTCGCCGCCGTCGTCCTCCTCGTGCTGTGGTTGCGCTCCCGCCGTTCGCACGCGCGGCTGAGCGGCCGGCGCGAGGAGAGCGAGTGGGACCGCATCGACAGGGAACTGGAGCTGGCCGAGCAGGCCGGCCGGTTCCGCATCGTGCGCGAACTCGGCGACGTGGCCATCCAGTCGGTCTCCCGCCTGGCGTCGCAGGCAGAGGGCGTCCGCTACGCCGCCGTCTCCGATCCGGAGGCCGCGGCACGCGCAGTCGCGGCGCTGGAGACCTCCGCACGGGATGCGCTCGGCGATCTGCGGCGCATCCAGACCGTCGTCCGCGACGGCGAGAGCGCTGCGATGCCGCAGCCCAGCCTGCACTCGGCCCGCGACCTGTTCCGGGTGATGCGGGACGCCGGGCTCGACGTCACGTTCACCGAGTCCGGCGACCGCTTCGAGCTCCGACAGGGCGCGGAGCTCGCGGTGTTCCGCATCCTGCAGTCCAGCCTGGAGAACGCACTCAAGCACGGCGGTCCTGGCACAGCGGTCGCGATCGGTTTCACCTGGACGGGCGACGGACTGCAGGTCAGCGTCGACGACGACGGCATCCGCTCTGCTGCGCGCAGGATGGGGCTCGCCGGGGAGGCGGTCGACCAGGCGACGCAGTACACGATCGACGAGGACCTGCGCGCCCTCACCGAGACGTACGACGGGGCAGGGCTCACCGGGATGCGCGAACGTGCTGCGCTGTTCGGCGGGGTGCTGAACGCATCCACTGTTCCCGGCGTCGGGTTCTCTCTGTCCGTGGTGTTCCCTGCGCTGAAGTTCCACAACGGAGTGCACGGGGTCGACCTGGGGCGGTGACCGCCCGGTCGACGCGACGCCCGGCGCGTCGGCTCAGTCGTCCAGGTGGTCGCGGCCAGGCAGCCAGCTGAGCCCAGGGACGCCCCAGGAGTTCTTCTTCTGCACCTTCTTCGCCGCCTTGGCGAACGGGTGGCTCAGCCTGTCGACGTAGAGCACACCGTCCAGGTGGTCGAACTCGTGCTGGAAGATGCGCGCCAGCCAGCCGTCTGCGCGAATCTCGAACGGCGTGCCGTCGAGGTCGACGGCCTCCAGGATGACGCTCTCAGCGCGGCGGAGCGGGAATCGCTCGCCGGGGAACGACAGGCAGCCCTCCGCCTCTGCGTCCTCGTCGAGCTCGCCGATACCGGTCGGACTGATCCACAGCACCGGGTTGATGGCGACGCCGCGGTGCCGCACGTCGTCGTCGTCCGTCCAGCCGAACACGAACAAGCGGAGAGGGACGCCGACCTGCGGGCCGGCCAGACCGACGCCGGGAGCGGCGTCCATCGTCTCGAACATGTCGTCGACGAGGGTGCGCAGCGCGTCGTCGAACTCCGTGACGGGAGCGGCTGGTGCGTGCAGGACAGGGTCTCCGGTGATCCGGATGGGAAGGACGGCCATTCAGCAAGAATATCGGGGGGAAACTGGATAGGGTCGTGGGGTGGGTACGGAACTGATGGATGCGCTCGACCTGGCCTATGAGCCGAGTCAGCTCCTGGGCATCCCGATCGCGCTCATCGGCGCGTGTTTCCTCTCCATCGGGGCCCAGCTCCAGCACCACGGCGTCGCCAAGGTCGAGGCCAACACGCAGGATGCGCAGTCCGGCCTCAACCTCCGTCAGCTCGGCCTGCTGCTCGCCCGCCCGTCCTGGGTCATCGGCACGGTGCTGCTCGGTCTCGCCATCGTCTTCCAGCTCGTCAGCCTGAAGCTGTCGCCGATCATCCTGGTGCAGCCGCTCGGCGTCGTCGGGCTCGTCATCACGAGCATCCTGAACGCCAGGGTCAGCGGGGTGAAGCTCAACCACCGGTCGGTGATCGCGGTGAGCCTCTGCGTGGGCGGTGTCGGTGCGTTCGTGCTGATCGCCGCGGTGTACGCCCGCGACCGGCCCGTGACGACGCAGGCGCTCGTGGAGATCCTGATCATCCTCGCCGTCGTGCTGCTCACCTTCGGCGCCCTGTTCTACTTCCTGCGCGCCAAGTTCAAGGCGATCATCTACATCATCGGCGCCGGTGTGCTCTACGGTTTCGTCGCGACGCTCGCCAAGGTGGTCATCGACCGCATCTCCCGGCAGGAATGGGACTGGCTGCTGGTGCTCTGCATCGTGGCGCTGCTGGCGGCCGCGATCCTGGGCGCGTACTTTGTGCAGAATGCGTACTCGTCCGGGCCTCCCGACCTGGTGATCGCGGGCCTGACGGTGGTCGACCCTCTGGTCGCGGTGACCATCGGCATCGTCATCCTCGACGAGGCCGCAGGGGCGCCCTGGTGGGCCATGGTCGGCTTCGTCCTGTCCGGCGCCGTCGCCATCTACGGCGTCTTCCAGCTCGCGAAACACCACCCGCAGGCGGCCTCCGCCGCGCCGGTCGCTGCAGCGGTTGCCGACAAAACAACGGATTCCGGCTTAGACTAGGCCGTTGAATCAGCCGGTCGGGCCCCGATCGGCGAGCGAACACCGTCGCCGGATTCACCATCCCGGCCCACTAACGTAGGGATTCACCACGTGCCCGATACGAGCGGACAGCCGAGCAGTACGCCCGCCCAGCCCCCCGTTCCGGCCAAGAAGCCGCTGACCGTCGTGATCGGGGCCGACACGTTCGCCCCCGACGTCAACGGCGCGGCGCGGTTCGCCGAGCGGCTCGCAGCAGGGCTCGTCTCCCGTGGGCACGACGTCCACATCGTCGCGCCGGCGGCCAGCCGCAAGCACGGCACCTGGGTCGAGGAGCACGAGGGCCAGAAGATGACGGCGCACCGGCTGTACAGCTGGCGCTGGTACCCGCACGACTGGCTGCGGTTCGCGATCCCGTGGCGGATCAAGCAGAACAGTGCGCGCATCCTGGACGAGGTGAAGCCGGATGTCGTGCACTTCCAGTCGCACATCGTCGTCGGCCGAGGGCTCTCCCAGGAGGCGCAGAAGCGCGGCATCCGGATCATCGGCACGAACCACTTCATGCCGGAGAACATGCTGGAGTTCACGCTCCTGCCTCGGTTCATCCAGGACTACGCGATCGGCCTGGCCTGGAAGGCGGCGCGCCGCACGTTCGGTCGTGCAGAAGCGGTCACGACGCCGACGGCGAAGGCCGCTCAGTTCCTGGAGAAGTACACCGGACTGCGCAACGTGCACGCGATCTCCTGCGGCATCGACGCCCACAACTACACGCCGGACTTCACGCCGCGCACCGGCAACCGCATCCTGTTCGTCGGGCGCGTGACGGGGGAGAAGCAGATCGACGTGCTGCTGAAGGCCGTCTCGCTGCTGCCGTCCGATCTGGATGCGCAGCTCGAGATCGTCGGAGGTGGCGACCAGCTCAAGAACCTGCAGTCCCTCGCCGAACAGCTCGGGATCGCCGACAGGGTGACGTTCACCGGCTATGTGACCGACGAGGAACTGCGCCAGGCGTACACCCGCGCAACCGTGTTCGGGATGCCGTCGATCGCCGAACTGCAGTCGATCGCGACGATGGAGGCGATGGCCTCCGCGCTGCCGGTCGTCGCGGCGAACGCGATGGCGCTCCCGCACCTCGTGCACGACGGCGAGAACGGCTACCTCTTCGAGCCAGGCAACGCACAGCACCTCGCCGACCGCCTCGAGCACGTCCTCACCCTGCCGCAGGAGGAGCTCGACGTGCTCAAGAACGCGTCGCTCCGCATCGTCGCCGCGCACGACATCCAGACGACGATCAGCACCTTCGAAAGCCTGTATCGTGGTGAGCCGGTGGCCGACCCTGTGACGGAATCGGCCCCACCAGTGCCCAGCACGGACTGAACGGGCACACGGGGCGGTAGCTCAGCTGGTTAGAGCATCGGACTCATAATCCGCCGGTCACGGGTTCAAGTCCCGTCCGCCCTACCGACGCCGGGTGCGTGGCTCAGTGCCTCAGCGCATCCGCCAGTGGCAGGAAGCGCTGAGGCCGCGTCCGCGCGGTCAGCCTTTCTTGAGCTCCTCCGCGAACATCACGATGATCCCGCTCGGCCCGCGGAGGTACGTGAGCTTATAGACGTCCTGATACGTCGCCACGCCGCGCAGCGGGTAGCAGCCGTGCTTCGCGGCGATGGCGAGGGCGGCGTCGATGTCGTCGACCGAGAAGGCGACGCGGTGCATCCCGATCTCATTGGGGAGCGTCGGTTCGGTCTCGATCGCATCCGGGTGGATGTACTCGAACAGTTCGAGCTGACCGCTGCCGTCCGGGGTCTGCAGCATCGCGATCTTGGCGTGGTTGCCGTCGAGGCCGACAGCGGTGTCCGCCCACTCGCCGCTGACCGTGTCGCGGCCGAGCACAGTGAGACCGAGGTCGGTGAAGAAGGAGATGGTCGCTTCGAGGTCGCGCACGGCGATCCCCACGTTCTCGAACTTGATAGCCATGCTGCATGGTATCCAGGGCGGCCGACGGTGGTCGAGAACGACGACACCGCCGAGGGCGATGGGAGCGCCGTCAGGCGAACGCGAACGACAGCGCGACTCCGACGACGATGGCGACGCCGATGTAGACCAGGTTCGGGAGCTGGAACGAGTGGTCGACGACGAACCGGCCCATCTTGGTGGTGCCGGTCTGGTCGAACGCCACCGTCGCCACCTGGCTGCCGTTGGCCGGGAGCGTGTAGATGCCCATCGTCGCCGGCCACAGGCCGACCAGAAGGGCAGCAGGCAGCCCGATCGTGATGCCGATGGGCACGATGGCGTTGGTGGCGCTCGACTGGCTGGTGGTCAGCATCGCCACCGCGAACAGAGCGATGGCGAACAGCACGGCGCCGAGGAACGCCGACGAGCCGGACACCACAGAGCCGAGCCCGTCGACGATGAGCTTCTGGTTCGCCGCGACGAACGTGTTGGCCAGCCAGGCGATCCCGAACAGCGCGATGGCGCCGACCATCCCAGCAGGGAACGTGGCCTGCTTCGGCACGTCGGAGGCTTTGACCTTGCAGAGCACGAAGATCAGCGCGGCGATGACGCCCATCGTCACCTCGATGATCACCGTCACACTGAGCCGGAGCGGACTGCCGTCGTCGTTGGTCCCGATCACCGGGCGCAGCCCCTCGAACAGCCCGAAGAACACGATCACGCCGACCCCGACGAGGAAGATGGCCGCGGACAGCACGGCCGTGCGCGGGAGCTTCTGGTCGTGGGCGTCCTCGGTGGGCGGCTGGATCTGACCGTCGGCGAGGCGCTTCTGGAACACCGGGTCGTCCTCCAGGTTCTTGCCGTGGCGCATCATGACGAGCGCGGCCACGAAGAGCCCGGCGATGGATGCGGGCCACATGATCAGCAGGAGCCCGCCGAGATCGACGCCCTGCGGTGCGAGCAGCACCACCATCGAGGCGGTCGCCGCCGACACAGGGGAGCAGAGGATGCCGACCTGGGACGCCACAGCCGACACCGACAGGGCGCGCTCGGGGCGGATCTTCTGCTGGTACGACACGTCGTAGATCACCGGGAGCAGCGGGTAGAAGATGTTGCCGGTTCCCGCTCCGACCGTGAACAGGAACGACATGGCCGGCGCGAGGAACACCACGGAGCGTGGGCGGCGCCTGATCACCTTGGCCGCGACGGACACCATCCACTCGATGCCTCCCGCTGCCTGCATGGTCGATGCGGCGGTGATGACCGTGATGACGATGAAGACCGCATCCACCGGGGCGCTGCCCGGCGCCTCTCCGAAGCCGAAGACGAGCACAGCGACGCCGACGAGCCCCCACACGCCCAAGCCGATGCCGCTGGTGCGGGTGCCCATGTAGATCGCGGCGACCACGACCACGAGCTGCGCGACGAGCACCCACACGTTGTCGTTCACGACGACGGTCCAGCGGTGACGGGCGCAGAGCCGGTCAGGATGCGGGTGGGCAGCGGCGTCTCGACGATCTGGCCGTCGATCGCTTCGACGCGCACGGCGAGTGGCGCATCCACGGGGCTGATGGCGGTGACGAAGCCGCTGCTGTCGAAGTGCAGCGACTGGAGGTTCCCGACGGCGTACCCGGTGCTGAGCTCTCCGCTGAGCAGCGCCGCGTGGAACAGCGGTTTCCGTTCGTCCTCGGCGTCGTAGTGCGGGCAGAAGCTGCCGTGAAGGAAGCCGAGGCCCTCGGGAAGCACCCGCAGCGGCGGGCCGTAGCTGTCGGTCGTTCCGCCCTCGAACCAGCAGATGCCGCCAGCGCTGCCACCGGTGAAGACGACGTTGGACGCAGGGTCGTCCCACAGCTCCCGCAGGATCACGTCGAGGCCCTGCCGTCGCCACACATCGAGCATATTGGCCGTGTTGCCGCCGCCCACGTGGATCACGTCGAAATCGCGGACGAACCCGGCGAGGTCCTCGACGGAGCGATGGAACAGCGGCAGGTGGTGCGGGGCGCACCGGTCGGAATCGTAGGTGGAGTAGAAGCTCACGATGTACGCGGCATCGTCTCCGGTCGCCGTGCCGAGGAACAGCACGCGAGGCCGCTCCGTGCCGGTCAACCCCAGGATGTAGTCGTGCGTCGGATCGTTCCGCCGATCCATCATGGCCCTTCCGGCCCCCGTCGCCACCACGTGCCCCACAGCCCACCTCCGTGTCACCAGCGATACGTGTGCTCAGGCTAGCGGCGCTCTCGACGGGTTGTCGAGGAGTCGGATTCGCCGGTGGCGGACCTCATCCTGGCGGTGGATGCGCGGGGGAGCGGCCCGTCCATACGGTGGGACGGTGAGTTTCGCGCAGCGCCATCCGGGGGTCGTCGCAGCACTGCTGGTGTGCGCGCACGTGGTCGTCGCGCTGGCGGTGGCCTCGTGCGTGCTGCAGCTGTCGCTCGCGGTGGGCGGGGACGGGCTGTTCGGTCTGTCCAGGGTGTGGCCGGTCCCGCAGCTCGCACTCCTCGGTGCGGTGCTCCCCGTTCCGCTGGCGGCGATTGCGGCGTTCATGCTGGCGTTCAGCCGTGCGCGGGAGCGAGCGTGGGTGGCCCCGGTCGTCGGTATGGTCTCGACGGTGCTCGTCCCGGCGATCGTGCTCACATTCCTGCACGCGCCGGAGCCGATCCGCGGCGGTTGATGGTCAGCTCTCGCCGGTCAGGTCTCGCCGATCAGCTCTCGCCCGTCAGCTCGCTCACCGGCACCGTGCACGCGTCACCCTTCCACGCCTCGACTCCCTCGCGCACCGCGAACGCCGCGATCACGAGGCCGGCCACCGCATCCGCCCAGGCCCAGCCGAACAGCGCGTTGAGGGCGAGCCCCAGGAAGACCGCGGCGGAGAGGTAGCTGCAGATCAGCGTCTGCTTCGAGTCGGCGACTGCGGAGGCCGAGCCGAGCTCTCGCCCTGTGCGACGCTCGAACCAGCTGAGCAGCGGCATCACCAGGAGGCTGACCGCTGTGAGAACCAGACCGACAGGGCTGTGCGCCGCCTCGCGCATCCCGAGCAGCGACAGGGCGCTGTCGACGGTCACATACGCGGCGAGGCCGAAGAACGAGACGGCGATCACGCGAAGCGCCGTGCGCTCGCGACTCTCCGGGTCGGCGGCGGTGAACTGCCAGGCGACGGCCGCAGCGGACAGCACTTCGACGACGGAGTCGAGCCCGAATCCGATCAGCGCGGCGCTCGACGCCACGGTCCCTGCCGCGATGGCGACCACGGCCTCGACCACGTTGTAGCCGATCGTGATCGCGACGACCCAGCGGATGCGGCGCTGCAGCGTGCGCGTGCGCGCCGGGACGATCGGGCGGCCAGTCGATGCGGCGGTCGCGCTCACGCCGTCGCACCCGTTTCCACGGAGACGTCCACCGCCGCGCCGGGTCCGCAGCACAGTGGCACGTCGCAGTGCTCGTCGGCGCACGGCTCGCCGTCGTCGACCGCGAGGACCACATCCACCAGGCTCGTCAGCGCCCGCGTGAGGTGCGGGTCGGCGATCTCGTAGCGGGTCGACCTGCCGCTCGGCACCGCTACCACGATGCCGCAGCCGCGCAGGCAGGCGAGATGGTTCGAGACGTTCGAGCGGGTCAGACCGAGCTCCGTGGCGAGCGCGCCCGGATGACCAGGCTGCTCGATCAGCGCGAGCAGGATGCGGGAGCGGGTGGGGTCGGCCATCGCTCGTCCGAGGCGGTTCATCACATCGAGGCGGGAAGAAATGGTCAGCATGCACTGACTATACAGCGGACGCTGACCATTTCGCCACCCCGGAGCGGCCGACGTCGGGCCTAGGATCCGGTGCCGTCGAGGTGCCCGAGCAACGCGTCGAGGATGGGGCGCTGGCCCTTCGTGAGCTTGCTGCGCGCGAGCTCGATCGTTGTCCAGCGCGCGTCGTCGATCTCGGGGAACGACTGGATGCGCCCCGAGCGCGGCGGCCACTCCAACTCGAACGCGTTGCTCGTGACCGTCTCCGGCGCGAACGCCTCCGCCTCGGCCGCGAACACCGCGACCTTCTTGCCGGAGGAGAGCGGGAAGTCGCCGAGCGATGCGTACGCCGTGTCCGGCGCGGGAGATCCGATCTCCTCCTCGAACTCGCGTCGGGCGGCCGCGAGCTCCCCGTCGAGGTCTGTCGCCTCGACGATGCCCTTCGGAATCGACCAGGCGCCTTCGTCCTTCCTCGCCCAGAACGGCCCACCCATGTGCGCGATCCACACCTCTACCGTCGCCCGCCGACGGTAGAGCAGGATGCCGGCGCTGCGCACGCCCGGCATCAGGCGGACTTCCGTTCGAGGAGTTCGCGCAGCTCGCTGACCTGCGCAGACAGGGCTTTGATCTGGCCGCGCGTGGCGGCCCTGGTGTCGATCTCGGTCTGCGCGACGCGTTCGACGATCCAGGATGCGAGGGTCGCCGTCACGATGCCCAGCATCGCGATCCCGCCGATCATCAACCCGACGGCGACCAGTCGGCCCACCTCGGTGACCGGCGTGAAATCGCCGTAGCCGACCGTCGAGATCGTCTCGAACGCCCACCAGACCGCGCGCGCGAACGTGTTGATGTGCGCCCCTGGGGCGTGGCGTTCCGCATCCAGTGCCGCCAGCGCCGCCGTGAACACCAGCAGGGCGCCCGCACCGACCACGTACACGATCACGCGGCCTCGGAACGCGGCGCCGGCGGTGCGCTGCAGCACGGAGAGGATCGTGACGAGCCGCAGCAGGCGCAGTGGTCTCAGCATCGGCAGCACGACGATCGCCAGATCGAACAGGTGCGTGTAGAACCAGCGCCAGCGATTCGGCGCCAGCCAGAGACACACGAAGTAGTCGACGAGGAACACGCCCCAGGTGAGCCAGATGACGGTCTCGGCGACGATCAGCGACGGACCGGAGAGGTCGGCGATGACCTCCCAGGCGTACGCGACGAGGAAGAGGGCGGCCGCGCCGGTGAGCGGCCATTCGGTGATGCGGTGCCAGCGTTCGAGGGTCATGGCATCACCCTAGAACCGTGACACCGTGTGACAAGCCCGCAATCCACGGCGACTAACGTGGAGGGGTGAACAGTGGCGATGCGTGGGTCGAGGGTCCGGACGGTCAGCGGTTCTGGGGCCGTTTCGGAGCGGCCGGTCTGCTCGTCCACGACAGCCGGCGCGGCATCCTGCTGCAGCACAGGGCGGACTGGAGTCATTTCGGCGGAACCTGGGGGCTGCCGGGTGGCGCGCGGCACGAGGGCGAGTCCGCTGTCGACGGTGCTCTGCGCGAGGCGGCGGAGGAAGCGTCCGTGCCAGGGGATGCGGTGGCCGTGCTGTTCACGAGCGTCCTCGACCTCGGCTTCTGGTCGTACACGACCGTCGTCGCAGAAGCCGTTCGGCCGTTCGAGGCGCTGGTGGCCGACCCGGAGAGCATCGAGCTGCGCTGGGTGGAGGTGGGCGGTGTGACGGAGTTGCCGCTGCATCCCGGGTTCGCAGCAGCGTGGCCGGAGCTGCGGGCGCGACTGGTGGGGCTGGCGGACTGAACGCCTGATGGCGGTCTGAGCTTCTGACGGCGGTCTGAGCTTCCGACGGCGGCCTGGGCGTCTGACGGCGGCCTGCGAGCGACCCGATGGCTCAGGAGGCGATGCGTGGCCAGAGCAACGAGCCTGCGACGTCCTGGTAGCCGACGGGCATGCTGACGAACGCCGCAGCGCCGGGGTAGCTCACCTGGCCGGGATAGCGAGGTGCGCCCGGGTAGTCAGGTGTTCCGCGGAACGGGTGGGCGGTGTCGGTGAGCAGGCGGTCGCCCACGACGGTGCCGAGGTAGTGCCCGTCCGGGGTCACCACGTCGTCGTCGTTCCAGGGGAACCAGCCGATCCAGTCTCCGTCCGGGTTGAACAGGAACCGTCCTGTGTCGTCGATCCGGTACGCGATCCAGGTGCCCTGGCTGTCGTGCAGGTATGCGGTCATCGTCGATCGCCTTTCGGGTCGGCATCGTCGTTGTGTGAATTATCCTCACCTTCCCCGTCGCTGACAAGACGCGTCACGGAGTGTCGCACGCCGGCCGCAGAATGGATGCGTGCACCTCGTACTCGACCGGCCGTCGCCCGGCAGCGTTCTGGCGACCAGGGTCGACGCGGGCGGTGCGGTGGTCGGCGAGGAGACCATCCAGGCCGCCGCGCTGGCCGGGTTCGTCCGTGCCGAAGAGCGGGAGAGTCCACGCTGGGCGTGGAGCGACACCCGAGCCTGGTATCCGCCGCTGCTCGCCGCCGGCGTGCGCATCGAACGCTGCGACGACCTCCAGCTGAGCCACACAATCCTCCGGATGTCGTCGCTCTCGTCCGGCTCAGCGCTCGCGACGGCTCCGCTCGGGCTGTGGGACGCCCTTCCCGCCTTCGCAGAGGAGCAGCCTGCCGCTCACACCGCGCTGTTCGATCTCGACGAGGACGACCGGCAGGATGCAGCACCGTCCGCGCTCGAGGAGTTCCTTGCGCAGCGCGCAGCGGTCGACGGCAGCACGAGCCCCGGCCGACTGCGTCTGCTGCTCGCGGCCGAGTCCGCCGGGGCGCTGATCGCCGCTGAGATGCGCTTCGCCGGACTGCCGTACAGCGCGGAACGGCATGACGCGCTGCTCACCGATCTGCTCGGTCCCCGGCCGGCCGCTGGGCGGCCGGCCATGCTGGACGCCCTCGCGGCGGAGCTTCGCGCCGAACTGGAGAGCCCCGACCTCAACCCGGACAGTCCGCCGGAGGTGCTGCGCGCGCTCAAACGGGCCGGCCTCATGGTGACGTCGACACGATCGTGGGAGCTCCGCGATGTCGACCACCCGGCCATCCCGCCGCTGCTGCGATACAAGAAGCTCTCCCGCCTGCTCACCGCCAACGGCTGGACCTGGCTCGACACCTGGGTGCGCGACGGCCGGTTCCATCCCGACTACGTGCCCGGCGGAGTCGTCACCGGGCGCTGGGCGACGCGCGGCGGCGGCGCGCTGCAGCTTCCGAAGCAGGTGAGGGGAGCGGTGGTCGCCGACCCTGGCTGGAAGCTGGTGGTGGCCGACGCCGCGCAGCTGGAGCCGCGCATCCTGACCGGTCTGTCCGGCGACCAGTCGATGGCGGCGGCCGGGCGGGGGAAAGACCTGTACGAGGGCATCGTCGCGTCCGGCGCAGTGGAGGAGCGGGCCCAGGCGAAGGTAGCGATGCTCGGCGCGATGTACGGCGCGACGACGGGGGAGAGCGGCAGGCTGATGCCGCGGCTGACCAGGGCGTTCCCGCAGGCGATCCGGCTCGTCGAGGAGGCCGCGCGGGCGGGGGAGCGCGGCGAGGTGGTCACGTCGCGGCTGGGCCGCAGCTCGCCACGGCCGGGCGGCTCCTGGGCGGCCATCCAGGCGGCGGCGTCCGCGCCGGAGTCGACGGATGCGGACGAGCGACGCGCCCGCAGCCAGGCGCGCGATTGGGGCAGGTTCACGCGCAACTTCGTCGTGCAGGCGAGCGCGGCGGAGTGGGCGCTGTGCTGGATGGCCGACCTGCGCAAGCGGCTCACCGTGCTCGGCGAGGACGGACCACTGCTGGAGAGCCCCCACCTGGTGTACTTCCTGCACGACGAGGTGATCGTTCACGCCCCGGCCCAGCTCGCTCAGCAGGCCGCGGATGCGGTGGTCGCCTCGGCGGCGGCCGCCGGGCGCCTGCTGTTCGGCGGATTCCCCGTCGAGTTCCCCGTGACGGCCGCCGTGGTGGACAGCTACGCCGAGGCGAAGTGAGCCGGACGCCGCGAGACACGGAATGAAGCTGTGTCGGAGTTGGTTGTGGTGGGTGATCTGACCGAGGATGGAGACCATGACAGACACCGCCACAGCGCCAGCAGACCCCCGCGACATCCTGGCCAGGTACCGCCATCGCCGCGAGCAGGCCGTGACGGCTCCGAAGGGCAACCTGGCGCTGGTGAACACCCAGTGGATCACCGGGGACCCGGACGCCGAAGCACAGCCGGTGTGGGGCATCCCCGGGCTGTGGGCCCCGCTTCCGAAGGGTCAGTCCGGCCTGAAGGTCGTCGCGACGGCGGCCGACGGGATCGTGGTCGACGGCACGCTCGTCGACGGCGAAGCGATCGTGCGCGGAAAGGATGACGCGGCTCCGAGCGAGATCGTATTCAGCGACACCGTGACCGGCTTCGTGATCGCCAGCGAGGACGGCGACTACGCGCTGCGGGTCTGGGACTCCAACTCGGAGGCGATCCAGGAGTTCGGCTCGATCGACGCCTTCGACTTCAACCCGGAGTGGATCATCCAGGCGCAGTTCTCACCGATCGAGGGCGGCAAGACGGTCGGCTTCGAGCACCTGAAGGACGACGGAAGCACCCGCGAGAAGGTGATCCCCGGCGAGATCACGTTCAGTAAGGACGGCGTCGAATACAACCTCGCCGCGTTCAAGGCAGGGCGCGCCCTGCAGCTCGTCTTCGCGGACAGCACCAACGGGGAGTCGACGTACTCCGTCGGTCGGTTCCTGTTCGTGGCTCCGAACCCGGACGGCACCGTGACGCTCGACTTCAACCTCGCCGTGCTGCCGCCCTGCGCGTTCAGCTACAACTTCAACTGCCCGCTGCCGCCAGCGCAGAACCGCTTCGCGGTCCCCATCGAGGCCGGCGAGAAGAACGTCCTCAACAAGGCCGGCCAGCTCCTCCACTGACCCCCGTCCTGCCACCCCGGTCCGAAACAATCGAATCCGGAGTTGTTCATGTCCGCCCCCGGCGTGTCGTGTGAACAACTCCGGACTCGATTGTTTCGGGGACGGGGTCAGCGGGTCAGCGGGTCAGGCGGGGCGGCGGCCTCTGCGGGGGCGCTCGGGGGAGCGCGCGCGCAGCAGCGCGTCCGGATGCGCGGTGAGCGTCGAGGCGACCTCGTCGAGCCACTCGATGGCGGCGCGCGCTCCCAGTTCCGCTGCGCGGTTCGCTGCGAGGATGGCGCGCGAGTCCGCGTCATGGCTGAGCTCGCGGATGCGCTCCGAGAACGCCGCACGGTAGTCGGCGACCACCGCGGGCGCGTCGGCTCCGGAGAGGGACGCGGCGATGAGCACCTGGTCCTGCATCTCATCCCAGTCCGGGCGCGCATCCACAGGGCCTGAGGTCAGCCACTCCTCGGCCGCCGCGGCGCCGTCCGCCGTGAGGGCGTAGAGCGGGAGGCCGTCGTCCGTGGTGCCCGCTGGCTGCACGAGGCCCTGGTCGACCATCCGGTCGAGCGTCGAGTACACCTGACCGGCGTTGAGCTGGCGGCGGTGCGCCGCTCGCGCCAGGAACTCGCTCTGCAGCTGCGAGCCGTATGCTGCGCCCTGGGTGAGCAGGGCGAGGAAGCCATTCTGAACCGACATACTCGGTATGCTATTCCGTTCCGCCGCCACGCCGCAGCCAAACTGTTGCAATCTTGTGACATGCGGGGTTTCTGCGGCATAATTCACAGAAGAGACCGTTACGGTCCACAATTTCACACTGTGCCGGTGAGTACCGCCGATTGGTCGTTGGGGAAGACGCATCCAATCGAACGGAGGACATCATGGCGGCACACGCAAGTCGAGGAGTGCTCTACGTGCACTCTTCCCCTGGCGCGCTCTGCCCCCACATCGAGTGGGCGGCGGGACGCGCTATCGGTCGCGCCGTGAACTTCACCTGGGAGGCGCAGCCGGTGCTGAAGGGCGCCCAGCGCACCGAGTTCTTCTGGGAAGGCCCCCAGGGCACGGGCGCGGCCATCGCCTCCGCCCTGCGCGGCTGGGAGCACCTGCGCTTCGAGGTCACGGAGGACGCGGGGCTCGGCAGCGACGGCGGCCGATGGATGCACACCCCCGACCTCGGGATCTTCTTCGCCCAGACCGACACGGCGGGCAACATGGTCGTGCCGGAGGACAGGGTCCGCTACGCCATGGAGATCGCCGGAGCGAACGCCCGCGAGCTGCACCGCGAGCTGCGACTCGCGCTCGGACAGGCCTGGGACGACGAACTCGAGCCGTTCCGGCACGCCAGCGACGAGACCAGTGTGGTCTGGCTGCACAAGGTCGGCTGACCGAGAGGGTCCGCGACAGACTCCCGCGGCGGGCCGGCCCAGGCATCATGCGCTGCCGCCCGCACGCGGTGAAACGCGAAAGGCCCCGACCGGGGTGAACCGGTCGGGGCCTTCGTGCGTGCAGCCTCGGTCCGGATCAGACCGAGCGGAACGCGACGACGGCGTTGTGGCCGCCGAAGCCGAACGAGTTGCTGATGGCCAGCAGGTCGCCGTCGCCGAGCTTGCGCGGCGAGGTGACGACATCGAGCGGGATCTCCGGGTCCTTCTCCGTGAGGTTGATCGTCGGCGGCGCGACGCGCTCGTGCAGCGACATGACCGTGAAGAACGCCTCGATCGCGCCGGCGCCGCCCAGGAGGTGACCGGTGGATGCCTTGGTCGCCGACACGGGGATGCCCTCCAGCAGGTCGCCGAATACGCGACGGAGCGCGTTGTACTCGGCGATGTCGCCCACCGGCGTGCTCGTGGCGTGCGCGTTGATGTGCGCGACGTCGGACAGCGACGCTCCAGCGCCCTCGACCGCGGCGATCATCGCGCGAGCGGCCGCCGAACCCTCTGGGTCCGGAGCGGTGATGTGGTACGCGTCGCTGGTGACGGAGCCGCCGACGAGCTCGGCGTAGATCTTCGCGCCGCGCGCCTTGGCGTGCTCCTCGGTCTCGAGCACGAGTGCCGCGGCGCCCTCTCCGAGCACGAAGCCGTCACGCGTGACGTCGTACGGGCGGGATGCGGTCGCCGGGTCGTCGTTGCGCTTCGACAGCGCCTGCATGGCGGCGAAGGACGCGATCGGCAGCGGGTGGATGGCCGCCTCGGAGCCTCCGGCGATGACGACGTCGGCGAGGCCCTGCTGCAGGTGGTCGTATGCGTTCGCGATCGACTCCGTGGAGGACGCGCACGCCGACACGACGGTGCGGATGCCTGCACGGGCGTGCAGGTCCATGCCGATCGCCGCGCCAGGGCCGTTCGGCATGAGCATCGGGACCGTCATCGGCATGACGCGGCGCGGGCCGCGCTCTCGCAGGGTGTCCCATGCGTCGATCAGGGTCCAGACGCCGCCGATGCCGGTGGCCCAGTCCACGGCGAGCCGCTCAGGCTCGACCTCGGGGGAGCCTGCGTCGGCGTACGCCTCGCGCCCGGCGATGAGGGCGAACTGGCTCGACGGGTCGAGGCGCTTGACCTCGTGGCGTTGGAGAACGGAGGCGGCGTCGACCCTCGCCTGAGCGGCGAACGTGACGGGGAGCTCCAGCTCGGAGACCCACTCCTTCTCGATGGTGCTGGCGCCGGACTCGCCGGCGAGCAGCGCCTTCCAGCTCTCAGCAGCTGTGCCACCGAGGGGCGACGCTGCGCCCACGCCGGTGACGACGATCTTCTTGGTCATAACGGCAACTCTCCGTAGATGGAACACGGCACGCGCTCATGGCGCGGCCAACCGCGGGGGACCGGACATCGGGGGTGCCGAGCCGGTCCCGACCGCGAGGGACGTTTCTCGTGCGGGGTTAGGCCTGCGCCTTGACGATGAACTCGACGGCGTCGCCGACGGTCTTGAGGTTCTTGACCTCTTCGTCCGGGATCTTGACGTCGAACTTGTCCTCGGCGTTGACCACGATGGTCATCATCGAGATGGAGTCGATGTCCAGGTCGTCGGTGAACGACTTGCCCAGCTCGACAGTGTCGGTCGCGATGCCGGTCTCGTCGTTGATGAGCTCGGCCAGGCCGGCGAGAACTTCTTCGGTGGACAATGCCATGGTGTTTTCTCCTTGAGGGGTGTCGTTTTGACCGTTGAACAGTTTAGGGCAGCACGACGACCTGTGCGCCGAACACGAGTCCTGCGCCGAAGCCGATCTGCAGCGCAAGCCCGCCGGACAGCTCAGGATGCTCCTGCAGCAGCCGGTGGGTCGCCAACGGGATGGAAGCCGCCGAGGTGTTCCCGGTCGTCTCGATGTCACGCGCGATGGCGACGGTCTCCGGCAGTTTGAGCTGCTTGGCGAACTCGTCGACGATGCGCATGTTGGCCTGGTGGGGGATGAACGCCGCGAGCTGGTCGGGGGTGACGCCCGCCGCATCCAGTGCCTGCTTGGCAACCTTCGCCATCTCCCAGACCGCCCAGCGGAAGACCGTCTGGCCCTCCTGGCGGAGCGTCGGCCACGGCTTCTCTCCGTCGCGGAACTCCACGAGGGTGCCGTCCATTCCGACGGCGTCCGCCTTCGAGCCGTCGGAGCCCCAGATGGTCTTGGAGATGCCGGGGAACTCGCTCGGGCCGATGACGACAGCGCCTGCGCCGTCGCCGAGGAGGAACGAGATGGTGCGGTCGGTCGGGTCGACGACGTCGGACAGCTTCTCGGCGCCGACGACGAGCGCGTAGTGCGCGACCCCCGTGCGGATGAGCGCATCCGCCTGGGCGACGGCGTACGCGTATCCGGCGCACGCGGCGTTCATGTCGTACGCGGCGGCAGGGTTGGCGCCGACGCGGTCGGCGAGCACGGCGGAGAGCGACGGCGTCTGCCGTGCGTTGCTGATGGTGGCGACGATAACGAGGTCGATCAGCGCTGGGTCGACGCCGGAGGCGGCGATCGCCTCCTTCGAGGCCTCGGTTGCGAGGTCGACGGCGAGCACGTCGTGGCTGGCCCTCGTCCGCGTCACGATGCCGGTGCGCTGCCTGATCCACTCGTCCGAGGAGTTGATCGGGCCGACGAGGTCGTCGTTCGGCACGACGACGTCGCCGCGTGCCGCACCGATGGACAGGATGCGCGTGTACTGCGGGCCGTGGGCCTGCTGGAGCGTCGGGTGGGTCATCTGCGTCCTCCTAGGCGGCCTGGTCGATGAGGTCGAACGCGGCGGGCAGGTCGTCCGGCGTCTTGACCGCGACGCTCGGGATGCCCTTCAGACCGCGCTTGGCGAGGCCGACGAGAGCGCCGGCGGGGGCCACCTCGACGATACCGGTGACCCCGGCGGCCTGGAACGCCTCCATGCAGAGGTCCCAGCGCACGGGGGAGGACACCTGGCCGACCAGGAGCCTGAGGAACTCGGCTCCTGAGGCGACGCGCGAGCCGTCCTTGTTGGTCCACAGCGGCAGCGTCGGGTCGTTCGTCGCCAGCGTGGATGCGAACGCCTCCAGCGCGGGGACGGCCGGCGCCATGTAGCGGGTGTGAAACGCTCCGGCGACCTGCAGCGGGATGACCCTGGCGCGGGCCGGCGGGTTCTCGGAGAGCGCGGCGAGTGCATCTACCGCCCCCGCGACGACGATCTGGCCGCCGCCGTTGTAGTTGGCGGGGGAGAGGCCGAGCTCGTCCAGCTTCGCCAGCAGCTCCGTCTCGTCTGCGCCGATGACCGCGCTCATTCCGGTGGCGGTCTCGGCCGCTGCGGCTGCCATGGCGGCCCCACGCTCGCGCACGAACGCGACGGCGTCCGTCTCGCTGAGGACGCCTGCGCCCGCCGCTGCTGTCAGCTCGCCGACCGAGTGCCCCGCGATGCCGCCGATGCGGTCGCGGCGTCCGTCCGCGAACAGGGCGGAGAGCGTGAGGAGCCCGGCCGAGACGATGAGGGGCTGGGCGACGGCCGTGTCGCGGATCGTGTCCGCGTCGCTCACGGTGCCGTGCGCGACCAGGTCGATGCCGACGGCGTCGGAGATGCCGGTGAGCTGGTCGCGGAACCGCGGCTCGGTGAGCCAGGGGTCGAGGAAGCCAGGGGTTTGGGAGCCCTGCCCAGGGCACACGATGACGATCACGGGTTCCAGTCTGCCAATCTTCCGCGGTGCGGATGTGTCGAACGGATACCAAGTATCCCGGAAACCTTTGTTCCGGAGTGACAAGGATCTCAGGGGCGGCGCGGGCCGTCCGGCTCGTTGATGGAGCCGACGATCAGCGCAGCCTGCAGGATGAGCGCCTCTCTGGCGCCCGTCGCATCCCAGCCGATGACCTCTGAGACGCGCTTCAGTCGGTACCGAACGGTGTTCGGGTGCACGAACAGTTCGCGGGCCGTCGCCTCCAGCGACCGGCCGTTGTCGAGGTAGCACCAGAGCGTGGTCAGCAGCTCGGTCGAGTGCGCCTGGAGCGGACGGTAGATCCGGTTGATCAGCGTCGCGCGCGCCAGCCCGTCGCCGGCGAGGGCGCGCTCCGGCAGCAGATCGTCCGCGTGCACGGGGCGCGGGCAGTTGCGCCAGGCGCGCGCGACCGCGAATCCGGCCAGCGCTGCTTTTGCGCTCTTCGACGCATCCACCAGGCTCGGCACCTCGTGGCCGAGCACCAGGTGGCCGGCGCCGAATCCAGGCTCGAGCTGCGTCGCGATCTCCAGGAAGCTGACGACAGGGGTCGCGCCGATGGCGTCGTCCGGGGTGGATGCGCTCGGCCAGGCCCGTCCGATGACGAGCACCAGCCTGCTGCCCTGCACCCCGATCAGCACGTCAGCCGACATGTGCCGCGCCGTGCGGCGCAGCTGGTCGACGTCGAGGAGCTTGGGCGCCGTGCCGACGAGCACGGAGACCTCGCCGTGGCCGTGCCAGCCCAGCGCCGCGATCCTGCTCGGCAGCTCGTCGTCGTACTCGCCGGTCAGGATGCTGTCCACCACGAGCGCTTCGAGTCGTGCGTCCCAGAGACCGCGGGCCTCCGCGGCGCGCGCGTACACGTCAGCCGCTCCGAACGCGATCTCGCGGGAGTACAGCAGGATCGCCTCGCGGAGCGCTTCTCCGCCGTTCTTGACCCTGTCCTCGACGACCTCGACGGTCACCTTGATGAGCTGCAGGGTCTGCTGCAGGCTGACGCTCCGGAGCAGCTCACGAGGAGCCGCCCCGAAGACGTCGGCCGCGATCCACGGCGTCGACCGCGGATCGTCGAACCACGAGATGAACGACGAGATGCCCGCCTGCGCCACGAGGCCCACCGCCGACCGCCTGCCAGGAGGCATGTCGCGGTACCACGGCAGGGTGTCCTCGAGGCGCTTCAGCGTGGCCGTTGCGAGCTCGCCGGAGATCTTGCGCAGCCACAGGAGGGTGTCTGCCTTCGACCTCTCCGCGGCCTTCTTCGGCACAGGAGCTGACTTCTTCTGCGCAGGATCTGGCGTGTTGGGCACGGGAGCCGACGTCAGCTCTCGCCGCCGGCGCTGCCGGTGGTCCCCGCGTTCACGTCGTGCAGCAGGTACTTCTCGATCGCCCACGCCGGAGCGTTCGGGTCGACCTGCCCGCGAGCGGCAAGCAGCTCGAGGGTGCGGACGACCATCGACGGACCGTCGATCTTGAAGAACCGGCGCGCAGCGGGCCTCGTGTCCGAGAAGCCGAAGCCGTCCGCACCGAGCGTCGCGAACTCACCGGGCACGAACTGCCGGATCTGGTCGGGAACCGCGTGCATGAAGTCGGTCACAGCGACGAACGGGCCGTCCGCATCCTGCAGCTTGCGGGTGACGTACGGCACCTGCTTCTCCTGCTGCGGGTAGAGGAAGTTGTGCTCCTCCGCCGCGAGGCCGTCGCGGCGCAGCTCCGACCACGAGGTGACGGACCAGACATCGGCCGACACGCCCCAGTCCTGCGCGAGCAGGTGCTGCGCCTCGAGCGCCCACGGAACGGAGACACCGGATGCGAGCAGCTGCGCCTTCGGGCCGGACACGTCCGACACGCTCAGGCGGTGGATGCCGCGCACGATGCCGTCGACGTCGACGCCCTCCGGCTCTGCCGGGTGGACGATCGGCTCGTTGTACACCGTGAGGTAGTACATGACGTTCGGGTCCGGGTGGTTGCCGCCGTACATCCGCTCCAGACCGCTGCGGACGATGTGGCCGATCTCGTAGCCGTACGCCGGGTCGTACGAGACGACGGCCGGGTTGGTGTTCGCGAGGACGAGCGAGTGGCCGTCGGCGTGCTGCAGACCCTCGCCGGTCAGCGTGGTTCGGCCGGCGGTGGCACCGATCATGAAGCCGCGGGCCATCTGGTCTCCTGCGGCCCAGATCGCGTCCCCGGTGCGCTGGAAGCCGAACATCGAGTAGAACACGTACACCGGGATGAGGGGCTCGCCCTGGGTGGCGTACGACGTTCCGACGTTGGTGAACGCCGCGAGAGCGCCCGCCTCGTTGATGCCGACGTGGATGATCTGGCCCTGCGGGCTCTCCTTGTACGCAAGGAGCAGCTCACGGTCGACCGAGGTGTAGTGCTGGCCGTTCGGGTTGTAGATCTTCGCGTTCGGGAAGAACGCGTCCATGCCGAAGGTGCGCGCCTCGTCCGGGATGATCGGGACGATGCGGTGACCGAAGTCCTTCGCGCGCAGCAGGTCTTTCAGCAGACGCACGAACGCCATCGTGGTGGCGATCTCCTGCGTGCCGGAGCCCTTCTTCGAGATGGCGTACGCCGAGTCGTCGGGGAGGTTGAGCTGCGTGTACTTGCTGCGCCGCTCCGGCACGTAGCCGCCGAGCGCGCGGCGACGGTCGTGCAGGTACTGGATCGCCTCGTCCTCTGGGCCGGGGTTGTAGTACGGCGGAAGGTACGGGTTCTCCTCGAGCTGCGCATCCGACACCGGGATGCGCATGGCGTCGCGGAACGTCTTCAGGTTGTCGAGCGTCATCTTCTTCATCTGGTGGGTCGCGTTGCGGCCCTCGAAGCTCGGACCGAGGCCGTAGCCCTTGATGGTCTTCGCGATGATGACGGTGGGCTGGCCCTTGTGCTCGGTGGCAGCCTTGAACGCCGCGTACACCTTGCGGTAGTCGTGGCCGCCGCGCTTGAGGCCCCAGACCTGGTCGTCCGTGTAGTCCTTGACGAGTTCCAGGGTGCGCGGGTCGCGGCCGAAGAAGTTCTCGCGCACGTATGCGCCGTTCTCCGTCTTGTACGTCTGGTAGTCGCCGTCCGGGGTCTGGTTCATCAGGTTGACCAGCGCGCCGTCCGAGTCGCGGGCGAGCAGGTCGTCCCACTCGCGGCCCCAGATCACCTTGATGACGTTCCAGCCGGCTCCGCGGAAGTAGCTCTCGAGCTCCTGGATGATCTTGCCGTTGCCGCGCACAGGGCCGTCGAGGCGCTGAAGGTTGGCATTGACCACGAAGGTCAGGTTGTCGAGCTTCTCGTTCGCTGCCACCTGGAGCTGGCCGCGGCTCTCGACCTCGTCCATCTCGCCGTCGCCGAGGAACGCCCAGACGTGCTGGTCGCTCGCATCCTTGATGCCGCGGTTCGTGAGGTACTTGTTGAGCTGCGCCTGGTAGATCGCGTTGATCGGGCCGAGGCCCATCGACACGGTCGGGAACTGCCAGAACTCCGGCATGAGGCGCGGGTGCGGGTACGACGACAGGCCGCCGCCCGCGTGCGACTTCTCCTGGCGGAAGCCATCGAGCTGGTCGGCGCTCAGGCGGCCCTCGAGGAAGGCGCGGGCGTACGGGCCGGGGGAGGCGTGGCCCTGGAAGAAGATCTGGTCTCCTCCGCCAGGGTGGTCCTGACCGCGGAAGAAGTGGTTGAAGCCGATCTCGTAGAGCGTCGCGCTGGAGGCGTAGCTCGAGAGGTGGCCGCCGACGGCGATGCCTGGGCGCTGCGCGCGGTGCACCATGACCGCCGCGTTCCAGCGGATCCAGGCGCGGTAGCGGCGCTCGACCTCCTCGTCGCCGGGGAAGTCCGGCTCGTTCTCCGGGGAGATGGTGTTGATGTAGTCCGTGGTCGGAACCATCGGAACACCGAGCTGCAGTTCTTTGGAGCGCTTGAGCAGGCTCAGCATGATCTCACGAGCGCGCTCGTGGCCATGGGCCGCAACCAGTGCGTCGAGGGATTCCTGCCATTCGGCGGTCTCCTCCGGGTCCGAATCGATGTGATTCACCGAGTACGGGTCCTGGTCGTTTACAGTCACCCTCGACCTCTTTCTTGTGTCGGATAGATGGTAGACGGAGCTGATCGCTGTCGGGTCACAACAAGGGCGATGGCACCATCTGCCAGCCTAGCCTCACTCCGCGCCTCCCGTTGACCGCTCCATTTGACTCCACGGCAAGCGGGTCTAAGCTGTGTGCTCGTGCGTGCGCGGCATTCCGATCCGCGAGCGTCGAAAGGAAACACCATGGCTCTGGAGAACGACACCCAGGCACCCGACTTCGAACTCGTCGACCAGTACGGCCAGACGGTGAGGCTCAGCGACTTCCGCGGCACGAAGGCGGTGGCGCTGGTCTTCTTCCCGCTCGCCTTCTCCGGCACCTGCACGGGCGAGCTGTGCGCGCTGCGCGACAACCTCAATCTGTTCAAGGACCACGCTGTCGAGCTGATCGGCATCTCCGTCGACTCCAAGTACACGCTGCGCGCGTGGGCGGAGCAGGAGGGATACGACTTCACCCTCCTCGCCGACTTCTGGCCGCACGGCGAGATCTCCAAGGAGTACGGCGTGTTCCTGCAGGAGAAGGGCTTCGCCAACCGGGCGACGTTCGTGATCGACGAGTCCGGCATCATCCGGGCGTCGTTCATCACTGCCCCCGGCGAGGCGCGCTCGATCGAGGCGTACAAGGCGGCGCTGGAGCTGCTCCTGCTGCACGTCGGCTAGGCTGACGGGCTGAAGGGCCTTTAGCTCAGCTGGTAGAGCGCCACGTTTACACCGTGGATGTCGTCGGTTCGATCCCGGCAGGGCCCACACGACGCGACCGTCGGTTCGATGCGGGCCCACCCACATAGCGCCACGCACGCGCTAGGCTCCCCGCATGCCCGACGGTCCGTATCGCTGGTTCGTGTATGCCGAGATCGCCCTCGCGGTGGCCACCTTCGTCGCTCTGTGCTTCGTGGTAGCGCCGTACGGACGGCACGGCCGCTCCGGATGGGGGCTGACCGTACCCGCGCGGGTCGGCTGGGTCGTGATGGAGAGTCCAGCATCCATCGTCTTCCTGCTGTTCTACCTGCTCGGCGACCACCGGTTCGAGCTGGTGCCTCTGCTGTTCCTCGCGCTGTGGCAGCTCCACTACGTGCAGCGCGCCTTCGTCTACCCGTTCCTGATGCGCACCGGGTCCAGGATGCCCGTGTCCGTCGTGGGGATGGCGATCCTGTTCAACCTGCTCAACGCGTGGGTGAATGCGCGGTGGATCTCGCAGTACGGCCAGTACGCGAACAGCTGGCTCGCCGACCCTCGGTTCTGGATCGGCGTGGTCGTGTTCATCGCCGGGTTCTCGCTCAACCTCGGTTCCGACCGCATCCTGCGCAGGCTGCGGGGTGCGCGATCCGGCGGGTACAGCATCCCGCGCGGTGGCGGATACCGCTGGGTGTCCAGCCCGAACTACCTGGGCGAGATGGTGGAGTGGACCGGCTGGGCGATCGCGACCTGGTCGCTCGCCGGGCTGGCGTTCGCGCTGTACACGATCGCGAACCTCGCACCGCGGGCGATGGCGAACCACCGCTGGTACCGGGAGACGTTCGACGACTATCCGCCGGAGCGAAAAGCGATCGTCCCCTATCTGCTCTGACGGTGGTGCCGCGTACGCTGACCGCAGACGGGGCCGGCCGGCGGTCGTCGGCTGAAAAACGAACGGAGCGGAGCGGTGCCGGAGAGCGTCGAGCAATGGTGGGCGCGCCGCCAGTGGTCGAAGGGCGAGGAGACGCCGTACCCGATCGGGCGATATCGCACGGACTGGGAGCGCTACCCCATGCTGATCCGGCAGTACCACCCCGACCTCAACCACGGCATCGTGCTCAGCCAGGTGCCGCCCGCCGCCGAGGTCTACCTGCTCTGGGAGTGCGACGCGGGGCACCGCTTCGTCGCGACCCCGGAGGAACAGCGCTCGCGTCCTGGCGGAACGCGACGGAGGTCGGCGTGGTGCCCTGCCTGCGCGGAGGGTGCAGCGCCGCGCCGCATCCGGATGCCGCAGCAGGACGACGGGATGCACGTCTGCGGCCACGCACGCGACCCCCGCAGGATCGAGCACGACCCAGCTGACGACCGCTGCTTTCTGTGCCGCAGGCTCGATGGAGAGCGACTCACCCGTGAGGAGCTGGTGACGCTGGCAGCGCCGGGATCGCGGGTGGCGGTGTCGGCGGAGAACGGCACGGCGCGGACGCACTCCTGGCAGTGCGACAGGGGGCACCCGGTCTATGAGGCGAGCATCGAGCGCATCCTGAGCGGCCGCCGCTGCCCTGTCTGCCGGCACGCGGCGGCGGGGGCGGACGCTGTCGCGGTCGGGGACGCGTTCGTGAGCAGGTGGGCGCCGACTCCGGCGTCCGCTGCGGAGCCGGCACTCAAGCAGCGGATCGCCGAACGGCTCGACGTCGATCTCGGCAACAACGCTGTGCGGGTCGCCCGGCCGTTCTTCTCGCACCTGGAGGTCTGGCCGGACATCGTGATCCCCGAGCTCAGGATCGCGATCGAGTACGACACGACGGGCAGGCACGGGCTCGAGCACGTGGGTCGCAGGGAGGCGACGGACAGGAAGAAGGACAGACTGCTGCGGGCGGCCGGCTGGGAGGTGGTGCGCATCCGGTGCGGCAAACTGCAGCCGATCGGGCCGTGGGATCTGACGGCCGGTGGGGTCAGCGCTGTGCTGGTGGACCGCATCCTCGAGCGGCTGGGGGAGATCAGGGGCGAGCTGATCGTCGGTGCGTATCGCCGGTGACGACGCGGCACGGAGAACGCCCGGAAATGCACGTAATTCCGCGGAACTCTGCACTCGTGCAAGGTCGGTGGCCATCGCTACGCTGAACCCGTACCGGCCCGACGAACGGCCGGGGGAACCGACATTAAGGAGAGGCCGATGGCTTCGACACTCAACCCCTACCTCAACTTCCGCACCTCGGCGCGTGAGGCGATGGACTTCTATCAGTCGGTCTTCGGAGGGGACGTGCAGCGGAGCACCTTCGCCGAGTTCCAGGTCAGCACAGACCCGGAGGAGAAGGACCTCATCATGCACTCCCAGCTGACGACACCGTCCGGCTTCACGCTGATGGTGGCCGACGTGCCGAAGCACATGGACCTGGCCGAAGGCTCGAACATCTCGGTCTCCCTGAGCGGCGATGACGAGGAGGAGCTGTCCGGATACTTCGCCAAGCTGATCGAGGGCGGCACCGTGGTCGAGCCGCTGTCGAAGGCGCCGTGGGGCGACAGCTTCGGGATGGCCGTGGACAAGTTCGGCGTCTCCTGGCTGGTGAACATCGCCGGAACGCCCCCGCAGGGTTGAATCGAGCATGAGCCTGTCGTCGGCCGCCGGTCCCGTGGTGGTGGGGGTGTATCCCGGCCAGCCGGTCGCCGTCGTCCAGGAGGCCGCCGCACTGGCAGCGCTGCTCGACAGGCCGATGGTGTGCGCGTACGTGACGCCGGACAGCTATCTCACCGAGTGGGAGCGCGCCGACCTGCGCCGGGAGGCATCGCTGCATCCGGAGGCTGTCGCCCCGGAGGACGAGCGGTTGGCGGTCGACCTCGCCGCCGCGATCACGGCGGCGCTGGCGGACGCGTCGTCGGGCGCGTCGTCCGTGTCCGACGCGGTCGCGGGCGGCGCGCGCGCGTTGCGTGGCGGCTGGGTGCTGCGGATGCTGGCCGGCGACCCGGCGAAGGCGCTCGCCAGGCTCGCGGACGAGCAGGATGCGGCCATTGTCGTGGTGGGGACGCACCAGGCCGGTTTCGGCCACGCGGTGGAGGAGTGGCTGTCCGGGTCGGTGGCTGTACAGCTCACGCGGGCGCAGCTGCGGTCGGTGCTCGTGGTGCCGATCGGGCACGAGTCCCGGCGCACGCCGACGTTGGGGTGACGGCGGGTGTCGGGGAGCGGTCTCCGTCGTCCTGCAGGGCAAAACGCAGGGCAGGATGCAGGACAGAACAGCAGGGGAAGGGGAACACATGTCAACGCTGGAGGGGCGCGACGCGTCTGCGCTGCTGGTGATCGACGTGCAGAACGGTGTCATCGACGGCGCGTACCGTCGAGACGAGGTGGTCGGCACGATCCGTTCGCTCGTCGACAGGGCGAGGGACGAAGGAGTGCCTGTGGTCTGGATCCAGCACTCGGACGACAACATCGAGTACGGCAGCGACGCCTGGCAGTACGTTCCGGAGTTGAGCCGTGCCGACGACGAGGCGCTGGTGCCGAAGCACTATGCGGACGCCTTCGAGGAGACCGCGCTGGAAGAGGTGCTCGCCTCGGCCGGCGTCGGACGGATCGTGGTGACGGGGTCGCAGACCGACGAGTGCATCCGGTCGACCATCCACGGCGGGCTGACCCGTGGCTACGACGTGACGCTGATCGGCGACGCGCACACCACGGAAGACCTCAGTGAGTGGGGAGCGCCGACGCCGGATCTCGTCGTCGCCCACACGAACCTGTACTGGGGCAACCATCGCGCGCCCGGCCGCACGGCCGAGGTGGTCGGGGCGGCCGACGTCAGGCTCGGGTGAACGTCGACACGGCGACGCGGCCGGGGGAGCGGATCGCGTCGCGCGGCGGGGTGAGCATCCATCGCTGGTCTGAGGACGACCTCCCCGTCCTGCGCCGGGCGAACACGGCAGAGATGACGGCCTTCCTCGGCGGCCCAGAGCCAGAGGAAAAGGTGCTCGACCGGCACGAACGCTACCTGCGCTACTGGCAGAACGGCGAGGCGCGGATGTTCACGATCCGGGTGGACGAGGCGGCGGAACCCGTCGGTTCGGTGGGGTACTGGGAGACCGTCTGGCACGACGAGCCTGTGTACGAAGCCGGTTGGGGTATCGCGACCGGCTATCAGGGGCGAGGGGTCGCATCCCTGGCACTGGCGGCGTGCCTGGGCGACGCAGCGACGCACGGGGACCGCCGGGCCGTCCTGGCGTTTCCGCGCGTCGACAACGCGGCGTCGAACGCGCTCTGCCGGGCGGTCGGCTTCGTCTGCGCGGGAGAGGAAGGATTCGAATACCCGAAAGGGCACCCGATCCGTGTGAATGCCTGGGTGTACCAGCTGCGGGATGGCGCGGGGATCGCCGGAGGGTGAGCTGCGGTCTGCCTGCGCGTGGCTGCCCGGTCAGGGCGTGAGCACGATGCGGCTGGTGGTGGCCGTGTCCGCCCAGGCGGTGGCGACGTCGGCGAGGGGGACGGCGACCGCATCCAGCCGGAATGCACCGGAGGCGATGGTGTCGGCCAGGGCCGGCAGTGCGTCCAGGATGTCGCGCGTCGGGACAGAGCCCTGTCCGCTGCCGACGATGCGGAGGTCGGCGGCGCGGAGAGCCGCGGACGGGATGGGGGCCGTGCGGCCGGCGACGGAGCCGATCTCGATCCACGTGAGGGGGCGCGAGCTGTCCCCTCGGGCGGTGACGAGGCCGGTGATGGCTGCTGCGGCCGGCTCGCCCCAGAGGTAGTCGAGCACCACGTCCACGTCGGCCGCCGCGTGCCCGACGGCGTCCGCGATCGCGGCAGGGTCACCGGCGATGGAGACGGTGGCTGTCGCGCCGAGGGGCGCAAGGGCGGAGAGTTTCGCGTCGTCGCGTCCGGCGGCCACGATCGCGTCGGCGCCGAGGAGTCCGGCCACCTGCACCGCCAGGCTTCCTGCGCTGCCCGTGGCGCCGAGGATCAGGACGCTCTGCCCGCGTTCAAACCGCATCCGGCTGCGGAGAGCCAGCCACGACGACATCGCGGGGTTCATCGCGGCGGCCACCAGGATCGGGTCTGCGTCGTCCGGCAGCAGGATGCTGCGGCGGCGGTCGATCACGGTCTGCTGCGCCATCGAGCCGAGCGTGGTGTCCGGGAGGATGAAGTACCGGAGCGCGCCGGAGGCGTCTCTCCCGACGCCGTCGATGCCGGGGATCAGTGGGAGCTCGTCCGTGCTGGTGTAGTGGCTGCCGTCCGCCTGGGAGCGCACCCGAGGGTGGAGCCCTGCAGCGAGGACGTCGACCACCAGCGCGTCATCGCCGGATGCGCGCGGGGCGGGCACCTCGGCGAACGCCGGGGCGGAATCGAACGACGAGACGACTGCAGCCTTCACGGGGACCTCCACGATATGGTTGGTAACACGAAGTATTCTTAGTTCGTAACACCAACTATGTCAAGGAGGGTCTGCTCATGGCCGACGATGTGCACCGCGAGGCGGACGATGACGCCCTGATCGACGCTCTGGTCCAGTTCTCCTACCGGGCGATGGGCGTGCTCAGCAGGATCGCCGCGGAGAACGACCTGTCGCTGACCCAGCTGCGGGTGCTCGGCATCCTGCGCGACCGGCAGCTGAGGATCACGGCGATCGCCGACTATCTGGGGCTCGAGAAGTCCACACTGTCCGGCCTGGTGGATCGCGCGGAGAAACGAGGGCTGGTCGAGCGGACGCCGTCCGTCAGCGACCGCAGGGCGGTGGAGGTGCGGCTCACGGCGCGCGGGCAGGAACTCGGTGCGCAGCTCACGGCGCAGCTCCGGCGGGAGCTGGCGCCGTACACCTCGACGCTCGGAGGGGCGGAGCAGGGGCAGGTGCGCACACTGGTGGAGCGGATGCTCGGGGCAGGTCCGCAGTAGTCCGGCCGGTTCGCAGTGCTCCGGCTTGAGCGAGCCGCGAGGACAGCGTACGGGGTGCAGGCAGCGTGCTCCGGAAACTGGGGGCGGCGCATCCTGAGCGACGGTGGCAGACTGCGGGCATGGGTATCGAGGAGTGGTGGAGCGATCTGTCGGGCTTCGAGCAGCAGTGGCTCATCGCGAACAACGGGGATGCGATCCCGGACGGCATCGTCGCGTCGATCGTGGAGGCGGGAGGCTCGGTCGAGATCGTCGGCGCGGAGGACGAGGCGGACGACGTTCCGCCCGGCAGCTACCTGACCGATGAGGACGTCGACTGGATCGAGGAGGTCGCGAACGCCGAAGGCGATGAGGACCTCGACGAGGAGGACGACGACCTCGACGAAGACGACGAAGACGACGATGACGGCGTCGACGTCGCGCTCGACGGCGGGGAGGACGCCGACCTCGGCTTCGACGACGAGGACCTCGACGAGGAGGAGTGAGCCGCGCGCTGCCGGCCGGGACGCCAGATGCGGTTTGCGTCGCCTGAGCCCAGGCGTCGCTTGCGTCGCATGAGCCCAGGTGTAGTTTGCGTCGCATGACAGACACCGCCGTTCTCGATTGGCTGCTCGACTCCGATCCCGCGCTGCGCTGGCAGGTCGAGCGCGACCTGCTCGGCGCGCCCCCTGAGGTGTGGGCCGTCACCAGGGCACGCGTCGCCACGGAGGGTTTCGGCGCCCGACTGCTGGCAGAACAGGATGCGGACGGGCAGTGGGCGGGCGGGGCGTACTTCCCTGGCGACATGGAGTTCGACCATCCGGACCCGCGCGACGACGGCGGCCAGCCGTACACCGCCACCACCTGGAGTCTCAACGCTCTGCGCGAGTGGGGCGTCGACGCCGCCGTCCTTGCGGGCACCGCGGAGAAGCTCGCCGCCAACAGCCGGTGGGAGTACGAGGATCTGCCGTACTGGGGCGGCGAGGTCGACTGCTGCATCAACGGGTTCACCCTCGCGAACGGCGCGTGGCTCGGCGCGGACGTGTCCGGGCTCGCGCAGTGGTTCGTCGAGCACAGGATGGCGGACGGAGGGTGGAACTGCGAATGGGTGGATGGGTCGACCAGGTCGTCGTTCCACTCCACGCTCAACAGCCTGAAAGGGCTGCTCTTCTTCGAGGGCGCGACCGGTGGCAGCGACGCTCTGCGGGCGGCGAGGCATGCAGGCGAGGAGTATCTGTTGGAGCGCCACCTCCTGCATCGCCGGTCGACGGGCGAGGTGGTTGCGCCGTGGGCGACGCGATTCGGCTACCCGTTCCGCTGGCAGTACAGCGTGCTGAACGCCGCCGACTACGCGAGGGCGGCGGCGCTGCACGACGACGCTGCCCCCGATCCACGGTTGGCAGAGGCGGTCGAGTTGATCCGGGCATCCCGAACGGCGGACGGCAGGTGGCTGCAGGAGTACCGCCACCCTGGACGGGTCTGGTTCGAGGTCGATGTGCCGCCGGGGGAGCCGTCGCCGTGGCTGACTTTCCACGCCACGCGCGTTCTGGAGTGGTGGGACGCCGCGAACGCATCGGCCGGAGTGCAGGACGCAGCGGCAGACGACGCGCAAAGGTCGGAAGCGCCAGGGGATTGACGAGCGAGCCGCGGAGGGCCACGGTGAGCGGCGAACCGGATGGCGGGTCGATCCGACAGGGGCGGACGAAGAGACCGCAAGCCCGGTGTGGCGGCGGCCGTGCGAGACCGCACGGCCGCCGTCCTCGACGCCGGCGACCGCATCCCGCGCCCGACACGAACAGAACGGCCGGCACAGCGGCCGGAAGAGAGAGGGGAGCCAGTGACCGTTCAGCTCAACAAGGATGCCCTCGCGCACGCGCGCGGCCTGCTGCACAGCGGCGACGTGGTCGCGGACGAGCGCGACGACTGGAGCGAGCACGCGCCGTCTGCGGACGACGAGAACGCGTTCATCGACAAGCACGGCATGGCCGAGTTCGCGAAGTGGCATCTCGGTGAGGACACGTCGAAGACGGAGGGCACCAAGGGGCGGTACTCGTTCCCGTACGGCGACTTCCGGAAATTGCACCGCTGCGCGGTGATCTCCGGCGAAAGCAGAGCGGGGCAGTACGACCACCCGACCATCGAGAAGGCGCTGAAGGACCTGCTGGGCGGCATCGACCGCCAGCGGGACACAGGAACAGGAGCACGACGATGAGCGACGCACGAGAGAGAGCACAGGAGACCGCCTCCGCGGAGGCGCCTGAGACCGCGCAGGACGACACGGACCCGGAGACGGAGGAGGGCAAGCTGCTCGACGGCCGCGAGCCGTACGACGCGGACGGCGTCGTCGAGCCAGGGCACGAAGCCGCGCCTGGCGCGCCGGACGACGGCGCAGGCACGGACGACATCGCTGCGGAGCCGCTCGACGACGATCAGCTTTGACCGGGATGTTCGCCGGGTTCCAGACCGACGACATCGACGTCGGGGACAGCGTCGTCCACGTTCGGCACGCCGGTGACGGCCCGGCCGTCGTCCTCCTGCACGGGCACCCGCGCACGGGGTCGACCTGGCACAGCGTGGCCCCTTCTCTGCTCGAGCGGGGGTTCACGGTGGTGGTCCCCGATCTGCCGGGCTACGGTGCATCCACAGCCCCCGACCCGCAGCCGGATCACGCCCGGCACTCCAAGCGGGCGACGGCGGAGCGCATCCTGGCGACGATGGATGCTCTCGGCCACGACAGGTTCGCGCTGGTCGGGCACGACAGGGGCAGCTATGTGGCGTTCCGGCTCGCCCTCGACCATCCGGAACGGGTGCCCAGGTTGGCGCTACTCGACTGCATCCCGATCGTGGAGCACCTGGAGCGCATCACCCCGGAGTTCGCCACGGCGTGGTGGCACTGGTTCTTCTTCGCCCAGCCGGGCATCCCTGAGCGGGTGATCCTGGCCGATCCGGACGCCTGGTACCACGGCGATCCCCAGCGGATGGGGCAGGAGAACCACGACGAGTGGCGGCGCGCGATGCGCACCAGCAGCGTGGTGCTGGCGATGCTGGAGGACTACCGGGCCGGGCTCACTGTCGACGTGGCGCACGAGAAGGAGGACCGCCGCGCCGGCCGGCGGATCGAGCAGCCGCTGCTGGTGCTCTGGTCGGGCCGCGACGACCTGGAGGAGCTGTTCGGCGACCCGCTCGCGATCTGGCGCGACTGGGCTGACGACGTCAGCGGCGGCCCGATCGACTCCGGGCACCACATGGCGGAGGAGCGGCCAGAGGCGCTGGCTGTCGCGCTGGGGGAGTTCCTGGACCCGCTGTTCGGTGACCCGCAGCACGACGCGTGACACTCAGCCCCTACCCAGGGAACCCGCAGGGGGATACTGTGCGGGGCGTGAAGAGCAGGAACGTGACCGCATGCATCGTGGCCGCCGCGATCGTGATCGCCGCTTTCACGGGCTGTGCGAGCGCCACGTCGTCGCTGCGGCAGGCCACCACGGACGCCCGCTCGGCCGCAGAATCGGCGCAACTGGCCCTCACGCAGCAGCGGGATGACCGAAGCTTCCTGACCACAACGCAGACAGCGTTGGGGGACTCGCTCACGGAGCTCGGGGCTGCCGAGCAATCGGCCGCGGAGGTCGCGCCGTCCAGTGCCGCCGAGACGGCGCAGCAGAAGAGCGCCCTCCGAGCGATCCGTGCGGCGACGGATGCGGTGCTCGCCGCTCAACGAGCCGTGGCCGACGACGCCGGGTCCGCCGTCCCCGCCGTCCGCACCGCCGCGACGGCGCTCACACGACTCGCCGACCGGCTCGAGCGGGCGGAGAAGGCGAAGTGAAGCGGCTGCTCGGGGTGATGCTCGGAGTGCTCACCGCCATCGGGGGCTTCCTCGACATCGGGGATCTCGTGACCAACGCCGTCGTCGGCTCCCGGTTCGGCATGTCGCTGGCGTGGGTGGTGGTCGTCGGAGTCGTCGGCATCTGCCTGTTCGCGCAGATGTCCGGGCGAGTCGCCGCTGTGAGCGGGCGAGCCACATTCGAGATCATCCGGGAACGTCTCGGACCCCGGACCGGTCTGGCCAACCTCACCGCGTCGTTCTTGATCAACCTGCTGACGCTGACGGCCGAGGTCGGCGGCATCGCGCTGTCGCTGCAGCTGGCCAGCAGCATCGAGCCGACCCTGTGGATCCCGGTGGCGGCGTTCGCGGTCTGGCTCGTGGTGTGGCGGGCGAAGTTCTCGCTCCTGGAGAACGTGACGGGGCTGCTCGGGCTGACCCTCATCGTGTTCGCGGTCGCGGTGTTCCTCCTGCACCCGAACTGGGCCGTGTTGGCCGGGCAGGCCATCGTCCCGCACGTCCCTGCCAGTGAGCACGGCGCGACGTACTGGTACTACGCGATCGCCCTGTTCGGTGCGGCGATGACCCCGTACGAGGTGTTCTTCTTCTCCAGCGGCGCCGTCGAGGAGAAATGGAAGAAGAAGGACATCGCCCAGTCGCGCATCAACGTGCTGGTCGGTTTCCCGCTCGGCGGGGTGCTGTCGCTCGCCATCGCCGCGTGCGCCACCATCGTGCTGCTGCCGCGCGGGATCGACGTGACCTCGCTCGCCCAGGTGGCGCTGCCGGTGGCGGAGGCGGGAGGCAAGCTCGCCCTCGCGTTCGTGATCGTCGGCATGGTCGCCGCAACATTCGGCGCGGCTTTGGAGACGACGCTCTCCAGCGGGTACACGCTGGCGCAGTTCTTCGGCTGGTCGTGGGGCAAGTTTCGCAGGCCGGCGCAGGCGGCGCGGTTCCACATCACGATGATCGTTGCGCTGCTGATCGGCATCGGCGTGTTGGCGACAGGGGTGGATCCGGTGGCGGTCACCGAATTCTCGGTTGTGTTCTCGGCCATCGCCCTTCCACTGACGTACCTGCCGATCCTTGTGGTCGCCAACGACAAGCAGTACATGGGGACGATGGTGAACGGAAAGGTGACCAATGCGTTCGCGATGCTCTACCTCGGCATCATCCTGGTCGCATCCATCGCCGCCATCCCCTTGATGATCGTGACGGGAATGGGCGCATGACAGACGAACTCGGGCCACCGCCGGCCTACGCCGGGCAGGTGATCGACGCGGAGCTGCACCTGCTCGACAGGCAGATCCTCGACAGGGACGACGTGCCGGTGGTCGCCGTCGACGACTTGGAGCTGACCGACGTTCCGTACGACCAGCCGATCGAACCGGGCACGCCTGCCCCAGTGATCACGGCCCTGGTGAGCGGGTCCGCCCTGTGGACCAGGATGTTCGGCGGGCGGCCTCCGCGGTCGCGGCTGCACCGCATCCCCTGGTCGGACGTGGCGAAAGTGGACGTGGTGGTGTCGCTCGGTGTGCCGGGGGAGCAGCTCGACGCGACCTGGGTGGAGCGCTGGGTTCGCGACCACATCGTCGCCCGAATCCCTGGAGGCCGCCATGATCCTGAGTGACCTGCTGCAGACGCCGGTGTTCTCCGCGGACGGGGAGCGACTAGGCCGCGTGATCGACGCACGGTTCGTGGTGGACGGCGCCCCGGGGCAGCTGCTTGCGGATGCGCGGCTCGACGGCTTCGTCGTCAGCGGCCACTCCGGGTCGTCCTTCCTCGGCTACGAGCGCAACGACGAGCGGTCGCCGTGGCTGATCGCGCGATTCCTGCGCTGGCGGCACCGCGGGGCGTTCCTGGTGCGCTGGGAGGACGTGGAGCGGCTGTCACCGACGGCGATCAAATTGCGGGAGGGCTACACGCGGTACGAGCCTGGGCTGGCAGGCGCATCGGGGAAGTGAGCGCCGGGGGCACGGGTGGATGCGGGCAGCGCGTCGCGGGTGAGCCCGTCAAACGCGTGGCGGAATCGGGAGCGGGTCACCGAACGACGGCGGGGCGGCCACGAGCTGCGCTGCCTCCTCTTTCGTCACGTGATCGGGGAAGTTGTAGCGGGCGAACCTGCCCTTCGGGTCGTCGCGGGAGACCGGCATGGCGATGTTCGATCCGAGCACCGCGGCCCCGAGTGCTGAGGCGTCCTTCGCGGTCAGAGGGCGATCCCTGGCGTCGCGCAGGAGGACGCCCGCCCGCATCCCGTGTCCGTCGCCGAGCATCAGGCTCAGCGTGCGGCGCCCGAGGGATGCGCTGACCAGCAGCCGGCATTCCACGATGTCGGGGAATGCGGCGACGTGGCGGCCGCTCCTGATGCGGCCGCCCGCAACGTCGACCCAGGTCGCAGGCGCCCACAGGCGGAACGAGATCACGATCAGGGCGACGACCGCAGCGGCGATCGCGATGGCCATGAGGCTGCGCACCAGCAGGGATCCGTCGTCGGGAAGAAGCAGCGCGGTCACGAGCCAGTCGAGGAACACGAACGTCGGCAACACGGGCGAGGCGAACGCGAGCATTGGCCACCACGGCACCCGGCCGAGTCTGGTCCAGGTGCTCTGCGCTCGGCCCGTGTCCGGGCTGCTCGTCATCGCCCGCAACCAGGACGAGCTAGGGCTTGCCTTCTTCGCTGTACGAGGTCTGGCCGTCCCTGCCGTCGCCATCTGCGTCGTCGCGTTCTGCGCCGTCGTCCGTTCGGCGGTCGGGGTCGAGGTCGGCGATCACGTCGCCGATGATGTTCGACTCCGGCGTCTGGTCGACAGCCCCGTCGTCGTCTCCGTCGAGTCCGTCGACCAGGCCGTTGGTCTGGTCGAAGCCGGGTTCGCTCTGGTCGTCGCGTGCGTCTGTCATGCGAGCCATGCAACACCGAAACGGCCGATCGGCAAGCCCCTTGCGCAGCGCAACAGCGGGCCGCGGTCAGCGCACGGCGCCGGTCACACGCGGGTGGCCGCCAGCAGGGCGATGATCTCGGCCGTCGTGCCGGACTCTCCGATGCGCGGGAAGACGTTGCTCACCACGAAGTCGTGGACCTCTGCCTTGCCATCGGACATCGCGTCGGTGGCGAGGGTGACGTTGTAGCCGTTCTCGTGCGCGTGGCGCGCGGTCGACTCGACACCGGCGCTCGTCGCGATGCCGGCGACCACGACCTGGGTGACGCCCTCGGCCTTCAGGTACGCATCCAGGTCGGTGCCGGTGAACGCGCCCCAGGTGTTCTTGGTGACGACGTGGTCGCTCACGGCCCTGTGCAGCTCGGCGACGAACTCCATCGCGTCGGCCGGACGCTCGCCTGTCGCGCGGCGCTGCGTCTCGGTGCGGCCTGGTGCGCCGCCGGCGACGTTGACCAGCACGACGGGAAGACCGTGGGCGCGGAAGGCGTCGGCGAGCGCACCCGCGTTCGCGAAGACCTCGGCAGTGGGATGCGCGACAGGGTATGCGCGGATCGCGTTCTGCAGGTCGACGACGATCAGGGCGGTCTTCTGGTCGAGGGTGCTGATGGTCATGCTGGAGGCCTTTCTGACGGGCTTTCGAGCCTACGCCTGTCGCGAGACCGGCCAGGCCAGCAGCGCGTCAGCCCCGTTCCGAGTCTGGCTTCCCCGGACGCGCGTTCGCGTCGTCCCTGATGTCGATGCGGGCCACCCCAGGCTCCGTCTCCTCCACCGTGATGCGCGGCTTCGCGTCGGCCTCCGTTGACTTCGGGGCCGTTGTCAACTGGTCCTCGCGCTTCTCGTCGGCGGTGAGGTCGTCGGCTGGGTCTGTCGGCATGGTGATCCTGTCGTGGTGATCGCGGTGGTCGCATCGAACGGTAGGCGGGAACGTCACAGGACGCAAGGGCGACCGGCCAGCGCCGAGAGGGGACAGCGCGTGGCCGGCAGGCTCGATCTCAGGTCGGCTTCACCTCGCCGTCCGTGGCGGAGCCGTCCGTGATGTACCCGTCGGGGAACGACACAGCCCGGTGCGCGGCAAGGGGACGCAGCCCGTCCGGCAGCGGGAACGGGACCGTGTACTCGATCAGCGTGGCGCCCATGTCGCCCCAGTCGTCCTTCTTGACACGGATCGCCTCCGTCGACACCTCGGTGATGCGCACGAGCAGCCAGCGCCCGTCGTCCAGCCGCAGCTCGAAGCGGTCGGCCAGGTAGCCGATGCCCAGGGCATCCAGGTGCTCCTCGGCGTCCAGCCAGTCGACCACCTCGGTGACGCGTCGGCCGAGCAGGTCGATGGCGACGAAACCGTCGCCGTCCTGCTCCATCCAGCCGAGCAGCTCTCCGTCTCCGCGGCGGTGTTCGATCCAGTGGGAGGGGGCGGTCATCGGTGGTCCTCTTCCTGGTCGGCGATCGCAGCAAGGATACAACCAGCGCGCCGTCAGGCCGCCGCTTCGTCCGCTTCATGACGCGCGGTGCGGAACGGCGACAGCGCGAGGAATGCCGTCGCGACGAGGAACCCGGCAACGCCGACCCACAGTGCAGGGCGGTAGCCGAGCCAGGTGGCGAGCAGGCCGCCGAGCGGTGCGCCGACCACGATCATCGCGCGGTTCGCCGACCGCATCGTGGTGTTCGTGCGGCCCTGCAGCGCATCCGGAGTGACGGCCTGGCGGTAGCCCATCTCGTTCGCGTTGCTGAGACCGAGTCCGAGGCCGTAGAAGCCCTGTCCGACGGCGAGGACGACGACCACGGCCCACGGGGTGAGCGTGCCGGGGGCGAGTGCGATCACGCTCCAGCCGACGACCATGATCAGGTTGCTGGCGATCACCGCGACACCAGCGCCCCATCGACGCCCGACGCGGAGCGACACCGAGCTTCCGAGCAGCGCGGCGACACCGGCTCCCGCGAGTGCGACGCCGAGCTGGAACGCGGACAGGTGCAGCCCGAGGAGCGCGAACGAGGTGAACACCGTGCCGAGGATGCTGTTGAAGAAGAACCAGGCGTGCGATCCGATCGCCATCGGCGCGAGCATCCGGTGGCGGTACACCCAGCGGAGCCCGTCGGCGATCTCCCTCCGCAGGCCGACGCGTTGAGCGACCGGTGCGCGCGCCTCGTCGACGTTGACGCGCCAGATCGCGATGGCGGAGAACAGATACGAGGCGGCATCGACCACGAGCGCGAACGCGGCGCCGACGATGGAGACGATGGCGCCGGCGACCACCGGACCAGAGGTCTGCGCGACGGCGTCGCTCTGGTCCGTGCGCGCGTGCGCTGCCACGAGCGCCGAGCGAGGCACGATGCGCGGGACGAGCGACTGCGCCGCCGCATCCCCGATCAGCGAGAGCAGGCCGACGACGGCCACGATGACGAGCAGCACAGGGATGTTCAGTTCATCGGCGATGAACAGCGCCGGGATCGTGAGCAGCACGGCAGCCCTGCCCAGGTCGCTGCCGATCAGCAGCGGTCGCCGCCGTCGACGGTCGACCAGCGCTCCGACGACGAGACCGAACAGCAGGTAGGGGAGCCAGCGGGCGGCGTTCAGCAGGCCGACGTCCACCGCCGTGCCGTGAAGCTGCGCCAGGACGAGCACCTGCAGCGCGAGAACGGTGACGTAGCTGCCGAAGCCGGAGACGGTGTACGACGCCCAGTATGCGGGGAACCCGCGAATCCGGAAGACGTCGCGCCTCCCAGGGTTCGCCATGCCGCTCCTTCGCTCGATGCTCCGTCCAGGCTAGCGCGCGTACCCCGTCGCGACCGGCGCCTCGCGACCTGGCGCCGCTGTCAGCGCCTGCACGACGTACAGCACGCCGATCAGGAGCTGCACAGCCCTGAGCGCCACGAAGCCCCAGATCCAGACCCCGATGGCGGCGTCCGACGGGATGCGCGAGGCCAGCAGATCCAGCACAGTCAAGGCGGCCAGTACGAGCAGCCCCCAGCGCGCGACGCCGCGCACGACACCGGCGCGGGCGACGAAGACGGCGGCGACGATCAGCGACGCCACCCACAGTGCCGTGAGCGACAGATTTACCACGGCGACCAGCATCGCGAGGACGGGACCCGCCTCCGGCGTCATCGCCGCCATGGTCGAGTACCCGGACGTAGCGATGCTCGCGACACCGAACACGATCAGCGCTGCCCTGCCTGCGACGGACGGACCTGCGATGCCCGGTTCGCCGCCGATGCCCACCGCCAGGACGACGAGCGCGGCGATCAGGATCACGGCGGACAGGGTGCCGAGGAGCGGCGTGTCTTCGAACACGTAGAGCCAGGAGGTGCCGGGGAGCTGCACGAGGAAGAGCGCCTGCGTGATCAGCGGGATCACCGATCCCAGGACGATGCCCGTTCCGCCGACGAGCAGCGTGCGCCGCGACGGGTCTGCTGTGGATTCTGTGGGTGGCACTCGTGCATCCTCTCGTCGTGGACAGCATCCACGGTCCGGCACGGGATGCGCAAGCATCGCCGGACAACATGTGTCGAACGGGTCAGTCCGCTTGGCCGGCCTCCGGCGCCGCATCCACGAGGAGCCAGCGCCGCCCCTGGTCGTCGCGTTCGCGGCGCAGCCGCAGCGTCACGCCGGCGCCTGCCGGAGGGGATGCCGCGGATGCGGGCACAGCTGCGCGGGCGGTCGCCCGCCCCAGCAGCCGCTTCGCGTCCACGCCGTGGTAACCGGCCCTGAGCAGCGCGTCCGCCAGTTCGGTGCGCGTCGCGGACAGGTGGCTCTGCCAGATCGCCAGGCAGACGAGGCTGGCGACAGCGAACAGCAGGGTGGCGGCCATGCTCAGAAAGATCGCGGTGAACGCGCGCGAGGTCAGCGTGATGGGGTACAGCACGAGAGTCGTCGCTGCGGCCACGACGAACAGCCCGCCAGCGACGCAGTACCCGACGAACCAGCTCTGGGCCACCGCGCCGCGGGTGTCAGGGAGCGCGATCCCGCTGGTCGGCGGCCGGATCATGCCGTGCCACCCGTCCCATCGACGCCGTCGGTCTGGCGACGGCGCCTGCGCACCGTCACGATGACCACCACCACGGCCGCGGCGGCGATCAGCAGCAGCGCCCCGACACCGCCGGCCACCCACCACAGCAGGGGAGAGGGCGCGGCGTGCGCGTCGAGGGCCGCGTAGCCGTCGAACGACGACGGCTTCCTGGAGCGCGGCTCCCGCCCAGCGGCGATGTCCGCCTTCGTCGCGGCGAGCTCTTTGGCGGTCGGGATGCCCAGCTTCTTGTCCATCAGCGGGTTCACATCCGGGTACTGCCTGGGGTCGACACGCAGCAGGTGTCCCAGGGAGATAGGGCCGTAGCCGTATCCCATCTCGGTGTCGCGCAGCAGCGGATGGTCCGTCGCGGTCGTGTTGTGGATCATCGACTGGATGATCTGGTTGGAGGTGGCTTTGGGATACTTCTGCCACACATCCGCGAGGATGCCCGCCACGATCGGCGTAGCGATCGACGTTCCCGAACCGTCCACGGAGGCGTTCCAGTCACCGGTCGTCCTGTCGCCGATGAGGAGGAGATCGTCGCCGGGTGCGACGACGGTCGCCTCCGGGGTGATCGCCTTCTCGTCCTTGGCGTGCTCATCGCTCTCGATGTCGCCCGTTCTGCCGTATGCGCTTCCCAGGACCACCCCGTTGAGCTTCCCTGGATACGGCCCGGTGTCGAGCTGGCTGTTGGGCGCGGCGGCCAGGACGATCACGCCGTGGGCGAGCGCGTTCGTCACCGACTGGATCGCCCGGTTCGTCGCTCCGGACCATCCCACCGAGGTCGTGATGATCTTCGCGCCATCCGCCACGGCCTTGTCGATCGCGTCGCCGAACGACTTCTCACCGAGAAACGGTGACCCCGACGCGTTGCCCATCCCGTAGAACCGGAGGTCGGCGTCCGGCGCGATGCCACGGATGCCGGATGCACCCTTGCCAGACCCGACGATCACGGCGGTGACGTTGGACCCGTGAAACGAAACGGCCATGTCCGTGCTGGAGGCGGGGAGCGGAGTGCCGTCCGCAGCCTCGCAGATCCCCGCGGGATCGACGGTGAGATCCGCCCCATCGAACACCGGCAGCTCCGGGTTGATGCCGCCGTCGATCACGGCGACGGTGACGCCCTTGCCCGTCCAGCCTGCGGCGTGGGCGTCGGCGACGCTGTAGTAGTCGTACCACCAGTTCGAGCCATCGGCCTGAGCGGCCGTCGGTATCGCGACGATCGCCGCAGACAGCGCGGCGGCCAGCATCCAGCGTGGTGTGTGTCTCACTATCGTCCCCCGGTCGTGTACGCGCACCGGATTCCCCTGCGGCACGCGCTGAGGAGACTACTAAGACTGGGGGCAGGAGACAAATGCTGAGGCGCTGCCAACGGTGCCACTTGTTTGTATAGAATACGAACATGTTGATTCGTCTGGAAGCCGAGTCCGCTGCGTCGTTCGCCGAGCAGATCGTGGCCCAGGTGCGGCTCGGGGTGGCCAGAGGCGAGATCCGGGTGGGGGAGCGATTGCCGTCCGCTCGGGAGCTGGCCGGGTCGCTCGGGGTGAACATGCACACGGTGCTGCGCGCGTACGACGACCTGCGGGAGGCGGGGGTGATCGACCTGCGACGCGGCCGCGGAGCCGTGGTCGTCGCCGGAGATACGGCGTCGGTGCGCTCACTGATCGAGGCGGCAGCGTCCCTCGTATCCGAGGCGGCTCGAGCAGGCATCAGCTCGAACGAGCTCTCGGTCATCATCAGGGGGATCGCGTGAGAGGAGGAGGAGTCTACCGACGGATCATCGCTCTGCTGCTGAGCCTGATCCCGCTTGGCTGGCTGATCGTCACGGCCGTGACGGTCGGGCCGAGACTGGGGCAGCGGATGGCGTCGCACTGGTCGGGGTCCGCGACGCCGGACGGTTTCGCTGACCCCTGGCTGTCATTCTGGATGTTCGCCGCGATCGTCGCCGGTCTCACCGTCGGCGCGGTGGCGCTCGTCGTCTCCTCGCGCACCTCAGCTCCCGCTCGACTCTGGGCCGGCATCGTCGTCGCTCTCGCTGGTCTCTCCGCGCTCGCGTGGACGGCGCCAGCTGAGGCAACGGCGGCGGTCTCGACGCCGGAGGAGGCCGTACTCGGCGTCCGCCTCCTCCTCCTGATCCCCGTCGCCGCGCTGGGGGCACTGGTGGCCATCGTGCTTCCATCGGCCGACCCCGCGCCGCTCGACGAGGACGATCATGCCCAGGCGCGACCGACCCCGCCGCTCCGCTCCGGTGACAGGCTCGTCTGGTCCGGAACGACCGGCAGCGTGTGGTTCGGCGCTCCAGCCATCGCGCTCGTGGCAGGCGGTGTCTGCTGCCTTGTGGTCTCGATCGCGACCGCGACGCCCGGGCTGATCGCACCCGCGGTCATCCTGCTCCTGGTGGGATGCACGCTGCTTCTCCTGGCGCGCGTGCGCCTCTCCGTCGACGCCCGCGGCATCCGTCTGGTCTCCACGGTCTTCCTGGTTCCCCTGATCCGGGTGCGGCTGGACGATGTCGAGCGAGTGAGCGCGGAGCAGATCAGCCCACTGCGCTGGGGCGGGTGGGGATACCGCATCTCGACCAGAGGCATCGCATACGTCACCAGGCGGAGCGAGGGGCTGGTGATCACGCGACGCCGCGGCGTCGATATCGCGATCACGATCGACGGCGCCGAGCAGGCGAGCGCGGCGGCCGAGCTTCTGGTCGACCAGCGCAGGGAGAGTGCCCGCCGTACGGCGTGACGCTCAGGATGCGGCCGGTACCAGCTCTGCGAGCAGGGCCTGCACGCGCCGCTTGATCTCGTCGCGGATGGGACGGACCTCTTCTGCCGGGCGCCCGGCAGGATCGGTGAGGTCCCAGTCCTCGTAGCGCTTGCCCGGGAAGATCGGGCAGGTGTCGCCGCATCCCATCGTGATGACGACGTCGGACTCCTGGACCGCCTCGGTCGTGAGCACCTTGGGCTGCTGGCCCGCGATGTCGATGCCGTCCTCCGCCATCACCTGCACCGCGACGGGGTTGAGCTGATCTTTCGGCTCCGAGCCGGCGGAGAGCACGTCGACGCGCCCTCCGGCGAGCGCCCGCAGATAGCCTGCGGCCATCTGGGAGCGACCGGCGTTGTGGACGCAGACGAACAGGACGATGGGGGTGGAGCCGGTCACGGTGGTCTCGCCTTCCACATCCATAGCTGTCAGTCTAAGCGCGACGATTATCTGAATTTCTTCCGCGCGCTGTCGAAAGGATCGCGCGGCGTTCGTTGCAGGAGTGAGAGGGCACCCCGGCCGGGGCTGCCACGGACGAAAGGAAGCATCACGATGAGCACCACACTGACGGTCGACTTCTTCTGCACGGTCGACGGCTTCGGCATGACAGACGGCTGGCCGGGATACTGGGGCAAAGAAGGGCCGGAGCTGATCGCGGACCGCGTTGCCACCTTCGAGCGGGAGCAGGTGCTCGTCTTCGGTGCGACCACGTTCCGCCAGTTCCGGAAGTTCGTGACGATCTTCGACGAACCGTACTACGGCAGCCTCAATCGGCTGCCGAAGATCGTCTTCTCGCACACCCTCGAAGAGCCGCTCGGTTGGGAGAACTCGACGGTGCTCGCCGAGGACGCGGTGACTGCGATCGAGCGGCTGAAGCGCACCACCGACGTCCCGATGCGGTCGCACGGCAGCGTCGAACTGAACCGAGCCCTTCTCGCAGCAGGGCTCGTCGACAGGGTCGAGCTGATGATGTTCCCGGTGATCTCCGGCGACGCAGGACGCGCCGCCCTGTTCCACGGGGGCCCGGAGTTCGATCTGGACCTCGTCGAGTCGACCGTGCTCGACGGGCGCACGCTTAAGCTCGTGTACGCCCCGCACCTGCACCAGCATGGCGAGGTTCCGGAGGGTGTCGGCCCGAAGCGCAGGATCGCCGAGTAGGCGCAGGATCGCCGATGTAGGGGAGAGGACCTGATCATGCAGTACCTGGTGAATGTGATCGACGGACGCAGCAACTCGGGAACGGCCGAGGAGGGCGCAGCGATCGACGTGTTCAACGACAAGCTCCGCGCGGGCGGGCACTGGGTGTTCGCCGCGGGGCTCGCGGATCCAACGGTATCGACCGTCGTGGACGGCAGAGGCGACGAGCCGGTCTTCACCGATGGCCCGTTCGTCGAGGCGAAGGAGTGGGCGGCCGGTCTCTGGATCATCGAGGCGCCCGACCTCGACGTCGCCCTGGAGCTGATGGCAGAGGGCTCGAAAGCCTGCAACCGCCGTCTCGAAGTGCGACCGCTGCTCCAGGAGTGATCGGCAGGCGTGACGGATATCCAGGATGCGCTGACCCGCGCCCACCGCGACGAGTGGGCGCGGGTGGTGGCGACGCTCGCCAAGCGGTTCGGGAGCCTCGATACGGCTGAAGACGCGGCCGCGGACGCTTACGCAACCGCTGCGGAACGCTGGCCGCGAGATGGCGTTCCGCCCAACCCGGGCGCGTGGCTCACCACGACCGCGACCCGGAAGGCGATCGACCGCATCCGGCGGGAGAGCACCAGGGATGCGCGGCACAGAGAGGCGCTGCTCGTGTACGACATGGAATCGGAGCATGAGCAGCTCGGCGCCATCGACGACGACCGGCTGCGGCTGCTCTTCATCTGCTGCCACCCGGCGCTCGCGATGGAGGCGCGGGTGGCCCTGACGCTCCGGATGGTCGGCGGACTGAGCGTGCCGGAGATCGCCAGCGCCTTCCTGGTGCAGGACACCACGATGGGCGCCCGTATCACCCGCGCCAAGGCCAAGATCGCGGCTGCGGGCATCCCGTTCCGGGTGCCGACCGCCGCCGACCTGCCCCGTCGCGTCTCCGGCGTGCTCACCGTGCTGTTCCTGATCTTCAACGAGGGCTACCTCGCGTCCGGCTCGGAGTCGGCGCCGGTGCGCGGCGACCTCACCGGCGAGGCGATCCGTCTCACCCGGCTACTGCACGCACTGCTCCCCGACGACGGCGAGACGACAGGGATGCTCGGGCTGATGCTGCTGACCGAGGCTCGGCGCTCGGCGCGGTTGTCGTCGGCCGGTGCGCTGGTCTCTCTGCCGGAGCAGGACAGGGGCCAGTGGGACGAGACGTTGATCGCCGAGGGCCACGCGCTGGTGCGCGAACGCCTCGCCACCGGCGTCGCACCCGGTCGCTACCAGCTTCTCGCCGCGATCAACGCCGTGCACACCGACGGCGACGCACCGGACTGGGCGCAGGTGGTGGCCCTCTACGACCAGCTGGTGGGTCTCGACCCGTCGCCGATCGTCCGCCTCAACCGGGCGATAGCGGTGGGGGAGCGCGACGGCCTCGACGCCGGCCTGGCGATCATCGACACGCTCGAGCCCGAGCTGTCTGCCTACCACCCGTTTCACGCCGCCCGCGCGGACGCGTTGCGGAGACGAGGGCGCACCGCCGAGGCGCGCGACGCATACGACGCGGCGATCGCACGCGCGGACAACACAGCCGAACTCGCGTACCTCCGGCGTCGGCGCGACGAGCTCGACGCGTTGTGAAGAGAATATTGACAGGCGCCTGTCAATCGACGATCATGCCACTATGACCTCTGCTCCTGTGACTTCTGGTCCGACCCTTCATCGCATCGTCCTCTCGGCCGCGTCGCTGGCCGCCGCCGTCGCCCTGTACGGCGGGGTGCTCGGGCTCTCCGTCGAACGCCGGAGCGACGGATTCGCGTGGCTGCGCACCGCGGACGGCACCGAGCTCATGGTGCACGAGCGCCCGACAGAGTCATCGGATGCTGCGGTGGCGTTGACCTTCGCCGTGACCGGCCTCGACGCGGTCGTCGCAGACTGGGTCGGCGCCGGGGGAGCGGTGGTGGATGCACCTGCCGTCCAGCCGTGGGGCGAGCGCATGTCCGTCGTGCGCGACAGGGACGGCCACATCGTCTGCCTGGTCGAGCGACCGTGAACGCCGAGGGTGCGCGCCTGACCGAACTCGTCGACGAGGTCTTCCGGCTCGCCGACGCGCTCACCAGGGCGGGCGACGACATCGTGGCAGGGGAAGGGCTGACCGCCGCGCGCTGGCTCACCCTCGGCGCCGTCGCTCACGGACCAGTGAGCGTCGCAGGGATCGCCCGTCGACGGGGGATGCGCAGGCAGTCCGCCGCCGAGGGCGTCGCCGCCCTGGAGCGAGCCGGCCTGGTGGCGCGCATCCAGGATCCTTCCGATGCCAGGGCGCCCCTCGTCGAGCTGACGGATCAGGGGAGGGCGACCCTCGAACGCATCCGCCCCCTGCGGACGGAGTGGGCAGAACGGACGGCTCGGTTTGCGGAGCCGGAGGAGCTGTCCGCGGCTCTCGAGGTGGCACGGCGATTGCGGGCGGAGCTGGAGCGGGGGCAGTGATGCGCGGCTGCTGCCCCTGGGCGGCGCTGCCGCGAGGTCGCTGGCGTTCGGAGACGCAGCGGCCGGTGTTACTGTTGCGGTCGGTCCAGGCCGCGCAGCGCGATCGTGGCCAGATCATTGAGCTCTGAACGGGGGAGAGGGAGGTAGCGCGTGCCAGTCCGCCGATCGCGTGACAGCTCCGGAGGGCCTGAAGAGACCATCCCCGCCGGCCTGTCGCGTCGCGGCTGGCTTCTGCTCGTCGCGATCACCGCCGGCATCGGTGTCGTGCTCCTGGTGGTCGGGGTCGTCGCGACGGGCATCCCGGGCAGCGGCGCACGAGCGGCGACGTCACCAACACCCGCGGCTCTCGCACCGCACACGTTCGATCCGGGCTCGGCGCCGACTCCGCTCGGCCTGCCGCCGCGTCCCACTACGACACATGTCGCCACCGTCCCTGCCGTACCCGTCGCATCCATCAGCCGCGGCGACTGCCTTCAGACCTACGACTCGAAGTGGGCGGACGGCTACCCGGTGATCGACTGCTCCCAGCAGCACATCGCACAGCTCCTGACGAAAGGCGAGCTGCCGCAGCCCGCCGGGTCGGCGTTCCCTGGCACGGCCGCACTCGACTCCCAGATCAGCGACCTCTGCGAGCCGTTCCTGAACTGGCACTGGGTCGCCATCTGGGGCGAAGACGTCCAGCTGGACCTGCGCTACCCGGACACGGATGCGACGTGGGCGACGGGCGACCGCACGTACTACTGCATCGTGTACACGTTCTCCCGCCACGAGCTCACCGGGAGCGCGCTGGCCGGTGAGTGACCCGGGCGACGGACAGCCGTCGACACGCGGCGTACACTCCGGGCCATGACCGCCGCGAAGATCATCCTCGTCCGCCACGGCGAGAGCATAGCCAACGTGGCCGCGACTGCTGCCGAGGCTGCCGGAGCGGAGGTGATCGACGTCACAGCGCGTGACGCCGACGTGCCGCTCTCCGCACTCGGCGAGCAGCAGGCCGCGGCATTGCGACCACGCCTCGACGCCGAACTCGGCGTTGACGGGTATGGTGCGCGGGTGTGGAGCTCGCCGTATCTGCGTGCGGTGAGCACGGCCCACCTGGCGCTGGGTGACCGCCCGTTCCTCACCGACGAGCGCCTCCGGGACCGCGAACTGGGCATCCTGGATGCACTCACCGCTCGCGGTGTGGATGCTCGGCTGCCCGATGAGGCAGCCCGCCGAAGGTGGCTCGGCAAGTTCTACTACCGGCCACCGGGAGGGGAGGCATGGACGGACGTGGCGCTTCGCCTGCGATCCTTCGTGTCGGAGCTCGCTGCCTCCGATGGTCGCACCGTGCTGCTGTTCACCCACGATGCGGTGGTCAGCCTGTTCCTCTATATCCTCCTCGGCTGGACGGAGGCGCAGCTGAACGACTTCCTCATCGACAGAGTGGTCGGCAATGCCACGGTGACCACGCTCGTCGCGGATGGAGCTGGCTGGCAGGTTGAGTCATTCTCGGACGACGCCCATCTGGAGGCGGCTGGTCTCCCGACCACAGAGCATCCAGGAGCAGCCCGTGTCACCGAGTAACCCTGCGCCCGTCGAAGTCGATGCCGGCCTGCTGCGCGGCTGGCCTCTTCCTGAGCCCGGCGAGTCGAAACGGTCACGCGGTGAGCTCGTGGTGGCCGGGGGAGCGGCCAGGTCGCCCGGCGCTGCGCTGCTGGCAGGGACAGCGGCCCTCCGCGTCGGCGCCGGACGGCTCACGCTGGCGATCGGGGAGTCCTCTGCCACTGCAGCGGCCGTCGCCTTTCCGGAGTGCGGGGTCGTGCCGCTGCGGGAGCGCGGTGGGCGCGGCAGGGGCAGCGGTAGCGTCCTTGGCCGGTCGATCGGCTCTGCCGCCTCAGATCTGGGCTCGGCGGACGCGGTGCTGCTCGGCCCCGGCCTGGACGACATCCGGGAGACGAAGATCATGCTGCGGCGCCTGGATGGTTCCGTCGGGCGGGACGCCACGATCGTGCTCGACGCGTACGCCCTCGGCGCCCTCGCCGGGACGCCGCGCCACGGCGGAGGACGGCGCATCCTCACCCCGAACAAGGAGGAGGCTGCGGTGCTGCTCGGTCGGCCGCTGCGCGACGATCGCGCAGACATCGCGGCGATCGCCCAACGCTACCGCGCTGTGGTGACCTGCCACGGCGTCGTCGCCGATCAGGACGGCGGCGTCTATCTCATCGCCGAGGGCGGGCCGGGTCTCGGCACGTCCGGGAGCGGGGATGCGCTGGCCGGCGCCATCGCGGGTCTCTCCGCGCGCGGCTCTACGCCGATCCAGGCGGCGGTGTGGGGGACCTTCCTGCACTCGGCGGCGGGGGAGTCGCTCGCTCGCACCATTGCGCCGCTGGGGTTCCTCGCGAGCGAGATCGTCGACCGGCTGCCGTACGAGCTGGATGCGGTGGCGGGCGCGTAGCCTTCAGTCAGCCGTCCCACTCGAGAAGCGC